>JBJXFF010000006.1:0-29727 GCA_046153945.1 Pirellulaceae bacterium
CGCCAGCGGCTCGTAGGACTGTTCCAAGGAGCGTAACTGGCCCTCGACTTCCAAAAGGCGTTTCTGGACCGAGGCAATTTCAATCTCGCGGCTCTTGTCGGAAGGTGTGCTCAGCGGCCGTGTGCCATGTTGCACTCCCGCGAAGACGGCTTGCAGTGAGTAATAGTCCTGCTGGGTGATCGGATCGAACTTGTGGTTGTGGCAGCGGGCACAGCCGGTGGTCAGTCCGAGGAAGGTCATGCCGGTGACGCTGACTACGTCCGCTAATTCGTCCTGGCGTTGCATCATCGTCAGATTGGGATCCGGACTCTTCACCTGGTCCATCGGCCCTGCGACGAGATACCCGGTTGCTGCATCCTCCCCCACGCTATCGCCGGCGAGTTGTTCAAAGACGAACCGGTCGTAGGGCTTGTCGGCATTGAGGGCTCGAATGACGTAGTCGCGATAGTGATACGCTTCGTTTCGGGGAGTATTGGTTTCAAAACCGTTGGTTTCCGCGAAGCGGACCACATCGAGCCAGTGCCGCGCCCAGCGCTCGCCGTGCCGCGGACTCGCCAGCAACCGGTCGATAAGCCGGTCGTAGGCGTCGGGTTGTTGGTCGGCAACGAAGCCTGCCACTTCATCAGGGGTCGGGGGCAGGCCCATGAGATCAAAATAGACGCGGCGGATTAACGAAACGCGATCCGCGAGAGGCGAGAAATCGAGGCCGCTCTCACCGAGCTTGTCGAGCAGGTAGCCATCGACGAGGTTGTTCGCCCGGGCATCGGCAGCCAACTTCGGCAGGACGACTTTCACGGGTTGGAAGGACCAGTGATCAGTGGTGAGCTTCTCGCCCGTTCCACCGGCATCGGGCCAGGATAGTCCCTGATCGACCCAGGCCCGTAGAACGCCAATTTCTTCCGCCGTCAGCCGCTCCCCTTCCGGCGGCATCTTCAAATCCGGCAGGAGCCCCGCGACAGCCTTGATGAGCGGGCTCTCTGCGCTCTTCCCCGCCACCAACGGCTTATCTCCCCAATCGCCGCCGCGGAGCGCCGCCCCTTTTTGATCCAGCCGAAAGCTGCTTTCCTGCTTGTCGGGGCCGTGACATTTGTAGCAATGCTGGGAGAGGAGCGGCTGCACGTCCTTGGCGTAATCCACGGTCCTTGTTGCGGCGGGAGGAAGCGTAGGCTTCTCCTTGGCTTCTAGGATGATGGTTGCAGAGAATAGCAGGCAAGAGGCGGAAAGCGTTAGTAACCACGAAGACACCAAGACACGAAACGGCAGCAGGGAATTCTTCCCTGCCTTGTCTTCTTGGTGTCTGGGTGTCTTCGTGGTCATCTCGCCTTCCAGTTTAATCATGGATGCGAACTGGCGACTACCTCAGGCCCGATTAGAATACTGGCCGTGAACAACGCTCCGTCCAAATCGACTACTTCCCAGCCGGCCTTGCCAGAGACTGCCGACATGCCTTCCGGGCAGGAGACGCGGCGGACTTTTTTCACAATCGCCAGCGAGCTGTCCATGCTCACCACGGAAGCAGCGGCCAGGCTGGCGGTGGAGGCCGACACTCAGCAGATTCTTCCTGCCCACCTGGCCTTGCGGCAAGGCTTACTGAGCCCATCACAGGTGGACATCATTGAGACTCTGCTGCGGCCGGGAGCAGCAGTGCCGGGTTACGAGATTTTGGGACTGCTTGGCAAAGGGGGAATGGGGGTCGTCTATCGGGCTCGGCAGAAGAGCCTGGACCGGGTCGTGGCTCTCAAAACGGTGCTCGTCAGCCAACTCGCGGACCCATCGGCTGTCCAGCGGTTCGAGCAGGAAGCACAGGCCGTCGCGCGGCTCATGCATCCGCACATCATCGCGGCCTACGACTTCGGCCGGCACGAAGGGCGGCTGTTCTTTGCGATGGAGTTGGTGGAAGGCGAGGATGTCGAAAAGCTGGCCAAGCGGGTCGGGCCGCTAGATGAAGTTCTCGCCTGGGGCCTCATACGTCAGGCGGCTGCGGGGCTGGCACACGCGGCCAAGGGTGGAGTCGTGCATCGTGATATCAAGCCGGCCAACCTGCTCCTTGTCCAGCCGCCGGAGGGATTTCCGCTGCCGCCAGGGATGCCCCTGATCAAAATTGCCGATTTCGGCCTGGCATTTTTGGCCGCGGAGGACGGTGGATTGGAGCGGACGCGGTTGACGATGGCCAGTACGACGATGGGGAGTCCGCATTACATGGCTCCCGAGCAACTCGACGGCGGGGCGGTGGACCTGCGGACCGACATTTACGCTCTCGGCGCGACCGCCTGGCAAATGCTCGCGGGCCAGCCGCCGCTAGCGGGCAAGACGATGTCACAAATCATGTCCCTGAAACTGACGGGGGAAATTGAGCCGGTCCGCACATTCAATTCCCAGGTCAGCGAGGCTTCTTCCGCACTCGTCGCCCAAATGCTTCGCCGTGATCCGCGGCAGCGGCCCGCGAGTTACGAAGAGTTGCTGAGAAAGATTGACACGCTGGGTAGGAGCGATGCATCGATCTATATGGGGGAGACGGCGACGATGCCGCTCCCTGGAATTGAGCAAAATGAGACTCGCTCACCCGAGAAGCCCACCTCAACGCCGCCAATGCATATTCCCAGAAAGTTACCGGGGTGGCTGCTCCTCGTGGGTGCAGGTGCTGCCGGGCTGGTCCTGATTCTGCTCGCGGTTGCCAACTTTTTTACAAGGCCCCCTCTTCGCGTTGCCCGAAATCTCGTGACCTCGGGAAAGACCGTGGCTCTCTTCAACGGCGAAAATTTGCGCGGCTGGCAGAATCGCAGCGGAACCTGGCTTCCCGGCAAGGACGACGAAGGGGGAAGAGTGGTGATCGGCTCCGAGGGAGTAATGGCTCGCAAGCTACCCGCACTCTCTGGATCTGCTGAACCACCGAAGTACTATCAAATCGAGTTCGGTTTCTCCTTTCAAAAGGCGGAAGCCGTGGAAGTCCACTTTGACCTGGAGAGCAGTCATGCGCACCAGTATGTCCTGCGCATGACGCGCGCGGGAAGTGTGCTGGGCTACTGCAAAGGCGACCACGCGCCGCTGGTGCCCAGCAGAACAACTCGCGTGCCGCGGCCATTCGCCAAGCCGGTGGACGATGTCCACAGCGTGAAGCTGGAGCGTCAGCCCGGCGGGTGGATCGCGAGCGTCGACGGCGTTGACATCGGCTCGTTGCCTCTCTATCACCAGCAGCCTGAGAACGAGTTCCGGCTGCGGGTGGAAAAAGGTCCGGCCTGGCTGGAGAACTTTGTCCTGGAGGAGTTGACAACCAAATGAACCACAGCCTGAAGTTTCAAAAACTCGTCACTAGCGCCGCCGAACTTGCCGATTTGATCGGCGTCCCCAGCGAATTGGCGGTCAAAAAACAGCTCCGAACTGGATGAGCACATGACCCAGTTCATTGGCGAGTCGCCATTCCTCGTGATCGGGACCGTGGGCCTTGATGGGAGCTGCGATGTCTCTCCGCGCGGCGATGCGCCGGGAGCCTGGCAAAAGTCCTGGATCCCAAGACGCTGGTCATTCCCGAGCGGGCTGGCAATCGCCGCGCCGACAGCCTGCGGAACATTATTGAAACCGGCCGCATCGGCCTCTTGTTCCTGGTGCCGGGCTTGGGAGAGACGCTCCGTGTCAACGGCCGGGCCTGCGTCACTCGCGACGACGAAGTGCTGGCTTCTTTGACGGCGCAAGAAAAACAGCCGACAATCGGGATTGGGGTCGAGGTCGAGGAGTGCTTCCTGCAATGTGCCAAGGCCCTCATCCGGTCGCAGCTTTGGCACGGGATCCCCCGCAAATCCTCGCTGCCGAGCTTCGCGAAGATCTTGATGGACCAGACACAGATTGCGGGTCACACCGTGGAGTCGCTCCAGGAGGCCATTGAGGAGTCCTATGCCCAGCGGCTTTACTAACTCGCGAAAGCGAAAGCCCGCGAGTTGCACAGGGCAGTCGCGGGCTTTAGGTATCGTCAGAGGTAAGAGTTCAAGACCCTCACCCCAGCCCTCTCCCAAAGGGAGAGGGAGATTTTAGCGGTTCTGCGGCTTGAGGCGCTTCTGGATGTCGGTCTCGAGGACGCCGAAGACGGACTCGTGCCTCTGGATGGAGAGCGACAGGGCGTGCAGCAGCCGCTTGGCGGTGTAGTAGTTGACGATGACCCGCTGGGTCACCTGGATCGGGTTCTTCGGCACGCCGACGGGCTGCGGATTGAGCCCGAAATCGATGATCAGCTCTTCCGGCGAGCCGGTCACGCGGCAGAAGTTGCCGTAGGCGGCATTGACGTGGGAATCATCAACATCCACCTGGAAGGACTGCTGCGCGACGGGGGCAGCAGCGGCAGGGACGTCGGCGACGGGGGCTTCGCCTTCAATCTTCTCACTCTTAGCCATCGAGAATTCTCCTCAAAGTGCCGCGGCTTGCGGCGGGTGAATAGGACAGGCGGCGAGGGCCGCCTACAAGTATAGGTCACGGTTGTGGCAGCCGAAGCCGCCTGGAATGCTGAAGTTCTGAGTTCGTTTGATCGTTCGGATTTCGTGCTTCGAATTTCGGATTTATAAATCAAAGTGGAATGTCTTCGTAAAGGTCCTGTAGAGCCGTTCGCGAATCGTTTGCCAGCCGGTGTAAACGCGGGCCTGGCCTTGCAGGCCGACTTGGGCGATGCCAGTGTCGTTGCCCAGGTGAGCTCGGGCTTGGTACGACGTGGTCAGGGGCCGCATCTGGCCGCTGGGGTCTTGCTTGGCTTCCATACGCCCGCCGGCTTTCGTGGACATTTGGGGTGGAAGGGATGTCATCTCGTTTTCGGCGATTTCGTCCACTTTCGTGCTGTAGGCGTGCCGCGTATCGGCTTCCAGCAAGATGCGGACGACTTGACCCACGCGGACATAATCAATGTAGGACTGATCAATGACGAGAACCGCGTCGAGATTCTCCGGATCGCCCACTTCGCAAATCAAGTCGGTGGGTTGGAAGGTGGCGTTCAAGTTCTTGTCAGAAAAAGGAGAGCCCGACCAGGTGGAGAGCCGTCCCTCGGACTTGGCCGCGCGATCCACCTTGTGGGGCATCGGAATGATTTTTCCGTCGCGAGGGGCGGTAATTGTCAGCCGGTCCACTTCCTTTTGCTTGTCTTCGTGCAGTTTCCTCTTGGCGTCGCGGTCCTTTTCGGCAGCGGCCAGCTGATCGATCAGATCGGGATCGTTAAAGCGCGCCCGCTGGAGCGAATTGAGCCGCTGCTCGGCCTCTTCGAGTTGACCTTTCATGCCGGCCAATTCGTAGCGCAGTTGCTTGTTTTCGAGTTGCATAATGACATCGCCGGCTTTGACGACGTCGCCTGCCTTCTTCTCGATCTTGACCAGTTGCCCTTGCACGTTGGCAAAGACCTGGGCCGCGCCGTGAGCCTGCACTTCGAAATTGCACTTCACCGAGAAGGGAAGGGGCACGAACAACACAAATCCGAGCAGGCCGGCGACCACCAGGCCGCTGGCAATCATCCGTTCTTTTTTCACTTTATTCATCCTTCCCGGAGTGCTGAAAAACTTGTACGCGGCCCACAAGGGCTGCACCACGAGCCCCACCAATCCCGAGATGGCAATGAGCTGGCCGATAATCTTCAGGCCATAAGGCTCGAAGACCTTGTTCAGGAAAAACATGATGGAGAACACCACGACCCAGCGATAAATCACCGCGGCAATGGTGTAGGCGGCGAATGCCCAGCGATTTCCTTGCGGCAGGAATGGGTTCTCCTGCTGCTCGATGCCAAGGCAGTATTCCAGGACATAACGCTTAAGGACTTCCGTCGACTTCTGCCGCAGGTTGGGTATTTCCAGAATGTCCATCAGGATGTAGTAGCCATCGAACCGGAGCAGCGGATTGCCGTTGAACACCACGGTGCTGACCGAGCAGATGAACATCACCGAGAGCATGATGTGGTTAAACAAGCCAGGAGTGCTGAACCACCACAGGAACGTGGCACAGGATGCCAGGAACAGTTCGACATACATTCCCGCGGCTCCGATCGCCGCCCGGTGCCACTTATTGGGGAGCATCCAGGAGTCGGAGACGTTGCAATATAAAGCGGGCGTGAAGACGAGCATCATTGCCCCGAGCTCGTGACATTCTCCGCCAAAGTGTTTGCACGAAAGTCCATGTCCGAACTCGTGCAGCACCTTGACCGTGGCCATCGTGATGCCGAGGTAGAACCAGTTTTTGGGGCCAAAGAATTCGTGAAACGTCGGCAGGCGGGTTTGGAATTCGGTGAAGTTGACGCCAACCAGGGCGAGCGCACAGAGCCCGAACATTAAAACACAAAGAACAGACGGCCAGGTGAAGAACCAGCCCGTGTATTTGTAAAGCCAGTTGAGGAACCGCTCGGGGTCCACGCCGCGAAAGCGGAGGGCGAAGACGTTGGAGAGCTTCCCCATCAGCTCACGCCACTTCTTTTCGTCGCGGCGTTTGACGAGCTGTTTACCTTGCCCAGTCGATTCGCTGATCACGAGGCCGCTGCGGTGGAGCATTCCCACGAATTGCAGCAGGTCGTGGTAAGTGATTTTTTGCGGGGCGAATTGCTGTTCGAACTGGTCCTTAATCTCTTCCAGGCTGGTGTGGCCGTCGAGCATCCCCAGAATGGCATACTCTTCCTCGTGGAAGCGGAAGTAGTTCAGGCCAACCGGTTCCTTCACCACCCAGAACGTCCGCCCGTGATACCGATGCCGCCGAGACGACAGGTCGGGTCGCATGCGCAGCAGGAGCGGCCTGCTGGTGCTGCTGACGAGACTTTCGGCAAGGGTGGCCATGGTGGAGAGGAGTCAGGGGACAGGAATCAGGAGTCAGTTAGTTCTTGGGGCTGGTCTTGGGAGCGGCTTTCGGAGCAGTCCGGCTGCCGTAGGCGCGGGGGGAGTAGACGTCGACTTCCTTGGCGGCAGCGTGTCCTACGTCAGCACCTTCGGGTGGACGAGTCACTTCTGGCTTGGCCTTGGGCACTGCCGGCTTGGGAGCCAGCTTTTCTTCCTTGGGTTCAGGAGCCTTTTCTTTCGGCTGAGCGGCTTCGACCTTGGGCTCGGTCGCGGCTTTGGGAGCGGGAATTTCCGCCACGGGGGGCTCGGCGGCCGGGGCCTCTTCTGGTTTGACGTCCACGGTCGGAGCTGCTTCCTTTATTGGCTCAACGTTTTCCACGGCCGGCTTCAGGGCTTCAACCTTGTTGGCAATTGGGCTGGTCTTCAGTGCCGGCGGGGTCGGACGGGGGGCGGCCTGGCCATTCAGATCAATCACCATCCGGGCCTCACTCCCCGGCTGAATCACCCAGAAGCCGTCAATTTGCTCGTTATCCACTTCGGTGGAGACGCGGAACTGGCGGTTACTGCCGGAGCCCTGCATCACCTGGCTGGCGAACGTGATGTGCCCCTTGACCACGTGGGGCTTGTCCTTATTCGAGGGACCAGGGCGATCGACATAAATGGTGACAGGCTTGCCAAACACATCGGCCGGAGAAGCCTCTTCTGAAAGAACCCAGCCATCGACTTCCACCTTATTCATCCTAACGATTTCCATGACGGCGTCGCCCGGCTGCGCCCAATCGCCGACATGCTTGAAGACTTGTATCACCACCCCATCGACGGGAGACGTGAGCTTGCGGCGGCGAATTTCATTTTCGGCTGCGACAATCTGTGCCTGCTTGGCATGCTGCGTATGGCGAGCGACGATTTGCTCGGTTTCGGCAACGCCGATTTGGGCCAAGGCCCTTTGCCATTCAAACTTCGACCGCCGCAAGTCAAACAGAGAAACTGCCTTGCGGTCATTCGAGTTCAAGGAAATGTTGGCGTCATAATTTTCTTTGGCAACCGCTTCTCCTTCTTTGGCAGCCTTCAATTCGTGGGGGCTATCCGCCTTCGCCTTGGCCCCATCCCGCTCCCGTTCGGCAATCTCTTTCTTCGTCACGGCATCGGTGTCATCGATCTGCCCAACGATGTCGCCGACTTTGACTTCGTGCCCGCGTTTCACGGCAATATCCATGATGCTTCCCGCTTCTCGCGCGGGGAGCTTGATGGGATCCGTGGAACTCACCAGGGCATGCAGAATTTCAATTTCATTCTTCGATTTTGGAAATGACGACTTCGGCGAGCTGCTCGCTTCCCGAGCACGAGGGGCCGGCACGTTTTCCGCCGCATTGCGACCGGGTACGGCCTGGCCAGCAGCCGTTAACCCAAGACAGGCAATGCCAGCCGTCGCGAGGAGCGTTCGGGTGAGGAGGGGACGAATCATTGCAATCTCTCCAAAACTTCGAGCAAGGGGGAACTTTGCCGGATCAACTTTGCAGAACCTATAAAACGCTACAGACCGAACCAGAATCCATCCCAGAACTCCCAGGCCTCATGCAGCTTGCACCAGAGGAGGGGAGCCCGGCCGCAATGGACGCGACCGGTGACGGTCGCCCCGGGGCGAGGATTTTCGAGTGCATCGAGCGGCTTGACGCGGATGCGAATCATATTGCCATGTTCTTCACTCGGGTCCGCGCCGCCGTGGATGTCGACCACTTCGCCGGCATGCGAAATTCCGGGATCGGTCATCAGGATGTAACTGACCGACAACTCCTTGCCGGAATCCTTGGACTGAATCTTCTTGCGATAGTCGACGACGTGCTTCACCCGCCGTTCCGGCATGTAAAGCTCCGCTTCGTATTCAGTGTCATCCGCGGCCAAGGTCATCAGCACCTGGCCCACTCCGACAGGTCGCTTGTCCAGCAGCTTCTTCACGTCCCAAGTAATGATGCGGCCGGCCATCGGCGCCTTGATTTCGAGTTTCGCCTCCCTGTCCTGCAGAATCTTGATTCGCTCCGCCAGGTTTTTGACCACTACTTTTTGTGTATCGAAGTCAGTCTGAGCTCGAGAACGTTCGATCTCGCTGACCTTATCGCTCCGCTCCGCGCGATTGAGCAGGTCGCGAGCGGCATCCAATTGCTTGGTGGCTTTGCTGAGATCGCCGCTAGCTTCATTGAGCTGCTGTTTAAGTTGGTCGCTTTCCAGAACCGCCAGCACTTCACCTTCGCGGACATGATCGCCATTGTCAAAATTCACCTTCAGGACTCGAGCATCCTCAGGCGCAAACACATCCTGCTTCTTTACCGGCTGCAGGGTTCCCTTGGCGTACATGTCGAAATTCCAAGGGATGGCAATCGACAGGATGAGCAAGAGCAGGACTGCTCCAGTAATCGTCAGCGTTTTGGGGAGTGTGCGGGCCTGCACGATGAAGGCACTCTTGCCGATGGCCCGCCAGATAGGCATCAAAAATAGGTTGCTGTGATCGAGGGAATTGGTGATGGCCCGGGCACTGTGTTCGTAAACGAGGTCCAGGCGGGGCATCAGGATTTCGCGGGGGATTTCGCTCTCGATCTGCTCCACGATGAGCGCCCCGACGATCTCGCCGCTATTAGCGGCAATTTCAGTCTGCGGCCCGCTGGCGGGAGCCTGAACCGAGGATTGCGGCTTGCGAAGGGGAATAACAGCGAGTGATTTGGTGTAGGACTGGTCGACGTATTCCTCAATCGCATTTTCAATCTGCGGCGGGAAATCATCGGTCGAACCAAGATACCAAAGGGGCTCACCGGAAGCACAAACCCGAGTCGCAAGAGTCCCCAGCAGCGTGACGACATTGGAGCGATTATCGAGCGTATCCTGGCCGCTGACGGCTTCGACGTAGCATTTGGCACCCTTCTTAATCGCGACCGTCACCCGATCGCACCCCATCAAGCGGCGGCCTTCATTTACGACTGTGTAGCAGGTCTCGCGAAGCACCAGGCTTTCGTGAACTGCTCGGGAAAATTGGTCGGCCTGGGCCCAAAGGGAGCTCTTGTCACTGAATGTGCGGAGCTTGCGATTCTTGAACCATTCCCCAGCCAATTCACACATCTGCAGCAAGAAGCGGAGATAGCCGCGCTGGGTGTTCGGCTGAGCATCGGGGCGCTGAAAAATCTCCACCAGCCCTTCGACAGAACCATCATGTCCAAGCGGGGCGATAACGAGCAATTGCTGCGTGGGGTTCCCTCCCATCTTTTCGTCGCCAGCGCCGGACATCGGCGGGATGAGGGCCGGCTGACCACTGCCGATGACGTAGTCCAGCAAGCGGAAGTGTTTTTGACCTTCTTCGGAATCCTTCTCCAAAAGTTCCGGACTGAGCTTAACCTGGTAGGATAGTTGGGGACGCTTTCCTTCCCCGAGAATCCAGACGGCACCACCGACGGCAGCCAACGCCTGGATAACCCGCTGCAAGAACGCCGCGTAGTATTCCTCCGGCGCCATATCGCTCTTGCTGAGCTGCGCGATCTCCCCCACCAGGCCGCGAATCTGCTGCTTGGTCTTTTCAATCTGGTCGTCCTGGCTCACTTGCGTTTGGTCAGTCGCCATAGGTCGATTTATGCAAGGGTTGAAAGGTCGCGAGGATAATCTACAAACCGGGGGCTGGGCCAATTTAGCTTTTGACGTAAATGGCGGCCCCGTTAGTTCCAGTATTTTCGTTAAAAATCACTGATCAATATCGGCCGAAAAGGCAGTTCTGCCGGTTGGGGCAGGGTTCGTCATGCAAAGTCCGTGCCTTAGGGTGCTTGTAAGGGACAGCTAATCCTTAATCTGGAGTATCTAGGTAGGGATCCTGTCCCATTTCCTGTTGCATCTTCTTGCGTTCTTTTTCGTGGTAGAGCAGAACAAAACGGTCCCGCAGGTGCCGCCGCTCCACCTTCCGCTGAGACCGTTTGAGCAGCCCCAGGTATTGCTGAGTGTTGCCACCCCGTTTGCCGAGTTCCGTCATGGCTTTCGCCTTCTCAGGGCCGAATCCGGTGCGAATTACCTCGTCGTCGAGGGACATGAACTGCCGCACAGTGCCTGGATCTCCTTGCCGGGCGCAGCGACCCATCAACTGGCGGTCGATACGGGCGGAGTCGTGCAATTCCGTGCAAATCACATGTAAACCACCCGCTTCAGCGACAGTGGGGGCGAGCTTGATGTCGGTCCCGCGGCCGGCCATGTTAGTCGCGACAGTCACCTTTCCTTGCTCGCCGGCACGAGACACGATTTCGGCTTCCGCGGCGATTTCGTGAGCGTTGAGGACCCGGTGGGGAATGCCGGCGGTGGTGAGCAAACGCGACAGGTGTTGCGATTTGTCAATGGAACGGGTACCGACAAGGACCGGTCGCCCCTGGTGAAACATCTCCCGAATCTCCGCGGCAATTGCGTTCCACTTCTCGTCTTCCGTTCCAAAAACTTTGTCCGGCAGCCGCTGGCGTACGCACGGTCGATTCGTTGGAACCGGAATGACCCGCATTTTGTAAACTTTGAAAAACTCGCGGGAGGCAGTCATGGCCGTTCCGGTCATGCCGGCCAGATGTTTGTAACGCAGGAAGAGGTCTTGAACGGTGATTCGAGCGGCCTGGCCGGTGGGGACCGTCACTTCGATTTTCTCCTTGGCTTCGATTGCCTGGTGAATTCCGTCCCGCCACTTGCGTCCTTCCGCCAGTCGGCCCGTGTTTTCATCGACGATGACAATCTCCCCTTCTTTCACGACGTATTGCCGGTCCAGGAAGAAATCTCGCTCTACCTTGATCGCCCGCTCGATGTATTGATAAAGATCAATCAGGCCCGCGGTGCCGAGAATTTCCGGCTTGGGGATTGTGCGGACCAATTGCCGACCAGTGCCGGTCAACTCGACCTTCTTATCGTCGTGTTCATATTCAAAGTGCTCATCCTCTTCGAACCGCGGAACCATCTCCGCCGCCCAGCGATACATGGTCACGATCTTTTCAATCGCCTTGTCGCCGAGGGAGCCAATAATCAGTGGCGTTCGGGCCTCGTCAATGAGAATGCTGTCTGCTTCGTCCACCAGACAAAAATGCGAGCCCCGTTGCACCGGCAATTCGCCCCCGTCGTCGGCCTTGGTCGCGGTGAGTTCTCCGAGCAGGCTCGATTGAAGGGCTCCCATGCGCCGGAGCAGCAAGCGATCTCGCAGGAAATCGAAGCCGAACTCCTTGGCCGTTCCATAGGTAATATCGCTGGAATAGGCTTCGCGGCGTTCGGGTGATTTCTGCGGCGTGAGAATGACACCCACGGTCATCCCCAGGAGCTCAAAAATGGGTCGCATGGTGTCGGCATCGCGCTCGGCCAGGTAATCGTTGACCGTTGCCAGGTGAGAGCCTTTGCCGGACAGGGCGTGAATATAAAGCGGCAGAGTAGCGGTAAGGGTCTTGCCTTCCCCGGTTTCCATTTCCGCGATGCAGCCATTGAACAGGGCAATTCCGCCGATCATCTGGACGTCAAAGTGCCGCAAGCCAATCGCACGTCGTGCCGCTTCACGGACCAGAGCGTAACCCTCGGGTAGGAGGGTGCTGAGAGTCTCACCGCTTTTGGCCCGGTACTTCAGCGACAAGCTGCGCTTGCGAAGCTGGGCATTGTCTTCGGCCTGCAACGTCGGCTCGAAGGCGGCAATTTGCTGCACCACTCGACCCCATTGGGCCAAGCGGCGTTGAATTGGTCCCCCCAATACGGCCAACAAGTCGGCTTTCCAGCCGGTTGGGATGCCGTTGACCTGTACGGGAGCGCTCATGGTGAGGGAAAGCATTGTAGTAGGTAAAGCGTTGTGGTCCGAAAGTTTACATCCTTATCCTACGCTTGGACGGCTTTTTCGGGCCAGGAATTCCCACTCTTTCGTGTGAAGTGTGCGGACTCTATCACGGATAAATACTGTTCTGTATGTGGCAGTTGGAGAAATCTGCGAGAAGTTGGGGCGGTTTCCGTCAGACTTTGCCTACATTGTCGCGACTTGGATGTCATCTCCCCTACAACCCTCACACTTTCCCTAAACGGAACGACCGTCACCTGCCGAAATACAACGAACGAGGAAGATAGGCAGATTCTGCCGATGGTCCTCGAGAATTTGCGGCGGTCAGGTAAACAGGCGAAGGCCTGCAAGCCGCGACGATTGCAAATCCTTTACGGTTTAGAGCGATTGTTTTGATTTTTCGGTTTCTACCGGTCGATTCACTGGTAGCGACTGGCGCTATTTTTCCACGCAAGTGAGCTCTGCCCATGAAGTCGAACTCGATCCTACTTGTCGCGGCGGTGGTGCTCAGCCTCCCCCTGACCGCACAGGCACAACAGCCGATGCCGTCCCAAGATGGACAAGTTGCGCCGTTGGGAGCAGCTTCAGAGGTGGCCTGGGACGCCTCTCCCGCCACCTTTGCCGACCCGAACTGTGTGGACGGCGTTTCCTGCGCCGGACAAGTTGATCCTAGCTGCACCGATGGAGCGGACGGCGAACCTCGTTGCCGCCGCTGCTGGGACACCTGGGGCAGTGCCGAAGTGCTCCTCTGGTGGATGAAAGGCAGCGATCAGCCTGCAATCGTCGGTACCAGCCCGCCGGGCACCGTTCAAAATGACGCCAGCGTTGTGGGAACTCCTGGTTATTCCACGCTGTATGGCGATGAACGTTCTGGCCGCGACCTTCAGCCAGGTGGCCGGCTTACGCTCGGGCTCTGGCTTGACGGGACCCACAACGCCGGCATTGGGACGCGGTTTTACGCCCTGGATGGCGCATCCGACAATTTTGAACGGGTCACCGACGGCAGCACGATCATCGGCCGCCCTTTTTACAATGTGCAGCTTGGCCGCGAAGATGCCCTGCTTGTCGGCTTTCCTGGCCAATTCGCTGGTGATGTGCAAGTTCAGTACACCAACAGTCTCGTGGGAAACGATGTCTATTTTCGACTCATGCTCGACCGCACCCGGCTCCGCCGTTTGGACGTGATCAGCGGCTATCAATTCCTGCGGATGGACGACGAGTTGCTGGTCAACAGCAGCACGAACGTCATCGATCCCAACTCATTCATTTTTGGTGCTCGGATTAATGTGTTCGATAGATTCCGCGCCACGAATGAATTCCATGGCGGCATGGTCGGCTTGCAAGGGACGATGGGCAGGGGAAACTGGTCGATGACCGCATTGGGCAAATTGGGCATCGGCAACAATCATCAGCAAGTGATTATCGCGGGAACGCGGAATGTCTCGTTCCCCCCTGGTCCTGGAACGGCTACCACCGGCGGCCTGCTGGCGCAGCCCAGCAACATTGGCACTCATGTGCAAGACAAGATCTGCTACATCCCGGAAATGACGCTGAATCTGGCGTACCACGTCCGCCCGACAGTCAGTCTCCACGTCGGCTACAACCTAATCTGGATGTCGAACGTGGTTGTGTCGGGAGATCAAATCGACCGCCGCGTCAACCTATCGCAGGTCCCCGGTCCGGTTGTGGGTCCGAATCTACCCGCCTTCCAATTCCGGACCTCGGAATTCTGGATTCAGGGTATCAACCTGGGCGTGAACTGGAACTTTTAAAGATACTAGCGACGAGAGCTACTCGTCGTCGTCCAATTCGTCCTTGTCTTCATCGGTATCGGCCGACTTGGCCTTACCCTTCGCCTTCCCCTTCTTCTTGGGTGCCGGCTCAGCTTCTTCTTCCGCGGCCGGATCCTCAGCCACCGCGGGTTCCGCGGCCCCCTCTTCGTCTTCGTCGACGAAGTCTCCAAAGCCTATGTCGGCTTCTTCGTCCTCGGCCAGGTCCTCTTCCGTGACCTCTTCGAGGTCGGCTAGCTCATACTCGTCGTCTAACTCTTCTTCAAAGTCGTCGTCAAACTCATCGTCGAAGTCCTCTTCGTCGAAGTCGTCGAACTCGCCGGAACTCTCGTTGCTCGCCGCCATTAACCATCCTCGCGCACTGAAGGGGAAACGACCTTAGTTAGTCGAGTCGGGTGGTTTTGTCAAGGAACCGCTAGAATCGTGTCAAAATGCGGAGTGGAAAATCAGCGAACTAAAGGAAGTCCCAACTCTCCACGGGGGTAGTCGGGCACCATTCGTAAACCTTGTGACTTCAACAACTTGCATCGCATTTTCCAGTTGCTGATCCTTGGGAATCTGCTGCGATTCTTGGCGGTGACGTGTCGAATTGCAAATTTCCGCTGGGTGATACCTCTGAAGAATCCGCCATTATTGCGATAATTCCCTGTAACAAAGGGAAGTCGGCAAAGCCACTACTTTGCGGGAGTAACAGGATGATGGACGGTTCCGCGCCGCTGGATTACGACGACATTGTGCAGGACACGAGTTCCCACATCCGGGCATACATCGCCGGAATGGGAGTGCCGAGGCATGACGTCGACGACGTGGCCCAGGATGTCTACGTGGAGCTTTATCGCTTTTTTGACCGGATGCCGGCGGATGTTCCGCCCAAGCAATGGCTGAAGGGGATTGCCCGCAACCTGTGCCTCAACTATTTCCGCCGCACTTCGCGCCGCAACCGATTGCAGCGCGAAGCGCTCGTGGAAATTTTCCTGCGGGCGGAGCAGGAGGGAGGAATATCCCTTAGCGAAGGCCCGGTGCGGCACGCCTTGGACGGTTGTTATGAAAAGCTGCCCCAGCAGAGCCGCAAAATGCTGGCTTTGAAGTATGAGCAGGAACTACCGAGCGCGACAATTGCCGAGAAGCTCAAATCCACCGCCGAGGCGATTCGTGTTGCCCTGTTCCGGATTCGAGCGAGTTTGAAAGAATGTATTAGCAGCACCTTGGCTGCTGACAGTTTGTAAAGACCGACATGACCGATCAAGAACTTATTTACCGTTTCCTCGAAGATCCAGCCGGCCTCGCCGAGGCCGACCTGGAGCAGCTTATCGTCTATCTACGGGCCATGCCGGCCAAAGCAGTCGAACTGCGGGAGCAACTCATCCTCGACGATCTGCTCGGGCAAAAGCTGGCCGTCGACCGCAAGAATTTCACCATCATGGTGCAGCAGCGGCTGACGGATTTTGAGAAGGGGGAAGAAGAGAAATATGATCAGGTGGCTGACCTGCGAGCTATCGCGGAATCAGAGATTGAGAGGTCCGTTCGGCCGCCGGGAATCAATCCGTGGGTGAAATTTGCTGGCGGCATCTCGCTCATTGTGGTTCCCTTCCTCTGTTTCGTTGTTTGGCGATATCAGGAATCGGCCCCTCGCCCGGTGGCGAATGTGGCAGAATTGAGCGGCGAAGTGGTGCGCATGCTGGGGAACAAAGCCGAAGCCCTTCGCCTTGGCCAGGCTATTTCCACTGGCGATTCCATCGTGGCTGCTCCCGGCTCCACAATTGTCTGGAAATACAAGGACGGCACGACCGTTCGCCTCCTGGGAGATTCCAAAACTCAACTGGACGCGGATACTTCCACTCTCGCCAAACAGGTTCGGCTGGAGTCCGGGGAATTGGTCGCCAGCGTGGCCAAGCAGACTCGCGGCCCCATGATCTTCACCACGCCCCACGCCACCGCCACGGTTCGCGGGACTGAATTGCGGATCGTCGTCGCCGAAACGAACACGCAGCTTGATGTGACCGAGGGGAACGTCGATTTCCAGCGGAATGGTGGCAGCAAGATCCTGCAACTGGCTGCGAATCAATCGGGCATTGCCACGGCAGCTAATATTCAGCCCCGGGATGTCCAGTGGCCGGTCAATCGCGATTTCGCGGCCTACATCTTTGAGGGACTCGACACTCCCCAGTATGCGAGGAACCCGGAAACTGGCAACTTGCGCGAAACACCGCTGGAAGCAGTGGGCGAAGCCGTGAAGTCAAAAAGTCAGTCGCTACTGATGAGCGGTGGTAATTATCGATCGGAGGAATCCGGCAAGGACGCATTGTCGTTCATCAAAAAGTCGGGTGAGTTCGCCTGCGACATTCTCTTCACGTCGGACAAAACTCAGAGTACCGAACCTGCGGTGCTGTGCACGCTTGGCCCGCTAGGAAACGAGAATTTTCAACTTGTTCAAACAGGCCAAGACCTGTTCGTGCATCTCCACTGCGGACTGAGCAAATCCCCCACGGTGCTCGAACTCGGTGAGATTTCGCTTGGCATGCCGCACTATGTCAGCTTGGCATGCAAGGAAGGAAAAGTGAGCGCCATCGTCGATGGAGTGCAAGTCATCATCACTGACGAATTCCAGAGTACCATTGCCAGTTGGGAAGAAGGCCCGTTGGTCCTGGGAGCTGACGCTGCCGGCAAGCGAGCCTGGCGGGGCGAAATCTCGGCGTTAGCCCTCTTTGACCAGTACTTCGACAAAGCCTTCGCCGACGCCAACCGCGAGCGTTTCAAGCAGCTTCATCCATAAGCTGTTAAGACGGGAGCTTGCCACTGGCAATCTCGTCTTCCCACTGATCCATCAGCGGCCACTCCGTTGCGCACGTTCCCCAATCCGCCATTTGCAAATAGCCGTTCAAACGGGCGATGGTCTTATCGAGTAGGACATTGTCCTTGCGGAACACAGGGCCGTGGCTGGGGCAGAGCCACTTCACGTCGCTGGCCCGAATTCGCTCCAGCGACTTGATGAACGCCGGGATATCACTGCCGTGATGAGCATCAATCGCCCCCACACAGCCGTCGCGATAGATGTTGTCGCCGCTGAAGAGAATGTCCCCCATCCGAAAACTGAGTTGGCTATCAGTGTGGCCGGGGGTCAGCCAGACTTCCAGTTCGCGCGAGCCAATCTTGATTCTGTCACCCTCTTCGAGCGTGTGGTCGATCTTGACCGGAGGCATCTCCATGTGGATGTTTTGAGCCTCGATTTCGGCGAACGTCCACAGCTTGTCCCCTGACTCGAGCGGCTTCACAGCCAGTTTGTGGGCATAGACAGGAGCCTTCAGCAGCAGCTTGGCCTTGGCGAGACCCTGGGTGTGGTCAACGTCCGCGTGGGTGCCGATGAGCATCTTGCACTTCCCGAGCGGAAAGTCCATCTGCCGCACCAACTCGACAATCTCCTCCACGGTCTCTTCAAAGCCGATGTCAATGAGCATCCATTCACTCTGGTCGTAGACCAGATAGACGTTGCAACCGAGCAACTCCCCTGCTTGAAAGTTGATTTCGATCACTCCTGGAAAAATCGGCTTGCGGGCTATCATGGAATCTCGGGGACCTTGGACATCGGCGCTAGAATCGTTCCGGCTGGATTGTAGGTACGAGGGTAGATGTGTTCAACCTTTGCGGCGCACCGTCGCGTTAAATTCTTTCGATTACAGGGGTTATTGAGAATCTGTCTCACCGACAGCGGGTTCAAGGACTCAAATTGATGCCTGAAAGTCCCTCTCATTCCCAGCATTTCCAACATGCGGGGTATACTTGAGTCCCGACAACTCCTCTCGCCTAGCAATTTTCCTCCCATGTTCCAAAGTCTGCGATTTTCAATATTTCTCGTTCTTCTCATGGTTGCTTTCGCACTTTGCGGATGCGGCAGTCCGACCTCGACCAATCCGAAGCCGGGCGGCACGGGGACTGGGAAGCCCGTTGAAACAGCCAAGGATCCCGCGAAACTCCCCGATGATACCGAACTGCTCAAGCAGATTGACGACGCCCTTGATTTCACGCTGGAAAAGCGGCGGCTGGACGTTAAGGATCAGGCGGCCTGGCAGATCATTCACGGTGCTTTGGCCTACAAGCGAAAGTTTCTGGTTCGCGCCGGCGATAAAGATGTTCCCGCTGTCGAGTACGCCTTGAGCGGCGGTCCGATGAAGGGCTGGAACCTGGTTGAAGCGGATGTCCTCGATGAGAAGACCGGCACGCGGGGCGTCCGGGCACTCATGGAGGGGGGATCGTTCGCCGGCCAAGGCCACTACGACCAATGGATGGGCTATCTTTCGGACACCGGCCTGAAACTCGACGAGAAAGTCATGGTCGAAGGGAAGGAGCACGTCATCGCCGACTACATCCAGCAAATTGCACTCGATGTTCCGCGGAATATGGATCGCGAATATAGCTGGACCATCATGGCCCTTACCGCCTATCATCCCACCGACTACAAATGGACCGCCAGCGATGGCAAGGAATGGAGTCTGCCGCAGCTTGTCGATACCGAACTGGACTATAACGTCGATAACAGTGCCTGCGGGGGAACCCACCGGATGTACGGCCTCGCCCTCGTTTTCAACCGGCACCTGGCAGCTGGGGGCAAGGTGGAAGGAGTTTGGAAGAAGTGCGAAGAGAAAATCCAGGAGCAGATTGAGCGGGCCAAAGCCGCCCAGAATGCCGACGGCTCACTCTCTTCCGCTTATTTCCAGCGCCCGGCGACCGCGCCCGACATCACTGACTGGATGGCCTCCGCCGGCCACGTCTTTGAATTCCTGGCCGAGGCCCAGAACAAAGAGCAGCTCGAAGAACCCTGGATGAAGCGAGCCGCCTGGAAGCTCTGCGAGCAGTTCCGCAAAACCAAAGCAGTCGACGTGGAATGTGCCCGCCTCTTTCACGCCACGCACGGGCTGGTGCTCTACCGCGAGAAAGTCTTTGGGCCACGGGAATTTGGAAAGAAGCCAAAGTAGTCCGCTCACTCCGTGAACGGACATGCTTGCACATGGAGTGTGCAAGCTACGTTGAATCTACTTCTTCTCCATCTCCTTGATCTTTGCCGCAATCTCCTGCTGCTGCGCCCCTGTCGCGCGGAGGGCGGCTCGGCGATATTGAATCTTGGCGCTCACCGTCTTGCCGGCGGCTTCATACTCGCGGGCCTTCTGCAGCAACTCGGAGATCTCGGCTGCTTTGGCTTCCTCTTCCGCAGCGTGCTGAGCCTTGATGGCGGAGACGCTCAGGTCCCCTTTTTCTGCGCTGCTTGTTGTTGAGGAGCCTCCTCCGTTGTCATTGGGGCGATCAGCATCGCTCCCACCAACTCCAGGCGAATTTCCTTGCTCCGCCATTCGTTCCAGCCGCCAGCGCACCGGCGAGACACCTTCACCAACGATGGGAATGATTCCCAGTACGAACGGCCGCTGCTGCACGTCGCTGAAGAATCCCATCCCACCATTGGGAACCGTCACGCTGGGGGAACTGGACGTAATCGTCGAGTCGCTCCCTTGTCCCGCGGTCAGCCCAAATCGTCCGCTGAAACCTTGTCCCCGAAAGCCTACTCCCAAGTTCCCCTGGGCATTGGGATCAAAGCCGCCGAAAGGAGCCGGATTTCCCGGCCCTGGTCCCCCGAAGTTGGCGAACCAACCTTTCCCCTGCAAAGCCCAAGAGACCCCAATGTTCTCGTAAAAACTATGGCTGGAAGAATTGAAGGGAGATTGCGTATAGGAATACTGAGCGGTCGCCACGTCGGCCAGCGCAAGACAAGCGATGCAGGCCACAGCCCCCCACAACCGCGAACGAATATTTATACCCACGGTTCGACCTCCACTCCCAGGCGATGCCCCAATACTTCTCGCAATTCTAGGGCCTGGCAGCGGCCGGCGTCAACCAAAACGTGCTTACTTGAATTGGCTCTAGGAAAAAGCCCATTGGCAATACGGCCCATAGCCGTAGTATTTCGGCCGGTCATCGAGCCGCACGTAGAGCCAGGAAACGCCAACGCCGGCAGTGATGAGCCATACAGGATTGACGTTTACGCTCGCCGCCTTCGCTTCGCCCAACCGACCGCCAGAGTTAATCTCGCTGATAGTCCGAGGCGAGCCGTACGAACGCGGCCAGGTGTCCATAGGCGGAAGAATCGGCGACCGGGCGCGGCACGACCTTGATCGCGTCCCGTCCGAGATTCGGAAAGGCGTCGATACTAGCTTCCGAGTTTTCAGAATGCTCCGCAAGCGCTTCCCGGTCCAGCTGGCGAGCCAAACTCGGGCTATCCAGTATCACACACTCAAACGGCTGCGATAACGTCCCCACCGTGACCGGCGGCGTCTCCCAGCGAAACGCCAAGTAAGGTGCGCCCGCCAGCAGCGAGTTGATTAGCGAACGGAAGGCTCCAGCCGCAGACCGCGGCCTCCGGGAAGATCTTTGGTTTCAGCGGACCACATGGCATTGCGTCGGGGTCGGGAGATAAGTGCCGCTATTTAGGGCGCCAACTGGCTTCTTGCTCGCGTTTTTCACCCCCCGCGAGCAATACCGGCGTGCTCCCCGCAGTCAAGGCGATGGCAAAGACGTCAATGTTCTTTTTGTCGCCTGCTTCGGCTGTGTAGACCAGCCAGCCGCCGTCGGGGGACCAGCGAGGATACCAGTTTTGACCTTCCGCAAGGATGGTTCGCCGGTCCGTTCCGTCGGCGTTCATCACTTCCAGCGCCGAGGCGGTTTTGCTGGCCGAGTAGAACGCGATCGATTTGCCGTCGGGGGAAAAAGTCGGCGAACCGTTGTAGAGATCCTTGGCCTCGTCGCTGGTGAGCCGTTGTTCGTCCTTGCCGTCGCTGCCGGCAACGAACAGATCCGCCCCCTCCTTTCCCGTCTGCCGGGAGAACACGATTCGTTTGCCGTCGGGGGACCAAGTCGCGCCGGCTGAGGTATTGAGCGACTCCGCGATCAGCCGCCGCTGGCCGGACCCGTCGGCATTCATGAGGTAGATGTGGGGCGCTCGCTTCTCGTCCTCTTTCTCGGTCCTCCACGATGTGAAGAGGATCGATTTGCCATCCGGCGACCAATCCGGCAGATAGTCCGGCTGGGAGTCCTTCGTGAGCTGCACCTGGTTCGAGCCGTCGGCATTCATGGTCCAAATGTCGAGGTTGCCGCTGCGGTTACTCTGAAAAACGATCTGCTTTCCATCGGGCGACCAACCGGGCCAGTTGTCGCTGGACTTGTGGTTGGTCAGGTTTTTCCATTCGCGCTCGCCGCCGGTGAGCAGATAAATCTCGCCGTTGCCATCCCGCCCGGACATGAACAACAAATCGGCGGACTCGGGCTTCCAGGCTGGCGGCTCAGCACTACGTGCCGTCGAGAGCGCGAAGCAGAGCATGGCGAGCAGCAACAAAGTTCGCATGGAAGTAATCAGCTCAAATAGGGATGGGTTCAATGCATAGTCAAGCGGGGTTGCGTTCACAATGTTCCTCAAGCTGCTTCGTACGACTTTTTCAGCCACGCCAACAGCTCCGCATCCACATCGGCGGCTGTTTCCAAGCGGACGCGGTGGCTGACCATGGAATTAAAGCTGCCGGAATCTTCCAGTCGTTTGGAAGCTGGAACGCCTTTGAGATTGATCCCAACGTCGAGCCGCGTGGCCGTAGACGGCTGGATCAGGGCAAATTGCTTCGACCGCCGCAAGCTGACGTAAGCCTTCTTGGGCGAGATTTCCACATCCTTCCCTAGCTTTTTGAGCTGGCTGATCAGCGCGTCGTAAATCGGACGGAGCGCGGCCTTGGATCCGGCATACTGCGCGTCCACGAGCGAGTCTCCCTCCGCGGGAGCATCGCCGGCCAGCGCTTTGTGAACGATCGTGTTGGCGTAGCCGTGCCCGATTCCGTACTTCTCCTTGAGATGTTTTACGATCTCGCCATGTTTGGCAAGCTGGCTGCTCTTGACGACTTTGAGCCATTCTTCGAGCGTCTTGCCGGTCTTCTCCTTGAGGTTCCGAATGACGCTTTCCGCCATTTCTTCGGGCGTAGCCATGGTTGCTCCTGAATTCTCGTTTCTTGCGGGAACCGCGAGATGCGGCAGGTTGCGATCCTAAGGCGATCATCTTAGCTCAAACCCAAAACGGCGGATTGTAAAAAACGGACATCGCCCATCAGGCCGCGTCGTATTCTGCAGATTCTTGGGCGGGAAGGTAATTCAGAAACGGGCCGCGCTCGAGGAGGTACTCGCTCGGGGTGAGATCGGTGAACGATTTGAATTCCTTGATGAAATGGGCCTGGTCGAAGAAGCCGCATTCCTGGGCCAGCCGGGACCAGTGGGGAACTTCGACGTGCTCGATCCGCTGAAGCACCCGCTGTAAGCGGCAGACGCGGGACAATGCTTTTGGGGACAGTCCGACCATCGATTGGAACAGCCGGCGAAGTTGCTTTCCGCTCAGGCCGGCGCGAAGCGCGAGTTGTTCGATTCGTTCCTCGCCCCCAGCCATTGCGAGCGATTGCACAGCGCAGGAAATCAGTCGCTCGTGGCGCACTGGTCCTTTCAATCGAGCTAGCAAGAATGCTTCCAGGAGGGCGAACTTATCTGCCGGAGTCGCCGCTGCTGCAATTCGGTCCTTTAGACGGTGTACAGCCGGCCCGCAAACCGTGTCCGCATCGATCACACGGTCCGTGATTTCGTGGAGCGGCAAATGCAGAATCGGAAAAGCCCCAAACAACTTGAAGCGGACGCCAATCAAATTGGAAAGATGCGGGGAGCCGATCAAAATCGCTGCGCTCCGCTGGCCGGAAATCCAGCTTTCGCGGAAGGTCCGAAAACGGCTCGGATCGCGAAGCTCGTGCAGAAACTGCGGCTCCCCCAGATTGAGAATTAATTCCAGGCCGCCGTCGGGCAGCAGCTTCTCGATGCGGGCCATGGGATAGTCCTGAACGAGCCAGAAATGATCCACATAGGGGGCGAGAGGGGGCCCCGGGTGAAAGAGATGGTGCTGTGGCTGCATAACGGGAAGCCCCAAGCCGGCACTGGCGGTCGCCCCGCGCCGCAGATTCAGAGATGAAATGACAAGACTTGAGTTGTCTCACATCATAGCAGGTCGTCCTACCGGATTCCTCCGGGCATCTTATGATCCTTGATGAGGGCGTCCACTTCTTCCGACGACATGCGGCTCCAAAATTTCGCTGTGTTGCCAAAGGTGTCAGAATATCCGGAACTCACGAGCGTTTGGTGGATTCCAGTTTGCGATTCCGTCCCCGTTTTGAGATCTTGGCCATTCGCCGGGGAAGGAAAAGGGGACAGGTACAGTTCTGAAAAGCTGGGTAAGATCGACTGCCATGTTGCGGACCAGGGACATTCCTGCCCGTTTCTAGTCAAGACCCTTTCAGAATTCTCGCGACGGCTTCGGCGACCTGCTTCACTTCCGGATCCGAGTCCGTGAGGTGCTTTTCCACGAGGGGGAGGGCGGACTTGGCGGCGGGGCCGAGTTTGCCGAGGCAGGCGATGGCGAGTTGGCGGGTGTAAGCCGTTTTGGAATCGACGTGCTGGCAGATCCAAATGCGGGCTGTGGACATTTCGAGATAGTTTGTTATCGCCATGTGCCGCCACGGTCCCAGTGCTGATTGAATGGCTGGTCAATCACCAGCTTCGAAGCGACGGGCTGAAGAAAGTTGCGGACGTCTTCAACTACCTCGGAGAATTCCGACTCGCAAACAATCACGCTGCGCCGAACAAATGCCTTCCACTGTACGGCCTTTGTGGGATCGCTAAAAAAATGGTCGGAAAAGCAGATTGGCTGGGACTGAATGGGAGTTTGGCGCTTGGCGAATGTCGCCCGAATCGCGGTTGCCAGCTCTTGGCCCTCGAAGTCGAAGTTGGATGCCAGGGTGGCGACGTCGAAGAAATCCTTCATGCGGCTATTAAGTTCGCCGAGTTTCACCATCGCCTCGAATTTCTCTGCAATGGCAGTTTCGCGGTTGTAGGCGAGGAGACTCGCCGCCGGGAAGTCTAGAATCGTGGGATAGCTAACGGCGGTAGGCCCCGGCGTCATCACGTCGCTGAAGCCGATGTCAATCTGCATGGGGATTCGCGCGTTGCCAAGTGTCGCCTGGAACGTCGCTCTCACGCCCTGATAGTCGGCATCCTCGGCGATTCGCTCCGTTGCGACGGTCGCGGGGTCAAACATCAGTCCGTCATCGTCAACATGTGCCTGGCACACATCCGCTACTACGGAGCGGATGTATTCCGGGTCGTTGTTCAGACGCCCCAGGAAGTCAATGTCGCGCGTTGGCCGAGTGGCTGGTGTCTTCCAGACGACGAACAGAAGCGCGCCCTTCAGAATGAAGTTTTCGCGGTATTGCGACTGGGAAAGCCGAAACAGCCAACGTTCCAGGGCATAGTATTGCAGTACATCGCTGAAGCGCCGGCTCTCGGCCTTCGCAGTGTTTGTGAGCCGCTGACGTACTGAGGCGGACAAGTTCTTGATCGGCCGTTTGGTCATATGCTCGCCTCCAGGTAAGGCCGCAGGATTTTCTCCACACGGCAGACGCGGGCGAATTCGAGCACCTTCTGGAACTTAGGGCGACGGCGCTTGCAGTAGATCTTGAGGGCTTCCAGCGCTACGTCTAGGCCAATCTTGTTGCGAAATTTGAAGCAGTCAGCCACGGTCTTTTCGGGGCCATAGATTCTGACCGGCACGCCATCCAGCGAATGGGTCTCGATCCCCACGGGAAATGCCTGCACGGAGAAGCGGAACACGTGCAGGGGTGGGTATTCGAGCGAGGGGGTGCGTGCCGTCCTCGGCAGGGCCAGATGAACCACGTGAGGGATTTGGGTCGTGAGTTCATGGAATGCGAGCGCCGAGATCAGACAAACGACTCCTTGAGGCACGCGTTTGGCAACTGTGGCCAGGTCTGGTTCCCTGAGTGGGGGCAGGCCGGCCAGCCGATAAACACCGCGCGCCAGAGGCTCGAGGTCTCCGGTATCTCGCATGGCGTACAGAGTTCGTGGATGGATGCCCGCCGCGAGTGCTTCGCCGGTGCTCATCGTGCCGCCGCGCTTTCCAAATGCATTCCGAGCTTGTTCTGTGGCAGTCGTCATGGCTCAAACCACCTGGATGGATAAAGACGCATACACATACAGATAAGTGTAGACTATTTTATCCA
Source organism: Pirellulaceae bacterium (assembly GCA_046153945.1). Classification (GTDB taxonomy): domain Bacteria; phylum Planctomycetota; class Planctomycetia; order Pirellulales; family Pirellulaceae; genus SXOA01. The sequence continues at coordinate 25,508 of JBJXFF010000006.1, forward strand.
GTCGAACAGGCGAAAAATGGCGGATTCCTGCCCAAAAGAGGAACCTGCTCAAGACCCTTTCAGAATTCGCGCGACGGCTTCGGCGACCTGCTTTACTTCTGGATCCGAGTCCGTGAGGTGCTTTTCCACGAGGGGGAGGGCGGACTTGGCGGCGGGGCCGAGTTTGCCGAGGCAGGCGATGGCGAGTTGGCGGGTGTGAGCCGTTTTGGAATCGACGTGTTGGCAGATCGGCTCGACGGCGGCGGAGCCGAGCCCGGCGAGGGCCTCGGCGGCTGATTCGCGGACGCGGGGGTCGGCGTCTTCCAGGCCTTGAGCCAGTTCGTCCGCGGCGGGTGCCGCCTCTTTCCCCAACTGCCGCAGGCGGGCGGCGGCCACGAGCCGGACGGCGGCGTCTTGATCGCTCAGTCCCTGGCGGAATGCGGGGAGTGCTTCTTTGGCCGAGGCGATTTGTGAAATGGCCACCAGATACGCGCCGCGGACCTTCGGGCTTTCGTCCTCGTTGGCTCCGGATGTCAGCGCCCCCAGTGCTGGAGCCGCATCTTGCTTGAAGCTCCCGAGCAAGCGGGCGAGAGCGGCCCGGTTGTCGGGGCTCGGCTCTTGTTTGGCGACCAGCATTTTCGCCAGACGGGGAACCGCGGCTGCCTGGTCCGGCTTGGCCATTCGGCGAACGGCCTGCAAACCGAGGCTGCGAAGGAACGGCCCGGCATCTTCGAGGAGGGCAGAATAGCCGGCCACCTGTTTCTCGTCGTCCGGATTGAAATTCGCCAGTAGATAATAAGCCGCTCCCCGTCGCACTTCGGCTTTGGGATCGCTCATGAGCGCGATGAGGTCCGCTTGTGCGACATCCCCCAGCTTTTCGATCTCGAGGGCCGCCACTTCATTGATGCGCCAGGCTCCCTGCGGACTCTTTTCCACGACGCGCGCGACGAGAGTGCGGAACTCGTCGCTAACGTGCTTGGGGGGCTCTTTGGGGCCTTGGGTCTTGGGCTTGGTTTCTTTGGATGCGGTCGACTCGGTTGTCGTCGCGGCGGATCCGGTTTCCTTCGAAGTTGTTTCTTTCGACCCCGTTTCCTTGGAGTCGGTCGCCGCCGAGCCCCCTTCCGTGGTCTTGGTGGGCTCCGTCTTCGCGGGGACCGTCTCCGGCTTGTTGCTGCCGCAACCGAGGAGCGCGACCAGCAATGCGGCTGCACCGAGGGGGAGAGAGAGCTTCATATTTCGGCGTCCTTGCGGCTAAATTTGGCGGCCGGCCGTCAGGTCAGCAGGTCAATGGTGCCGACGATGAACAGTCCCATGCTAATCACCACATTGATATTGAAAAAGGCGACATTCACCCGCGTCAAGTCATTTGGCTTCACCAGGGCGTGTTCGTAGATGAGCAACACGCTGACCGCCGCCACTCCAGCCGCGTAAATCCAGCCCAATCCGACCTGCGGACAGGCGAGTGGAAGCAGGGCGAAGAGCCCGAGCGTGACCAGGTGGCAAACCGCCGCCAGCCGCAATGCCCCGAGCACGCCGAGCGCGGCGGGAATGCTCCGAAGCCTTGCTCCGCGGTCAAAGTCGGCATCCTGGCAGGCGTAAATCATGTCGAACCCGGCGACCCAGGCCAGCACGGCCGCCCCCAGAATGACGGCGGGGAGAACGTCGGCGGGGTGAGCGAGCAGAATCTGCTCCCGCAAGGCAATCCAGACGCAAACGGGGGCCAGCATCAGGGCCACGCCGAGCCAAAAGTGGGCCAGTGACGTGAACCGTTTTGCGTAACTATACCCGAGCAGAAACAGCAGCACGGGAAGCGATAGCACGAGCGGCAGCCAATTGGGAAGGAAGAGCAGCGTTCCCGCGATGAACAAACCGCTGGAAGCGAGCGTGAACAGCAGAACGCCGGTAGCCGACAGCAATCCGGCCGGCAGATGCCGCATCTTCGTCCGGGGATTCTCCGCATCGAACTTGCGGTCCACTAGCCGATTGAACGCCATCGCCGCGCTGCGGGCTCCCACCATGCAAACCAGGATTCCCGCGAGGTGCCAAGGTGCAAAGCGAAGATGCTCGCCATCCTGCGGGACCGGCGTGGTCCAGGCCATCACAGCCGCGAGGAGCGCAAAGGGGAGCGCGAACAGCGTGTGGCTGAAGCGGATCATCTCCAGGATGTGGCGGACGGATTTGAGCATGACTGCGAATGACCAGTGACCGAGTCCCAATGACCAAACCGCGAATCACCCTTTATACTAACCGAAGGGGGGAACGGCGAATCTGTGCCCACCGGAACTGACAACGAGGAAAAATATGCGTATCTCCATCGGCAGCGATCATCGTGGAACCGAGCTTAAGGCGGCTCTGGTTGAATGCACTCGGCAGCTTGGGCACGAAGTGACCGACGAAGGGCCTTGCACCACCGAGCCGATCGATTATCCGGACATTGCCGCCATCGCCGCAAAGAAAGTCGCCACCGGCAGCGTCGACCGAGGCATTTTGATTTGCGGCACCGGGATCGGAATGGCCATAACCGCCAACAAGTTTCCCCACGTCCGGGCCGCCGTCGTCGGCGACGAAGCCACAGCCCGCATCTGCCGCCAGCACAACGACACCAACATCCTGTGCCTCAACGGAGATTTGCCGCAGGATTTTGCGGCCGTCAAACCGCACATGGCGATGCTGAAAAACGTCGTCAAAGCCTGGCTGGAAACTCCCTTTGAAGGTGGCCGGCATGGGAGGCGAGTGGAAAAGATCGGGCAGTATGAGAAAGAGGCTTGCGGCGGCTAAGAGGGGTCGGGAAGGGTTTTCGCGGGCAAGGAGTCGGGGCCTTGCTAATTGCCCTTCGCGAAAACCTTTCCCGACCCCGTAGGCGCGGCCATCAGGTTCGCTTCATTTCCCCAGCGGCCGCTGGCAGAAGGAAGGCGGAACGCCGCGGGAATCCACGCGAACGGGGTCAGGAGGGGTTTCGCCGCGGAGTTTCTTCTAGGCGAAACCCCTCCCGACCCCTTTTACCCCCTAGAACAGCCGGTTGTACCCATTCAGAGCCGCCACGCGATAGGCTTCTGCCATCGTCGGATAGTTGAAGGTCGTGTTGATGAAGTAGAGGAGCGAGTTTCCTTCACCCGGCTGGTTCATGATGGCCTGGCCGATGTGGATGATTTCGCTGGCGTTGGCGCCGAAGCAGTGGACGCCGAGGATTTGCAGCGTCTCGCGGTGGAATAGGATCTTGAGCATTCCCTGCCGGCGGTCGGTGATTTGGGCGCGGGCCAGGCTTTTAAACTGAGCGCGGCCGATTTCATACGGCACGCCAGCGGCGGTCAGTTCCTTTTCATTGCTGCCGATGGAACTGATTTCGGGGCTCGTATAAATCCCCGTGGGAATATCTTTCGCCAGCAACTTGGCACAATCGTCCCCCAGGATGTGCAAAGCCGCGGCCCGCCCTTGCATGTAGGCGGCACTGGCGAGTGAAGGATATCCAATCACGTCGCCGACGGCAAAAATGTGAGGGACGGGTGTGCGGTAGGTATCGTCCACCGCAATTTGTCCCCGGCTGTCGGGGGTTATGCCGATTGGCTCCAGGCCCATACTCTCCGTATTGCCCGTGCGGCCATTGGCCCAGAGGAGGACATCGGTCTTGAGTTTCTTGCCGCTCTTGAGATGGAGGATTACGCCGTCCTCGCAGCCTTCGATCCGCTCGTACTGTTCGCCGTGGCGGATGAGGGCTCCACATTCGCGCAGATGATAGCTCAATGCGTCGCTGATTTCGTCGTCCAGAAACTCCAGCAGGTGTTCCCGCGTGTTCACAAGATTCAGCTTGCACCCCAGGTTGCGAAACATCGAGGCGTATTCGCAGCCGACCACGCCGGCTCCGTAGACGGTGATGGACTTGGGAGTAAAACCTAGATTCAGGATCGTGTCCGAATCGAAGACTCGCGGATGGGTGAAATCGACATCCGGCGGCCGATAGGGGCGGGCACCGACAGCGATGACGAAGCATTTGGCGGTCAGGCGTTCGCAAGCCCCTTTTTCCGCGACGATTTCCAGCGTGTGCGGGTCCACAAAACGGGCCAGGCCGCGATGGATGGGAATGTCGTTCTTGACGTAAAAGTTCTGCCGCATCTCCTCCTGCTGGCGGATGACGGTGCCGGCGCTCTTGCGAAGCTGAGGGATCGAAAGGTCCAGCGAAATGCCGGCGGCCTGAAAGATGGGGTCGGAGTTGACATCCGTCATCTTGAAGATGGAATACCGCA
>JBJXFF010000007.1:0-13072 GCA_046153945.1 Pirellulaceae bacterium
CCTTCCTTATCCCACCAATCCCGAAAACGACTCTCGGCAGGAGCGGGAAAGTCGCGTTTCTGCGTCCAGCCGTGCAGTTTGCCGGGGAGTCGCTTCAGCCAGCGGTCCTTCCGCTTCCACCAGCCGAGAGTGCGGGCGGCAAACCAACTTCCGAGGCGGTACATCCAGGGGCGGCGAAGGGTTATCGCCCACATGCGGTAGGCAAGCGATTCCAGCCGGCTTTTGAGGGCCGGCTCGTGGTGCATCTGTTCGCGGAGTTGAATCAGCATCTCGGGAATCTGAATCTTCACCGGGCACGCCGCCTGGCAGGCACCGCACAGACTACTGGCGTGCGGCAAGTGCTTGTTCGCCGCCAGACCGTCGTAAAGCGGCGTGAGGACCGCGCCGATGGGGCCAGCGTAGACGCCGCCGTAGGCGTGCCCGCCGACGCTGCGATAAATGGGGCAGGCATTGAGGCACGCCCCGCAGCGGATGCAAAACAGACTCTCCCGCAGCGGCGAGCCGAGAATTTTGCTCCGGCCATTGTCCAGAATGATTAGGTGAAAGTCCTCCGCGCCGTCCAACTCCCCTTCCCGCCGCGCGCCGGTAATGAGAGAGGTATAGCAGGAGAGCTTCTGTCCGGTAGCTGCGCGGGCCAGAACTTTGAGGAAGTAGGGCAAATCGGCCAGCTTTGGAATGACTTTCTCCATTCCCATGATGGCGATGTGCGTCTTGGGAAGAGCCGTCGTCAGCCGGGCGTTCCCTTCGTTGGAGACGAGGACGATAGTGCCAGTCTCGGCAATGGCGAAGTTGACGCCACTGATGCCGACGTCCGCCTGGGCGAAATTCATTCGGAGTTGCTTGCGGGCAAATCCGGCCAGCACTTCCCGCTCCACCGGCAACTGCTGGCCGGCGGGCTTGCTGAGAATGTCAGCCACGTCTTGCGCCGACAGATGCAGAGCCGGGCCGACGATGTGGCTGGGGCGATGCCCGGCGATTTGAATGATGTACTCACCGAGATCGGTTTCCACGGTTTCGATGCCGGCGGCTTCCATCGCCGGATTGAGATGGATCTCCTCCGTCGTCATCGACTTCGATTTGACGACTCTCTTAGCCCCCTTGGCCTGGATGATGTCGATGACCTGCCGGCAAGCTTCGTCGCCGTCATCGGCAAAATAGACATTGCCCCCTAGAGCCAGCACGCTCTTCTCCAGCGTCTCCAAATGCTTGTCGAGTTCCGCCAGTGTCTCGTCCTTGATGGTCCTCGCCTTCTCGCGCACGAGGTCAGAATTGGGAAGTTGCTCCCAGGCCTCGCGGTTCTTCTTCCCAAGCGAATCGCCGAGTTGACCGAGGATCTTTTGCAGTCCTGGATTCGCCAGGGCATCAGCGGATGCCTCCAGGAACTCGTGGTGGGTCTCGCGGACGTAATCGGTTTTCGGCATCGGTTTCGTGTAACGCAAAGTCGCGGAGGCGCGAAGGTACAAAGGGAAGAAGGAAAGGCCGAGAGAAGGAGAGTTGGGAGAAAGAACCTTCTTATCACTTTGCAACTTCGCGCCTTTGTACCTTTGCGTTAACTCTTCAGGCCATAGAACTTGATTGCATTATCGTGGAGCAACTTCTTCTGCTGCTCCAACGGGCGATTAGCGATGATGGCTTTGAGGCCGACGACCCAGTCTTTGTAGCTAGCACCCATCAGGCAAACGGGCCAGTCGCTGCCGAAGATGACCCGGTCGGGACCGAAAGAGTCCAGGCAGTGATTGATGATGGGGGCGAGAGCATCCGCACCCCAACCTTTGGGGAGTTGGGCGATGACGCCGCTGATCTTGCAGATGCAGTTTTTCCGCTTGGCAATTTCGGCGATGTCCTTCTTCCAGGCTTCAGCGTCGTGGTCGGGCTTGCCTTCTATTCTCTTTTGGACATGGAAAGCCTTCACGTCTCCGTTGCCACAGTGGTCCAGGATGAACCGCGTGTCCGGGCAGAGATCGCAAAGTTTGGCCCCGTCGGAGATTTCCGTGGCCCGCATGCAGAGATCGAAGCTCCTGCCAAGCTCGCCGAGCAATTGCACGCTCTTGACGAATGTCTTCTCCAGGCACATTCCTTTCTTTGCGGATTCGGAGTGCACCACTTGCCGCACCCCTTTGACGAAGGGGGAGTCTTCGAACTGCCGGATGTACTTCTCAAACCCCTCTTCTCCCGGCAGACCGCCGATGACCGCGCCACAGGTGGGATACTTGCCACTTTTGCAGATGTCGATGACGTAGTTCGCCTCCTTGGTTTTCTGGTCGGCAGCCACGTCCACCTCCATGTAGACCGCCTTGACCACACCGAGCCCGGCCGCCTGCTTGAGATAGTCCTCTTCAACATAGTCCTTGTCCATCAAGCTTCCCTTTTCGATCCAGGGGAGCGTGAACTTGCTCCGGTCCCAAAGGTGCTGGTGGCAATCGACGATAGGGAGGTCCGCTTTCTTCTCTTCCACGGCCAGAAGTGGACCAGCGGAGGCGATGGCGGCAGCGGCTGCGGAGGTCTGAACGAATTGGCGGCGGGAGAGGGACATGGCGGAAGCTCCGTGATTCTCGGCGAGCGGCCAGCGTAAGCTGGCTGATTCTTCACTAGCCGGCGTGGTTGCAAGGACAGAAGGGATGGGTCAGGATGCAGAATTCGTCCTTTTATGATACGGAGTTCCCGATGATGTTGCACGGTCCCCAAAGTTTTCTTCCTCGCTTGCGCTTCAGGTTAGTGTTCTTTAGTTTGGCCATTCTAACGACCGGTGTTATTGCCGAAGATTGGCCGCAGTGGCGAGGTCCTACTCGGGACGGCGTTTGGGCCGAAACGGGACTCGTCGAAAAATTCGCGGCGGAGAAATTGGAACCAAAATGGCGAGTTCCTGTCGGCTCCGGATACAGCGGTCCGACCGTCGCCAAAGGAAAGGTCTATGTCATGGACCGGCTCACACAGCCGGAGGAAGTGGAGCGGATACTCTGCTTTGAGGAGCAAACCGGCAGGCCGCTGTGGACGCATGCGTATTCCGCCAAGTACGGCCGGGTGAGTTATCCTGCCGGGCCGCGGGCGAGCGTGACCATTCACGATGGCCGGGCGTATGCAATCGGCACTACGGGGCGTTTCCACTGTTTGGATGCGGAAAGCGGTAAGGTTCTTTGGGAGAAGGATCTGGAGATGCTCTATGACATACAAATGCCGATTTGGGGAATCGCCGGTTCGCCTTTCATTGTTGACAATCTGGTGGTGGTGCACATCGGCGGCAAAGGGAAGTGCATTCTGGCTCTGGACCGCATTACCGGCAAGGAGAAATGGACTGCCCTCTCCGACAAGGCTCAATACACCACTCCCATCCTGGTTCAACAAGCCGGCCAGCCGGTGATCGTGGTTTGGACAGGAAGCAGCGTCGCCGGTTTGGCTCCCACGGACGGAAAAGTCCTCTGGCAGTATGAATGGAAGGTTCAAAAGATGCCCATCGGCGTGGCGACTCCAGTTGTGGAGAAGGACCACATATTCTTCACTTCGTTCTACGACGGCTCGCTGATGTTGAAGCTGGCTCAGGACAAACCGGCCGTGGAAAAAGTCTGGCAAATTGTCGGCCAGAACGAAATTGAGACCGACGCTCTACAGTCCATCATCAGCACGCCCGTCTTTGAAGGTGGGCATGTCTATGGCGTCGATAGCTACGGCCAGGTTCGCGGGCTCGAAGGAGCAACCGGCAAACGACTGTGGGAGAATCTTACCGCGGTTCCCAAGGCTCGCTGGAGCACCATTCATTTCGTGAAGAATGGCGACAAGTACTGGCTCTTCAATGAGCGGGGTGAACTCATCATCGCGCAGCTCGCGCCCACGGGCTACACCGAAATCAGCCGGGCCAAATTGCTGGAGCCAACGACGGACCAGTTGCGGCTGCGGGGGGGCGTTTGCTGGAGCCATCCGTCCTTCGCCAACAAATGCATCTTTGCCCGGAACGACAAGGAACTTGTCTGCGCGAGCTTGGAGGCGAAATAGGCGCATGGGTAAGGCCGGATGGTACAATAGACGGGCACACGAAAGTTGATGATTACGAGCAAGAACATGAAGGGCGGAATCATGGGCAGCGGAATGTGGCAAGAAAATGTTTGGCAAGAAGATGGGATGCGCAGTGGTGTTTTGGTTCTTGCTTGGCTCCGATCGCATGTTCTTGCTCAGATCCTGATTGCATCGTTATTGGTGAGCGTTGTTGTCCCAACTTTCGCGGCGGAACCGAAAGTTGACTTTGCCCGAGAAATTCGGCCGATGCTTGCCAAGAAATGTTTTGCCTGCCACGGGCCGGATGAGGAGCATCGGGAGGGAGGCTTGCGTCTGGATATGCAGGAGGGAGCGACGAAGACGCTGGAAACTGGTTCCGTAGCCGTCGTCGCCGGTAAGGTTGGAGAAAGTGAACTGGTCCGCCGAATACTAAGCAGTGACGATGAGATGCGGATGCCGCCGAAGGCAACTGGCATCACGCTGACGGAGGCTCAGAAAGAATTATTCAAGCGGTGGATTGAAGAAGGAGCTTCCTACGCCCCACATTGGGCCTATGTGAAACCGGTTCGCTCGCCGCTGCCGGGCGTGAAGCAGAAGGACTGGCCAAAAGGCCCAATCGACACCTTCATTCTGGCGAAGCTGGAACAAGCTGGTCTGGCCCCCATGCCGCTGGCGGATAAATACACGCTCATCCGCCGTGTCAGCCTCGACCTTCGCGGCTTGCCGCCGACACCTCAGGAGGTCGATGAGTTCGTCAAGGATGCCGACCCCAAGGCATTCGAGAAACTCGTGGACAAGTTCCTGGCTGATCCCGCCTATGGCGAGCGATGGGCTCGCATGTGGATGGATCAGGCCCGCTACGCCGACAGCCGCGGCTATGGAAGCGATCCGCTGCGGCCGAACATCTGGCGGTATCGGGACTGGATCATCGACGCCTTCAACGCCAACAAGCCGTATGACCAATTCACGACGGAGCAGATTGCGGGCGATTTATTGCCGAATGCGACGCTCGATCAGAAGGTGGCAACCGCTTTCCACCGGAATACGATGACGAACACCGAGGGGGGAACGGACGACGAGGAGTTTCGCGTAGCGGCAGTGAAAGATCGCGTGGACACCACGATGAATGTTTGGATGGGGCTAACGATGGGATGTGCCAAATGCCACAACCACAAGTACGAGCCCATCACGCAAAAGGAGTATTACCAATTCTACGCCTTGTTCAATCAAACGGCGGATTCGGACAAGGGGGATGACGCTCCGTTCATTCCTGCTCCCAATGCTCGGTATGAAGAGCAACTCAAGGAGTACCAGACGCAGCTTGCTGCACTGAAGAAGGGAATGGAAGTCACTTCGCCAAAAGTCGCTGCCGAACAGGCAAAATGGGAAGAAGGTTTCCGAACAGTGCCGAAGTGGCAATTGGTGGAACTGGTTGACGCGAAGGCGCAGTCCGGCGCGACGTTTAAGAAGTTGGAAGATGGCTCATTGCTGGTGAGTGGAGCCGTGCCACAAGTCGATGTCTATACGGTGAGTGCGAAGACGGCTGTCACCGGGATTACCGCATTCAAACTGGAGACGATTCCCGACGCCTCTTTGCCGGGCAAGTCCGCGGGACGCTCAGCGAGCGGAAGTTTTGTGCTCACGAAATTCGCGGTGACGGCGCAGGATGCTCAAAAGCAAGGCCGGAATGTGACTGCTCGATTTGTGCGATTGGAATTGCCGGGCGCGGCCCGCATGCTTCATGTAGCCGAAGTGCAAGTATTCAGCGGCAGCGAGAATGTTGCCTTGAAGGGCAAAGCGACTCAGAGCAGCACGGACTACGAAGGTCCCGCGAAGCTGGCAAATGATGGAAATACCGACGGGAGGTATTTCGATTCGAAGTCGGTCTGCCATACCAGGCAGGAGAACAATCCTTGGTGGGAAATCGATCTTGGCTCCGAAATACCGCTGGACAAAATCGTGGTTTGGAACCGGATTGATGGCGGTACGGAAACACGGCTCCAAGGATACAAGATCTTGGCCTTGGATGCCGCTCGCAACATCGCCTGGCAATCTTCGCCCGCCGAGGTGCCAAAACCAAGCAGTGAATTTGTGCCTTCAGGCGTGGTTGCCGTCTCGTTCACTCAAGCGATCGCGGACTATTCCCAGGATTTGTTTCCAGTTTCGAGCGCGATCAAGAATTCCACCGGCGACGACATGGGCTGGGGGATTGGACCGCAGTTCGACAAGCAGCATCAGGCCGTCTTTGTCGCCGCTTCGCCGGTAGTCGCGGGGAAGGAAATGCTGCTCAACTTCTCCCTGGAGCAAAAGTCCAAGCATGAGCAGCATTTGATCGGCCGGTTTCGACTCTCGGTGACCAGCGACAAGAATGTGGCCAACCGCTTGAGTTTGCCTGAGGGAATTCTGGCCGTCATCGACACTCCGGTCGACAAGCGTACGCCCGAGCAACGTGCGAAGCTCGCCGCTCACTACCAGTCTCTATCTCTAACAATGAAGCTGGTACTCGACGAAATCGAGGCCTTTGAAAAAACCATGCCGACAGTGCCAGTGATGCAAGAATTGGCTGTGAATCAACGGCGGCCGAGCTACATCATGCTCAAGGGAAACTTTCTGGCCAAAGGCGATGCCGTCGAACCGCAACTGCCGGTGGCATTCCACAAACTGGCCGCCGAAATGCCCAAGAACCGGCTGATGGTGGCGCAGTGGCTCCTCAGTTCGGAGAATCCACTGACGGCTCGCGTGGCGGTCAATCGCTTTTGGGCGCAGCTCTTCGGCGGCGGCATCGTGGAGACTGAGGAGGATTTTGGCATTCAAGGGGAGCAGCCGAGCCACCCGGAACTGCTCGACTATCTGGCCCTGCATTTCCAGCAAGACCTGAAGTGGGACATGAAGGCCCTGCTCAAGAGCATTGTGATGTCGCAGACCTACCAGCAGTCGTCGAAGGTCACTCCCGAAGCACTTTCCAAGGACCCGCGCAACCGCCTCCTCAGTCGCGGCCCACGTTTCCGCTTGGAAGCCGAAATGGTCCGCGACCAGGCGCTTTCACTTTCAGGCCTCCTCAGTCGCAAGATGCACGGACCGAGCGTTTATCCGCCGCAGCCGGATGGACTCTGGCAGGCGGCATTCAATGGTGAGCGAACATGGCAGACCAGCAAGGGTGAGGACCGCTACCGCCGCGGACTCTACACCTTCTGGCGGCGGACGGTCCCTTATCCCTCCATGGCCACGTTCGACGCCCCTAGCCGCGAGACTTGTTCGCTCCGCCGCATCCGGACGAACACGCCGCTGCAAGCGTTCGTGACGATGAACGACCCAGCCTTTGTGGAAGCCTCGCAAGCTCTCGCTCGGCGGATCATGAAGGAGGGAGGGGCGACACCTCAGGAACGGGCTGCGTTCACGTTGAAACTTTGCCTCGTCCGCCCGCCGAATCCGGCGCAGGTCGAATCGCTTCTCGCTCTCTATCAGAGCGAACTGGCCCATTTTCAGTCCGACGCCGCAGCCGCCAAGAAGCTTGCCACTGATCCAATTGGCCCGGCGCCGGAAGGATTGAGCGAGGCGGAGTTGGCAGCGTGGACCGTAGTTGCCAATGTGATGTTGAATCTGGATGGCGTGATGATGAAGGGGTAGCAAGGAGGTATTGAGAGTCATGCCTGTAGGACTGAGTGATACGTCGCCCGAAGCGCAACAGGTGCTGAATGAACTCTATGCCGCCATGCCGGCGGCGAAGAAGATGCAAATCGTCATCGGGCTGCAATAGACGGCTCAAAAACTGTCGAGCAGCGGCTTTGAGTATCGTCATCCCGGTGCCAGCGCCGCGCAATTGGCGATCCATTGGCGAAAGGTCACCTTGCCACGCGATCTCGCGTTGTCTCTAAACGGAGTGACGCCCATGAACGAGCCACTGGATGCTTGGGACGAAGTACGCCGCATTGCCTTGGTTCTGGACGCACTCTCCATCCGCTTCGCGGTCGGTGGTTCCTTGGCCAGTTCGGTGCATGGCGTGCCCCGTTTTACCAACGACGCCGATTTATGCGTCGAGCCGTTTCTGGGCAAGGAAGAAGCATTCGTGCAGCGGCTCGGGGAAGAGTACTATGCCAGCCTCCCCGCGATTCGCGAAGCGAATTCCAAACGGCGGTCCTTCAACATCGTTCGTCTGGCGAGCAGCTTCAAGCTCGACTTGTTCGTGCAACAGCAGCGCGATTTCGACCAACAAGTGCTGGCGCGGGCCAAACCCATCGGTGCATCTGGGTCGGCTGCGACGTTTCTAGTGCTCAGTCCGGAAGATAACGTCCTTCACAAGCTCGAACGGTATCGCCTGGGAAATGAAGTCTCGGATCGCCAGTGGAACGATATTCTGGGCATCCTGCGCACACAGGGCGCTGCGCTGGATCGAGACTACGTCCAACATTGGAGTGAGCGGCTCGCCGTCGCCGATCTTTTCACGCGGGCGAGTGAAGAAATGTGAGGGCTCGGCGTTTAGCTCGCAAAGTGCTTCTGATACAGCCCCTCGCAAAACCGATCCGTCATCCCCGCCAGATACTCTGCCGCCGTTCGTTCCAAGCCAACGTGCGGCACTCGCTTCTGAAAGTGGGGCGGCAGTAGTTCGGGGTGGCGGAGGTAGCCGTCGTACATGGCTCTCAGTCGTTGCTGGGCCAGAGTTCTCACTGACACAAGCCGCGGATGGCGGTAAACCCGGTCATAGAGAAATCGCTCGAGTTCTCGCTTCTGCTCCGCCAGTTCCGGCGGCGGGCCGATGCGAAAGTCCAGTTGCCTTGCAGCTTGAGTGCATATGTCGCCAACTGTCGCCAGAAAGCCAGCGGTGTGGTGCAACACGCCGGAAACTTGCCGGTCGATGAGAGTGTGGACAACAGACTTTCTCAGCAAGTCGTCGGACAAGTTGACGAACTCGCTCCGGACAACCGCCACCGCTTCGCGGACGAGCACCGTCTCTTTCAACTCGTCCATTGTGACCAGTCCAAGCTTTACGGCATCATCGGAATCGTGGGCGTCATAGGTCATGCTGTCGGCTGCTTCGACGGCTTGAACCTCGAGGAGTGGGCCGGGAGAGGTTTCCGTCGCCGGGCCGTAGGACTGCGTCTTGTCCGCCCGGGTTCGCTGTCCTTCCAGAACTTCGTAGCTCAGGTTCAATCCCGCGAAGCCGGGGTAACGGATTTCGAGTTCCTCGGCGATGACGAGAGCGTTGCGATTGTGCGAGAAACCACCATGGCCCTTCAGGCAGTCATTCAAGGCATCTTCGCCGGCGTGTCCATAGGGCGGGTGGCCGATGTCGTGAAACAAAGCCAGGGCTTCGATCAAATCTTCGTTCAGCCGCAGTGCTCGTCCGAGCGTGCGTGCAATGGAGGCAACCTCATGCGTATGGGTCAGCCGAGTGCGGTGGTAGTCTCCCATGTCGCCGGTAAAGACCTGCATCTTCCCCGCCAGCCGGCGGAAAGCGTGACTGTGCAGGATGCGGTCCCGATCCCGCTGATACGGCCCGCGATACGGATGCTCTGCCTCCGGGTGTTTTCGCCCGCGAGTGTCGCGGCTGAACATGGCGTAGGACGCCAGCAGAGCCGCTTCGCGGTGGGCAGTCGTTTCGAGAGTTGAAGCAACCGAGGAGGACACAATCTATTCCGTCCAGGGTTCGGGGTCGTGTTCGGATTCATCACCAATCCGCGGCGGGGTGGGGAACTCTAGCGTGAACTGAGTCCCCCGGCCGACTTCGCTGTGGACACCGATGCGGCCGCCGTGGGCCTCGATGATCTTGCGGGCGGTGGGGAGGCCCAGCCCAGAACCGCCGGACTTGGTGGAGTAGAAGGGCTCAAACATCTTCATGGCCGTCCGCTCGTCCATGCCGGTCCCGGTATCGAGGAGGTCCAGGGCCACCCCATTGCGGGTCAGACGCGTGCGGGCAATGAGTTGGCCACCGCTGGGCATCGCTTCCAGGGCGTTCTTCACCAGATTGACGAGGGCGGCTTGCAGAGTCTCGGCGTTGAGCAGGATGCTCGGCAGGTCGTGGTCGAGGTAACGAACAATCTCCACGCCGTTTTCCTTGGCCTGCGGCGTAAACAGTTCCAGCACTCGCTCGATCTGTTCGTTCAGGCTGCCGCTATGCAGCTGCAGCTTGCGGACCTTGTTGAAGTGCAAAAAGTCATTGAGCAGATTCTCCAGCCGGGTGCACTGCCGCGTCACCATGTCGATTTTGGAGAGAGCCCGGCGCTCGCGGGGAGTCTCCGAGTCGGCAAAGTCCTCGGCCAGCAGCTCCATGTTCATGCGGATGACCGAGAGCGGATTCTTGATCTCATGCGCGAGCGAGCCGGTCAGCGCCGCCAGTTCTTCGTACTGGGCGCGGAGGGATTCCGGCGGGTCGTTGGCAAGCGGCTCGTCGCTGGTCATAAGGCTATTTTAATCGAAACGTTATCCGCCGGAGCGAAAATGGAAAACGCCCGGCGAAGGTTGTTCGCCGGGCGTCTGAGTCAATTAGGATCAATCCGCTGGCGGAAGTATCAGGGGGCTGACGCCCCCCGCTCGCCAGGAGTTACCGACGTCCGCCTCCGCCGCCTCGGCCGCCGCGGTCGCCACCACGGCCACCGCCGCCTCCGCCTCGGCCGCCACGGTCACCGCCGCGACCTCCTCCGCCTCGGTCGCCGCCGCCGCGATATTCACCTTCACGGCGCGGGGGACGATCGCCGCCACCTTCGCCACCTTCTCCGCCGCCGCCGCCCAGGGAGGCCATTTCATCGGGGAGGCCGAGTTCTTCGTGAGCCCGCCGACGGCTGAGTTTGACGCGGTCGTGCTCATCGACGTCGATGACAATGACCTTCATCTCATCGCCGACCCGAACCACATCCGCGACCGAGTTCACATAGCCGCCCGAAAGCTCGCTGACGTGAACCAGGCCGTCGCGGCCAGGAAGGATTTCGACGAACGCGCCAAAGTCTTTCACGCTGCTGACGCGGCCGGTGTAGATCTTGCCGATCTGCACGGTCGCGGTGAGAGCTTCGATCTGCGCCAAAGCCGCCTCCGCCCATTCGCGGTTGGTGCTGGCGATGGTCACGACGCCGCTGTCCTCGACTTCCAGCACGCAGCCGGTCGATTCCTGAATCGCCCGGATGGTTTTGCCGCCGGGGCCGATGAGCAGGCCGATCTTCTCGGGGTCGATGTTGGTCCGCAGCAACCGCGGGGCATACTGCGAAATTTCGTCCTTGGGCTTCTGAATGCAGGTCAGCATCTTCCGCAAAATCTGAATGCGGGCGTCGCGTGACTGTTCAAAGGTCGCCTTGATGATGTCGGGGGAAATCCCTTCGATCTTCAGGTCGAGCTGAATGCCCGTGATGCCGTTTTGCGTGCCGGCAATCTTGAAATCCATATCGCCGTAATGGTCCTCGTCGCCGATGATGTCGGTGAGGAGCACCCACTTGCTCTCGGATTCCTGAACCAGGCCGACCGAGATGCCCGCGACCGGGTTGCTAATCGGCACACCAGCCGCCATCAGGCCAAGAGTCGCACCGCAGACGGAGGCCATCGACGAGCTGCCGTTGGATTCCAGAATGTCGGAGATGACGCGGACCGTGTAGGGGAACTCTTCCGGAGCCGGCATGACCGGATTGACGCTCCGCTCGGCCAAGGCACCGTGGCCAATTTCCCGACGGCCGGGGCCGCGGATCGGGCGGACTTCGCCCACCGAGAACGAGGGGAAGTTGTAGTCCAGCATGAACTTCTTGCTGTACTCTTCTCCCAGGCCGTCCACCCGCTGCTCGTCGCGGCTGGTGCCGAGGACGATGGTGATGAGGGCCTGGGTCTCCCCCCGCTGGAACACGGCGGAGCCGTGGACACGCGGCAGGACGTCGACCATGCACTCGATGTTGCGGAGGGTCTTATTGTCGCGGCCATCGGGGCGTTTGCCGGCGATGATCAGATCGCGGACGACTTGCTCTTCCAAGTCGTGCCAAACGGTGGAGAAGCGAGCTGCTTCAATCGCGCCCGTCGCCTTCGGATCGGGAATGACATCCGCCAAGGCTTTCGTCTTGATGGCTTTAACCGCTTCGGCACGGTTGTGCTTCCCTTCGGTCTGCTTGGCGGTCTTGAGAGCCTCGTAATAGCCCCCGCGGACGCGAGCTTCCAAGCCGTCATCCGGCGGTGGGATGTAAGCGGGCTTGACGGTGCCCACCTTGGCGGCGAGTTCCCGCTGCAACGCGCAGACATCTCGAATCACATCGTGCCCGAACAGAATCGCCTGGAACATGTCGGCTTCGCTCATCTCGCGAGCAAAACCTTCGATCATGGCGACCGAAAGTTCGCTGCCGGAGATGATCAAATCCAGGTCGCTGGTCTCCAGGTCTTCCGCGGTGGGGAAGGCGATGAACTGCCCGTTCACGCGGCCAACCCGGACCGAGGCAATCGGCCCCTTGAACGGCATGGGCGAAATGAACAGAGCCGCGGCGATGCCGTTCATGGCAACGACGTCGGCGTCGTTCTGCTTGTCGCTGGCCAGCACGATGCACTGGCACTGCACCTCATCCCGGAACCCCTTGGGGAACAACGGGCGAATCGGCCGGTCGCAGAGCCGCGACGTGAGCGTTTCCTTGGTGGTCGGCCGCCCTTCCCGCTTGATGAACCCGCCCGGGAACTTGCCGGCGGCGGCTGTCCGCTCGCGGTAGTCGCAGGTGAGGGGGAAGAAGTCGAGCCCCGGCCGCCCTGGGCCGGTGGTGGCCGCATTGAGGACCACGGTCTCGCCATACTGAGCCAGCACAGCCGCTCCGGCCTGCTTGGCGAGGAGCCCCGTTTCAAACGAGAGCACGCCGTTGCCAATTTTCTTTTCTACGCGAACTTTCACTGCTGTCCTGCCTTCCTGCTATGCGTCCGGAAATGATGAACCTGGTTGGAGATTGCTTAGCCCCCGCGTCCACGCGGGGAATGGACTTGAGCGCTGCGAGCGCCGAAAATCCGCGCCGCGTGGACGCGGCGGCTAAGCATGGGTTGCGCCCGTCGCGCACGTCAGCTCTTGCTGAAATGACGGCTCATGCAGCGTCATTGGAATGAACGTCACCGCGCTGCTCGCGCAGATATCACGTCCCACCGGCAG
>JBJXFF010000015.1:0-40072 GCA_046153945.1 Pirellulaceae bacterium
GCCAGACTGGCGTGGGGCGGATTGAAGATGACAATTTGCTTCCCCTGGATCTCTCCAAGGGGCAGTACCGCAGCCTGTTTGAAATCTTGGAGTCCGAGAATGCCTATGAGACGGCTGATTTTCTGACCGAGGTCGGCGTCACGATCCCGCTCAATCACGTCAACCTGCTCCCCCCCATCGATCACCAGGAAGTTTGGGCTGCCGGCGTCACTTACAAACGGAGCCGCACTGCCCGAATGGAAGAATCGGAAACAGCCGCTTCGTGCTACGACCGGGTCTATGCCTCCCCCCGGCCGGAACTGTTCTTCAAGGCGTCGCCGCATCGTGTTTCCGGCCACGGCCAGCCCCTCCGCATCCGCAAGGACAGCGAGTGGAACGTCCCCGAGCCGGAAATGACGCTCGTCCTCAACTCCAAGCTGCAACTCGTCGGCTTCACCATCGGCAACGACATGAGCAGCCGCGATATTGAAGGGGACAACCCGCTCTATCTGCCGCAGGCCAAGTGCTACAACCAGTGCTGCGGCCTGGGTCCGTGGATCACGCTGCCGGTCGGCATGCCGGCCCGCGAGGCGACCGAAATTCACCTCGTCATCCGCCGCCGCGGCAAGGAAGAATTCCGCGCCAAGTCCGGCATCGACCAGATGGCCCGCACCTACGAGAACCTCATCGGCTGGCTGGGGCGGGACAACTCCTTCCCCCGCGGCGCGTTCCTCCTCACCGGCACCGGCATCGTCCCCGACAGCAGCTTCACTCTCCAGCCCAACGACGAAGTCGAAATCAGCATCGACGGGATTGGGACGCTGGTGAATCCGATTGTGCAGGGATAGCCGAACGAACGGGGTCGGGAGGGGTTTTCGCGGCCCACGATCCTTGATTTGCGTTGCATTACTACCCGCGAAAACTCCTCCCGACCCCTTCTTGGTTCCATGCCCACTCAGCCCATTCTCATCAACGGCTCCTGGCGTTCCGCCAATGCCTCCTCCACCTTCCGCGCCGAGAACCCCGCCACCAAGGAGCCGTTGCCGGAGGAGTATCCGGTTTCGACTTGGGCGGACTGCGAAGCTGCTCTTGCCGCGGCGAAAGAAGCTGCTGCGGAAATGAGGACGCTCTCTGGGGATAAGATTGCCGCGTTTTTGGAATCCTTTGCCGCGAAGATTGAAGGCCGCAAGGACGACCTCGTGAAGCTGGCCAACCTGGAGACGGCGCTCCCCGTCTCGCCCCGCCTGGCGGATGGCGAATTGCCCCGGACGACGAACCAGTTGCGCCAGGCCGCGGCGGCTGCGAAAGATGGTTCGTGGACGATGCCGACCATCGACAGCAAGCAGAACATCCGCAGCATTCTGGAGCCGATTGGCCCGGTTCTTGTCTTTGGCCCGAACAATTTTCCCTTTGCTTTCAACAGCGCCTCCGGCGGCGATTTTGCCGCGGCCATTGCGGCCGGGAACCCCGTCATTGCCAAGGCGAACACGTCACATCCTGGCACGACGAAACTCATGGCGGAACTGGCTCATGTTGCCGCGCAAGAAACCGGCATGCCTCCGGCCACGGTGCAGCTCATTTATCGCACCAGTCATGAAGACGGCGAGCGCCTGGTGAGCGACCTCCGGGTCGGTGCCATCGGCTATACCGGCAGCCGCCACGCGGGTCTCAAGCTGAAAGCCGCCGCGGACAAGACGGGCCGGCCGTTCTACGCCGAGCTTTCCAGCGTCAACCCGGTCGTAATCCTTCCCGGTGCACTCGAAGAGAAATTTGACGACATCGCTGGGCAGTTCTCCTCGAGCTGCCTGATGGGGACCGGCCAGTTCTGCACGAATCCCGGCCTGGTTCTGCTGCTCGCCGGCCCACAGACTGAAAAGTTCATCGCCACGCTCGTTGAGAAGTTCACTGCCGCTCCTGTTGGCACGCTACTTTCGAGCGGAGTTGGGAAATCGCTGGAGAAAGGTGTCGCCTCGCTGACTCAGGCCGGAGCTCAGATTCTCACCGGCGGCAAACCGGGAGGGGGCAAAGGACACAGTTACGCCAACACGCTGCTCCGTGTGAGTGGGGCCGGCTTCCTCAAAAACCCCATTGCCCTCCAAGCCGAAGCATTCGGCAACGAGTCGCTCCTGGTGGTGGCCGAGAGTGTCGAGCAGGCCGCCCACATCCTCAGCGAACTCGAAGGGAACCTCACCGGCTGCGTCTATTCGCATACCCAAGGAGCCGATGATCCCGCCTACAAGCTGCTCGCCGCCATCTTGCGGCAGAAGGTCGGCCGGCTGCTTAACGACAAAATGCCAACCGGCGTCGCGGTCAGCCCGGCGATGAACCACGGCGGCCCCTTCCCCGCCACCGGCCACCCCGGCTTCACCGCCGTCGGCATCCCCGCCTCCCTCCGCCGCTTCGCCATGCTCGCCTGCTACGACGGCGTCCGCCAGCCACGACTTCCCGCGGCACTTCAGGATAAAAACCCATCCGGCAAACTTTGGCGGCAGGTGGACGGAGAGTGGACCACGCGGGATGTATAATGATGCTCATGTCTCGCCGACTCATTCTCGCCGCGTTTGCCGCATTTTGCCTCTCTGCACAGGCCCTTGCCGCTAATCCCCCCAAGTGGGATACCGAGATCGCCCCGCTTCTCAAGCGCCAGTGCGTGAAGTGCCATGGGCCGGCGAAGCAGGAAGGGAAGCTGAATTTGAGCACGCCGGCGGGCCTGCTTAAGGGGGGCAAGGATGGTACGGCTGTTGCTCCGCACGATCTGGCGGCCAGCCTGCTCTGGAAAAAGGTGAGCGAAGGGGAGATGCCGCCGGAGACGCCTCTACCGGAGAAAGACCGGGAATTGCTCAAGCAGTGGATTCTGGCGGGAGCGCCGGGATTGGCGGAAGCGGCTAAGGGAGCGAAGGGAGACGCAGCGGATCACTGGGCGTTTCGGAAGCTCCAAGACCCTCACCCTGGCCCTCTCCCAAGGGGAGAAGGGGAAGGAAACATCGACGCTTTCCTCAATATCGAACTGACTCGTCATGAACTGAAGATGAGTCCGCCGGAGGATCGCTATACGCTCCTTCGCCGTCTCTCATTGGATCTGCTCGGCCTGCCGCCGCGGGGGGACG
Source organism: Pirellulaceae bacterium (assembly GCA_046153945.1). GTDB lineage: Bacteria > Planctomycetota > Planctomycetia > Pirellulales > Pirellulaceae > SXOA01. The sequence goes on from JBJXFF010000015.1 coordinate 3,087, forward strand.
AAATTGAAGCGTTCGTAGCGGACAATTCTCCCGACGCCTACGAGCGGGTCGTTGATCGGCTGCTGGCGAGTTCTCGTTACGGAGAGCGGTGGGGGAAATACTGGCTCGATGCCGCCGGCTATGCGGATTCCAATGGCTATTTCAATGCCGACTCGGATCGTCCGCTGGCGTACCGCTATCGGGACTATGTCATCCGGGCGATGAACCGCGACCTGCCGCTGGACCGCTTCATTGAGGAGCAACTCGCGGGGGATGAACTGGCCGCGGTGGAAGCAAACTGGTCGGCGGGCGCGTCCGCCACGCCGGAGACGATTTCACTCTTGGAGGCGACGCATTACCTTCGCAACGGCCAGGACGGCTCGGGCGAAAGCGACGGCAATCCGGATGAAGTCCGGATCGACCGTTACACGGCTCTCGAATCGACGATGCAGAACACGGCATCGTCGCTCCTTGGCCTGACGCTGCAATGTGCCAAATGTCACGACCACAAGTTCGAGCCCATCACGCAGCAGGACTACTACCGCTACCAGGCCATCTTCTACCCAATTTTCAACCTGGAGCAGTGGGTCAAACCCAACGACCGCTTCGTCCTCGCCCCGCTGCCGGGAGAGAAGGAAACCTGGGAGCGGCGAGGAAGTGAACTGACCGCCGAAATCACGCGGCTGCAAGCGGAGCTGGCCGTTTGGTCCAAGGAGCACCGGCCGCGAGGGGAAGTTCTGCTCGAAGATGACTTTGGAGCGAGTGACAAGCTCGCGGCCAAATGGAGCAACACTGCGCCGGGGGACGACGCACCGGCCGGCTCGATGCCTGTCAACATCGATTCCCCCACCGCACCCGGAGCCGTCGTCGCCGATGGCGCGCTGCGAATCATCGAATCCGGCGCAGCAGCTAACCGCTGGCTGTCGACCAAGCAGAAAATCGACTGGACGCCGGAGCAAAAGGGAGAGGCCGTTCAGGTCACCTTCGATCTCGTCGAAATGAAAATCAGCGAAGGAAAGCCGGCTCAGCGGATTGGCTACTACATCGCCCTCCACGATTTCAACGACAACAGCAGCACTGCCGGCGGCAACATTCTGATTGACGGCAATCCCAACGGCGGCACGACGGTCCATGTGGATTATCCCGGAGAAGATGCCCGGTTTTCCGGCGATATCACCGCGACGCACTATGCAGCCGGTCACAGTTATGGCGCGCGGGTGACCAATCTCGGCGACGGCAACTTCAAGCTGGAGCATCTCGTCGATGGCCTGGCGGAAGAGAAATCGCTGACTCTTCCCGCGGCTGATCTCCCCGACGGCGGCTTTGGATTCGAATATTGTTGCGGGCGGAGTTTCATCGTCGACAACGTGCGGGTCGAACGGTTTCCAGCCGAGGGGGGCGGCAAAAACGCAAAAGGTCAGCTCAAGGAGTTTTCCGCTCAGCTCAAGAAGCAGCGGGCCGCGCTCGACAGCGCTCAAAAGGAGAAGGAATCGCTCGGCAAGAGTCCCCCGGGCAAAATCTCCTGGGCCAGCGACAGTTCCAAATCGTCGCCGGAGGTCTTCTTGCTCGAGCGGGGCAACTATGGCGCGCGGAAGGACAAGGTTCCCGCCAGTCCGCCGGCAGTGCTGGCGGAGGCCGGCACTCCTTACGGCGAAGCGGCCACCAACACCACCACCGGCCGCCGCCTGGCCTTCGCCACCTGGCTCACCGCTCCCGGCTCTCGCGCGGCAGCGCTCGCGGCCCGTGTGCAGGCCAACCGGTTCTGGCAGCATCACTTTGGCACCGGAATTGTTGCCACGCCCGAGAATCTGGGCGTCGCCGGCTCGCCTCCTTCGCATCCGGAACTGCTCGAACATCTCGCTGCCGAGCTCGTCCGCGGCGAATGGAGCGCCAAGCGGCTGCATCGCCGAATTCTCACTTCGGCGGCCTACCGGCAGAGCAGCCAGGCCAGCGAAGCGAGCCTGGCGAAAGATGCCGACGACAGGCTGCTCTCCCGCTATCCGCTCCGCCGGCTCGACGCGGAAGCGATTCGGGACAGCATGCTCGCCGCCAGCGGCGATCTCGATGAGCGCATGTTTGGTCCCTACGTCCCAACCACGCGCGACGGCACGGGAGAGGTGATCGTCCCGGAAGATCAGCCCGGCTCACGACGGCGGAGCATCTATCTCTACCAGCGGCGGACGCAGGTCCTGTCGATGCTGGCGACTTTCGATTCCCCCTCCATCGTTTTTAACAGCCTCAGCCGTCCTCGCTCGACGATGCCGCTGCAATCGCTCAGCCAGCTCAATTCGACCTTCGCGATCAAACGGGCCGAACATCTGGCCGCGCGGCTGAAGGCAGAGCATCCAGCCGACGAATCGGCTCGGCTTTCGGCAGCGTTCGTGGCGACGCTCGGGCGACCCGCGACCGACGGACAACTGGCGGCAGCGAGGGAGCTTTTGAAGACGCAGATGGAAGCGTATGAGCAGGAAAAGCTCGATGGGAGTCTCGCCTGGCGGGACCTGTGCCAGATGCTCATGGCGAGTAATGAGTTCTTATATTTAGAATGAGTTGATATGGCATCAATAACTGACATCAGCCGCCGCGCCTTCCTGAATAAATCCGCCGGCAGTCTCGGCGGGCTCGCACTCGCGCATCTACTAGCTAATCCATCGAATGCCGCCGAAGTTGCCGCCAAACCCAAGGCCCGCGCCGTCATCTGCCTCTTCCAGCATGGCGGGCCGAGCCAGATGGACCTGTTCGACCCCAAGCCGGTGCTGGCGAAGTACGATGGCCAGCCCTATCCCGGCGGGGAGCTGGAAACGCACTTCGACAAGCAAAAGGGAAACTGCCTCGGCAGCCCGTACAAGTTCCAGAAGTTTGGCCAGTGCGGGATGGACCTCTGCGAGCTGCTGCCGCACACGGGGAGCATTGCGGACGACATCTGCCTGGTCCGCTCGATGAAGACGGAGTCGGTGGACCATGAGGCGGCACTCCGCATGATTCACTCGGGCCGGCTCTTCGCCGGAATGCCGGCCTGGCCGTCGTGGGCCATGTATGCCCTGGGGAGCGAAAACGAAAATCTCCCCGCTTACGTGGTTCTGTCCGACCCCGGCGGACTCCCCGTCGATGGCGAGCACAACTGGTCCAGCGGCTGGCTTCCCGCCCAGTATCAGGGGACGACGTTCCGCTCCGGCAGTTCGCCCGTCTTCAATCTGCAATCACCGCCGGGCACCGTCGCTGCCGCCCGAGCGAATCAGCTCAAGTTTTTGGAAGGGCTCAATCGGGAGCATCTCGCCCGCCATGCCGAAAGCACCGAGTTGGCCGCCCGGCTGACAAACTTCGAAATCGCCGCCCGCATGCAGACCGCCGTGCCGGACCTGCTCGACTTCTCTCAGGAATCCGCCGCCACGCGGGCGATGTACGGCCTCGACAATCCCGCCACCAAGGAATACGCCGGCCGCTGCCTCCTGGCCCGCCGCCTGATCGAGCGGGGCGTCCGCTTCGTGCAACTCTTCCTGAGCGGCCAGCCCTGGGACACCCACAGCAAGAATGCGGAAAGCCTCAAGGGGCTCTGCGCCCGAACCGACCAGCCAAGCGCGGCCCTGGTGAAAGACCTGAAGCAGCGGGGCTTGCTCGATTCCACCATCGTCCTCTGGACGGGCGAATTCGGCCGGCTCCCCATCTCGCAAGGAAAGGATGGCCGGGACCACAACCGCCACGGCTTCTCTCTCTGGGCAGCCGGCGGCGGTTTCAAGAGCGGCTACATCCACGGGGCCACCGACGACTTCGGCTACGCCGCCCGCGACAAAATCGTTCCCGTCTACGACTTCCACGCCACGCTCTTTTCGACGCTTGGCCTCGACCACCGCGAGCTTACCTATCCTCACGATGGCCGCGATACGAGCCTGACGGATGCAGAGGTTACCGGGGCTAAACTGGTGCCGGAACTTTTGGCCTGATAATTACGTTTTCCGTCCGTTGGCAATCGGTTAGAATGCAGTATTACGAACTAGCCGCGAGGTAAGCAATGACTTTGAACGCCCACATCTTGAACGGCAATATTGTGCTTGACGAGCCTCATTCGTTACCCGAAGGAGCGGCGGTACAGGTCGTCGTCATTGTGGAAGAGATGACTGCCGATATCTCAGACAAAGTTGAACCACCGACGCTTTATGAACGGCTCGCGCCGGTCATTGGAACGGTGTCGGGGCTCCCGTCTGACCTGGCAATCAACCACGACCATTATTTGTACGGCGTTTCCAAAAATCCATGAAGGCCGTTTTTGCCGATACGGTGTTCTTCGTCGTCCTGCTCAGCGCGGACGATCAATATCACGACCAGGCGATCCGCTTGAGCGGCACCATCCGCAGTCCGATTCTGACGACAGAATTCGTGCTTTTGGAAGTTGCCAATGCTCTCAGTTCGGCCTTTCGTCGGCAGAGCTTCTCGAATCTATGGTCGCAGTTGAATCGTGATCCGTCGATTCGGATCATGCCCGCTACCTCGGAGTTGTTTAGTCGCGGACATGAACTTTACGAGAGTCGACGAGACAAAGACTGGTCGCTCACGGATTGCATCTCCTTTGTGGTTATGGAGACCGAAAAAATCACGGATGCACTGACAGCGGACCATCATTTTGAACAGGCTGGCTTTGTCTGCATGATGAAGTGAGATGTTGCCCAAATCCGGACGATTTGGTTCGTCAGTTGCGGCAAATTGAGCAGCGGAGTTACAATCGCGACATCGGTTTCTTCCCTCAATCCTTTCCGAGGTGTCCGATGTCTGCACTTCCCTTCCGCTGCGCTGCTTTTGCATTTGGCCTAGCTGTCCTCTTTAGCCCATTCGCCAACTCTCCACGAGCAATGGCCGAAGGAGAGGGGAAGGTCACCTCCACCCAAACCTTCCTCTCACTCAACGGAAAGACCTGGGGCTTTTGCGGCCAATGCGTGCTGGAAGTGGACGGAAAGCCGGCAGCTGCTTTTGGCCTTCGGCAAGCGCCGGGCGGCAAGGCGAAATACAATTTTCTGCTCCTCTTCAAGCCCGATCCCAAAGCAGAGTCCAACTCCTCGGCGGGGGGCGAATCCAAGGAGTCTTCGATCGGCAGTGACGGGAAAGGGAAGTCGGACCTGCGGCTCTTCGTGAAGGTTCAGGGGCGCGAGGTGAAAGTGGATCACCAGCTCGATGTGGATGGTGAAAAGGTCAACAGCGAGACGGTAAAGGTGGACGGCAAGGAATACGACAAGGATGGCCCGCGGGTGTTCCTAGTCGACCTCGCGGATCAGAAGGTTGCCATCATTCCCATTAAAGTGACCCTCGACGCCGTCCCCGACTTCGCGGACGAAGACGTCTGGGGTCAACGAATCCTGGCCGCGGTGAAGGAAGTCCAGGAGAAATCCAAAGAGGCGAAAGCGTTCTTTGCCGCGGAAAAGAAGTGAGCTCGTGGGACAGAGCATTGCTCCGTCCTACTTGGCCGGCATCTCCACCACCTCAAACGCCGAACCCTTTACCTTCCGCAGCTCCTCGTGCAGCAAAGGAATCCGTTCATCCGGAGCCGACGAAAGCGCCCAGTCGATGCCGTTGTCGGCGACGAGCATGCCGTGCTTCTTCAGTCCCTTGAGGATCGCCTGAATTTCCTTCGAGAAGCCGCTGATGTCGTAGTCAGCTTTGAGACGGAGCCGTTCGCCCATGCGGGGGAGATTCGGATCGGTCTTGCTGCTGGCGAAGTGTGTGGCGGGGGCGACGTAGGCCCGGCGAGTGTTTTTGACCGTGACTCGCATGGCATGATTGACCATCCCTTTTTGCAGTTCGTCGTGGCGAATGACCGCGGGAAAGAGCGGCAGGCCGGCAGCATCGGTGCTCGTCCAGCCATCGGGTCGGAGCTTGTTGCTCTTCATGTCAAAGATGGCCGCACCAGCCGCCTGCCAACCGGCGTCTGTCTTCTTGAGTTGATAGAATTCATAAAGCATCATCTTGCCGGGATCGACAACGATGGCATGACGGTCCCCGCCTTCGCCGGCCTTATCCCGTTGAATATCTTCCAGCGGCGGAGCCGTTTTGCCACCTTGATCGGTGGTGTAACTCTTCGGCCATCCCTCGATGCTGATGCCATCGGGAAGTGGGTACGGTCCCTTGTCGGATTCGTCGGGATATTCCACCAGCTTCACGTCAATCAACTTTTGATTGGAAGGGACCAGGATATACCCCATATCGCTGTTGCAGCGAAGCGGCTTGTCCTTGCCGATGGAAGCGACAATGGCATTGGAATTCTTGTGGAGCGGCCATTTGGAAACGTCGGCATTCCAAGGGTTGTCCGCCGGAAAAACCTGCATCGCGGAAACAACCCCGTCCGCCTCTTTCGTATTGAAAAGGGTCGGCTTATCGACCTTCGGCGGCCCATCGGCGGCCAGAATCACGCAAACAATGGTCGGCCAGAACATGAGCGGCTCCGTATAATGAAAAACCCCTGGATACTAGCCCGACGCGCGAGCGAGGGTATTGGCCGTAATTCCCTCGCTTGCGCGTCGGGCTAGTGAAAACTGTCCGCGATTATAGCCTCCCCGAAAGCCCCACTCATTAGCCTCCCCAAATCCCGCGACCAGATTGCGTCGCTCTATCTCGATTCGCTCCCCTACCCGCCGTATCCGGTGCAGGAGGAAGCCCTGCTCACCTACTTCACGGCAGAGCAGGGGGTGCTCGTCTGCGCGCCGACGGGAACCGGCAAAACGCTGATTGCCGAGGCGGCCCTGTTTGAGGCTCTGCATACCCGCACCAAGGCGTACTACACCACCCCCCTCATCGCCCTGACGGAGCAGAAGTTCGCCGAGATGCAGTCCGCGGCGGCTCGCTGGGGTTTTCATCCGGATGATGTCGGCCTCGTGACCGGCAATCGGCGGGTCAATCCGGATGCACCGATCCTGGTCGTCGTGGCGGAAATCCTGTTCAACCGGTTGCTGCACAAAGAAGCCTTTGGCTTTGAAGATGTCTCCGCCGTCGTGATGGACGAATTCCACAACTTCGCCGACGTAGAGCGGGGAATCGTCTGGGAGCTCGCCCTGGGAATGCTCCCCCCCCATGTGCGGCTGCTGCTGCTCTCGGCGACGGTCGGCAATGCGTTCGAGTTTCGCCAATGGCTGCAAGCGAGTCACAAGCGGAGCATCGAGCTGGTCGAGGGCCGGGAGCGGAAAGTGCCGCTACATTTTCACTGGGTTGGAGACCTGCTCCTCAACGAGCAGATCGAAAAAATGGCCGAAGGGAGCGAGGAGGGCCGCTACACGCCGGCACTGATCTTCTGCTTCAATCGGGACCGCTGCTGGGAAGTCGCGGAGCAGCTCAAGGGGAAGACGTTGCTGGCGGATGGACAGCAGGGTCGGCTCTCTGACGCTCTCGCGGCCCATGACTGGTCGAAAGGAGCGGGACCGAAGCTCAAGCAGATTTTGCAGCGCGGTGTCGGCGTGCATCACGCGGGCGTACTCGCCAAATACCGCCGCATCGTGGAAGAACTGTTTCAGCAGAAGCTCCTCTCGGTCTGCGTCTGCACCGAAACGCTCGCTGCCGGCATTAACTTGCCGGCTCGCAGCGTGGTGATGCCGACACTCCTCAAAGGAAAGCCGGGGGAGATGAAAGTCATCGACCCGTCGAGCGCTCACCAGATCTTCGGCCGCGCCGGCCGGCCGCAGTTCGACAAGGAAGGCTTCGTCTTCGCCCTGGCTCACGAAGATGACGTGAAAATCCTTCGCTGGCGGGAGAAGTTCGATCAGATTCCCGAGGACACCAAGGACCTCGGCCTGCTGCGGGCCAAGAAGGACCTGAAGCGGAAAATGCCGACCCGGAGGCAGACGGAGCAGTATTGGACGGAGGCCAATTTCCAGAAGCTCCGCACCGCGCCGCCAGGCAAGCTCGCCAGCAAAGGCCCCATACCCTGGCGGCTGCTGGCATTCATGCTTGATGTCTCCCCTGAGGTTGAGCCGATCCGCAAACTGGTCTCGCGCCGGCTCATGGAAGGGAAAGGAATCGTCAATGGCCAGAAGGAACTCGACCAGATGCTGCTGACCCTCTGGGCCGGTGGGTATGTCACACTGGAACCGCCACCGCCGACGGGCAGCCAGGAGTCAGGAGTCAGGGGTCAGGAAACAGGGGACAGGAAACAGGGGTCGGGAGTCAGTGAACAGCCTAAGAAGAAAACGGAAACCGAACGGCTGATGGAAGCGGCGCTGCGAGAGCTTCGCACAGAGAAGGCTGAGGAGGCCGGCCTGCCTCCCCCCAGCCCCGAGCCCGCAGCCCCGAGCCCCGTTTCGTACCGCCCCGACCGTGCCGTGCCGACGCCGGAACTTGCCAAGCTCTTGCTGCTTCGAGGCGTCAATCCGCTGTACGGCCTATACCTCATCAACGAACTCGGTATCGCCGACCGCGAGGAGCGGCTGCAAGCAATCGAGAGTGTGCTTGAAATGCCGGGCTCGGTAGCCAAGCACGTCCGTGTTCCCTGGCCACAGGATTTGCCGCCGGGGCCGCTCGCCGTGACCAAGCTCGACCCGAAACTATTAACGATGGGTCTGGCCACGCCGCAAGAGCTCGGCGCGGCTCTCTCCGACGACGAAATCCGGGCGCAGCGCGACCTGCCGCCCGAGGAGCGCATCCGCATTCTGACCCTCGCCGACAAACTGCGGCGACTGTTCGACGCAACCTACCCCGGCGTCCATTCCCTCAACACAGTCCCCGTCCGCTGCGCCGCCGAAGTACTCCAGTTCGGCGGCCAGTTTGATAAGTACGTCACTGCCTGCGGCTTGCAGAAGCAGGAAGGAATCATCTTCCGCCACCTCCTGCGGCTGATTCTGCTGCTCAAGGAACTGGCCCAGCTTGAACTGCCTGAAACGGAGTCGGGAGGGTTTAAAGCGGCCATTAATTCTCAAGACGCTAACGACTCAGACGCGAAAACCCCTCCCGACCTTGTTCCGCCCGCCCCCACCCTCGAATGGAAGTCCGACCTCCTGGAGGTCGCCGACCTGCTCATCGAGTGTTGCCGCCGGGTCGATCCGCTCAGTGTCGATAAGGCCCTGGCCGAAGCAGGAAGCGGGTTGCTCTAGGATGTTTCCTCTCGCAACTCCTGCTGGGCATAGGTTACGATAAGGACTGTAAGGTACACATTTTTCAGCGGAGTCCTCCCGTGGCTATCGTCGTGGCTTGCCGCTGTGGTCAAGCTTTCGAAGCCGACGATTGGCTGGCTGGCAAGGTGGTGCAATGCCCTGCCTGCCGCAGTCCCCTCGCCGTTCCCACCCCCGTCGCAGCGGCAGCTCCCGTCTACGTCCCCCGTCCGCGGTCTACCGTATCTCACGAAGATCGCGAAGCGGCGCTATCGCTGATTACGATCCTGGTCGTAGCGGCAGTGATTCTCATGGTGGTCGTCGGTCTTTCCATCGGGCTCGTCTGCTACCTCAAGGGGACGAATCCCGTTAGCTGGTTGGAAAGGCCACCGGCACCGCTGCCGGAGCAAAGGACCATCGATTCCCCGGCAACAGCGCAGCCTTTGCCCGCTCAGCCCGAGCCGGCCGGCCCCATGCCTCCGCCGGCGATCAGCGGCCTCCCTTTGGGCTGGAACTTTTACAAGCATCCTTCGGCCGGGTTCAGCGCGCTGCTTCCAAATTCGCCGTCGTTCATTGAGCGAAATATTGAAACTGCCGGAGCAGATACCACTGTTTTCATCCTGGCCGTCACTCAGAACGATCACCACTATGAAGCGTCCCGGGAGTTCCGTTCCTATTCGATTGCCCCAGGGCAGGAAGCCGCCGCTTATGAAGCACTCTTGAGTCGGCGAACTGCCGAATTGGAAGATGGAAAGGTGGAAGGGTCCAATAATGCCACTGTGGACGGACGTTTGGTTTGCGACGCCATCCTGCGCGGCAGTGAAGAAGGGAGAGAATACCGCAAGTATCTGCGGCTGATTGTGAGCGGCAAATCTCTCTTCCAACTCAGTTGCCGAGTTCCGCCGGGGAGCGAGCGGCCGGCGGAAATCAAAGCTTTCCTGGGAAACTACCGGCTGCAATAGAGTTGCCGACCTTTAGCCGACCAGTTCGTCAATCACTCGCCCATCGCGGCTGAGGTGAATGGGACGGCCGTCGGCGGTTTGCAGCGTGAGCTGCGGGTCAAATCCGAGCAGCTTGAACATCGTGGCGGCCAGATCCGCGGGAGTGGCCGGCTGCTCGTGTGGGCTCTCGCCGGTCTTGTCGCTGGAGCCAATCACCTGGCCACCTTGGATTCCGCCGCCGGCAAGGAGCACGCTGAAGACACGCGGCCAATGGTCGCGGCCGGCGGACGTGTTGAGCTTAGGAGTCCGCCCGAATTCCCCCATCACGACGATCAGGGTGGACTTCAGCAGACCACGATCCTGCAAGTCATCCATCAAGGCGGAAATTGCCAGATCGAGCGACGGAATCAGCCCGACGCCGACCTTTGCCCCGGTATAGCCGGCCCGCAACTGCGTGTCGAGATTCTGATGCGTATCCCAACCAGGATTGTTCACGGTGACAAAGGGGACGCCTTGCTCCACCAGCCGGCGAGCGAGCAGGCAGTTCTGCCCGATGCTCCGCGGCCCGTAGGCGGCGCGCGTCTCCGGCTTCTCTTCATTCAGGTTGAACGCCCGCTTCGCACTGGTTGACGTCAGCAATCGATAGGCTTGTTCAAATTGCTTGGGCGGACTCTCTTTCGCATCGGCTTCGCGGCTCAGCCGGTCGAGGGCCGCGAGATAGTCCCTTCTTCGATCAATCCGATCAGCGGCGGTATCGGGATAGAAATCCAGGTCCGGCACTTGAAAATCGGGGCGGGCCGGATCGCTGTTCAGCGAGAACGGCCGGGCGCTCGCCGGCAGATAGCCATTGCCGCTCAGATTGCGTCCGCCAACGCGAAAATCAGGAACCGCGATGTGCGGTGGCAGCACGGCCCCTTTGCCGCGCAAATGCCCCACCACACAGCCAATCGCCGGATATTCAATCGCCGGCGTCGGCGCATAGCCAGTGAGGAGATAGTGCGTTCCCAAATTGTGCTCACCCAGAGGCGAAGTCATCGAGCGAATGACCGCGGCTTGCTTCATCCGCTCCGCCAGCTTCGGCAAATGCTCGCAGATCCGAATGCCGTCTACGGCCGTGGGAATGGAAGCGAACGGCCCACGAACTTCCGCCGGCGCATCCGGCTTGAGATCAAAAGTCTCCAGATGGCTCGGCCCGCCGTCGAGCCAAATCACAATGCACGATTTCGCTTTCCCCTTGGTGCCTTCCGCGCCTTGACCGCTTCGCAGTTGCAACAGCTCCGGCAGTGACAGCCCAAGAGCCGAGAGCCCGCCGATCCGGACAAAGTCGCGGCGGGAGGGAGAGGATGTTGGAGCGAGTGAGCGCATCTTGGCAGTATACCGCGCCGCCGCTTACTTCTTGGCCATTAAATCGCGAATTTCCGTCAGCAGCTTCACATCCTCGGGGATGGCCGGGGCAGGGGCTTGCGCCTTTTTCGTTTCGAATCGCTCGCGCGCCATCTGGATCAGTTTGACCATGATAAAGATGCACATGGCCAGGATCACAAAGTCGAGCGTCGTTTGCAGGAAAGATCCGTAGGCAATGACGGGCACTCCCGCCTTTTGCACGACGTCCAAGGATGCTCCTTGCAGCTTCTCCGGCAGGGTCGTCAGTGGAAAATACTTGTCCTTGAAGTTGATCGCCTCCCCTCCCATCGACAGGGCTCTGCCAATTGGCGGCAGGATCAGGTCGTTCGTCACCGACGTCACAATCTTCTGAAACGCCCCCCCGATGATGACACCGACCGCCATGTCAATCACATTGCCGCGAAGGGCGAAATCCCTGAATTCTGAGAGCAGACCCATGATGTATCTCCAAATGGAATTGCGAAGAAGCGCGAACGGAAGTCGGCATGATAGTTTTTGTGTTCCTTCGCATGCAAGCTCAACCATGCTGTCTGTTAACTCCGGTCCATCGCCGCAGAAAACGGGCTGCAAACCTGATAATTTGCCCTGAACATCGCTCGATGATTGCGGGAACCGCTGGCGAATTGGCCCGGAATCTTCGTTTCAAGCGGGAAATTCAAGATATTCGCTCTAATTGGCCGACTACGAGGGAAGGAAAGGCGGTGGCCGATGGGGGGGAAATACAGGATTATCGCGGGTTTCGTGGCCATCACGTGGGGAATCCTCGTGGGGGCCTCGATTGCTTCCGCGCAAGGTGTGTGGCTGTCGTCAGCAGGGGCGGTCAATCGCGGCATGGGGGGAGCTTCCACCGCTGCTCCGCTCGACGCGATCGGGGCCAATTATTGGAACCCCGCCACGATTCGCGGGCTCGAAAATAACGAGCTCGGTTTCGGCATGGACCTCGTCTACTCCAACCATTCCATTAGTTCGACGCTCGGACCCAATTCCGGCACGACGGACTCCGAAAACGGCTTCTTTCCGATTCCGACGGTCGGCTGGGTTCACCACTTTGAGGATAGGCCTATTTCGCTTGGCTTGTTCGTCGGAGGCGTGGCCGGGTTCAAAACTAATATCAACGCGGATCCGACCAACCCCATCGTCGCCCAGCCGCCGGTCGGCCTGGGTCTGGGCCGCATCTCCTCGGAAGCGTCGTTCATGCAGGTTGCTCCCAGCCTGGCAATCTCGCTGACGGAAAACCTTTCGGTTGCCGCTGGTCCGACGATTACGCTAGGTGAGCTGGGACTGGAGCCCTTTGTGTTTGACAGCCCCAATGCCAATGGCGCTTATCCCAGCGGACGATCAGCCCGGTATAGCTGGGGCGGGGGTGCCCAATTCGGCGTCTATTACATCAAAGATTGTTTCCACTTGGGAGCTTCGCTCAAAACGACAACCTGGATGGAGCAGTTTCGTTTCTTCAGCCAGGATGCGGCCGGTGCTACTCGCATTCTGCATGCCGATGTTGACCTGCCGATGATTCTTTCGCTCGGAGCGGCCTACTCCGGCGTCGAAGACTGGGTGTTTTCCACCGACCTGCGATACTTTGACTACAGCAACACCGACGGTCTCGGAAGTCCCGCGGTCTTTGACGGCACGGGAAAACTGGGAGGTCTCGGCTGGAGCAGTGTGATCGCTCTCGCCATGGGTGCCCAATACCGCTTCAGTGACTGTCTCTACTTGCGTGGCGGCTATACCTACAACCAAAGCCCCATTCACAACGCTGGTGCGTTCTATAACCTGGCCGCTCCGCTCTTCTATCAACACATGCTGAGCACCGGAGTATCCTGGAAGCTTTCCGACTGTGCAGCTATCAATCTCGCCTACTCGTATATGCTCCCCAGCGACGTTTCCGGCCCCATCTTGTTGCCGGGAATCGGCGCGGTGCCCGGCAGCGACGTGACCCAGCGACTGGACGCCCACATTCTGAATTTTGGCGTGAGCGTCAGGTATTAAACACCTTCCATCACCTGTGCCGGTTCCATTCCAGCGCTAGTGGCGCACCGGCCAGGCGTGAAAAGGGAATGAAAAGGACCAGGGTGACGAGCAAGTCCCGGAAGGTCATAAGTTTTTCGGGAACGAGCCAGGCCGCGAGCAAGCCGAGTGGCAGGACCACGAAGGTCCACGCGACGACCATAAGAGCGGCTCTTTGAGGTGTTACCAATCGCAAATGCACCAGCGAGCGCAGCACCCAGGCCGCGACGAGCAGTTTGAGCGCGAGGGCGAGTCCGACAAGCCACGGGACCAGGGACCAGAGGAAGGGCTGCCACTCTGGATGGAGCGTAACCCAGACGCCAAATAATGCGCTGCCGCCAAACAAGGCGGCGAAGCCGAAGGCGATCGAATTTAGCAGCCACGGTCGGCCGGTAAGACCAATCCACAGGGTCTCGACGAGTCCCTTCCAGGTCAGCAACACCGGGAGAAGCGCCGCGTGCAACATCACGGCGGTGGCTTTGGTGGGTCCCAGCATTTGCAAATTCTCGGCGGCTGAATCGCGAATGGGCTGCCAAATGAAGAACAGTGGGACGACGGGCAGAACAGGGACATAGGCCATCAGAGTGCTGACCAGTGCCATTACTAGTTTTCCCCGGACGAGCGCCGGGCTGGAGACCGGTCGCGTGGCGAGGAATGGAAATGTCGCATTACCCATATTGCCGCCGATAAAGAGCGCCAGGCTCGCCGGCATCAACACCAGCATGGCCAGTTGCTTCCAACTCACAATGACATCGCTGCCTTGCGCGAGCAGCACCATGACGGCAAAGAAGGGTGCGAGGATCGCCACAAACAATGGCAGCGACCAGGCATGGCTGCGACATTCGAACCAGAGCTGCGCCCGCTCGGCGGAACGGAAGGGATGCAAGGCCGGCTGTCGCCACTGGGCAATCCAGGAGATGAACCGATTCCAAGCATGCCAATCGTAAGTATCTCCTCGGCGGGCCAGCGCCACCCCATGGAAACAGCCGGCGACGGTCAGCGGCAGCATGGCCAGAAAAATGCCCGTGGCCAGCGGCTCGGGGACGGGAAGAACCAGTACCACCACGGCGACGATTCCCACGAATAGCACAAGCGGAACCGCGAGGATGATCCCCAGCCAGCTTTGCTCTAGCGGCAACCACTGGAGAGCCTGCAAGAGCGTCATAAAGACCGCCAGCGCTGCGATGGGCCAGAACAGCGGCACGACATTCCCCGTCGGCCGGAGAATGAGGCCAACGATGAACAGCCAGGTACCCGCCACCGCGAAACTCCCCCAGAGCATGGGCCAGGCCACCAGTGTGCGAGTGCGGACCGGCATTACGAACATCCGGGGGGAATAGCCCTTGATTTTGAGGTCTTGGGGAGCGCCGGTCAGCGAGAAGGCCGCTATCAGTTGCACGATGATGAGGAAACCTGGAAACGCCAACTTCACGCCGGCGCTGGAGAGGGCCTCGTCCCCAAGTGACAGGTTGCGAATGATGGCGGGAAGAAGCTGCGCGACGATCGCGGCCACCAGCAAATAGGCACCACTGGCGATGAGTCCCCACCGCCAGCCGCGCCAGATCTGCCAGAACATCGCTTGAACGGGAGTCATGGCGCTGCCTCCTCCGTGGTGCTGTACGTCGCACCGACGCGGGCCAGAAAAATGTCGTCGAGCGAGAGCGGCTGATGCTCAACAATTTCCGCACCGATGGCCGATGCCGCCACCAGTAGCTCGTCGATTCGTCCGACCGCGACCGCGGACCATTCGGAGCCGCGGCCCTGGCAGTCGAGAACTCCGTTGAAGGTTGGAGGCTCGGCGAGACTTTGGACGAAACGCAGCGTCAGCCGATGGTGCGTCTCTTTGATTTCGTCGAGTTCCCCGGTGAAGAGGATCTTGCCCCCCTTGAGCATCGCCACCCGGTCGGAAATCCGCTCGACTTCGTCCAGCAAGTGCGAAGAGAAGAGGACGGTGCGCCCTTCGTCGGCAATCGTGCGGACGATCGCGCCGAGAATATCGCGGCGGACGATGGGATCGAGGCCGCTGGAGGGCTCGTCGAGGAGTAAGAGTTCGGGTCGATAGGCCAGAGCCACCAGCAGGCCGGCCCGCGCCTTTTGTCCCTTCGACAAGGTCTTCACCTTCGCGGCTGGATCGAGGGCAAATTGCTTCCGCAGGTTCTGGGCGTAAGCTTCATCCCAAGTTGGGTAGAACGCCCGCATATAGCACATCAGCTCGTCAATCCTCATCCAGCCGGGGAGGTCTCCTTCTTCCGAGAGGTAGCCGATGCGCGACAGCACGCTGACGGGTTCCTGGACCGGATCGAGGCCGAAGACGCGCACCGAGCCGGCTTGTGCCTTAAGCAAACCCAGGACGTGGCGGATGAGCGTCGTTTTTCCCGCGCCGTTGGCACCGACGAGGCCGAATACCAGGCCACGCGGAACCGCGAGGCTCACGTTGTCGAGCGCCCGCTTCGTGCCGAACTTTCTGGTCACACCTTGGATTTCGATCACGTTCCCCGGCGAGGGTGAATCATGGGCCAGCATCGGTTATTTCTCCTTGGTGCGCGAGGCCGGAGCCGGAGCCGGCTGCATGGCCGCGTCGCGTTCTTGGATGAGCTTGATCAGGGTTTCGGTATCGATGTTCATCTGCCGGGCCTCCGCCAGCAGGGCATCGACCCGGGCGGTGACGATTTTCAGTCGCTCACGGCGGGCCAGCGGCGAAGTCGCGTCGGAAACATAGGTGCCGGCAGTCCGCCGCATGGTGACGATGCCGGCCTGCTCCAATTCGCGGTACGCCCGGGCCACCGTGTTGGGATTCACCAGGAGCTGCTCCGCCAGCGTGCGAATGGGGGGCAACTCCTCCCCCGCCGCCAGCCGCCCCGAGGCGACCAGGTACTTCACCTGATTGACGATCTGCAAATAGATCGGCACACCGTCGCGCGATGAGATGTGAAGTTGCACGCTTGGCGAACCAGAAGAGACGCTGCATATTGTACTAAGTCAATAGTACAAGAAGTGCGCCGGATGTCAACAGGCGGAATTGGCTGGCTCAAGAAATGTAGGCCGCCAGTCCCCTGGCGAGCCCCGAGAGTGAATCTTGTGACCCACAAGATATCGAGCGGCGAGCGCGGGTTGCCAAGGCGCTTTTGTTCGACCTTCTTTTGCCTGGAATGTTCGTTGTCACTGCCAGCCGAACTCTGCTGGCCCCTCGAGAGGACTCGCGGCCTACTTTCCCGCCGGTAGCAGCCCTGGATGGCAATTCCTTCTGGTTGCCAAACCGCGCTCCGCCGAAGAACTGCGCAGCGATCTCACAAAACAGTTATTTCCGTTGTATTGTGAAGGAATAACAGTTTTGTGAAGTGTTTTAGGATTCGTTAGGATGGGTGGGACGGACCTAGGCCACATCACGATCGAGGCCGATCTGTTTTAGCATATGCGATTCCCTGGCACTTCGTGCAATTCAAGTGATTCGTTGTTAATTTCCTCCGGAGTTCCAACGTGACCGCCACCTATCGCTTGCTCATCGTCGTGTCGCTCGTCGTCGTTAGCCCGTCGCTTGCCTCAGAAGTCAACATGAGCTGGGGGAACCTCAAGGCTCGTTTCGTCTACGACGGCAAACCGCCGGAGCGGTCCAAGGTCGATCCCATGAGTGATAAATTCATTTGCGGCAAGTTCGACCTGCGCGACGAATCGCTAGTCGTCGATAAGGAGGGGGGCTTGGCAAACGTGCTCGTCTGGCTCGATGCGAAAGTCGGTGCGCCGAAGGTGCATCCCGACTACGCCAAGTCGGCCGAGGCAAAGATCACGCTCGACAGCCGCGGCTGCCGGTTCGCGCCACATGTCCTGACGCTGCGCACTACGCAAACGCTTACGTTGCTCAACTCCGATCCTATCGCTCACAACGCCCACTTCGTCCCGCCGACCAATGATTCGTTCAACCTGCCCTTGCCCGCCGACAGCATGTTCGATCTCCGCTTACCCAAGCCCGAGCGGCTGCCGGCGAAAATCAACTGCGAGCTTCATCCTTGGCGCAGTGCCTTCCTGCTCATTCAGGATCATCCCTATATGTCCGTCGCTGATTCGCGGGGCCAAGTGGAAATGAGCAACTTGCCCGTTGGAAAATTGACCTTCGTGGTCTGGCACGAAAGGGCGGGCTATCTGCGGTCGGTTGAGAAAGGGGGCGCGAAACTCGAATGGCACAAGGGGCGCGTTGAAATCGAGATCAAATCGGGACAAAACGACTTCGGCGAGATTAAAGTCAAGCCGGAATTTTTCGTTCCGCGTAAGTGATCCTTGATGCAGTCGTGCGTTGCGCGCGTCGGTTTCATCGACCGATGTGACGAATGATTGCATTTGGCTTCCCACTTCGCCCGTGAGCAAATAGTCAGGCATTCTCTCACACCTCACTCCTGCACCGCTTCGCGAGGAGGCCGGTGGCGGTGGGGAGGTCGAGGTCGGCGAGGAGGAGGCCTTCTTGGCTGTAGGGTTGGTAGCACTGGAGGGTGCCGTTCGGACGGATGACGGCGGAGGTGGTGGGGGAGCCGGGGCTGGCGTAGTTGACGGTGGCGAAGTAGCAGGTGTTCTCGGCGGCCCGGCAGAGGGCCGACTTCTCGTGAAACGTGTTGGCCGGGTCGGCGAAGGTGGTCGGCCGGTAGGAGCCGGACTGCGTTGTTTGTGGGAGGGCGGGGTGGAAGTGCGGGTGAAAGACCACAGCGGCTCCCCGGCGGGCGGGCCAGCGGACCGTCTCCGGATACCGAAACCCTTCGTGGCAGATCGAGATGCCAAACGTCAGCTCCCCCGCCTGAAAGACCCGGCGGCCGGAGCCGGGAGTGTACGTCGGCTCTTCGGAGGGGTCGATTTGGACTTTGTCCTGGAAGCCTGCCTGTGATCCGTCCGGGTTAATCACCAGGGCGGTTATCACGAGTCCCGACTCCAGCAGGTGCTCCGTTCCCAGAATCACGCAGATGTTCCCCTTTGCCGCTGCGGCAGCGACCGCCGACCAGCCCCGCTGCAGAAATGCGGCATCCGGCGGAGGGTACTGCTTCCCTGCTTCCCGATAGCCGGGGACGTAGCACTCTGGGAAACAGATGATTTTCGCTCCCTGGCTGGCGGCCAGGCTGACCGCCTGCACCGCGAGCGTGACGGATTCGTCGGGAGTGGACGGGTAGCGGAGATTGGCGAGGGCGATGCGGTAGGACATGTTCAAGGTTCGGAAGACTTTCTCACACAGAGGCACGAAGGCACAGAGGGAAGAAGGGCGGAAGAAGAAATGCTAAATGCTAAAAGTGGAATGTAAGCGCTCGGATTTAGCATTTACCGTTTGCATTCTTCCTCTCCCCCTCAGTGCCTTTGTGCCTCTGTGCGAGCTATTCCGCTCGCTTGTTACGCCGTACGTCGCTAAGGGCTTCACCGAATAGCGAATCGAGTTCTGAGTCGGTAGCTCCACTGGCCAGAATTTCCTGCCGGAAGGGAGCCAAAATCTCGCTGATCCGTCGCTCTGGCAAGACATCCTTCTCGATCAGGTCCTGCACGTACTCTTCGACACTGGTCCCCTTCGCTGTAGCGCGTTCGGTCAAAGATCGAAGCGCGTCGGGGGAAATGTTTATCGTGACTGTCATATGTCACCTTCTGTCTTTGCTGCGCGAACTATTCCTATGTCGGTAGCTGTTTTCATTATGATCGATACGATTTCAGAAATCTCGTCGTCACTCCACTTTTTCGCTTTCCAGGTCGCTTCGCTATCCCAGATTGAGTCCATCTAAGCAAACACTTCCTCGATCGGCTTGCCCAGGCCGTCGCGGGTGACGTAGAACGGCCGCGATTCAATTTCGTAGGCGAGGGAGGGGCTGATGCCGAGGGAGCGGTAGATGGTGGCGTGGAGGTCTTCGATGGTGAAGCGGCCGGAGATGGTGGTGACGGGGCGTTCGTCCGCGGTGACGCCGTGGACGTGCCCTTTTTTCAGGCCTCCGCCGAACATCAGCACGGAGCCGGCACCGGTGAAGTGGCGGTGCATGCCGTAGAATTTCAGCTCCTCGATTTTGGCCGGGACTTGCACCTGGTCCTGCACCGCCTGCTCCGGGCGGCCTTCCATCACCATGTCGCGGCTGAATTCGCTGGCCAGGACGATGAGGGTGCGGTCCAGCAGGCCGCGTTCCTCCAGGTCGAGGACGAGCTGGGCGATGGGGCGGTCGATGAGCTTTTTCAGGTCGGCGAGGCGGGTGTGGCCGTTGTCGTGCGTGTCCCAGTTGAGGAACGGGATGTACTCGGTCGTCAGCTCGATGAAGCGAGCTCCCGATTCGACGAGCCGGCGGGCGAGCAGACAGCCGAGGCCAAACCGGCCGGTGTTGTAGGCGTCGTACTTTTGCTTCGGCTCTTGCGAGAGGTCGAAGGCTTTGGCGGCCGGCGAGGAGAGGAGGCGGTACGCGTTTTCGAGCGAGCGCTCCAGCGATTCACGCTGGTAATCGCTGCCGAGTTTGGCGATGGGGCTTTCGGCGGCGAGCTGCTTGTAGGCTTTGTAGCGGGCTTTGAACCGCTCGACGCTCATGCCGGCGGGGGGCTGGACGGAGGTGAGGGCCTGGTCGGGATACGGAATGAGGAACGGGCCATGCTCGCTGCCGAGGAAGCCAGCGGTGTGGAAGGCTTTCAGCTCTTCCCCTTCGCCGAGGTCGAACCGCTGGCCGATGTCGATGAACGCGGGCATGGCCGGGTCGCGCGGGCCGAGCGTGCGGGCGATGACCGAGCCGATGTGCGGAGCGGCCACCGTCTGCGGCGGGGCATAGCCGGTGTGCCAGTGATACTGATGCCGCGAATGGAGAATAAAGCCGAGGTCCCCAGCCGTGTAGCCGCGAAGGAGGCAGGCCCGGTCCATGACCTTGGCGACGTTTTCGAGCCCCTGCGAAATCTTGATGTTGTCGACGGCGGTGTCGATGGCGGGGAATGTGCTGAGCACCTTGTCCGGCGACATTCCCTTTTCGTAGGGCGTGTACTTCTTGGGATCGAAGGTTTCTGTATGGGCCATGCCGCCACCCATCCAGAGGACGATGACGGAGTCGGCAGTGGCTTTGGGTTTTGAAGAGCCGGAGCTGCCAGCGGCTTTGTCGTCGCCGAGAATTTGGCGAGCGGGGCCGGCAGCGAGGGCGCTGAGGGTGGCCGCGGAGGTTTGGAGGAAGGAGCGGCGAGAGAAGGAGGTAATCATAGGATTTTCATGAAGCATTTTCCGGGCAGGCTGGAAGCCTACCCCACTCATTAGTGTACCAACTGGAATTCCGGCAGCATGGCCACGATCCAGAGCAGGTCTTCCACGCTCTCCTTCGTCGGCTTGTCGCCAAGGAGCTCGCGGGAGGCGGCCAGCTCGGCGGCAGTGGGTTCGCGACTGAGGGCGGTGGTATAGATGCCGCGGGTGATGCAGGTGGGGGGATGGGTCTTTCCTTCGACGTCGCTGACCGCCTTCAGCCATTTTTCCGCGCCGCGCTTCAGCAGCGCGTCGAGCGTGGTACCGTTGGTGAGTTCCAATGCTTGCAGCGTGGTGGCGAGGCTGTCGCGGCGGGTGACAACTTGTTCGCGATTGGGGCGGCCGAGGGCGCGGGTCAGCGGGTCGTCGTTGACGAGCGAAGCGCGGACGTGGCCGCCGGGGATGGTGCTGCTGGCTGTGGTGAGGGCCGACTGGAACTTGGCGGCGATGTTCCAGGGGCCGATTTCGTAGCCACCGAGTTCCTTGGCATGTTGCCATCCCTGCGGCTCAAAATCGTTCTTCCCCCAGCCAACGAGATACTTGCCGTGGGCGAGCCACGTTTCGTCGGTTTCTAAAACTCCCCACGGGCTGCTCTTGTCCAGTTGATAGGCCAGCGAAAATGCCAGGCCGGCAGGGTTAGGAGATTTGTTTTCGAGGCCCTTTTTGTTTTCCACATCGGGCCAGTTGGTCGCTTCGATGGCGATAACGTTCATTCCCTTCTGCAAGTACGGCTGAAGGCTCTGAGCAGTCGGCGAGGACCATTCTTTTCCTTCGACCACTTTGCGGCCGTTGACGAAGAGCATGAATTCGTTATCGCAAGTCATCACCGCGAGCGCTCGCGTTGGCAATTCGGTCAGCTCGAAGCTCTTGCGGAAGAATACCCGTCCGCCACTCGCTGCTTTCGCTGCGTTGGCGTCGTTCCAAATCCATTTGCCCGCGAGCTTGACTTCCGCCGTGGCTCCCTTCTCCACCGGCGGCAGCGTCACCGCAGGTTGTCCGGGGGGAGTGCCGGTGAGTACGGAAACCGCATCGACGAACTGCTCGGCTGACATCCGTTTCACAATGGGGCCGCGGAAGACGAATTCGCTTTCGTCGATCTTGGGAGCGCCGACCGTCGGCCGCGAATAGGCGTCGGATGTGCAGATGAGTTCCAGCGTATGCTTCAGGTCGTACTTGTGCTCCACCAAATCCGCCGCCAGCCAATCGAGCAAATCCTGGTTCCACGCCGGCTGGTCCAGGTCGTCGAGTGGTTCGACAAGTCCTTGTCCCATAAGCTGCGCCCAGAGCCGATTGACGATGACGCGGGCCAAACGGCCGTTTTTGGGGCCAGTCATCAGGTCGGCGAGCTGTTTCATCCGCTCGGCTTTGGGGGCGGCGGCATCGATGCTGCCGAGCTGCGGGTAAATGAACGCGACCTTCGCCATCTCGCCGGTCCGCTTGTCGCAGCGGTGCATTTCCAGCGGGCCATCGGCGAAGATCGCGGCCAGGCCATAGGAATCGGTCAGCTTCCAGTGGTTCACAAAGCTATCGTGGCAGGAGGCGCACTTGAGATTCGTGCCGAGAAATACCTGGCCGATGTTCTGGGCCGCCTGCATCTCCCGCCGCTGGCTGGCGTTCACCACGCCCCGCCAGGTGATGCCGCCGGTGAACCCCTCGCTCCCCGGCACTGGGCTGATCAGCTCGTGCACGAACTGGTCGTACGGCTTGTTGTCGTACAGCGATTTGTAGAGCCAGTCGGTGATCGGCTTGCGGCCTCCATCGATGAAGCCGGTGCCGCGATAGGCGTTGCGAAGCTGGTCGTTCCAGAACGTCAGCCAGTGTTCGGCATAGGCTTTTTTATTGTCGAGCAACTGGCGGACAAGCTTGTGCCGCTTGAGCGGGTCGTCCTTCACCGTGGTGAAATGCTCCACAACCTCCGTTGGCGGTAGCTGCCCAACGAGGTCCAGATAGACGCGGCGGGCGAAGACCCCGTCGCTGGCGAACTCCTTGAACTCCACCTTATTCTGCTGAATGTAGTCCCGCAGCAGCAAGTCAATCGGATTCGTCGGCAGCAGCCCTTTAGCAAACGACGGCAGCGTCACCTTCCGCGGCTCCAGCGGCATCTGCTGCACGGACTTGAACCGAAAGCCGGCGTCCCACTTCAGCCCCTGATCAATCCACGCCCGCAGCAGGCCAATCTGCTCTTCCTTCAGTCGCGGCCCCTGGGCCGGCATCACTCGCTCCTTCTCCAGCCCCGCCACCAGCCGAATCAGCTCACTCTCGCCGCTCTTGCCGCTCACCACTACCGCTCCACTCTCGCCCCCCTTCATCATCAGCTCCCGCGTCTCCATCCGCAGCTTCCCCTTGGCCTGTTCCCCCGAATGACACTTGAGGCAACTGCCGCGGAGGATGGGGGCGATGTCCCGATGGAAATCGACCGTTTGCGCAGCGGCAGGCGGAAGTTTCGGCTCCGGTTCCTTAGCCGATAGCGGCGCGAGCAAGGTGAAACAGAAGGTGACGCTCAAAATAGCGAAAAGATTGTTTGTGGTCATCGTCGAGTGCGTTGCCGTCAGGTGCATTGCCAATGGATGGAGCCAATCATCAGTCTAACATTCGGCAAACGTCAGAATATGTCCCGCGGGTAGGCATCCGCCGCACGGACCGCCTCAGAGTACTTCACTCCGCAAGTCATGCCCCGATAGAGGGCTTGTGTTTCCTTGGCCTTCTGAGCTCCGTCCAGCGTCGTCGGGTCATACTTCTGATTCCCGACCAAAGCCATCAGTCGGCCGAGCCACTCGATGGCCCGCGGCCATTCTTCGGTCACGTCCACAAACGTGTTCGGCTCAAAGCCGATGGTGTGTCGTGGCCCGTTGTCGAAGTGATAGATCTGCTGCGGGTGCTTAAAGCGGCTCCCCTTCGGGAGAAGACGGTCCCCATGCCGCAGGGCGATCTTAGCGAGAGCGGAAGCCGCTTCATGGTCGGAGTGGCTGTCATGCGGCCAGAGCGTGAAGGCAATGTCGGGCTCAATCGCGGCCACCGCCTCCGCCACGGCCAGCTTGTTCGCTTCCGTGACCTCGAAACTCGTCCCAGCGAATTTGAGGAACCGCATCTCGGCCCCGTACTCTTTGCAAATGTCAATCGTCCCCGCCACAATCTCCTTTTCCCGCCCCTGCGCCGGCTTCCAATTGCTGTAGTCGCCGATGAGCGACAAGATGACCACTCGATAATTCTTCCGCACCGCCTTGAGCATGATGCCGGGAATGCCGAACACGCAGTCGTGGTAATGAGCGCCGATGCCGAGGATGGTTTTCATGAGGAGCAAATGTCCTTGGGTGTTGGCAGTGGCTTTCGGTCAACTACAAATACTACACTAGGCAATTGTCGTGGTGTCCCCACCTTCTTTTGGCAAGCACTTACCAGTCCATCAACAGCCTCCTGGAGCAGTTGCAATGTCTTCCCCCACTCCCTTCGGCAGCGCCGACCTTCGATTGCCCGATAACCTCCGAGGACCTTTGCAGGACCACATGGCGGAATTGCACCGACGGTTTTTGGACCGCGGTTGGGGCGGGCGGGTCGGCTTTGGCCAAAGGCCGGCGCTGATTGTGATTGACTTGGCGATTTTCTGGACCCAGCCGACGACACAAGTCGGAAGCGATGTGGAATCGGTCGTGCAAAGCACGCTGTCCGTCCTGGCAGCCGCCCGCGGCGCTGACATTCCGGTTTTCTTTACGAGCTATGCCCTCGATCCGTCGGATCCACCCAGCCCTCAAAACAAAAAGTTGCGGCTGGGAACCGGGGCGCAAGATCCGGCCATGTTCGAACTCGATCCGCGCCTCCAGCGGCGGCCGAATGAAAAACTGATCCGCAAGCGTTATGCCTCCGCCTTCAAGGGGACCAACCTGCACGAGATGCTCGCCTCGCTCGGCATCGACACGCTGATCGTCACCGGCGTCAGCACCAGCCACTGCGTTTACGCCACCTGCCGAGACGCCACGGACAGCGTCCGAGTTATTGTGCCGAAGGAAGCCGTGGGGGAAAGGTGCGAACTCCTGCACGAGGTGAACCTGCTGGACATCGATCTAGACCTCGGTGATGTGATGCTGTTGGCCGAGGTGATTGCCAAGATCAACCTGATCCCTATCGAAAGAATTTGCTGACGCCGCTGTTCCGCCAGTTGGTCGCGAGCCTCCCGACCCCAGCGAATTTCTATTTCTTTACAGCTGCCACTTGCGTCTGCATCAAGCTCGTCGCGATGGCTTGAAAGACCTGCTCCATCTTCTCAAACTCGCGGCTTTCGGCCTGGTAGTGCCAGACCAGGGTATAGGTTGGAGACTGCACGGCCCGGATTTTGGCTTCCACCAGGAGGTCGAGAAAGAAGAAGCAGATATCGACCCCTTGGGCCGGCACGTCCCCGACTTTCTCTTTTGCTTCCAGGATCTCCAGTTCGGGATACACCTCGCGAATCGTCTCAATCACCGTGTCGATAATTGGTCCCATCTCCTGTTTTGCCGGATAGACATGAAGTGAGAAAAAGCTGGTTTCCGCGCTCTGCACCGTCACGCTCCGGGGCCAAGCCTCGAACTCCTCATCCACGAGAGACCAGTTCTCCGGGTAGAAAAAGCGAATACCCAAATGTTCGTACAGCGCGGGCATGGCAAAACTCGTTGAACTTCAAACGGACGGCAGACCGATTTTAGCCTATCCCTGTCGCCCCGTTGCGGGAAGAGGCGGGTGCAGCGCTTGACCCACACTTCGGCAGGCATATCCTGAGGAGATGCGTGCCCCCACCGACGACCCGTTCATCAAGACCGTTTCGCTGCGCCGCGATTGGGTCGATTCGTTTGACGAGTATCCCTATTCCATCCCGGCGATCAGGCACCTGCACACCCTGGAACTGCACCGGAATGTGACCTTCTTCGTCGGCGAGAACGGGACTGGCAAATCGACCCTCCTGGAGGCAATCGCGGTGGCGGAGGGGTTCAATGCCGAAGGGGGCTCGCGGCATGCGATGTTCAAGACGCGCGATACCCATCACCCTAAATTGCCCGGCAAGCTCCAACTCGGACGGCCAGGCAGGAAACTAGCTCGCAGTGACAGTTACTTCCTTCGGGCCGAGAGCTTTTACAACCTGAGCAGCTATATCGACGACCTGGGAGGGAGCAGTCACGGTCCAGTCCCCCTGCATCAGCAGTCCCACGGCGAAGCGTTCCTCTCGCTCCTTACCGAGCGGCTCGGCGGGAACGGCCTTTACCTCTTCGACGAGCCCGAAGCAGCACTGTCGCCTCAGCGGCAGTTGACGTTTCTCGTCGGCCTGCACGAGCTGGTCAAAGCCGGCTCGCAACTCATCATCGCCACGCACTCCCCCATCATCATGGCATATCCGTTTTCGACCATCTATCACTTCACGCAGGAGGGAATTGCCCCTATCGCCTACGAAGAGACCGAGCACTACAAAGTGACGAAGGCGTTTTTGACGAGGACGGAGTTGATGCTCGCGGAACTGTTGGAGTGAAAGGAATGCCGTCAAGTTAATCCAGAAAATTCCCCTCTTCCAACCGCTGCGGCACGTACTCTTCGGTGACGTAGCTGATGTCCTTGCTGATGAGGGATTCGACTTCGAGCTTGAAGCCGTTTTTCAGCATCTTGTCGATTTCGTTCTGCCAGGCTTTTTTCTTTTCGAACCAGGGATAGGCCTTGATCTGGTTGGCCCGCTTGATGTCCTGGTCGTTGAGCTTGATCTGCACGCTGGAGGAAAGTCCGCAGCGTTCGTAGTCGTTGCTCCGCAGGCCAAGGTAGCGGCAGCCGGGGATGGCCATCCGCTTGGATTCGTAGGCGAGGTTGATGGAGCCCTGCTTGAGAACGCTGTAGATGTAGTAGCCCCAGGGGTCGTTATCGAGAACGCAGTAGATGGGGAGATCGAGTTCGTGGTAAAGCCGATAGAGCATTCGCCGAACGCCACGGGGGGGTTGGCCAGCACCGTGGGTGAGAATGCAGTTGTGCTTGGCCCAGAATTTGTCTTCGTTGAACCGCTGCCAGACCGTGTCCTTTTCGACATGCAAGACGAACTTGGCTTTGCAATTCTTGAACTGAATCCGGTCCTCTTCCACAATGGAAGGAATTCCGTAGCCGCCGGAGCCCATGCGGGTGCAGTCGATCTCGTCGCCGCTATCGACCACGGTAATCGGGCCGACCATTTCGCCGCGCTTCTGGGCGTAAAGGTGCAGTTCTTCGCGAAGGGCTTCCAGCAGGACTTCGACGTCCTCGATCATCGTGTCGGACTCGCTCTGCTCGGAGAAGGTCTCCTCGCTGGTCCCTTTGATCGTGTGCTTGAGCATGTAATACAGACCTCGCAAGCTGGTCGTCTTCCCCTGCTCAATCAGCCGCTTCGCCCCGCTGCCGACGAGAAGCGTCTGCATGTAGGCCTTGGCCTGCGAAAGGTTGAACAGCTCACGGCGGTTGGTCCCGGAGCCCATTTCCACGATCTTCCGCGACTGGTTGAACTTCACGTTCGACAAGCTGCGGCTGGGGATGTCCAAATGGGGAGCTCGGCTCTTCTCCGCCGTTCCAATCACTTGGCCCGCGAGATCGCGGAGGCTGGAGATGGTCTTCTTGTCCTTGGGAGTGAGGACTGCTGGGGCTTTGGAGTCGGTGCGGGTGGGTTTCTTGGCCATGAAGTAAATCGGCAATAAGAGAGTGTCTTCCTGACTGACTGCGTCCAAAATGGCGGTCAGACCTACTTTCGCCTTGGCGGTGCCTGTTTTCCTGTCTTACCGTTTGGTTGGACGTGTAGTTCCGTGACAAGCAGCAAGTCAATAATCCGCATCGAGTCGTCCGGCTCATGAACGACGATGGTCCTGCCGCTTGGCGAGAACGACATAAACTCAGGTGACTTAACGGTGACCTCTCGTCCATCTGCTAGATGAACGATAAAGGGATGAAACGGTTTCGATTGGTACAATTCGCGGAGACGTTCGAGGGTCATAATTGGTCAACTCCAGAAGCTGTGATCTATTACTTTATTATTGCTCCTCCGGCTCCGGATTCACGATCAGCACGTTGTCGCCAAAGTCCTCCGCTTCGTCATCGGTTCGCTTCTTCCCGCGGTCGTCGAACTTGACGTCGGCTTCGGCCGTCTTGCGTTTGGCGACATGCAACAATTTTTCGTAAAGCTCGGTCTTCTTCTTCTCGGAAAGATCGCTGATGACGCCGCAAGCTTCAGCCACTTCGCCAAGGTAACGGAGGAAGATGCTCCGCCGCTCCCCTTCCTGCTTCACCTTTTTGCGGGCGTTGAGGTACATGCCGAGCTTGCGGCCGACGGCTTGGAGGCCGAGGCGAAGCTCCTTCTGGATTTCGGGATAGCCGGCGATGGCTTCCTTGGATTCGCTGGTGAAGGGGACCCAGACGCTGGCCATGTGGACCATTACGGTGATGGGCCCCTGAGGCAGCTGGCCGCGCGACTGCGACAGGCCGTAGCTTCGCCAATTGTTGCCGAGGACCGACTGCGTGATGGCGCAAGCCGCCGGCTGGAACTGAAGCGGGACGCGATTGGCGTAACGCAGGACTTGCATCGTCTGGCCTTCGGAGAGATTCACATTTTTCATCGCCGCGTGAAGCTGAAGGATTTCGTCTTTCTTGAGCTTCGCCGGGCTCTGCCGCGTTCCCATCTTGGCTTCGGTCAAGATTTTCTCGGAAGCATCGTTACCAACGCCGTCGAACGTGTTCATCAGGAACTGACGCAGCGTGCGGGCGTCGCTTTCGCCGAGCATTTCGGTCAACGTCTCGAGTGACACCTTCTGAGCCGCACTGGTGCCGCCGTAGGCGAGGCCGACTTCGATCACGAACGGGTTGCCGCGATAGACGGCGGGAGGGCGAGTGGCGGCGGTGTAGAACTCGCCGGGAACGACATGGTGCAGACCCGACAGGATCAGCGGCTCACCGATGGGGCAGATGCAGTCGGTATTCGGGGCACTGATGCGAGTGTTCTGAATTGCCTGATAGATCGCATCTGCTTCCTGCCGGCCAATTTTGGTGACGCTGGCCCGGGTGCTGACCTTGGCCGCTTCGCAAATTTGCTTGGCGACATGAGAGCTGACCCGTGAGAAGGAGTCTGTCAGAAACTGGGTGATCGTGGTGGTATGCGTATCCTTGAGCATCGTCACCAGCCGGCCAAGTTCCACGCCGTAGGGGTGGGGCTTGATTTCCTTGGGCTCGGGGGGGAGCTGCGTGGTGCTGCGGTTGTAGCTGGTTTCGATTCCCTCGGCGTCTTTATAGTGGAGCGTGACGTGCGGGTTGGCGATGGCGGTCTGTTCCAAATATTCATCCACGCTCCCGCGCCCGCGAAGATACTTCCCTTCGAGTTCGATGGTAACGCGAGTGCCGCTCTTCACCTCGACTGGCTCTTTCCCTTCTTCGGCTGGGTAATGGGCGACCCAGTCGATGCCATGGGCGAGCATGTATTTGTGCCCCTTGTCGCCGGGCTGAATGTCTTCTCCTTCTCCTTTGCCGTTGATGATTTCGGGATGGTTCCGCTTGGTGTCGATCTGCAGTTCGAAGTAGTGAGCCGGCTTGCGGACCGAGATTTTGGAGATGATCTTCACCGGCTTGCCGGTAGTGAGCATGCCGTACATGCCGGCGGCGGAGATGCCGATCCCTTGCTGGCCGCGGCTCATCCGAAGGCGATGAAATTTGCTGCCGTAGAGGAGTTTGCCGAAGATGAGGGGGATTTGCTTTTTGACGATGCCAGGGCCGTTGTCCTGAACGCTCACTTTGAAGCGGTTGTTGCCGGTCGCTTCGATTGCGACCCAGATTTCGGGCACCAGGCCGGCTTCCTCGCAGGCATCGAGACTATTATCTACCGCCTCCTTCACCGTGGTGAGGAGGGCCTTGCGGGGATTATCGAAGCCGAGCAGGTGGCGGTTCTTGGCAAAGAACTCGCTGACGGAGATGTCCCGCTGCTTGGTCGCCATCGACTCCGCGGTGGCCCGGCGCTTGCCCGTGCCGCTTTCCGCGGTGAGATGGCCGCTGGAATGTCCATTGGAGTGCCCGTTGGACTGGCCATTGGCGTGACCATTGGCAGCCGAGCCGTTTGCGGATTCTTCCGCATCTTCTGCCGCTGAGATTCGAGATGCCGGTTCTTTCGTTGCCTTCGCCATAATGATTGGGGCACTCCGTTACCAAACCCAAAAACAACCCACGCTCGTCCACCCACGAAAGGAGCAAACTTGCCGATGTCAAACTCTCGGGATTGTAGCGTTTTACGGGATTTCATCCCAGTCGGCTTTAACGCTGTTACGGGAGCTATCGGCAGGGTGCGCGCATTTGTCCCGGCAAGCAGGGGAAGAACTATGGTCACAGCCTGACCTTGGCCGAAAGACGAAAGTAGCCCTCTCACTCCATGAGCGGACTACTATACCAATCGCTGCAAGGAGCACCTCATGACACGGACGATTTTCAATTCGGCGCTGGCTGCCTCGGCCGTGCTGAGCCTCTCGCTGCTGGCCGCCATCGCTGCCGCCCAGGACTGCCCGAATTGCCCCGGCGGACATTCCACCCACGGCACCGCGCCGCACCACCAGGTCAATCGCAGTCCCTATGACGGCAGCTATGCCGGCCAGGGGCACGGCAAGTACAACGCCCTGGGAAATTGCAACTATCGCAACTACGCCCAGCAGGACCTGTTCTACAACCACTACGTCGGCAACAACTGTGGCGGGATGGGGGCACAGCTCTATCTATCGCCCCGGCCGGTGCCGCAGTTCGTGGGCAACACCTACATCACCTACCAGCCGCTCATGCCGCATGAGTTCATGTATACGCATCACCGCACCTACCACCGTTATTATAACGGGGGCCTTGGGCTGACCCGAACGAGCGTCCACTACGGACACTCGATCTTTGGTCACTAGGCAATTCCCTCAAAATCCTGCCGGAGAACTCCCGTGAACCTTCGTCCGATCCTCATCGTCGTCGCCTGTGCGTCCGCGGTGCTTGTTCTGTCCAGCCAAGCCCAGGCCGGCGGCCCCTATAGCCGCGGCCATCGCCAGGCGATGCGCTATTCTGCCAACCGCCCGTGGCACGGCAACTATACCAACACCAGCGCCGGCGTCCCGCTGGCCCTGGTGGTTCCCCCCACTTCGCACACCATGGCGAGCTGGGGCTGGGGCGTGACCGGCAGTGAAATCCGGCCAATTTATCACCAGTTCGGCCGTTATTATCCCGGCGAGCTGAATGCGACCGGCGGCACCTACAACCCCACTCCCGCGTGGCCGAGCCACACGGACCAGTTTGGGATTTATCCGGTGCGGGGACCGTGGTAGTCGCGAACAGATTGACTGAAGACGGCGTAAATTCAACAGGGCGAGTCAACCGACTCGCCCTGTTAGCATTTGGCAAGCAAGGAGAGATCTCGACTTGCGGGCGTGAAGGCTTTCACAAGACGGAGTAAGATGACCAGAACGGCAATCTCAAGCCACCGCGCGAATCACTGTTGCAATCGAGCCTCGTCATGACCTTGCATCGCCAACTCGCCAATATCATTCTCTTCATTTTTTTCTCTGCGGCAGCGGGCTGTGGGCCGTCCCCCTCCACTGTCACCACCACTCCGAAGGCAACCGTTCCCGCGACGCTTCCAGGAACGGGCAATTCGAGCGCCGGCACCGCGCACGCCTCCTCGATCAAGTTCACCGATGTCACCAAGTCCGCCGGAATTGACTTCACGTACAAGAACGACAACCAAAAAATGAACCGGGCCATTTTGGAGTCGGTCGGCGGCGGGCAGGGAATGTTCGACTTCGATCGAGATGGCTTGCTGGACATCCTGCACGTTGGTGGTGGACTCTATCGCGGACCCCTGAACAAGGAGTTGGGGGGATATCCTAGCGCCCTCTACCGCAATCGGGGCAACTGGAAGTTCGACAATGTCTCTCAGCCTGCCGGCGGATTTGCGGGTGATCGCTTCAAACATGGCTGCACTGCCGCTGATTATGACAATGACGGCTTTCAGGACGTGCTGATTTGCGGCTATGGCGGAGTGCAGCTTTGGCGAAACATGGGGGATGGAAATTTTGAGGAGGGGCACGCCGCCTCGCTGCTGGCAGACAAGTTGTGGAGCACCACCGGCGCGTTCGGCGATTTCAATCAAGACGGCAATTTAGACCTGTATGTTGCCCACTACGTGGACTGGTCCTTTCAGAATGATCCTCATTGCGTGGCGGCTGACACTACGATCAACAAGAGGGAAACTTGCCCTCCCAAGGCGTTCAAAGCGCTGTCGGACACTCTTTACGTGAGCAATGGAGACGGGACTTTCCGCGATGCTTCCGCATCCGCCGGTCTCAAGCCCGATGGCAAAGGTCTTGCCGTACTTACCGCGGACTTGGATCTCGATGGCGATCAGGACATCTACGTCTGCAATGATACGACCGAGAATTTTCTGTACCTCAACGACGGCACTGGCAAGTTCGAGGAAGATGCAGCGCTCCGCGGCTGCGCAGTGGATCATAAGGGGATCCCCAACGGGAGCATGGGAACCGATCTCGCGGACTTCAACCACGATGGGCTTCCCGATATCTGGGTAGCCAACTACGAGCGCGAAACTTTTGCGATGTACCAAAACGACGGCCGCGGTTTCTTCCGTCATGTCAGTGAGCCTCTCGGAATCACCGCGATTGGGAGCGTGTTCGTCGGCTTTGGGACCATGTTCGTGGATTTAGACCGGGATGGATTTGAGGATCTGGTGGTCAACAACGGACATGTCCAATTTCATCCTCGGGAAATTCCGGTCCGTCAGGTCCCTCTGATTCTGATGAATCAGCAAGGAAAGTCTTATGACCCCCTGCATCTTGGAGACGGCTCGTATCTCGATGCGCCCCACCTGGGGAGAGGATTTGCTGTCGGCGACTTAGACAATGACGGGGACTATGACTTCGGCTTCACGAATAATGACGAACCCTCGGCATTGCTGCGCAACGACAGCACGGACGGAAATTCCTGGCTCCGCGTGCGGCTGATTGGCCGAGCGGCCAATCGCGATGGGATTGGCGCCCGGCTGGTACTGGAGACAGCCACCGAAAAGCTCATGCGATTCGTCAAAAGCGGAGCCAGCTACACCTCCCATTCCGATGACCGCCCGCTCTTTGCCTTTCCCAAAGGGACCAAATTGGAGTCGCTGACGATTCATTGGCCGTCGGGTACTATCCAAAAGCTTGCGGCTCCCCAGGCAGGAGACGAACTGACCATTGTCGAACCCGCGGTGCCACTTGGGATAGATTCAAGTCCAACCAGATAAGAGCCAATTCGCGTTCATCGGGAGCCCGATTCGCGCTTTTGGAATTCAGCAATTTTGCCCACGATCTGTTCGGCCAGTTGGCGGTTGCCTCCTTGGACTGCCGTCAGCGCGCGACGCGCGGTGCTGGTCGCCTCCCGGATGCGTCCGGCATCCGCATAGGCATCCGCCAGCGTGAGCAGGACATCGGCACTCTCGTAGCGAGTCAATTCAGCCGCCCGCTGGGCGTGCTGGAGCGCTTCCAAATGCTGTCCTTGGCCGCGAAGCGCACGGCTCAGCCCCTGAAAGGCCCCTGAGTTCTGGGGGTCCATTTCGAGGACACTTAAGAAAGTGACTCGACCATCTTCCCACTGCTCCAGTCCCAAATGGGCTAATCCTTTGTTGAATTTGACCTTTGCATTTCGCGGCTCCATTTCCGCGGCGAGTTGGTAGTGCTCCACTGCTGCGCGGTGTTGACCTTCCAATAATGCGAGCCAACCCAGCATCGACTCCCCATAGGGATCCTCGGGGTCGAAACGGGAAACCGCCTGGAGATGCTCGCGGGCCTTCTCCTTCTTTCCCAACGAGGCATAAACGGTCCCCAGCTTGCCATGGGCCATCGCCAGGTTGGGCTTGATGGCCAACACATCTTCCAGCGTCCTGGCCGCTTCCGCGTAGCGTTTTTCTTGAATCTCCTTGGCAGCTTGAAACCAACCGCTGTCGATCCGGGAGTTCATGTCCAGGACCTGCGCGAGCTTTTGCCGCGAGTCAGTTCCCGGCAGGATTCGCTGCGCCTGGCGAAAGGCGTCAATGGCTGCCAGGATGCGGTACGCCTCCCGCAGATTATCCCCCTCCACAATCCAAGCGTTCGCCAGTTCCTGACCCAACTTTTCAGCCTGCTTGCGGCTCTCCGGGTCTTTCTTTTTTCGCAGCGACTCCAGAATCATCTCCTGCCGCTGCAAGGGATATATCCCAATTTTGTGTTCGTACCGTTTGGCCGGTGGAACGTAGGCATCTTTGGACGTAAAGAAGTGAACTTGAATCTTGTTGACGTGGGGCATGTGGCACCCAATGCAATTGTCCCGCACATCCGCCGGCAATTGCGGCCGGTCGGTGCATTTGTCCGCGGCATGGCACTTCAGGCAAGTTTGCTGCCGAACCGGCGTGGCATGTTCTTCGGGGTGATGCGGATCGTGGCAGGTAATACAAGTCATCGTCTCGCTCTGCTGATAGCACTTGCTCTGCCGCAAATAGGTGTCCTGATTGGCCACGTGATCGTCTTCAGGAAATTCGGAGTGCAGTGTTTTGAAATAACGGTCCAGCGGCTCTCCCGGCTGGAAGGTAAAGGGCTCCGCGGCGTACTTCGGCGCATTGCTGTGGCATTGGCCGCAGACCGCCATCAAATTCTCCCGAGATAGGTGGCCCGGATGGACAATTTCCTTGCCCGACTTGGCGTCGGGATTGGCTTTGTGCCAGGCAACGTGATCGCGGCCAGGGCCGTGGCACTTTTCGCACGTCACTCCCAGGAGAACGTCCTGGCGGTCGTATTCATTGAGCGTGCCAGGAGTTTGCTTGAACCAGACATTGTGGCATTCCAGGCAACGCGGGGTTGTTTCTCGGGCAAAATCCCCGGCACCGTTGCGGTCTATCTTGGCGCTCCCCCACTCATTTTGCGGCAACAGACGGGCCACCGGAAACTCAAAGAGCCGATTGTCCCGCCAACCGAAGTAAACCTGATCTGCAGTACCCCCCTGACCATAGACCAAGGCAATCACCGATTTGGTTTCCTGAGGCCCCGTACCGGGAATCGTGCGAATGGTCTTTTGGATGTATTCGTCACCGTCTTTGACCATCTCGAAGCGCAGGTTGGGATCAGCAGTTGTCAGTTTCCCCAGTCCCGATTTGAACTCGGCTGGCATTTGGGTTGGATCAGGGGGCATGCAGGCCAGGTAATGTCGAGTTCCCTTAAACTCCTTCACCCGCTGGGTATGGCACGTTTCGCAGGCCTGAATTCCCAGATAACCCCGAGGGTTTCCTGATGCCGCCGGCGTTACGTTGGGCACCACGGGCGGAACAGCTTTGACTTCCTCCACGCTCGAGGGCCGTCCGGACCCAAAGAGCAACCAGCAGGCAAGCCAGAATCCTCCCAAAGCGAAAACAACTCCGCCGATCACGAGCAGCGCTCGGCGACCCCAGGGTGGACGTGATGGAGAAGCAACTTGATTCAAGGCAGAGCCACTCCGCGAAAGATTTCCGGTTTCTTCAATCCCAAGATCCAGGCGGCGGCATCCGAGGGGGACGCGATTGTTGACTTCTACATTATAAGACTTCGCTCATGGGCCGCCCATCCGTTGGAGAGCCGCAAGGAACTCTCCAGTTGAGTTTTCCATTTTCATCGAGTCATGATGCTGAAATTGAAATACCCCCACGATTGGTCGTCCAGCATCGAAGAGGATTGGGACACAGACAACACGGAAGTCATGGCGAGGATGTGTCGAGTTGGATTACTACAGTGAACGCGGATGAACGTCGCGAGGAGACCGTAGCGATTGCATCTCCAAATTGAATAGATCGCCCTCTATTGTCATCCGCCAAAGTCTATTGCACACTCTGCGAACACCGCGCCCTACGAGATAAACTCGAATTCTCGACGCCTGCTTGCCGTGTCTTTCATGTCCCAATTCCAATGCTCGTGCTCGTTCGCGAGACCTCCGCGGACGGCCCGATGCATTTCGTGAAAAGCAGCGTTAGCTGCAACTTCCTTGGCGTTGGACGTGAAGTGAACGGTCGTGCGATTCGATATTTCTGTTGTTCAGCCTCGCCCACGATCACCCGCGACAGCAATCAGGGGGGCTCTCTTTGGGCAGGAAAAAAAGACTACTCAGGATAGTGGACATTTTTTCCCATGAACTGAAAAGCCTTCGCAAGACATGTCTTTGTAGTGGACCCCGAAAACTGGACCAGGGTGGCTGAAACTGGAAGATAGTAGAAACAGCCAAGCGGAGGTCCAGGATGGTCAAGAAGCATCAGGTACATCGGGCGTCGTTCAAGGCGAAGGTGGCGTTGGCGGCGTTGCGGGGGGAGGGGACGCCGAGCGAGTTGGGGTTGCGGTATGGCGTGCATCCGACACAGGTGAGCCAGTGGCAGCATCAGCTGGAGAAGGCCGCCCAGCGGATATTTTCGGGAGAGGCGACGCCGAGTGCGCGGGAGGCGGAACTGGCGACGACGCTGGAGCGGATGCAGACGGAGCTGGATTGGCTCAAAAAAAAAGTTGCCAAGTAGCGTGAGGGAGAAACGGACATGGATCGAACCGAATCATCGCGAGCTGAGCATTCGGCGGCAGTGCGTGCTGCTGGGGCTGAACCGATCGAGCTGGTATCGAGAGCCGGCTGGAGAGTCGGCGGAGAACCTGACCTTGATGCGGCTGATCGACGAGCAGTACCTGCGGACGCCGTTTTACGGTTCGCGGAACATGGCGTTCTGGCTGACGCAGCAAGGCTACGCGGTCAATCGGAAGCGGGTGCAGCGGTTGATGCGAACG
Organism: Pirellulaceae bacterium; assembly: GCA_046153945.1. Taxonomy (GTDB): domain Bacteria; phylum Planctomycetota; class Planctomycetia; order Pirellulales; family Pirellulaceae; genus SXOA01. The sequence continues at coordinate 39,469 of JBJXFF010000015.1, forward strand.
ATGGGTCTGGAAGCGATTTATCCGCGGCCGAGCACGACGCGGCGGTGCCTGGAGCATCGGATTTACCCGTATTTACTGCGGGATGTGGCGATTCTCCGGCCCAACCAGGTTTGGAGCACCGACATCACGTACATTCCGCTGGCCCGCGGCTACGGCTACCTGACTGCAGTCTTGGACTGGTACAGCCGATACGTGCTGTCGTGGGAATTATCCCCCACGCTCGAGGGCGCGTTCTGCCTCGACGCCCTGGAGCAAGCGTTGGCGATCGGCTCGCCGGAGATCTTCAACACGGACCAGGGCTCGCAGTTCACGAGCCTGGCCTTCACAGGACGCTTGGAGCGAGCGGGAATCGCGATCAGCATGGACGGTCGCGGCCGGTGCTTGGACAACGTGTTCGTGGAGCGGCTGTGGCGGAGCGTGAAGTACGAGGACGTTTACCTGAAAGAGTATCCGACGTGGGAGTCTCTCACCGCGGGCCTGAGGTCCTACTTCAAGTTCTACTGCCACGAGCGTCCGCACCAGTCCCTGGGAAACCGGACGCCAGCGGCAGTGTACCACGGGAGCAAGTAGAAGTTGGACTAATAGCCCAGCGATTCACTGGAAG
>JBJXFF010000021.1:0-56069 GCA_046153945.1 Pirellulaceae bacterium
TCGTCACGATCAAAACCTCCTAACACCATAACCTTCTCCCGCGGCCTCGGGCCGCTGCTTGTGAGAAGGTCCTTACTCCACCTATTTAAGCTCTGCTAGCGGCCAAGATTCCGGGAAAGAGCACAGCGGGCATAACCTAGTCCTCAAGTCGCGGTTCGGTCCAAGGTACTGAATTAATTAACTCCGCCAGTTGGTCACTCTCGCGATCTGCCTTACCACTCTCTCACCTCGCGATTACTCTACCTTAGTGCCGCGGAATAATGCGGCCGCCAGGGGCAACGAAGTGGTGACGACGAGCCGCTGGTCCTCGACAACCAGCGTTCCCTCAATCGGCGAATGGCCAACGTTGAACTTGAACGCGAGGCGATTGTCGACCCATTGGCCGTGGACATCCTTGATGAAGATTGCGTACTGAGTTTGCAATGCGTCGACAAAGCCCTGCGCTCTATGAAGTACTTCCTGCTGCCCAAGCTGATGGGGTATGGAAACTTGAAGTGAACCCATTTGTTTTTTCCTGCGAGTGAATGACGGCAAATGTTTGCAGCATAAGCATCCGCCATGCCGCGCCGGCGCACTGAATGGTCAGCGGATTCCCGCTTCAAGGCGATGGTGACATTCGTTGAAGCGCGCGCCATGTGCGGTTCGGTCACGCTCGAGATGAACAAAATGTGAAGAAAAGGCGAACCCGCCTCAGGCCTGATCTTGAAAGATATCGTCGAGTCGACACTCGGCCTGCATTGCCTGGCCTCAAGCTGGTTCGGCACACCATTCGCAATTGCTCCCTCCAGTTCTCAATCATCGGCTGAGGCGGGAGACAATTGCCGCTTACATTCAAAAGGAACTCGCGACGCCAACGGAATTGCGACGCATTCGCACTTGCCACGGAGGAGCAATTCACCTTTATTTCAGGAGAGCCGTTATGAGCGCCAGAGTAGATCAGTTCTGCGACCAGTTGAGGGACCGTCTCAACACCTTTGAAGACCAGTTGGCGAGGCTGAAGACCAATGTCCAAAAGCTTCCGAAGCAGGGTGAACAGTCGCTGCAGAAATGCCTCACCGAGGCCCGCAGCAAGATCGAAGTGGAAAAGAAAAAGGTCGAGCAGGCTCAAGCCAGCTTGAAATCCCGGGCCGAGCAGAAAATCGGCCAGGCCAAGGACGCCATTAGCCAATGGAAGGCCAAGGGCGAGCGCGGCTTGTTGAACGCCCGCGCCGAACTGGCTGAGCAATATGCGGCCGACGCCGTCTACGTCGCGGTTGCCGCGCTATCCGACGCTGAAGAGGCGATCGTCGACGCCGTGATCGCTCGGAACGATGCAGCTCCAGCAGAAACTCCAGCGGCGGCGGCCAGCTAGTTGGTCCTGGTAATCCACGCGTTCACTTACTTACTTACCAAGGAGAGAGCTATGTTCGACGTTGTTAAGCAGAGTGTTTTCGCCAGTCTCGGCCTGGCGAGTCTGGCTCGCGACAAGGCGGAAGAACTTGTCGCGGAGATATCCCGGCGCGCCAAACTGTCCGAGAAGGAAGCGAACGAATTCCGCGACGAATTGATGCGTCGCCGCGAAACCGCGCAGAAGGAATTTGAGGCGGAGGTCGATCGCCGCATCGATCATGCGTTCATTCAGCTTGGCCTGATCAAGGCAGGTGTGAAGAAGTCGATTGAACAGGGACGAGACGAGCTACAGGCGATGATCGATCAGCGGATTCAGTGCGCCATCGATCAACTGGGTATCGCCCGTGCGGACGACATCCACGCTTTGGCCAATCGCGTCGAGCGATTGGAACACCAACCGGCCGTTACTTAGTGCGGCGACATAAACGCTGTGGACGCCAACAACCGGGGTGATTAGGTGCCTCTGAGTACAAAAGCCGACTCAGGCGTTACACTGCGTAATCACCGAGGTAATCAGAGCTTTTCGGCAAGGCAGAAAGCCCCTTCGCATCCGAAGAGTACAAGTTTGAGTCTTGTTGAGTGTACTTTAAGCCGCTACGACCGGTGTCGAGCGGCTTTTTTTTGCGCCCCTGGCATTGGTGGCGGCATGTTGGGGAATGAAATGCACCAGGATTTTGGGCTGAAAGACCCCTAAAAATGCCGCCGGATTTTGCATTTTGCCCCTCCCCAGGACTTCCAGGCTCCCATAAACTTGGAAGATTCTCTTCCACCCCGCCTTGGAGCCGCTCCGTTGCCTCGTACGTACATAGATCAACCGAAGAAGACCGACTCGAAGGGGACGTACGCGTTCGTCAGCCTGGGGTGCCCGAAAAACCTGGTCGATAGCGAGCGGATGCTCGGACTGCTCCGGATTGACGGCTATACGCTGGTCAATGAGCCGGACGGGGCGGACTTTGTTGTCGTCAACACCTGCGGGTTCATTGAGCGGGCTCGCACCGAATCGTTTTCGGCTATCGACGAAATGCTGGCCCTCAAAAAAGCGGGGGGGACCAAAGGGGTCATCGTCTCCGGCTGTTTGGCCGAGCGGCAGAAGGAAGATTTGCTCATCGAGCGTCCGGAGATCGACTTTTTGGTCGGCGTGTTTGGGCGCGAGGAGATTACGCGAGTTGCCGACCGGCTCGTTGGGAATTTGGAAGAGCAGCGGACTGTCTTTCAGCCGGCACCCATCCGTGCGTTGCCGGACACGGAGCGACTTCGGATTACGCCCAAGCACTTTGCCTACCTCAAGATTTCCGAAGGCTGCGACCGGCTTTGTACGTTTTGCGCCATCCCCAAGATGCGCGGCAAGCATGCCAGCAAACCGATCGAAGCAATCGTTCAAGAAGCGGAGCAACTGGTGGCGGATGGTGCGAGGGAGATCATCATCGTCGCTCAGGACACCACTTATTACGGCCTGGACCTCTATGGCGAGCCGCGACTGACGGAGCTGCTTCGCAAACTGGAAGAAGTGCAGGGAATCGACTGGCTGCGGCTGATGTACTTCTACCCGATGTACATCACCGACGAATTGGCGGACGTGATTGCCTCCAGCAAACGGATCGTGCCCTACATCGACATGCCGCTGCAGCACATCAACGACACGATGCTCCGCCGGATGGCCCGCCGCGTGACCCGCAGCGAGACGGAGAACCTCATCGGCAAGCTCCGCTCCCGGATTCCTAACCTGACGATGCGAACGACCTTCATCACCGGCTTTCCAGGCGAGACTGACGAGCAGTTCCAGGAGATGGCCGGCTTTGTCCGGGAACAGAAGTTTGAGCGGATGGGAGTCTTTACCTATTCCTATGAGCCGGGTACGCCGGCAGTCAATCTCGACGACCATTTGCCCGAGGACGTGAAGGAATCTCGCCGCGACGAATTGATGCAGGTGCAGCAGGATATCTCCTTCGCCTGGAACGAGGCTCAGGTCGGCAAGACGATGGACGTCATCCTCGACCAGCCCGTAGAAGGCGAAAACAACGTCTTCGTTGGCCGCAGCAAAGCAGATGCTCCGGACGTAGACGGATTGGTTTTCGTCACCGGCGACCGCTTCAAGCTGAAGTCGGGCCAGATTGTGCCGACGCAGATTGTCGCTTCGCAGGAATACGACCTGGTAGGAGTTGCAGCGGCGCGGCCTCGATAGATATTTCCAAGAGAGTGGGCTAAGCTGGCTACTATGGCTGAAATCCTTTGCCCCAGTTGCAACAAACGCCTGCGAGTGAATCCGCAATCGAAGTCGCGGCGGATGCGCTGCCCCGTCTGTCAGTCGGAGATGGCCCTTTCCGTCAGTGGCGAAACTGTCACGGCCAAGTTGCTGTCTACCACGTCGCTGCCGGCCCCACCTCCTGTTCCTCCGCCGCCACCTCCCGCTTACATGCCCGCTACCGAGCCGGCTATGGAAGAGCCGCAGGTTGAGAGTTATGTGGAGCCCGCTCAACAAGATGTTGAACCGGCGACGCAGCTTCCGGAGCCGAATCAGCCTGAGCAGCCGGTGATTCAATTATCGACGGCCAGAAGTTCAGCAAGATCATCCACTTCCGCCGAGCGAAACACGCTCGGCAAGAATGCAAGCAGCAAAGACAACAACTCCGCGCTCTGGATTGGCGGAGGTATCGGGCTGGCGTCCGTAGCCATCCTCGGCATAGTCGGATTTCTGCTGATGGGGGGATTTTTCGGTGGCAGTGGAAAGCCGGTGGCTCAGGCGACTAAGACTGGTGAAGGGAAAAAGAAGGCGGCGGTCGTTAAGGAGAAGGACCTTCCCGAAGTCGTTGCTCCCACCATCGACCGCACTAAAGAGAAAATACGGCCTGCTGCAGTGCCCGCTGAGCCCGTAATGCTGGACAAAACGCCGCCGCCGCCCGAGTTCACCCAGCCTGCTGAAACCACTCCTGACGTGCCACCGGTTCCGGAAACTCCCGTCCCCATGCCTGAAACGCCGGCCCCTGAAAAGCCTGCTCCCGAAAAGCCGGCTGCGGAAAAGCCAGAGACTCCTGAAGAGCCAGCCAAGGCTCCGACCAAAGAAAAAACCAAGCCAGCTAAGACCACTCCCAAGACGGGCTCTAAAAAGGGGGATACCAAAAAACCCGCTGCTAAGGGGCCCCCTCCCGCGACCGCGGACTGCGAAGTCTGCCGAGGACAGGGCTTGGTGCCGCTGAAGAACCCGCAGCCCTACTTTTGGATGGAAGGTCAGCCGGCACCCAAGGGGGCAAACGCCGTGCGGGAACAGTTCTGCCCGAATTGCAAGCCGGACGGGGATAATGCTCAGCTCGCGGCTGCCGAAGATCTGCGACTCAAGACCGCGATGGATGTCCATCTCAATTGGGAGAAGAAGACCAACTGGCAGTTGGTGCGGGCGGAAACCCGCCGTGCTACGCTGCACAGCCAATTGCCTCCGGCAGATACGCAGCGCGTGGCCCTCGCGCTCGAAGCAATGACATCGCATCTCGAAGGGTTAACCGGTTCGGTCGAACTGACCGCCACCAATCCGGCCAACTGCAATGTCATCATTCTCTTCCAGAAGCCGAACTACACGCAGTTTGTGAATCTGCTGAAAGTTGATCCCGTGTTTGGCCCGTCTCGGCAGGACTGGTCGCTGGTGGGAGAGGTCGCCGGCTCGTGGGTGAAGGACTCCATCTTCTATCGATATTCTCCCGAGGGACCGCCGCCGGACCATCAGGCCATCGCTCTCGTCTCTTCGTATCAAATCCGCAGCGCCACCGGATACAAGGATCCGGCCTGGCTCAATGTCGGTTACGCGTCGTACTGCGAAAATGCCACGCTTCATGCCAATCGGGTTAACTCCATCGAATATGCCTTGAATAACTTGCAGATCGACGCTGACTGGTCTCTCGCTGTTCGTCGGCTGGCTGCTGCTGGAGGGCTGAAGCCCTGGAATGACATGTTTCCCAAAATCTTGCGGGATTATCAGGCCGAGGACCACCTCACTGCGTACGCCATGGTCTCGTTCCTCATCCAATACAAGCCGCGAAAGTTTCTCGACTTCGTGAAGGAAATCAAAGGGGGGCTGGGAGCAGCCGAAGCACTCGAAAAATCTTACGGCGAAAAAGTCCCCGAACTTCAGCAGCGGTGGGTGAAGGCACTGGGGGGGCGTTAGAACTCGATTGGAATGACGCTCATTCTGTGATGCAATCGACGGAAACACATGGAAGATGTCGAATCCTTTACGAAACTGTTTGCTCGAGTCCGCGCCGGCGAACAGGACGCCATGACCAAGTTGCATGACGACTATGGTGAACAGATTCAGCGGATAGTTGGACTTAAGATGGCAAGATTCGGCATGCGGCATCAGTTGGAGAGCCTCGATATTTGCCAATCTGTCTGGAATACCTTTTTTGTGCGAACGGCATTGGGAGCTGTTGAGTTGGAAACTCCCGCGAAACTGGTTGCATTGCTCGCCGAAATGGCAAAAAATCGGTGTTTGCACCACAAGCGGAAGGCCAACACTGCGAAGCGCTATGGTCAAATGGTAAACATTGACGATGTGGATGCGGTAGGCCCGGACCAGACGCCGTCGCAAATCGCAATCGCCCGCGAAATGTGCGAAAAGGCAGCTTCACTGCTATCGAATGAAGAACGACAACTTGTCGAGCAGAGGAAAGAGGGCCGTACTTGGGAGGAGGTAGCGGCGAATCAGCAAGCAAATGGCGATACACTGCGGATGCATCACCGACGAGTCGTTGAGAGGATCGAGAAAGAACTCGACCTCAAATCTTAGCTAAATCGTCGATCACCCTATCAATGTACACAGACCTGGTCAACTCGCTTCGAGAAGATCAATCGCGCCGCTGGCAACTCGGGGATCACTGTTTGGTTGAAGGGTACTTGCGAGATTACCCGTCATTGGCCGACGACTCTGAGGCACTACTTAACCTTTTATATAGCGAAATTGACCTGCGTTCATCTTATGGCGAAAGTCCCAGCGTCGACGAATATGCCGGCAGATTCCCAGCGCTGGCCGAACAGCTTTCCAAGTTAATTGAAATTCACAATGCGGTTTTTGTTAACGAAGAAACTGGTGCCCCGCTCGATACTTCTGGCGTCAACGCAAGCGAGGACATGGCATCGCAAGCGGAATCGGAGCAACCGACTGATTTGAAGGCGAACGAATCCGTCGGGCCATTTCCCGGGTATGCCCTGCTCGAAAAGCTTGGCGGTGGCGGAATGGGGGATGTTTATCGCGCTCGGCAGCTAAAGGCTGACCGCGACGTGGCCCTGAAGATTATCCGACCTCGCGCATTCGTGGACCCAAAGGCGGCGAGCCGTTTTCAGCGAGAAATCAGGCTGGCAGCCAGTCTTGACCATCAGGGCATAGTCCCCCTGTTTGAAGTTGCCGAGCATGGCGGCCAATCCTATTTTTCAATGGCGTATGTCGATGGCCCCAGCCTCGCAGCCAGGTTGCGCGACGGGCCAATGCCTGCTCGAGAAGCCTGCGAAATCTTGAAGCTGGTTGCGGAATCGATCGCCTATGCTCACAAACGCGGGGTTATCCATCGCGACTTGAAGCCCTCCAATATTCTCCTGGGGGCGGACGGCCCGCGAGTCTCGGACTTTGGATTAGCAAAGAGTTTGCAAGAAGACGACTCTCTGACCAAAGACGGACAAATTGTGGGAACCCCGGCCTACATGTCCCCGGAACAGGCCTCTGGCAACCATGAGACGGTAAGCGTATCGTCCGATGTCTATTCCTTGGGCGCCACGTTGTACCACGCGTTGGTCGGTCGCCCTCCCTTTCAAGGCGGTGATCTCGCCCAGGTTATCCGGCAGGTTTTGGAAACCGAACCTGTTTCCGTTCGACGCCTGGACGGCAGCATCCACCAGGATTTGGATACGATCTGTCAAAAGTGCCTCGAAAAGGCAGCTTCTGCAAGATATGCATCAGCGGCAGCACTAGCGGAAGAACTACAGCGCTACCTGGACGGAGAACCAATCAGTGCCCGTCCGCTTTCGCAGTTGGGTCGCTTTTGGCGACGGTGCCGGAATCGCCCGTTAATGGCGGGGCTTGCTGCGCTGGTTGTATTCTTGCTTTTAGTCGTTCTTATTGCCTCTCCGGTTGTCGCAGTTTACCGAGCTCACCTGCTGGCACAATCAGAGGCCAATTCGCTCCTTGCTCAGCGAAACGCGGAGAGGGGCCTAGCAGCGGTCAACAATTATGTGGCAACCGTTCAGCAAGATCAGGTCTTAAGGAACACGCAGTTTCGTGACCTGCGGCAAAGGCTGCTGCGTGAGACGCGCGACTATTACGAACAGTTCATTCAGGCCAATCGCGGAAACCCCAAGTTGCAATTTCAGATTGCCGATGCGTATCTTGGACTTGGCACTTTGCAAGTAAGCGTCGGAACAGCACCAGAAGCAATCGAAGCATTGGAACGGGCGCGTGATATCTCGTCCGAACTGACCGCAGCGTCTCCCCACGAACCCAAATATCGAGAACAACTAGGGAAAATATTCAACACTCTGGCTTTGCAAAGGACGGCAATCCACAAACTAGATGCCGCGCATGTCGATCACAAAGCGGCCATTAAGGTCCGTCGCGGCCTTGTCGCGGAATTCCCTGGCGAACCCCGCTATTGCAGCCAGGTCTTATCCTCTCTCAACAATGTGGCGTTGCTTAATAATGGCCAAAATGGCCCGGCGAAGGCTGCCGAGGCACTCGCTTGGATCGATGAAGCAAGCCGCTTGGCAAAGTCGTCGGTCCAGAAATTCCCCCGCGATGAACAAGTGCTCGCGGCCGAAGCATTTACGCTGCGGAACGAGGCACTCATCAAGAAGCTCTCCGGGAAGGGGCTGGACGTCCTGGCCCCCGCCCGGCGCAGCGTTGAACGATATGAACTACTGGTAGCAAGATTTCCCGGCAATGATAAATATGAGCAAATGCTGCTAGGGGCGGCCAACAACCTCGCTCAGTTCTTGTTGGAAGAAGGAGCGATTGCGGAAGCGCGAGTCAGTATGCAGCAAGTGCTTTCCCGGTCGCAGGCACTGCAACAGCGGTTTCCCACGCATGTCGCCTATCGTTTGGCACTAAGTAAGGCCTACGCGAATCTGGCGGATGTGGAACATCGGCTTGGAGAGGACGATGCGGCAGTGAAGAATCAATTGTTGGCCATTGACCTTCTCTTGGAACTCGCGGCAAGCGATCCTTCGGTGTCCGAGTTTCATCTCGATCTTGGCAAATCGCGGCTGTCTCTCGGACTGGCTTACCTTGGATTGATGCAGTTATCGGACGCGCAACGGGAGCTATCCAATGCCTTGGCGATTTGCGAACGTCTGGTACGCGATTTTCCCGACACCGCCGAGCATCACACGCTGCTGGAAGAAATAGAGCGAGAAATTGCGGCACTTACCGCGACAAAACCAGGCCAAAAATGATTTTGGCGAAATTCTTCGAACTTTCTGTTCGGTTCGCAAACGGTTGGCGTTTGTGTAAATAGACCGCGACCGTTACTGCACGTTGCAGGCACTTCCGCGGCTTCGCCGCCATCGCGCAACTGGGCGATTCTCGGCGGCGTCTCCCATTTAACCAGCCAAGGAGACTCTCGCATGTTTCGCCCTTTGAACTGCGCCGCGTTGCGCGCCCTTTCCCGCAAGATTGATTTGCAGGTTCCAGCATTGGCCCTCATCGGAGTGATGGCCTCCTTGAGCCCATCCTCGGCCACGGCAAGTGAACTGACGGGCCAATCCGCTGATTCGCTGGACTGCCAAGAATCATCTCGCGAGACATTCGATGCCTATGCGCCGCCCGCGGGGGTATGGGGGAAGCACGTCGTGGTCGCAAATCATCTTGGGGCGGTGACGATCAAGGTCACGGCAAAGCCCGTGAGCGGCGCAACGCTCGTCATCGGCGAAATCGAATATTTCGCCGACGCCAAGGATGCCAAGCCGACGCGGAAGGAGTTTCGGGGCTCGATCACCGTGCGCACGGGCGAGGCGGTCGGGTCGGTCAAAGTGCGATTGAAAGGGATTCCCACAGGAACAGTGGTCACGTTAGTTGTCGAATGAGCAGTCGGTTCGATTTTCGTTTTTTTCAATTCTCTCTTTTTTGGAGGTGCATGCTATGAAACGTTTTAGCTATCGATTTTACATTTTTTCCGCCACGGGACTGATAGGGGTGCTCGTTGCAGGGCTGACAATCGGCATCGCGCGGGTCAAGTCTTCACCCGCAGTCGACCAGCCGGCAAAGGTCGCTGAAGAAGCTAAGCCAAAGTCGCGGTCGGACAATCCAGGAGTGGAAAGCGATGGACATTTCGGCGAAATATCATTTCACGGACTATCGATTCCGATTTTCGCGCCCGATCCTGACCCATTCCATCCCGGAGCCTCGGCCAAGCCCTGGCGATACGAACCGAGATTCTACATCTCCAGCGTGGAGCGCGAAGACATGCGGCTGAAGATTCGTTTAACGAGTGTCCTGCCGAATGCCGTACTTGTACAAGGAAAGGAGAAAATTGGCGCTTTCTTCGTCGATAATGGGCGCGAACGGCCGAGCGTAATCAATCTCGAACGCTCAAAAATCGAGCGTTACAGCGTGAAGCTCAAGGTCGGCGACCAAGAGTATCCGCTTGTCTCCGGAAGCGAAGACGTCAACGACCTTAACCATGAGTGGCAGATTCCCTCCGACGCCCAGACCCAGGAACTACTTAAGGACCTGAGCGTGTGCCAACTCAAGGTCTCTACGACTCACAGTCGAATGTTCGTAAATATTCAAGTCTTCTACGTCGAGATCAATCAAGGCGCGAGCGTCAAAGCGTTCGACAAGATTTTCCCCCAAGTGCCACCTGATGCAACGATTGTAGTCGATCATCAAATGGCTCAACGACTTGGACAGACAGTATTCCGGGATCTCAAATATGTGGGAGACGGCGCACTTGAACTCGAGAAGGCAGTCCAGGACAGATTTCCAGGCCTCCTCGCTCCATTGACACACGAGGCCTTTCAGAGAATGCAGGATGAAGAGTCAGTGTATACCGCGGATATGGTTAAGGATGGTGCCGGCCCAATTGCGTATAACATCAAGACCAAGAGCGAGGTCACCAAGAGCTATCACAGCCAAGATTTTGATTATCAATTCCAGGAACTGCTTAAACTCAAAACGGCCAGCCATACAGAAATGGAGTTTCACTCACTCGTTGATGCTTGGGAAAAGAAACATGTTGAAGGAAAGCTGGGTATTGTCGAAATATTCAAAGCTTCGGCGAAGGTGGACAGCGAGGAAGCAAAAAAGGACGAGAAATATGCTCGTGACCTTGCCATTAAGAACATGTACAGCTTGACAAGTAAGGACCTCGCGAAAAGACGAAACGAGATTGAGACGAAGTTTCGCGATTGGGTTGGTGAGGCGATTCGAAAGGGGTTCGAGTCCAAATCCATCCGACTGTATCGCGTAAGTCGCAAGCTGTTGAATGTCAAAGACCTCGTGCAGGTTATTCACCGAGGCACCCCCGTCACTCGCCAAGTTACTTCTGAGAATTCCAGCCCGCTTGAGAAGTTTGGTCGCTTAGCCTCGGCCACGGACTTGCTCCTCGAGGAAATCGAGCAATTGAAGAAGAGTGTGTCTCAGCACTCTGCAACTGCCGATGACCTTCTGAAAGAGAAGAGGAACTTAGCCGTTAAGCTCCAGAACCTTGAGAATAAGCGGCAAAACCTGATCGCGAGCCAGGCTTCACTCACCTTGGAACTCCAAACGACGGCAAAGACCGCGTCGGAATTGGCCAGCCAGACGGTTCCGTATGCTGACCCGCTTGATCGGGTAAATTCGATGTTGAAGCAGAATGTAATGTGGGATCGTGAGTGGTTGGGGCAAGAACGTCTCATTGGGATTCATTTCCCTAACTTGCGTCCGGCGTGGGCAATAATCTGGAACCAGCCGTTGCCAAATTTCAAAGGCAAAACCGGAATGCAACTCAAGGCGGAGGCAGAACTGGAGACAAAAGCTGCCGAGGCGGACTTGGATGCTGCTGCAAAGGCCATTCGCGAGTCAGCTAAACAAGCCAAGGAATTGAAGGTGAAGCTGGAGGCTCTGGGACAGAAACGCAGTATCGTGGAGTCCAATCTGGCAGACGTTAACAAAGAGTTTGCGAAGCTGTTGGCCGAGCAACTACAGTGCGCGCCACCTGCCACCGTCGGATCGACACTATCGAAGTAGTACTGGCGATAAGTCCAGTACTGTCTTGATAAGACATGCCGCAGGCGGTTGCAGTGGGACGTCACCAGGTGAGTCCCACTGCAACTGCCTCGCGGCGTTTTGAGAAACGATTCTCGTTAGCTATCCGCTACGGAATCAGCAGCACATCCTGCTCGTCGCGCCCGCGGAGGTCTTTGCCCTGCTGGAGTTTGCGTAGAACTTCACTGATGCGATCAATGGGATGAGGGGTCTGATCTCGTCCTGCATCCAAAAACTGTTCGTCCAGAATGAGCAGCCGGAAGTGTTCGCGGCAGAGAGTTTCAAAGCGGGACACTCCGCCGTGGATTTCTAGTGCCTGCGGAGCGACTTCCACCCACAGGGGGACGCCGGCCTTCCAAAGTGACGAGCCGGAGGCGATGACTTCGCTTTCAAAGCCTTGGGTATCGCTCCAGACGAGGGCCACATCTTCCGGCCGCAGATTGCTGTCCTGAACCAATTGGTCGAGCGGTAGCGAAGAGACCTGCGTCAGCTGGCACTGGTCCGCGGAATAGCGGTCGTCAAATCCCTGCTTGCCGTTTGGGCTCTTCACTTCGCTATGTCCGCTGTCCTTCGGGGCGAGCATCTCAATCGTCCCCGCCTGCGTGGCGATGGCGACCTGGCGGCAATCCACTTTGGCACCCATCTGGTTGAGTTCGACATTGCGACTGAGTAGCTCAAAGGTTCGCGGCACGGGCTCGCAAGCGATGACCTTTTTGCCGCTGGCTCCGGCGAGCGGAATGGCCGTGTCGCCAATGTTGGCGCCGATGTTGATGATCGTGGACTGGTCGCTGAACTGCGGCCGGTTCGTTCTCAGCCAGTTGAGCAGCGGCTTAAGAGCTTCGAGCTGAAAGTCTCCGCGGATGTAGAGCGACCGGCCGACGATGTCATGCGTGAAGACTGACCAGGTAAATCCGTCTCGCTGGAAGGTAATGGTTTCGGCATCGCCGCGGAGAAACTCCCACGCCAGCCAGCGGCGGGCAAAGGAGCCGCGTCTTCCGGGCAAAACGCTAAAGGAGCCGGCGATAAGAGATTTTCCCAGGGCGGAAAGTGAGTGTTTGAGCATATCAGCACCTAAATTGCATCTACGGAACTGCCGGCTAGTTTTCGCCACGAGACCAGCCCTGCCAGCGAACGCAAGGATGCCGGGCGAAAGTCGGCATGCGTCCAAATTCCTGTCAGGCGACGGCAGACCAGCCATTCCACCGTCGCTTGCAGGGCAAGTGCCCCGGCAGCCGACGCGGCGATTCCCTCGATTCCCCAGCGCCTAGCCGCGAATGGCCCGATGACGCAGAGAATTGCAGCCGACGAACAGCAGATCCACATCGCCGCCGTCTGCCGCCCCGTCATCGCCAGCGTCATTCCGCCGCTTCCGGCAAGCGAAACTGCGATTTGCCCCAGGCTCAAGATGGCCAGCGATGTAGCAGCGCGCTCATAGTACGAACCGCTGAGCATTCCCATCAACCATCCGCCGCCGAGCAAGCAAATCAGGCTGGCCGAAATGGTCGCAATGGCGGTGAGCGTGGAGGAGCGGCGGAGGAGAGTTTGCAACTCCTGCAAGTGGCCGCGGGTATAGAGGTCGGGAATGGAAGAAATGACCGTGTTGACGGCAAGCTGCGTGGGGACATTCAGCAGCACCAGATAGCGGCGGGCCACGCCATAGACCGCGACCTCCGTCAGCGGGACGTAGTGAGCAGCCATCCAGACATCAGCGGTCTGCATCACCATGATGAAGAAGTGAAACACGGCCATCGGAACCGCGACGCGGAGAAGGCTGTCGAGCGAAAGTGACGATGGCGTCGCAACGGCGGATGGCCCGGGTGAGTCCTTCTGACGAACGGTCCGAACCGTCGCTCGGAGACAGAGTATGCTCACCAGCAACGAGACGCCGCTGCCGGCAATCTGGCAGGCCAGTGTGGCGGTGATGGTCGGTGGATATTGGAGCGCCACGCATGCCAGAAGTCCGAGGAACAGCAGCACCGGCAGTGGGCCACCGAAGGTGCCGCCGCTGAGGAGGCTCGCCCAGCGAAGCTCGTGCAGTCCGCGCAGAGACTCCGCAGAGAATTGCTGCCACGCCATCAGCAGAATGAGCACCGCCGCCAGAGGGATGAGCCAGGTCAGATGCTCTAGCTGCAGAAACGACTCGCCATACAGCCACAGGAGCAAAGCAGTAATACCGCACACGGTAAGCGAAGCAACAACCAGCACACCCGTTGCCAGACGCAGCGTCCGCCCAATCCGGCTGTGATCATGCGAAACCAGACTCTCTGCCAGAAACCTTACGCAGGTATGCCCAAGCCCAAGCTGCGCCATGATGGCCGCGAACGTGACAACGCTTAGCAAGGTGGTGAGTTCGCCGAACTCGCTGGGAGCCAGCAACCGCGGCACGATAATCGTTGCCAACAGCGTGCTGCCGATCCCCAGTCCGCGGCCGAGCATCACCCAGAGTGCGGCTCGCGGCAGACGTTGCAAGCGGCTGGACGATTCCGCAGGACTAGCGCCAAGAGAGGTCACTGCGCGCGCAGCCTCGTCGTTCAGTACTCCTGGCGGCGAATCCGGGGTCACAAGGGACATGTCGCGGCAAATCAACGAGCGGGACGGGGGCGCTGGACTTTCATTCTAGTTCGAGTTCGAGCCGGGTTCGTGAGAAGATTGTTAACCTCAACGGTATTGGGTGGTCGCTCGCGAATGGGGAGTGACTTCTCCGCACATTCGGAAAAATCGGACTCACCTTATTGTGCGAAAGGACCGCAAAATTACTCGGCGCAGGCGCGGAAACCACTCCTGGCAAGGCACCCAGTGACGGCCTACTATGGCACCTATGGCCGACCTCCCTTTCAAGACGACGATTACTCCCGCCGATCATGCGGCGCTCGCCGCAGCCGTGGCGGATGCTTATGGAACCGGCACTGCTCTCTACCCCATCGGCGGCGGCACCAGCCTCGATTTCGGCCTTCCGGCCAAGGCCCCCGGTAGCGGCCTTTCACTGGCCAAACTCGATCGGATCGTCGATTACCCGGCCCGTGACATGACCGTCACCGTGGAAGCCGGCGTCACGATGCAGGGGCTCGCCGACCTGCTCGCCAAGGAAGGGCAGCGTCTCCCCATCGATGTGCCGCAGGCGGACAAGGCCACGGTGGGCGGCGTGGTGGCGACCAATTGGAATGGCCCATTGCGCTATGGCTGCGGAACCGTGCGGGACTACGTCATCGGTATCTCCGCCATCGACGGCCGGGGGATGCCGTTCAAGGGTGGGGGCCGCGTGGTGAAAAACGTCGCCGGCTATGACTTTTGCAAGCTGCTCACCGGCTCGCTGGGAACGCTCGGCGTCATTACCCAGGTCACGTTCAAGGTCCGCCCGATCACCGAACAATTCACGTTGATGGCCTGCGCGGTCGAGTCCACCGCTCAGGCCGAGAAACTGCTCGCGGCGCTCGTCACATCCGCCACCACTCCAGCCGCTATTGAACTTCTCTCCGGTCCCGCCTGGGATTCCGAGCCGGCTCTCAAAACTCTGGCGGGAGCAAGCGGTCCGGAAAAACTCTATCTCGTCGTCGCGCTGGAGGGCTCCGCCGTCGAGGTGGAGTGGATGACCGGCCGGCTGCACGATGAGTGGTGTGAGCAAGGAATTGAAGCCCCCATTACCATCGGTGATGCGACCGACTTCTGGAAAAAACTGGTGGACTTCGCCGCCGTGGGGAACGCGCCGCTGGTCCTCAAAGCCAGCCTCGTCCCGAGCGGCGTTACACCGTTTATCGATGCTCTTCGCAAGCTGGATCCGCAGGTTTCCATCCAATCTCACGCCGGCAACGGCATTGTCATCGCCCGGCTCTCGGCATTTCCCAAGGAGGGGCTGTCGCGGGCGCTCGTCGGCAACCTGCAACCCGCCGCTGCCGCCCAGCACGGCAGCCTGATGGTTCTTTCTAATCCATCGGGCAACGAGATGACGCATCAAAGCGCGTGGGGAGGACTCGATGCTCCGTTCACGCTCATGTCCGCGGTGAAGCAGAAGTTCGATCCCAAGAACATCTTGAATCCGGGGCGATTTGTGTACGTCTAACTCGCCAGCTGCACAAGTTCCACCGGCTTTGGCTTGCTGTTGGCTTCGATGGCGAAACGCTCCTGGTCGAGGGAGACTAAGTCGTACCGGACGTTTCGCTGGCGCGGCGTGAAGCCAAGCTCCTCGATCGACTCGCGGATTTGCTGGAGCGTGAGGAAGTGAACGGTCCCCGCTTCGGCGACGACATTTTCTTCAATCATCAGACTCCCCATATCGTTCGCTCCAAAGAGGAGTGCAAGCTGCCCCATCTTCAGCCCCTGCGTCACCCAGCTCGACTGGATGTTGGGAATATTGTCCAAATACAAGCGGCTGATGGCCTGCGTTTTGAGGTAGTCGAACGAGCCGGTGGGAGGAATATGGGCCATGTCGGTGTGCTCGGGCTGGAACGTCCAGCAAATGAACGCCGTGAAGCCGCCGGTCTCATCCTGCAACTGTCGCACTCGCTCCAGATGCTCAATCCGCTCCGCCAATGTTTCGACGTGGCCGAACATCATCGTCACGCTGGAGACACCGCCGAGTTCGTGCCAGACCCGCATCACGTTCAGCCAATCGTCGGTCAGCACTTTGCCCCGGGTGATTTCCTTGCGGACCCGGTCCACGAGAATTTCCGCCCCGCCGCCGGGAATGCTTCCCAGACCCGCATCCTTCAGCCGTTTCAGGACGGTGCGGATATCGAGCTTGTTGATCTTGGTGAAGGCGTGAAGTTCCGGCGGGCTAAAGCCGTGGATGTTGACCTGGGGGAAGTGCGACTTGATGTCGTGAAGCAGTTCCTCGTACCACTCCAAATTGAAGTCTGGGTGCAGGCCACCCTGCATCAGGATTTGGTCCCCGCCGAGGGCGACAGTCTCCTCCACCTTTTTAAGCAGCACTTCGCGAGGGAGAACATACCCTTCGTCACTCTTCGGCTTGCGATAGAAGGCACAGAAGTCGCAGACCGCGGTGCAGACGTTGGTGTAGTTGATGTTCCGGTCGATGTTGTAGGTCCGGATCGGCTCGGGATGGAGTCGGCGGGTCACCGCGTCTGCGGCTCGGCCGATGGCAGCCAGGTCGTGCGACTGGATGAGCGTCAGGCCTTCCTCGGGGGAAAGGCGCTGGCCGGCGATGGCTTTGTCGAGGATGCGGTCAATCATGGGTTAGACGGTAGTTTTCGTCCGAGGGAGTTTCTGGGCAGGCAGGATGCCTACCCCACCTTCTGGAGCGAGGCCAAGACGAATGGCATGTTCTCGAAACAGTTCCAGCCCGCGCCGCTCGCGGGGGCCGAGATAGAAATACAAGTTGTCTCTCAGGTACGACAAGCATTGCTCGTAGGTCAGTCCCACGCCAACGGCTTCGCGCCGTGCGATCTCGTCCAAGTGCGAGACACCTTCATCCCGCGCCCGTCCGAGAGCAACTTCAATTTCGCCGAGTTGAGGCAGCAATTCCTTCCGCGCCACCCACATCGCAAACACAAACGGCAGTTCCGCCCAGCGGCACCATTCATCGCCAAGGTCCCATTCTTCCGCAAAACCTGCTGGCGGGTGCATCGCCCGGTCTCCAATCATCAGTACGGCATCCGCCTCAACGTTCTCCGCGGCAACGCCGAGCGGAAACGGCAACAGGCGTGGCGACAGGCCAAACCGCTCTTTGAGCAGAATGCGAACCAAGGCCACGCTCGTCCGCGAGCCTTCATCCAGGGCCAGCGTCCCGATCTTGTCCATCGGCACGCGGCTCAGCAACTTCACGCTCAGCACCGACCCCCGACAGCCGATGCAGGCATCAGAAATGATGGTGTAGTCGGGGTTCTGGAAGTACTCTACCGACGGAATCAGGGCGACATCCAGCTTCTCAGCGGCCAGTTCATCTGCCAGACGGCTCGGCAGGTCGAATACCACTTCCGCTCGCGGCGCAAAGCACTTCAGCTGGTAAACCAGCGGCTTTGTATTTAGGTAAGAAACAGCGCCAATCCGCATCGGAAACCCTTTCGGTAGCGGCGATTATAGTACCCCCGGCCAACTGGCCCAAGGGCCGCTCTGTAGAGCCTTAACCGTGGTTCCCATGCATGGTTAACCGGGTCAAGCCTGCTCCCGCATCGCCCTCGCCACCACGTCCGCATCGAAGTAATTGATGCTCATTCCGGCATCCACCACGATGTTCTGGGCCACGATGCCGCTGCTTTTGGGGCTGAGGAGGAAGACGGCGACGTCGGCGGCTTCCTGGGTTTGGACGGCCTGTTTGCGGGGGATGATTTGCTCGGCGTAGAGATAGGAATCGACGTAGCCGGGGATGCCGGCGGAGGCGGAGGTCTTGAGCAGCCCGGGGGCGACCGCGTTGAAGCGGATTTTTGAAAAGCGGCTGAAGGATTTGGTCAGGAAGGCGAGTGACGAATCGAGAGCCGCCTTGATGGGGGCCATGTAGCCGTAGTTTTCGCTCGCCATGCGAGTGGTGGATATGGAGACCGTCACTACCGAGGCTTCCGGCTTCAGCAGGTCCTTCAGCGCATTGGAAACGGCAATGAGCGAGTAGCAGGAGATATCCATCGCCCGCAAAAAGGCCCGCTTCGGCGTCTCATGAAACGGCTTCATGCCGTCGGTGTAATCCGCGAAGGCGATGGAATGCAGCAGGCCATGAAACTTGGCTCCCTTCGCCGCCAGTTCGTCCCTCAATCGGGCAATATGTTCTTCCTGCTCTACATCGCAGACATGCACATCGCTCCCCGCCAGTAGCTTGGCCACGCTGTCCTTCCGCTCCTGGCTTCGCACGACATAGGTAACCTTCGCTCCGCATTCTGTGAGCGACTTTCCGACATGCCAGGCCACGGACTTTTTGTTCGCCACGCCGAAGACCAGAAACGATTTGCCGGAAAGAGAAAGAAAGTCCATGGAAGAAGGGCCTGTGAAGAAGCGGGGAAGTTGGCTGCATCATACCACGGCCCCTTAGCCGGCGACGTTGGGGTTTCCTCCTTCCAGCTTGCGGAATGGGGCGAAATACCTGTAGGCTGATGCTCCCCAGTGTTCCTCAAAATGTGAAGAAATCGTGTTCCAGCCCAATCCCTATCAATCGCCGGAAATTCCTGCCGAGTCTCCGGTCCCATCGCGGCGGCCTGGCGAGGATGCACTTTACTTTGCCGCCCAGTGCCACAACATCGTCGGCGGGTTGGGATTCATCTTCGTGTCACTGGCCATGTTTGGCATTTTATTCCGTGGGGGCCAAAAGCCTTTGTCAGATACGCCAGTGGCCCGTTTCCAAGTTGTGACTGTCGCGATCATGGTTCCGCAATCGCTCCTCATGCTTGCCGGCGGCATCAGCATGCACCAGCACAAACGCCGCTGGCTGGCGATTGCCGGTGCGTGGGCGGGAATTCTGCCATTCTGCGGCTGTTATGTTTTTAGCTTGTTTAGCGGAATTTGGGCGCTGATGGTCTTGTGGCGGCCCGAGGTTAAGGCGCTATTTGTCGAGAATCAGCCTTCCAATAGCGAATAGTTCCTACAGCCGCTAGCGATGCTGCAGCCGGAATCCGTGGTCCCATTCTATCTGTAGTTGACACGCCCATTGGCAAGGCGACATAACTGGGTGCCCGCCGCAAAGGGGTCGGGAGGTGTTTCGCGTTCGAGAGACTTGTGGTCTGTAGGGACGCTGACGCGAAACTCCTCCCGACCCCGTTCGCGCTGCCTACGGGGTCGGGAAAGGTTTTCGCGGCCACGATCCATGGCCATCCTGTATTGGCACCGCGAAAACCCTTCCCGACCCCCCGCCTGGAGATTGCTGGATGCCGCTCGCCAAGTTCATTCTCGCCTTCTTGGTTGTTGTAGTTGCCGGCCCGGCAATTTTGAGTGCGGCGGATGCTCATCCTCGCGTCATCGGCTTTGAGCGATTCCATTCCGGCGAGAAGGGGGACGTAGTTTTCGGCGGCCAACTGCTGCTGGGGGAACTCAATTGCACGTCGTGCCATGCGGCGGACAAATCGCTGGATTCCTATGTCCAGAAGAAGCAGGCCCCAGTACTCGATACGGTCGGCAGCCGTGTGCGACCCAATTATCTGCTGAAGTTCCTGGCTGATCCGCAAGCAACGAAGCCTGGAACGACGATGCCGAATGTCCTCGCGGGACTTCCCGAGTCGGAGCGGAAAGAGAAGGTTGAGGCGATTGTCCATTTCCTGGCGACGACAGGCACCATCGCCGAGTCGGCGGCGCTGCGGCAGAGTGTGAATCGTGGCGACAATCTCTATCACAACATCGGTTGCCTGGCTTGCCACGATCCCCGCAAAGAGGATTCGCCGAAGGAGCCGCTGCCGACGTCGATTCCCATCGGCACTCCGAGTCGCAAGTACACAATGCCGGGGCTGACGCAGTTTTTGGCTGATCCGCTGGCCGTTCGCCCCGCTGGCCGCATGCCCCATCTCAATCTAGAGCCGCAGGACGCGCGGGACATCGCTTCGTTCCTGCTCAAGGATCTCGACATCAGTTCGGGGCTGCAATTCGCCCTTTACGAAGGTTCGTGGGACCGGCTGCCGGACTTCAGCAAGCTGACGCCCAAGGAAGTGGGGGAGGCGGGGGGCTTTGACGTTGGCGTAACGAAGAAAACGGAGAACTTCGCCCTTCGCTTTGACGGCCACATCAACATTCCCAAGGCTGGCAACTATCTGTTCCTCATCGGCTCCGACGATGGGTCAAGGCTCTACATCGATGGCAAGCTGGTCATCGACAACGACGGCGTTCACCCCTTCCAACAGAAGCGAAAGCAGATGGAGATAACCGCTGGCCTGCATGCTGTGGCGGTGGAGTATTTCGAAGCCGGTGGACAGGAGACTTTGCAAGTCGAATATCAGGCGGAAGGCCAGCCGCAGCAGAAGCTGGACACGCTGATTGCTGCTCCGCCGGCCAAAAAGACGGACAAGCCCGAAGAGGGAGCCTTTGTCGTCAACAACGATTTGGCGGCAAAGGGAAAGGAATACTTCACGACGCTCGGCTGTGCGTCGTGCCACAACTTGAAGAAAGATGGCCAGCAGATTGTATCCAAGTTGACCGCCCCTCCACTCGCTCAATTGAAGGGAACCGCCGGCTGCCTGGCAGATGCGCCGGCTAAGACGCCGCTCTTTGCACTGAATGCGAAACAGCAGGCGGCCCTTGCGGCCGCGCTCTCCGACGCCAAGAAGCCGGCCCATGAGCCGCTGGTAAAGGAGGAACTGGTTTCACGAAATCTGGTCCGGTTCAACTGTGTTGCCTGTCACACCCGCGGCCAACTCGGCGGCGTGGAAGAGGCTCGCAATCCGCACTTCAAATCTGATATGCCGGAAATGGGAGACGAAGGCCGTCTGCCGCCGCCGCTCGCCGGCGTCGGGGCAAAACTGCGGCCGGAGTGGATGCAGACGGTCTTCAACGAAGGGGCGAAGGACCGCCCCTACATGTTCACCCGCATGCCGAAGTTCGGCATGGCCAACGTCGGCTCGCTCGTCACCGCGCTCGACGAGGCGGACAAAGCAACCCTCAAGCCACTCCCAAAACTGAACGTGGATGAGGAGGACAAGAAATTCAAGGCCGCTGGCCGCCGCCTGGTGGGTGGCCAAGCCTTCGGCTGCATCAAGTGCCACACATTCGCGGGTAGGAAATCGACCGGCATTCAGGCACTCAGCCTCACCACGATGACGAAACGGCTGCGGCCGGAGTGGTTCCATCATTACATGCAGAACCCGCAGGCGTATCGTCCGGGGACGCGAATGCCGAACGTCTTCCCCGACGGACAAACGACGCTGCCGATGATTCTGGACGGAAGCGTGGACAAGCAGGACCGCTCGATGTGGGCCTATTTGAACGACGGAGATAAGGCGATTCTGCCGGTTGGTCTCGTCACGGGGGCGATTGAGTTGATCGCCTATGACGAAGCGATCATGTACCGCAACTTCATTGAAGGGGCTGGGCCGCGGGCCATCGGCGTCGGCTATCCGGAGAAACTCAACCTGGCCTTCGACGCCAATAACTTGCGCTTGGCCCTCATCTGGCAAGGAGCGTTCATCGACGCCGCCCGCCACTGGGAAGGGCGCGGCGCAGGCTTCCAGCCGCCACTCGGAGACAACGTCATCAAGCTGACCGACGGAGTTCCGTTCGCCGCACTGGAAAACGACAAGGCACCCTGGCCAGGAATGGCGGCTAAAGAGCAGGGTTATCGCTTTCTGGGTTACTCGCTCGGAGTGAAGCGTAATCCCACGTTTAGCTACTCGCTGGCCGAAATCAAAATCACCGACTATCCCGCGCCTTACGGCGAAGCCGACGTTTACGTCTTTCGCCGCACGCTTTCGCTCACGTCGGAAAAGCCCGCTGCCAACCTCTATTTCCGCGCCGCGGCAGCCGGGAAGATTGAGGATGTCGGCGGCGGCAGCTATAAAATCGACGGTCTGTGGACCATGAAAATCGGCTCGAATCAAAAGCCGTTCGTGCGGGAGAATAGCGGCAAGCAGGAATTACTGGTGCCCGTGAGGTTCGATGGAAAGGGGGCCAGCATTACGCAGGAGTTTGAGTGGTAGTTTTGAATGTTCGGAGTTCATTCACGGAGGATGAATCGATGCAAGGTGCAAAACGGATTACGCGGCATGCTTGGGACCGGTGGCTGGAGCGATTCGATGAGTTTGACATCAACGCGGAGCTGGCCAAAGCCATTCCCTGGGGAGGTCAACGTCATGGCGACCAATCGCTGCTCGCCCCCTGCGGAGCGGTGTTCATCGTCAGCGGCAGCAATGTCCGGACGGTGCTCACCAGGACGCAGGCCCTGGCGAACATGCAGCAGTTTGTGCGAGGCGCTTTGTTTGATGAGCTGGCGGCGAGCGCCCGAATGCCCGAAGAACCGATTGTGTACGACGAACCGTTTGATGAGATAGAAGCGAAAGAAGACGAGGAGACCTCAGCCCGTTTACAGGATCTTGGAAAAGATCACGCCTACAGACTCTCCTGGAAGTGCAAGCAGAGAAAAACAGAATTTCGCGAGGCCGGCTTTGATCCCACCGACCTCGCAAAGATGGAGATTTATCGTGACGCCTATTTCGCCGAAAGAAGACGCCTGCTGGGAACGGCGACGTCGAAGGCCGGTACTTGATTCCCAACCCCAACGGTTCATACGCATGCTCCGCTACTTTTTGCCAATTGTTCTGCTGGCCCTGCCATCCCTCGTCCTGGCCCAGCAGGCACCCAAGGAAGAGGACTATTACAAGCTCATCGAATTCCCCATTCCCGAGCATGTAAACCTGGAAGCTGGCGGGCTGGAACTCCTTTCCAGCGGCAAGCTGGCGATTTCCACACGGCGCGGCGATATTTTCGTCGTCGATAAGCCGTTCGCCGATCCGCCGACCGATGTGGAGTTCACCAAGTACGCCGGCGGACTGCACGAAGTGCTGGGGCTGGCGGAAAAAGATGGCTGGCTTTATTGCACGCAGCGGTGCGAAGTGACCCGGATGAAGGATTTGGACAACGACGGTCGGGCGGACGTTTTTGAAAATGTGAGCGACGGCTGGGAAGTTACCGGTGACTATCATGAGTACGCCTTCGGCTCCAAGTTTGACAAGGATGGGAATATCTGGGTCGTTCTCTGCCTCACGGGCTCGTTCACCAGCGAGCAGAAGTATCGTGGCTGGTGCCTTCGGATTACTCCCGACGGGAAAGTCATTCCGACTTGCAGCGGCATTCGTTCGCCTGGTGGAATGGGAACGAACGCCGCGGGGGACATTTTCTATACGGATAATCAAGGGCCGTGGAACGGCGCTTGCAGCCTCAAGTGGCTTAAGCCCGGCTCATTCCAGGGACATCCCGGCGGCAATCGTTGGTATGAGTTGACGGGCGGCGCTATCGGCCCGCGTCCCCAGGAACCTGTCAGCAAAAGCCGCATGATGGTGGAGGCGAAGAAGATTCCGCAGCTTGAGCCCCCAGCCTGTTATTTTCCTTATCCCAAAATGGGCCAGTCCGCAGCCGGCATTGCCTGCGACACCACTGGGGGGAAGTTCGGCGTTTTTAAGGACCAGCTCTTCGTCGGAGACCAGGCTCACAGCACGGTGATGCGGGTCTATTTGGAGAAGATTAAGGGACACTACCAGGGAGCCTGTTTTCCGTTCCGTCAAGGAATCGGTTCCGGTGCTTTGTCGCTGCTCATAACGAAGGACGGCTCGATGTTCGTCGGCGGCACCAACCGGGGCTGGGGTTCCCGCGGCAGCAAGCCTTATTCCTTGGACCGCATGGTCTGGACTGGCAAGACACCGTTTGAAGTCCACGAAATGCACGCCAAAAAGGACGGCTTTGAGCTCACCTTCACGCAGAAGGTAGACCCCACCACTGCCGGCGACCCCAAGTCCTATTCGCTCTCGACGTATACCTACATCTACCAGGCGGACTACGGCAGCCCCGAAGTGGACGCCACCAAGCCCACAATCACCAAAGCCGAAGTTGCAGCCGATGGCCTGAGCGTGCGACTCACGATCGACAAGCTCCAAGAAGGGCACGTTCACGAGTTGCATTTGGACGGCGTCCGCTCGACGGATAAGCAGCCGCTTTTGCATTCGGCAGCGTTTTATACGCTGAATTACCTGCCTTAAAGAAATACCGAATTTTTTTGTTGGACGCTTGCAATTCTCCCTCACGGGGGTAAACTCCCCCTCGTCCGCATTCGCGGGACTTGATTCTCCATTTCACAAGGCAGGGAGCGCAGTGCCATGAAATTCATCCGCACGTTTTCTTCGCTGTGGGATAGGTTGGTAAACGGGGGGGGCAGGTAAATAGGGCGATTCGCCGTCGCGCTCGCGCGGCCCACGCCTCACGCTCCCGGCAACTCTTGTTTGAACAACTGGAAGATAAGTCCCTTCTTACTGTCGGTGTGATGGTACCCTCCAGCCACGTACCGGAAGGGAATGGGGCCATCGTTTACGTCGCGGTCAGCCCGCCAACTTACTCAACTGTCACGGCCACCTACCAGACGAACGCGGGCACGGCGATTGAAGATACGGACTATGACGGTGTCACCGGTACCGTGACGATTTATCCTGGACAGCCCTACGCCGCCATTTCTATCCCCGTCTATCACGACTTTTCGTTCGATCCAGGCGAGACATTTTCCATTACCCTTACCGGCGCGACGGGTACGACCGTCAATCCAGCCAACAGCAGCACGACGATCACGATTGACGATGTGCCCCCTCCCGCTGGCTCCGGCACCTTGTGGATCACACCAACCGTCTCCCATAACGAGGGAACGAATCAAGGAGCATTGACGGAATACAAGTTCAGCGTGGTGTTCAGTGGAAATATTCCAGGTGGATTTTCCGTGAACTACCGCGCCCGCCCGCAAGCCACGGGGGATGTGATTCCTGGCAAGGATTTTGTCGATGTGCCGGGTACGCTCTCCTTTGCCGGGACGAACGGCGAATCGCATGACATCATCATTAACGCCAAGCAGGATTACCTGGCGGAGTTTGACGAGCGCTTCGACGTTTGGCTCGATTCGGTATTCCTCGCCAATGGCAATCCGGCACCCGTGACTCACTCGGCAAAGGGAACGGGAGTCATCGTCAACGACGATTTCGCGGACCTGCGGCTCCCGGATACTTATCAGGATGAAGATGATCCCCCCGCTGCTGGGGCGGTACTCACGTTTGCCGTCAGCCTCAGCGATTCGGCGTTTGAAAAGGAAGTCGTCGTTTCGTACAAGTTCACGCCGGTTGATGCCACGCCTGTTGCCGACTACACCGCCGCAACCGGGATCCTGACGGTAACGATTCCGGCAGAACAATTTGGACCAACTGCTTATCCTACTTCCACGGTAGTTCCAGACATCACCACGGAGCCCAACGAGACGTTCAAGATGGAAATTGTCGGCGTCGCCTTTGCGGACGGCTCTGCCTTTCCGGGAATTCGCAACTATGAACGGGTTGCTTACGACGTTGCGACCAACGGCACAACCATTACCACCGATCATTTCGCCGTTGGGACGATCATCGACGACGATCAACGGCTGGTCACGATAAGTGCTCCAATCGTCGCTGCCTTGGAGAAAGACGTCGTTTTGGGTCCGACAACTGTGACCTTTAACGTCAACTACGCGGGAAAGACACCATCATTGAAACCATTCGGCGTCTTTGTTGGCATGGTAAACGGCTCCGCGACATTTTCACAAGATTTTAAATTCGCGTTGCTGCCTAACCCCTTCAGTGGCCTTCCCGCGAACACGAGATTGGTCGAATTCGCCGGCACGGTGGGCGAATCACATTCCGTTCAGGTGGAAATTGTCGGTGATACTACGGTTGAAATCAGCGAGACCTTCACTGCGGTTGCAAGCGCGATCGACAATCCCACTGGCAACTCTGGAGTAAGCATCGACCCCACTGCGAATTCTGTGCTGTTTACGATCACTAACGATGACACGGCAATCGTCAGTTTTGATTGGGCGTTTTCAAATGTGTGGACTGTTTGGGAGGGTGATGGAGTCTCGGATCCCGTTGAATCGATTTCACTGAAACTCTCGAATGATGTCGACGTGCCTGTTTACGTGGAATTTACGATCGCAGGTTCTAGCGCGACGCCAGCAACGATCCCAGCGATCGTTGCTACCGGATTCGTCCCTGTGGTTCGTGGAACCGATGACATCTCGGCACTGATGAGCGCGGCATGGGATAATGTCAGCGGTGCTTTCTGGGTCGTAATTCCGGCCAATACCAAAGCCGGGACTATCGACATTAAGGTTCTCTCGGACGGAGTGGTCGAATCGGACGAAATGCTGACGGTTACTCTCGTGGGTATCGGCGATTTTCAGCCAGCGGCAGGGCGGGCGGCGAGTCTCGCCGTGTCACTCACGAAGTTCACGGCCGACTTGAAAATCCGAAACGATGATTAACAAGTGTTCTTACGAACATCCACTTTTGTGATCGGAAACTGCCATGAGAAAAAATTGGTTACAGGCTTCGGCCACATGGCTAGTGATACATGTGGCCATCTTTTTACCTTGCGTCGCTTGTGTCGGTCCTTGCATAGCGCGTGCGGACGAGTTGATCTATAAAGTCCCGCGTTTAGAACTGGACAAACGAGCAATTTCGTCCGGGATTGGCGTATTCCCCAGGGGTACTGCGTTCATCGTCGCCCACGAGTCGGACAAGCGACTCGTAGTCTGCAAGCAGGGCAAAACCGGAGACTTTGAAACCGTTGCGAACTTCCATTTACCCGACGATGGAGTACCGATTAACGCCGTCCCTTATGGCGACTCCCACGTTTGTATCATGGACTTAAAAGGACGACTCTGGTTCTTCAAGATCTCCTTGACCTCCGGGGGTATCGAGCAAGTTGCCGTGATGCGTTTTGAGAAGACGAAGGCGCTGAAGGGGCCGGGGCCAGGCGCATATCTCTCCAAAACGTCCACCATTTACGTGTGCTCCAATTCCTCCAACGAACTCTGGACCATCTCCGTCAAAGACCCTGACAAGCCCGTCCTGGTTCAGCGCGTGACCGCAACTTTTCCTGAGGAATTGCCCGCTCGCGAGTTCGGCAGCCCTTCCGAACTGATCGCAAAGCAAATTCAGGGGCCGGTCGCCTTGACAGTCTCGGGGGACAGCCGAGATTTGTATCTGGTCAATTTTACGGCCCCATCCTTGGCCCAATTTCGCATCTCGCAGGAAGATGGCACCCTCGCCTACTCCCAAATTTATGACCGGACCACGATCAAGGGGGAACGGCGACTAATCCCCCACAGTATTCTTTTGCCATGGGCGATCGCTGCCTCCGCGGACAGCAAGCAAGTCTACGTAGGCGGCTTGGGAGATAGGATTGGAATTTTCAACCGCAATCTCGAGAGTGGCGTATTGGATCTGCTCGACGTGATACATCCAGAACTTCCTGGGTTGTCATCGTTAGATTACATCGTCGCGCTGCGAATGACGCTGGATGGAAGCGGGATCGTTGTCACCTGTCAAAACACCGGATCGATCTTCATTTTCGACCGCGAGGCGAACGGCAAACTTAAAGTCCGCAAAATAATCTCGCCCAAAGGAGACCTGGCGTTCAGGGGACTGTCGGATGCAGTTTTAACATTGGACAACGAAAAGGTTCTCTTCACCTCCACCGGCGTGATTCTCGGCGCGGCAGATGCCCGGGTTGTGAAGCCCAAGAAATGACGCCGGACCCTTGGCCATTCGCGGTGCTCGTGCCACACATTTACCGGTGAAAAAGCCCGTCAAACGGTAAAACCCCACATTTTCCAAGGAGCGGTATTTCCCGCCGCTAGCCCCTTCTGTATATTCCCACAGTGAACAGTTCCCGGCCTTGGTGGCTGCGGCTTCGACCCGCTGAAAATCTCACGAGGGCCGATGGTTAGTAACTTGTTCGTTTTTGGTAGATTTGTTTAAGGACCTGTTAGAATGGCGAAGCGGATTTATGTGGGCAACCTGCCCTGGTCGTACGGTTCGGCCGAACTTGAGGATCTCTTCAAGCAGTATGGTGAAGTCGGCCAGGCGGAAGTGGTCATGGACCGCGAAACCGGCCGCAGCCGAGGATTTGGATTTGTGCAGATGGCGAACGACGCGGATTGCGAACCTGCCATCAATGCACTTAACGGCTTTGATTGCGACGGCCGGCCCCTGGTGGTGAACGAAGCCCGTGAGCGGGCTCCCAAGACTGGCGGCGGAGGAGGATATGGAGGAGGAGGTGGTGGAGGCTACGGTGGCGGCGGCGGAGGTCGCGGCGGCCGTGGCGGGGGCGGATATGGAGGAGGAGGCGGTGGTGGTGGATATGGCGGCGGAGGAGGAGGCTACGGCGGCGGTGGACGCGGTGGAGATCGCGGCGGCCGTGGGGGAGATCGCGGTGGAGACCGTTACTAATTGAGCCGGGTGTCACTCCCATGCTCTGCGTGGGAGTGTGTCCTGGTTTCCCGATTTACAATCGAAGCGGCGAGACGCTCACTAGCGTGCTCGCCGCTTTTGCTTTATCACCACAACCATGAGCCAGGAACTTGAGAACGACACTCCCGCTAAGCCGGCTTCCACCCCGATTCTGCTCCTCTCCTGGCTCCGTCTTTGCCGCGCCCCCAATGTCTTCACAGCACTCGCCGATGTGAGCATGGGATTCCTCGTGGCCCGGCGGGCGATGGACGAAATCGGAGTCTTCGCTTGTCTCGCGGGTGCCTCGGCTTGTCTCTACACGGCGGGAATGGTGCTGAACGACGTGTTCGATGTTGAAGTCGACCGGAAGGAGCGACCTTTTCGGCCGCTCCCTTCGAGACAAATAGGAATCGGGACCGCGAGAACTTTTGGGATTGGTTTGCTCCTTGTCGGCGTTCTCCTGGGTGCAGCCGCCGGCAATGCATCGCTGACGAAGGATGCAATCGCGGTTCCTTGGCGAAGTGGCGCAGTCGCGCTCCTGCTTGCCGCCAGCGTTCTGTTTTACGATGGTTTCCTGAAGAAGACACCGCTCGGTCCGCTGGGCATGGGGCTCTGCCGGTTCTTCAACGTGCTCCTGGGAATGAGCGTATCGCAACTTGCGGAAGGACCCAACTGGCTGCTTCACTTCCAGCCTGCCGAGTTGCTCCCCGCGGCGGGGATTGGCCTCTACATCGTCGGCGTGACCTGGTTTGCCAAGGGGGAAGCGGGACAGAGCCAGATACTCAACCTGCTCGGGGGGATGGCGGTGATGGCGGTCGGAATCGCCCTGGTCGGCTGGTGGGGGAGCTTGTTCCGTGCTCAGCAGCCCAATTTTGGTGGGAACGCTACTTTCGCATTTTGGCTCCTCTTGGCCGTGATGTTCCTGGTCGGGCAGCGGAGGTGCCTGGAAGCGGTCCTTGATCCCGAGCCCCAGTTTGTCCAAGCCGCCATCAAACAGTGCATCTTTTCGCTCATCATTTTCGATGCCGCCATCACCACATTTGGGACCGGTCGAGTGGAGTTTGGCGTAGGGATCGCCTTGCTCTTAGCACCAACAATGCTGCTGGGACGCTGGGTCTACTCGACGTAACTTATTGTTAACACGGCAGTTACGCAATCGGTGCAGCGCTAACATCTTCCTTTATCATTCCGTTCCAAATACCACCCAAACCAGCGATTGTCGACGTCCTAAAAAATCCCGCTAAATCCTTTTGAAATTCATTGGCGGATCGCTTGCTACCCACTAGAATAACGGCTTGAATTTGGCCCTCCCGATTTTACGGAAATCTTTTGCTGCCACTGAGTACCTTCACGTCCGCCAGTCGTTTTAGGACTGACGGAAGAGGCCATTTGGCGGGCAGTCGGCGGTAGGAAAATAAACCATGACACGACACAACATCCATCAGCTTGCAATCTGGTCGTTGACTGCGTCCTTCACGCTGGGTGCCGTCGCCACGATTGTTGCCCAGACGACCAAAGCCAAAGCCCCCGAGAAGTCTGCTCCGGCCAAACCTGCTGAAAAGACCGTTGCCGCCAAAGCCGCCCCAGAAAAGGTCGCTCCCACCAAGCCAGAAAAGCCGGCCAAGGCCATCAAGCTCGAGGCCGCTCCCGATTACAACATCCCTCAAGTCGCGTTCATTAACAAAGAAATCCGCCAGGTCTGGGTGGACAATAACCTCACCCCCTCGGCTCCGGCTTCGGATCAGGAGTGGTGCCGCCGGGTCTATCTCGACGTCCTCGGCCGGATTCCCTCGGTTCAGGAACTTCGCGAATTTGTCGTCAGCAAGGAAACGGATAAGAAATCCAAGCTCGTTTCCAAGCTGCTCTTTGACGACAAGCATACCGAAGAATATGCCCGCATCTGGACCAACAAGTGGACGAACATCCTCATTGGCCGCAACGGCGGGACCGAACAGAACTCCCTCACCAGCCGCCCCGGCATGCAGAAGTATCTGCGTGATTGCTTCGCCCGCAACAAGCCTTACGACAAGATGGTGATCGAACTGGTCACTGCCACGGGCCAGACGGCTCCCGGTGCGGAAGG
This sequence comes from Pirellulaceae bacterium, assembly GCA_046153945.1. Classification (GTDB taxonomy): domain Bacteria; phylum Planctomycetota; class Planctomycetia; order Pirellulales; family Pirellulaceae; genus SXOA01. The sequence continues at coordinate 30,557 of JBJXFF010000021.1, forward strand.
CTTCAACGGCGCTACCAACTTCATGGTTGGCAAGCTTGAAGAAAACGGTGCCCAGGCCACCGCTCAAACGGCCAAGGTTTTCCTCGGCCTGCAAGTGCAATGCACCCAGTGCCACAATCATCCGTTCAACGAATGGAAGCAGAAGAAGTTCTGGGAATTCAACGCCTTCTTCCGCCAGACCAAGGCCCTTCGCAAGTTCGTCCCCGGCACGCGCGACGTGGCCTCCGCCGAGCTCATCAATCAGGACTTTGCCGGCGAGGGAGGTGGTGGTGATGCCACGGAAGCCATCCTGTACTACGAACTCCGCAACGGCCTGCTGGAAAGTGCGTTCCCCGTCTTCGTGGATGGCACAGCCATCAGCAAGAGCGGCTATCTTTCCGACAGCGACCGCCGCACCGAGCTCGGCAAAATGATCGTCAAGTCCGAATACATGGACAAGACCATTGCCAACCGGATGTGGGCTCACTTCCTGGGTTACGGCTTCACCAAGCCGGTGGATGACATGGGTCCGCACAACGCCGCCACGCATCCCGCCCTGCTCACTTACCTGGGCCAGGAAGTCCGCAAGAACAGCTTCAACCTGAAAGAACTGATTCGCTGGATCGTCCTCAGCGAACCCTACTCCCTCTCCAGCCGCGGCGTCCCTGGCAACAAGGCCGATGACCCGCTGCTGGGCGAGACCCCCAAGTTCACGCACTTCTATCTCCGCGGCATGGGTGCCGAAGAGTTGTATGAATCGCTCCTCGTCGCCACGCAGGCCCATAAGACCCGCGGCAGCTACGAAGATCAAGAGAAGGCCAAGACCGATTGGCTGCAGCAGTTCACCATCGCCTTCGGCACCGATGAAGGGGACGAAGCGACCACCTTCAACGGCACTATTCCGCAAGCCCTGATGATGTTCAACGGCGACCTGATCAAGAAGGCCACCGGCACGGAGAAAGGGAGCTTTCTGGAGACGATTGCCACCAGCAACCTTAAGCCGGCCGCCAAGATTGAGTACATCTTCGAAGCAGCCTTGTCGCGCGGACCAACAGGTCGTGAGGTCGATGTGGCCAATTACCTTTTGGAAAAACGCAAAGGCGACACCGCCGCCGCCCTGCAAGACTTGTTCTGGGTCGTCCTGAACACCAACGAATTTATTTTGCAACACTAACAAAACAGTAGGATGGCCGCCCGGCCTTCCTTTTCCTAAACTTCAGTAGCTCGAAACCAGCCCGGCGGCTAACCGCCACAAATCGGAGAAGAAGACCATGTTGACCACCCCCACAGGCATGAGCCGCCGCCACTTCATGAGCCACATGGCTGGTGCTGCTGCTCTCACCGTCCCCGCCATGTCCCTCACGCAAACGCTCCGTGCGAATGCGGCCGACCTCAAGAAGCGGCACAAGGCAGCCATTCTGCTGTGGATGAGCGGCGGACCTTCCACTATGGACATCTGGGATCTCAAGCCCGGAGCTTCCACCGGCGGCACGTTCAAGCCGATCAGCACCAAGGGTGACGTGCAAATCAGCGAGCACATGCCGCTCACCGCGAACGTCATGGACAAGCTCTCCATCGTCCGCTCCATGAGCACCCGCGAAGCCGATCACATGCGGGGCCGCTATTACATGCATACGGGCTATGTGCCGAACCCGAACATCGAATACCCCAGCTACGGGGCCGTGATTTCGCACGAGCTGGAAGACCAGTCCACCAAGATGGACCTGGAAATCCCGCCATTCGTCTCGGTCGGCGGCGGCAGCGAAGGCCCCGGCTTCCTCGGCATGGCCTACTCCCCCTTCGTCGTCAACTCCAATGGCCAGGTCCGCAACCTGGAAATGGGAATGGACGAACAGCGCCTGATGCAGCGGATGGCCGCTCTCGACCTCGTCGAGAAAGGCTTCATCAGCCAGAACCGCGGTTCGGCTGCTGACGACCATCAGAAGATTCTCAAAAAGACCCTGGCCCTCATGACCAGCCCGCAGATGGACGCCTTCAAGGTCAACAAGGAGCCCAAGGAAGTCCAGGACAAGTACGGCACCACCCCCTTCGCCCGCGGCTGCCTCATGGCTCGCCGTCTGGTCGAAGCCGGCGTGCCGTTCGTCGAAGTGGACCTCGGCGGCTGGGACAACCACAACGACATCTTCCGCACCCTCTCCGCCACCAAGCTCCCCGAGCTCGACAAGGCGATGGCCGCTCTGACCAGCGACCTCGACGAGCGCGGCCTGCTGCAAGACACCGCCATCATTTGGATGGGTGAATTCAGCCGCACCCCGCGGATCAACGGCAACGGCGGCCGCGATCACTGGGCCCGCTCCTGGTCCGTGGTCCTGGGTGGTGCCGGCATGAAGGGTGGCATCGCGGTCGGCAAGACGAACGAGGACGGCACCTCGGTCGAGACCGACCCCTACACCTCGCAAGACGTAATGGCCACGGTTTGCAAGTCCCTCGGCATCTCGCTGGAGACCACCTTCACCAGCAAGAACGGCCGCCCGATGAAGATCGCCAACGGCGGCAAAGTCATCAAGGAACTGTTCTAACAAAGTCGCGTCTCGCTCCGCGAGAGTGCCCGTGGGGCAGGCTTCCAGCCTGCCCAGCAAAACGAAAATCAACCCAGCCCCGCTCTCACCAGCGGGGCTTTTTCGTGCGCCGAGGTGAACTGCACCATTGATGTAGCCATTGATAAAGCGAGGAAAGAATTTCCGAAAATCTGGTCGCCGGGGGCTTGAAAGTGCCAATCTGGATGTGTATACTTCCGTGCAGTACATGGGAGAATTGGGACGGACGGGACTGGAGTCTCATCCTACTTTCACACTTTTTGCCATCTACACTTTGGAGGGGAGTGAACACCCCTGGTGATGAATTAGAGGAATCTAATTCATCACAGACTCCTGTTTTGCATACCGTGGGGGGTGATGAATCGGGGGGGTATGAATTCACCACCACTACAAACTTCGTAGGATGGGACTCCAGTCCCGTCCGAACTGTTTTCTCGAACGGGACTGGAGTCCCATCTACTAACTGCCAACCGCCTACTGCCTACTTCTCACTCCCCCCATGCGTCCCTACCTCCGCGAAAACCTCAGCCACGATCCGGTTCACGGCTATATCCCGTTTACTTCCAGCATGGAGCTGGAGCAGGGGGAGGTGTCGGAGCGGCAGATTATCGATCATCCGTGGGTCCAGCGGCTCCGGTTCATTCATCAATTGCAGACCGCCTGGTGGGTCTATCCAACGGCGGAGCATACCCGCTTTCAGCACGTCGTCGGCGTGATGCACCTCGCCAGCCGCGTCATCCACGAGCTTTATCCCAGCCTGAAGGAAGTCTGCCCCGATTGCCCCAGCCGCGGCTATGTGGAGACGCTGCTGCGGATGGCGGGGCTGCTGCATGACGTCGGGCATGGCCCGTTCGGCCATTTTTTTGACGAGCATTTCCTGCGGGACTTTGGACTGACCCACGAAACGCTGGGAGCGACCATCATCAAGGACCAACTCGGCCCGCTGCTCTCCCGCATCCGCCGTAATCCCAACTCGGCTCTTGAGGACGGCGAAAAGCTTGACCCCGAGCAAATTGGCTGGCTCATTCAGCGACCCAAAGGGAACGACGAGTCCCGCCCCAAGTGGCTTCGTTTCCTCCGCTCGCTGCTGTCAGGCATCTACACCATCGATAACATGGATTTCGTCCTCCGGGATGCCTTCATGTCAGGCTACAGCCCGCGGGCGTTCGACCTGGAGCGGCTGCTGCACTACAGCTTTTTCAGCGAGCAGGGACTGACCATTCACGACAAAGGTATCGAAGCTCTGATCCGGTTCATCAGCGTCCGGGCCGAACTGTTCCGCACCATCTACTTCCACCGCACCGTCCGGGCGATCGACTTGGCCCTCAAGGATCTGTTCGTCGAGAGCAAGCCGTACCTGTTCGCCGGCAGCCCGCTCGAAAATCTGGGACGCTACCTGCACTTCACGGAGTTCTCTCTCCTCGTCGACGTGCAGCGCTGGGCCGAGTCCGCGGACGATAAGCAACGTGACCTCGGCCGTCGCTGGCAGGAATTGATCGCCCGGCAAATCCCCTGGCATATGGTCTGTCAGCGAAGCCTCGTGTTTTCCAAGGACGATTCCGAGCAGTCCAGCATCTTCAGCGACAGCCGTTTTGTAGAGCAGAAACTGCGCGATCTGTTACCCGCGGAATTGCGAGCTGTGCCGCTGCGGGTCGATATCGCCCGGACCATCTTCCGCCCCCACACGGCTGGCCCCGCCTCCGGCCAGAACTTCCTCTATGACTCCGCCCAGAAGCGCATACGCCCTCTCGACGCCCACGAATTTTATAAACGCCTCCCCGTCAGCCACCGGCTCTGCCGAGTGTATGCGGCGACGACTCAGCACGCAGGACAAATTTCAGCGGCCCTGGATCAACTGCTCGGGAGCGGCGGCGTGGATGATGTGACGAATATGTGAGGAGACGGAAGGAGAGACCCCTCTCCCTACGACTTGCACGCCAACAGCTTCGACTGTTTCGCCGTCAACTGGCCAACCTGCGGCTGCGGCTGTTTGTCCTGCATGGCATTGGGCTGCACGAGCGGACAATTGTCGATGCGGTTCCGCGACGCCCGCTGCATTTCGCGGACTTCGGGCGCGGAGGAGAATACGGGATCGACCCAGGCCAGAAAACGCATCACCGGACCCAGCGGAAGCAATGTTCCCCCAGCCGGCTTGCAGACTCCAACCACCGGCACCACACTTACGACGACGGCAATCAGCGCGACTCCCACGATTGCCCGCACCAACCGACGGCCAGCTTGTTCCGCCCGAGTCAATTTCGCAGGTATTCTATCGGTCATGGTAAATCCCTCCTCTGCCCCAGCCGCATTGTAGAGAAACGCGATTCCGAAACCAAAGGCAATTCCGTGTTTTTTATGCCAGCGTTTCTCTATTCGCCCGGCGTGGTGGATTCTTGGTACACCCTCTTCAGCCGATAGCCGCAAAGCCGCATGGGCACCAGGGACAGGCCGAAGATCGCCGCATGGGCCTCCATCCAGCCGGCGAAGTGGATTGCTTCTTTGTCCCTTCCGACCAGCAGTGTCAAAAGCATTCCCAGCAGCGGCGCCGCCACGAGGGTAATCACGCCGCTGAGCCAGAGATTGTCCGCTTTCAGCACCGCCCAAGCCGTCAGCAGGGTCACGGCAGCGAAAGTGACCCCCAGCAGGGTGCAGCCGACCCACGGCGGCACGTTTTCCAGCGGCGCGGCATATTGCCTCAGCCTGTTTCCCGCCGCCAGCAGGATGGCATACAAAGTCATCATGGCGAGCAGACAGCGGAGCGAGTATTGCAGACGCATGGCTTGAGGCGGCTCTTCGCAGTAGCAAATCTGCTGCATGCCGGCCAATAATCCCAAACAGACGAGCAAGATTCCCACTTCGACGGCAACGAAAATCGCCGTGAGGTCATTCGTCTCGGCAAGTCCCCAGTGCAACGTCCAAGCGCCGTACACAGCGGCCAATCCCAAAACGGAAAACAGCCGAACCGCAATCCGTCCCGGCCCCAAGATCCCCCAGCCGATCAAGAGCGCCGACTGCGTGAACGGCAGTGTATCCGCAATGATTTCCACCGCCGGAAATTCCGGGCGAATCGCGGGCATTTGAAACAGGATCGTCAGCACCACATGACCAAGAATCATGGCGGAAAGGAGCTGCCGTTCCGCAAAATTGGCCCACGCCTGCAAATTCATTTCGGCACGAAGAGTTCCAAACTGCCCCTGGCTCTTACCTCCATTCGCCGCTTACCGCGCCATTCCGGCGGCGATGCTGCTTGCGAACTAGGTCACTCACCTCAACCCCAATGTTCGTCGCGCTGCGACGAATATTGCGAGCATTTCTTCATTTTTCGGCTTGATCGCAAATGCATCGGCCACCCAATTGGGCGGTTAATCACCAATCCTGTAGACCCCCTCGGTCGTCCGCACGATCAAGCTCTTCTCCGCCACCGCGGGGCTAGCCATGATGGTCCCCTTGCTGAGAGTGTTCGTGGCCAGGAGCTTGAATTGGCGGCCCGGGGCGAGGACGTAGCACTTGCCGTCTTCGGCGAAGAAGTAGAGCTTGCCGTCGGCAAAAATCGGGGATGGGATGAAGGGGCCGCCGAGCTTCTTTTCGTCCCAGAGCAGTTCGCCCGTGGCGGGGTCCAGGCAATAGACGATCCCTTTTTCGTTGCTGGAGTAGAGGAGGCCGTCGACGAAGAGGGGGGACGAATAGCGCGGGGCCCCCTTAGGCTGCTTCCAGACGACGTTCGTGGCGGTGACGTCGCCGGTGCCGCCGAGCTGGACCGAGAAGAACTGCATCCCGCCGTCAGCCGTGCTGATGAAAGCCATGCCGTTGCCGATTGCCGGACGGCAGGCGGAGTTCATCCCCAGGCTCTTCACCCGCCAGAGTTCCTTGCCGCTCCGCGGATCGTAAGCGGCTGTCGCCCCTGCGCTGGGGCTGATCAATTCCAGGCGTTTGCCGGTGTCGACGACTTGCGGCGTAGAGTACGCCTTCATTGCGTCGCCGTTGTCGGTGCCGTAGTCGAATTTCCGGTCCGTCCGCCAGACAGTTTCACCGGTGGACTTGTTCAATGCCGTGACATATTGAAAGTCAAAGCCGTCAAACGTGAGGATTAGCAAGTCCTGCCAAAGAACGGGGGACGAGGCCGCGCCGCGGAAATGGTCGCACTTCAAATCCTGGCGCGACCAGATCGGCTTGCCGGTCTTGGTGTCGAGGCAGGCGGTGCCGTGGGCTCCGAAATGGACATAGACCCGCCCCTCCTCGATGCACGGAGTGGACGAGGCATAGCTGTTCCGGTCGATGCAGTATTGCGGGCGCGGAATATCGAACACCTTGATGTTGTGGACGATCTTCCCGGTCTCCAAATCCAAACATACCGCGTAGAGCTGCGTCGGCTCGTCCACCGTGGCGGGAACTCCTGCGGAAGCTCGCGGAGCGGGCCCGGCTTTGAAGGGCGGGGCGTTCGTGAACCAAATCTGGTCCTTCCAGACCACGGGGGAAGACCAGGCCTTCCACTCTTTGGAAGAGAAGGGAGTCATCCACTTCACATGCTCCGTGTCGCTCCAGGTCGTGGGCAGCCCTTTGGCACTGCTGGTCCCGTCGCCATGTGGGCCGCGATATTGATTCCAGAAGTCCTCGGCCCTGACGACGGACGCAATGATGAACATCACCACGAACGCGGGAGCAGCAAATCGAAAACGGCGCATAGCACATCCTTCTCGGCTAAACTTCTGCACAAAATCCTATCAGCGGATTATAGACGCTCTCGCGAGGAGGTTCATCCGGCGCCAATGAAAAAGGGGGGAGTGAAGGCAAAATGATGGGAGGCAAAAAAATAAAGGCAGAGATGGAGGGCATGGAATCTGGCTCGCCATTTTTTCATAGCTCCTATCATTTTGCCTCCCATCATTTTGCCTGCCCCGATTTGTTTTAATTCAGCCCCTCGAGCAGCAGCGGATCGACAAAGCAACCTTCGCGAACCCGCCTCGCTTCCATGTGGCAGGCCCGCATTCGTCTGTCAAGTTCCGCTACAAGCTCTTCGTCGTTCATGGCGGCAGCTTCCTCCGCCGTTATCGGCTGGCCGATTACTACCGCTAACTTCCCCGGCAATGGCAACGGGGATGTGCGAGGCCAGGCCTGGTAAGCACCGTCCATGGCCACCGGAATCAGCGGGACATGGCTCCGGCGGGCCACGGAGCAGAAGCCCGGCTTGAGGGGCAATAGTTCGCCATCGTGCGTCCGCGTCCCTTCCGGAAAAATCAGCACGAGTTCGCCGGCTCGGAGTCGCTTCATGGTTTCCTTGAGGCCGGAGAGTCCGCTCCCTTCGCGGTCGATCGGAATGGCGTCGAGAAAGGTCATTACTTCCCGGAGGACCGGTATTTTGAAGAGCGTGTCCCGAGCCAGGTAATTCATCTGCCGAGGGCAGGTCATGCCAATGAGGTTGGGGTCAAGGAAGCTCTGATGATTGGAGCAGACCAGTCCGCCGCCGGTCTCCGGCCAATGTTCCCGCCCTTCGCACCGGAGACGATACAACGTTACCCCAATCAGCCGCGAGAATGTTCGCAGCAGCGAGTAGACGAAGGGCTGAGCGGGGGAGCGGTGCATGGTTTACTTTGCTCGAGACTCCCGCACAATTCCTTCCAGTCGATCGATGACCTGCTCCGAAGTCATGCCGTCAGTGTAGACTTCCACCGCTTCGTCCGCTTTACTGAGCCTCCCGACGGATCGCGTGCTGTCTCGGAGGTCGCGGGCGGCGTTCTGGGCCAGGACCTCCTCAAAGCTGATTTCCTCGCCCCGTGCCTGAAGCTCCGCATGGCGGCGGCGCGCCCGTTCTTCCGGCGTGGCCGTAAGAAAGATTTTGCACTGGGCATGAGGGAAAGCGACAGTTCCCTGGTCGCGACCTTCGGTAACCGTGTCTCTCGCTGCCGCGATTTGCCGTTGCAAATCCACCATTTTCTCCCGCACCTGCGGATTATCAGCCGCCAGGTAAACTGCCGCGGAAACTCGACTGGTGCGGATATCGTTCGTGACATCGCGACTATTAAGCAGCACGCGGTCGCCCGAGAAATCAAGCTGGAGAGTCGGCGTCATTGCGGCAATCTTCGCCGCGTCGCCGTCACCCAGTCCACGTTCGAGCGCTGCCAAAGCCACGGCCCGGTACATCGCCCCGGTATCCAGAAACTGGAACCCCAGCCGCTCAGCTAGCAGGCGCGAGACACTGCTCTTTCCAGCACCGGCGGGTCCATCAATGGCAACGATCATAAGGCGAGCGGGGGGCGTGAGCCCCCTGATACTAAATCCCAAGTTCCGCGAAATATCAGGGGGCTCACGCCCCCCTCTCGCCGACCATTACCACCGCGCGACAACTTCCGCAAATTCATGAGCTGCTAGATCTAACTTGATCTTTCCATCCAGAACCTGGCATTGATCCAGGTTCTTGCCGAGGAAGTCCATCCGCTCCGCAATTCCGACTGGCTTAAAGGCGCTCAGTGTCAATCCCGCGGGGCGGCCGGCTGTTTCCAATAATCTGGTACGGAAGCCCGTGACCTTTCCTTCCTCCACCAGCGGCTCCCAATGCGTGGCCACCACATTGCGGGAATCGAGATGAAATAGCCACCCAGAGGCGGAAGCCGGCCGCTGAACGCCCGGAACGACGACGAGCGGCGTGAGGAGGCCGATGGCGTCGAGCATCGGATGTGTCAGGTCGATGCCAATGCCGATGCGAAACTTCCGCTGCCGTTCGCCGCGCGTGATGAGGAGCGAATCCAGCATCCGGTGTTCGTGCCGCCGGTGAAAAGGCAAACCCCCGGTGAGAATCGTGGTGCTGTTCTTGGGATTGATCATCTCGATGTAATGCGGCGCCTCGAACCGCTGCCCGCTCGCCGGCTGGCGGGTTTCATTCGTCGTGCGAAAGAGGTCGCTGGTCTCATCCCCCCAAGCAAACCGGCAGCAGTAATACGAGTTCCACGGATCGGCCTTCGTTTCCTCGACCGGATCGAGTTCGATGTCGACGGTAAGCACACGGCTGCCGCGCCAGACGCGGTATTTTTGCACAAAGCCGGCCAGCTTCTCCCCTTCCAGAGTCAGCAGCCGCCCGCGGGTCGTGATTTCGCCGAGTGCGGTCGTGGCAACCGTCACTTCGACGCTGTCGGCCGCCATCACGCTGTAACGGGCCGTTTCATCCGGGTCGCGGTAAGTATCGCCCGGCTTTTGCTTCGGCCCCGGCATCCGCATCGCCAGTTGCTGGCTCATCCGATTGCCGCGGGCCTTGTATTCGTGCATGGCGGCGAGCGTTCCCGTCGTCGGATTGATGACCGCTTCGAAGAACTCATTCCGCAGCGTGTTATCTTCGGCCAAAAGCAGCGGCCTGGCATCCCGCTTTCCTCCCCCCGCGTTGGCAATGAAGACATATCCCATCGGCGGAACATCGACGACAATTTGAGTTGGGCCGCCGGCTGAATCGGCTGCATAGATGGGCTTCTCGACCACGGGAAGTGCGGACAAATCGGTCGATTCCACCCCCAATCGCCGCACATAACTGCAAGGATTGAGAACCAGCACCCCAGCCGTGCCACTCTTGCCGGCCAGGCAGTTGGCCCAATTTGTCGCGGCAGAGTCCAGTTCTGATTGAAGTTGCTCCTCAATTTTCGCATCACAGACTTCGGCGAGAACTGCATCGTCGTAGGACGGCCTTCCCAGGTCGTCGCTGCCTTTCTCTTGGACGGCCTGGGAAGGCCGTCCTACTGGCGATACCGGCGGCTTTCCCGTCACCAATGTCGCCAGCGTCTCCATCGCTTCCGCACCCCGCAACTTTGCCTGCCGCTGCCAGTAGCGGACGGAGGTGGAAATCGGGTCGTCGTTCTTGCGAATGATGGCCTGCTTCAGATACGGCGACTTGTAACGGTCGGCCTCGTAGCGATCGAGATGACCAGGCAAATCGGTCTGGGCGAAGTACTCATCGACGGTGACAAACTTCCCCATCGCCTTGCAGTATCCCGCAATCCGCCGCAGGTCCCCCAGCCACTCGCTCTCCTGGCCCGGCCAATGAGCCAGACAAAGTGTGGCCACATGGTCCCCGTCCATCGACTCTCCCATCTTCGATGCATAAGCCAAAAATGTCTGCGGCTTGGCGGCATCGAGCGGAGTTCGCGTGATCGTGTCGAGCGCGGCACCATCGAGCCCCTCCCACCGGACTTTGAACTGCGTACCCGCAGGGATCGTTCCCTCCTCAAAGCAGGCATGCAGCGCCCCGCGAAAGCCGGTCTTCGTCAGCAGGCCCGGCAGCGACGGCGAAAGTCCGAACCGCCAGCGGCCAAATACTTCGGGCCGCTTGCCGAGCAGTTCTTCATACCGCGCCAGGCCGCGCCGCAAGTTCGCCACAATGGAGTCCTGCGACATCAGCGGCAGCCGCTCTTCAGCTGCTTCGCCGCCGATGATGCCGAGTTTGCCGGCCGCAATTGCCTGCTTCAAGGTCTCCAGCGTCTGCGGCTCCTTGGCTTGCATCTCGTCGAGCGTTGTTGCCGTCAGCAGCAGATTCGTGGGGCTCTCGCGGCTCAACTCATTTCGAAGCGTCGCTCCCAATGTCGTCGCGGCAGTCAGATTCAATTCCAGGATGAAGGCATCGACCGGATAATAATGGTCTCGCTCTTCCGCCAGGACGTTGAAGCAGGCCGAGAGCTTCTCCTTCGCCAGCGTCAAATTCCCTTCGACCGCGGCAATGGCGGCTCCGACTGCTTGTCCCTTGAAATAGACCTCGTCCAGGTTGCTGCTGTACCGCATCTGCCGCGTCAGCAACTGTATCTGCAAGTACGCATAGCCCAGGGCAAGAAAGTCCGCCGCCAGGTCAGCATCTACCTTCGGTCCGCCGATCGGTTCGAGCGCCGCCGCCGTCACCTCCGCGCGGCTGCTCGTCTTCTTGATGAGGCAGCCTCCCTCTTCTTTCACCCGCTGGGCAAATCCAGTGGGCAGTCGACTGGCGCACATCGTCGGCACCACGATCAGCCTTTCCCTGACCTCCGTGGGGACGTCCTCGATCCGCTTCCAGGTCGGTGCCTGCCCCGCATTCGCCAACAACTCCGGCTGCCACATCGCAGACCATGCCGAAAGCAGCCCCTGCGCATCGTCCCCCTCGTGATAGGTCGGAAAATCCTCCAGGCTATGGCAGGGCAACAGGATGATTAGCTCTTGATAGGTCATACCCACCAAAATACCTGCCCCAACGTGCCCCGTCGACCGCCGTGGGACGCATTGGGAGATTGGCCGGCCGCAATTACAATCCTCTTATGAGCAAAGCCACCATCCTCGCCGCCATCCGCAGCCACCAGGTGCCGCCGGCTGAACTCCCGTCGCTGCAGGAGAACTGGATCACCTATCCCGATCCGCTGGCTCAGTTCACAGCAGTCATCCAGTCCGTCGGCGGCAAATGCCTGGCCGTGGCCAACCTCACCGAGCTCAACGCCCGCCTGGCGGAAATCCCCGCCTGGCAAGAGGCAAAGGAAACCGTCTCGCTAGTGCCAGGGGCAGGCTCCTCGAATATCGACCTCGCCGCAATCGAAGACCCCCACCAGCTCGAGACCATCGATTTCGCCATCCTCCCCGGCCATTTCGGCGTCGCTGAAAACGGGGCCATCTGGATCACCGACCACGGCGTGCACCACCGGGTCATCTATTTCATCAACCAACATCTCGCCCTAGTCATTAAAGCAGACCAGATAGTCCACAACATGCACCAGGCTTATGAACGCCTGGCCGGCGAAGGAGGGGAGAAATTCGGCGGCCCGGTCGGCCAGCGATCCTTCGGCACTTTCATCTCAGGCCCCTCCAAGACAGCCGACATCGAGCAGTCCCTGGTGATCGGCGCCCACGGGCCTCGCTCGCTAACGGTCTTCTGCCTGCAATGACCGGCCCCGTAGTCACCAACTTTGCTAATGGAGGGGGAGATGAGTATTGACGACAACGGCGGCCTATTCGGATGCCGGCCCATTCTGTGCGTCGAAAGCGCCATTCGCAGCATTGAATACTACGTCGGCTGTCTGGGATTTCGCTTGGGCTGGGCCTGGTCGCAGGCGGAGCAGAGATTCCTGCAGCCGGGGGAGAATCTTGAGATCAACTTTGCCCTCGTGGGACGCGGCAACGTGCAAATCATGCTGTCGCAGCAGTCTCAAGGAGCCGCGGGGATGTGGCTGCATCTCGACGTGGATGCGGCCCAGCAGCTTGACTCGCTTTACGAAGAATGGACTCGCCAGGGAGCGAAAATCGTCGAGCCTCCTTCCATGCGCCCTTGGGGCATGTACGAGATGCGCGTGCAGGATTTGGACAGCCACATGTTAAGAGTGTCGGCTCCTCCTCCGCCAATTTGACGTTAACCTGCTCGGTGCAACTCAATTCCATCCTTGAACACCCGCTGCACCTGCAGTTCTTTGTCTAGCACCACGATGTCTGCCCGCTTGCCCGCGGCGAGGCTGCCGATTTCTTTTTCCCAGCCGGCGATGCGGGCAGGGGTGAGGGAGGCCATTTTGATGACTTCGTGCAGAGGGCGGCTGGTGGCGGCGAGGAAGGTGCGGATCATGTGGTCCATCCCTTCGACGCTGGAGCCGAGGGCTTTGCCGTCGGGCATCATGCCGACGCCGTCCCGCTTGATGATCGGCTCGCCGCCGTCGAGCGGGCCGATCATGTAGTCCCCGTCCGGCATGTCGAGAGCCCGGCTGCAGTCGGTGACGAGGGCCAGACGGTCCGAGCCTTTGATTTTGTAGGCGAGCTGCAAGAGGTCCGGCGAGAGGTGCTTGCCGTCGGCGATGACCTCGGTGGTCAGCTCGTCGAAGAAGAGGGTCGCTTCCAGCACGCCCCCTTGCATCGGATACATCTGAAACTGCCGCAGCCGCGTCTTGTCGGACATGGCGCAGAACAGATGGTCTACGTGCCGCACCCCCCACTTCACCGCGGCGGCCGTTTGTTCGAACGTGGCCCAGGAATGGCCGACGTTGGTGCGGACCCCTTTCGCCGTGCAGGCCTCGACGAAGTCTTGCGCGCCGGGGAGTTCGGGGGCGACGGTGCAGGTGACGAGCGAATCGGCGTACTCCAGGTACTGGTCGTATTCTTCTTTGATTGGCGCGCGGATGGCAGCTCCGGGATGGGCCCCGCGGGCTTCGTAGCGGAAATAGGGGCCGTAGAAGTGGGCGCCGAGGACACGGGCACCGGGGGCGTTTTTCATGGTGCGAAAGCGACGGGTCGTTTCCAGCACGGTCATGATCCGCTCGTGAGTACCGACCGTGGTGGTGATCGCCATGCTGGTGGTGCCGTGACGAGCATGCGACGTGATGCTCTTCGTGAAGGCGTCGTCCGTGCCGTCCATAAAATCCCCGCCGTCGCCGCCGTGGATGTGGAGGTCGACAAAGCCGGGGGCGATGTAGCCGTCGGCGATGTCAATGATCGTGGCGGCGTTGTCGGTCGCTGTTGATGATGTCGGGCCGACTTCAGTGATGCGGCCGTCGGCAACGCGGACCTGGCCGCCTGGAAGCTCGCGGTCGGGGAGGAGGAGAGTGCCGCGGAAGAGGGTGGGAGTCATGGGATTCGTAGGATGGGACTCCAGTCCCGTCCGGGCTCGAAGTTGTGAGAATTATGGACGGACGGGACTGGAGTCCCATCCTACATATCTTACCCGTCGCGAAGTATTTCTTCCGCCGCATTCCGTCCGCAGGCCCCCAGCACTCCGCCCCCGGGATGCGACGCGGCGCCGCACAGGTAGAGTCCGCGGATGGGGGTGCGGTGATCGGCCCAGCCGGCGACGGGGCGGAAGGAGAAAAGTTGGTTGAGGGGCATGGCCCCCTGCATGATGTTGCCGCCGGTCAGGCCGAAGGTCCGCTCCAAGTCGAGCGGGCTAAGAATCTGCCGGTGGAGAACAGCGCCGGGGACATTGGGGGCGTAGCGGCCGACGAGAGCGATGCAGCGGTCGGCGAAATCTTCCTTGATGTCGTCCCAGCTCTGGCCCCCGGCCAGCTTGTAGGGGGCATACTGCACGAAGATGTTCATCACATGCTGGCCCTCCCGGGCAAGCGTATTGTCCACACTGCTGGGGAGCGTGATTTCCAGCACCGGCTCATTGCTCGGCTGGCCGTACTTAGCGTCGTCGAAAGCTCTTTCGATGAAGTCGAGCGTGGGGCAAAGATGAATCGTGCCGCGATGATGCGGCTGGACGGTGCCGATCGGACCGGGGGCGCAAGTGAAGTTCGGCAGTTCCGAGAGGGCGACGTTGATCTTGGCCGAAGCCGAGGCGTAGTCGATTTTGGCGACCGCGCGGCGAAATTCCGGCGGCAATTCCTCGGGCGCGAGGAAACGCTCGAAGGTGAGATGGGCATCGACGCTGGAAGCGACAACCGGAGCTTCCAGAATACTGTCGTCTTCCAGCACGACGCCGACAGCGCGGCCGTTGTTGACGAGAATTCGCTTGATCGGGGAATCTCGGCGGATATCGACGTTGAGATCGTGGCAGGCACCTTCGAGAGCGTTCGCCAGGCCCCCCATTCCGCCTTGCACATAGCCCCAGACGCCGCGAGCCCCCCCCGCTTCCCCCATGACGTGGTGGAGCAGGACGTAAGCCGTTCCGGGATATGACGGCGAGGCGAACGCGCCGATGATGCCGTCGGTGGCGAGTGTGGCCCGGAGTACTTCCGCTTCGAACCAGCGTTCGAGGATTGGCCGGGCGGCTGCGGTGAGGAGTTCAACGGCGTCGGGGAGGTCGGCGCCGAGCGACGACATCGCCTGGTAGAGACCCAGGAGCTTGCCGCCGTCCCGGAGCTTCTTGCCGATGCCGATGTGCCGCCAATCGCTGGGCAGCGGGAGCGGGTCGGGGGCCGTCTTGCTGAAGATTGGCTCCAGGGCGGCAGCGACCCGTTCGAGCAGGCGATTGTAATCGGGGTAGGCTTCGGCGTCCTTCTGGCTGAACTTGGCGATCTCGCGGCAGGTGGCCCGCTCGTCGGGACCCATGAGCAGCGAGCGGCCGTCGAGGAGCGGCGTGAAGCTGGACGGGTTCCGCGGCAGGATATTCAGGCCGTAGTGCTTCAGCCGAAGTTCGCGGATGATTTCCGGCCGAAAGAGGCTGATGACGTAGGACGCCGTGCTGATTTTGAAGCCGGGCCAAAGCTCTTCCGTCGTGGAGCAGCCGCCAAGTACGCTGCGCCGCTCCAGAATGCAGACGCTCTTGCCGGCCCGAGCCAGATAAGCGGCCGCAACCAGTCCGTTATGCCCGCCGCCGATGATCAGGCAATCGAATGAGCGGGATTTCGCTCTTGAAGAAGGAGACTTGCTGGCTGGTGCATGCATCGCGGCGGCATCCGTGAGGAGTTGTTTCGCCGCGATTTTAGTTGTCTAGGGATAGCAGGGGAAGGACATGGAGTTGCTAGGATCTGCAAACAATACGCTAGGGCCGGAAGCCGCCGCCACCTTGGCCGCCACCGCCAAACCCTCCTCCACCCCGGCCGCCGCCACCCTGACCGCCGAAACCACCACCACCGAATCCGCCTCCGCCGCGACCGCCGCCACCTTGGCCGCCGAAGCCGCCACCACCCTGACCGCCAAAACCACCTCCGCCGCGACCGCCAAATCCTCCACCGCCACCGGGGAATCCACCGCCGCCACCCATGCCCGGAAAGCCGCCGCCACCCATGCCTGGCATTCCCAGCATCATGCCTGGGTTGAACCCGCCTTGTGTGTTGGGGTCTTGCGATCCGGTGGAACCGGTGCCGCTACGGGATTGGTTGCTGGCGGTCTGGCTGGTGGGGCTGGTCTTCCCTGCCGTCACGGAGGGGAACATTTTGGTCAGCGATCGCTGAATCAAGTCCGGATTGGAACCTTCCAGCTTGACGACCGCCATGAATTCGTCGGCATTCACCGGGGCGGAGTCGAGGTCCCTAACGACTTGCTCCACTTCCTGAAAGAGGTAATCCGGAGCGGCGACGATGATTTGATTCGACCGTTCATCGACGGCGATGGTCATTTTCTGCTCTTCACCCTTTTTGTTCTGATTCGAATTTCCACCGCGGCCGCGCATGGCCATGATCAAGTCGGCGGGATTCGGCTGGCGCTGTTGGGCGCTGCTGCCACCTTCGATCCGATTGGCGTAGAGTTGACGGAGCTTGGCGGCAATGTCTTCGGCGTTTTGGTTCTTCACCTGGATGTAACGGGGCCGGGGATTCGTTTCCTGGTCGGAGCCAGGAGGCTGGTCGATGGTGAGCAGGATTTCCTTGACTTGATCCAGGTCCCGGTTAGTTGCGGAAACCCAAATGTCGTTCCGCTGCGCGTCGGCCACGATGTTGACAGCGGTTGACGAACCGCCGGTTGCTCCCCCACCCCCTCCTAACAGACCGCCGAGCGGATTTCCCCCCATCATCATTCCCATCATATCCCCCATCAAACTGCCACCACCGCCGCCGCCGCTGGCTTCGCTGGAAGCACCGCCGCCGAGAATTTCGGTAATTAGAGCAGCCGCATTTTCGGCCTTGATGTACTTAAGATGAATTCTGTGACGCCGTTTCACCGGGTCGGTTTCGACGGAGACGAGATCGCTGATGATGGATTCCATCTCGTCCAGGGCGTCCAGGTCCTGGGAAGTAATGGTGATGCCCGAGGAGCTGATGGTAATGATCACGGGAGCACCGGGGACCGTCTTTTCCTCGATGACCTTCAGATCGGGCCGGGTCGAGGCGATGCGAACGCACATTTCCTCAAAGCTGATTTCGCCGTCTTTGTTTGCGTCCGATTCCTCAATCGGGGTCTTCCATTTGTGGGCCTCTGCCTCTTCCTTGCTGAGCGAAAGATTGTTGTCCTTATCGAGGTCCTTCATGATGTCGCCGACATAGGCGACGACACCCTCTCCGTACTTTTCCATCAGCAGATCCAGGCCATCACCCTTAGCGGGGGCGGCTTCCTCTTCCTTGGCTGGCTCTTCCTTGGCAGGAGCCTCTTTGGCAGGTGTTTCCTTAACGGACTCTTCCTTGGCAGGTTCTTCTTTGGCGGGAACTTCTTTGGCCGGTTCTTCCTTTTTCTCTTCCGCAGCCGGCTCTTTCACGGTCTTTTTCTTGGCCGGTTCCTTTTTGGCGGGCTTCTTCTTCGCGGGTTCCTTCTTCGCCGGCTCTTCTTTCGGTGCTTCGGCCTTCGGCTCCTCGGTGTTGCCAAGCTCCTCTTGCGCGAAGCCGACGAAGTGATAGGGAGTTGCCGCGGCGCGGCGCGTGATCTTTTCGCTGGGCTTCGCAGCTTCCGGCGCGGCCTTGGGAACAACTGCCTTGGGCGCTTCCGCCGGCTTGGCCGTTGGAGGAGTCATCGGCACCATGGGGGTCATTGGAGCCTTGGACGCGCCCCGCGGAGCAAAGCCGCTGCCGCTGGGAGTCTTGAAGCCGCTCGTGGTCGGTCTTGCGGCTGGCGCTACTTCCTTGGTGGCTTCGGTTCGGGGCTGTTCGGCAGGACCTTGCGTGCTACCCGGTGGGGCAGTGGGCTGCGCCTCCCTTATGGGTCGATCAAGGGGAACGTCCGGAAAACCCCCACGTCCTTCAAATCCACGAGGGTCAAAACCTTCTCCGCCCGCTGGAAATTGTCCGCCGCGATTCTCGCCGCTCGTCGGCGGTCCATCCACAAACTTGAATTCCACCTTGTTGCCGCGAGTGCCGCCAAAGCTCGCCTTGGCCGCTTCCAGAACCCGCATCTGCGCTGCATTTCCCGCAATGGAAATGGTTCGGCGGTTGGACCGGACGGTTGGGCCATATTCTTCAGCCGGACCAATCAACTCCTTTTTCTCCTCCAGGAATTTGCGAATCTGCTCGACCTTGGCTTTGGGACCAACCACCATCAGTTGCATGGCGGTGGCGTCCGCTTCCACGCGCAGCGAGCCGGGCTGCGCCGGATCTCCCACGCCAAAGAGCTTGTTAATCGCGAGCATCAGGGCCTGCGGATCCCCCTTCACATTGAACACTTGGACGACCGTGCCCCCCTTTTGAATGCCGTCCAGGAGCGCCTTCACTCGCTTATGACCTTCCGGAATGGTGTCCAGAAAAATGACTCCCGCTTTGGGGTCGATGGCAATCTTTTTCTCCGCGATGTCGATCAGCTTAGACTCCAAAATCTGCTGCATGAGAACGGGATCAAACCCGCCCAGTTCGTACTGTTCAAACTGCGGCGATCCTTCAATTCCACCCTTCTTATCATCCGTGTCCAGCATGGCGATGATCCGTTTGAGATCCTCAACCGCATCTGGCCTTCCGGTGACGAGCAGTCGTTTGCCGAATTCATCAATGCCAAGGATCAGGCTCTGATCTGGCCTGGCGTTCGCCCCTTCAGGAATACCTAGTGACAAGCGGGCGAGTCGGAGAAATTCTTCGGGGTGCAGGTTCTCGAGCTTGATGATCTGGAGATTGCCGGATGTCGGAACGAGTGGACGCTCAATCGCATCGATCATCTTCTTAATCAATCGCAACCGGCCCGCCGTCTCGGTGACGAGAATCTGCTTGGCCTTGGGAAAAGTGATGATCTTGGTAAAGGGTCCCTTCATCCGCTCAATTTCAGCGGACGCTTCATCTGGCATCATTTTGGCGAGCTGAAATTGCACGGTCACAATTTCGGAATCACCTTTGCCATCAAGTTGTTTCTCGTCCACGACTTTGATGAGGTGATCGGGAATTCCATTTTCAACGTCGAGCACCATGAGCCGCCGTCCAATGCGCAACAACATATAGCCCTTGAACTGCAAAACGCTGTTGACCTCGTCAATCGCCTCGGCGGGAGTGTACTGACGGGTGTCGGTATAATTGAAAGTCCCCGGAGGCGTCGTCTCCATATCGAGTGACAAGTCGGACTGTTCCGCCAGCCATTCAAGCACGTCCTTGTAGGGGGCGTAGCGGAAACTGAAGATCAGCTTCACATCCTTCTTCGGCTCGGCCGAGGCCGGCTTGGCCTTGGTCTTTGTCGTTTCCTTGGAAGCGACGGGCTTGGTCGTCTCCTTGGGCTTCGTCGTATCGCCTTCTTTCGCGGGCTCGGCCGATTCCTTCTCGCCGGTCGTCTTGGCGACCGCTTTGGGCTCGGGGCCTTTGCCGGCGAGGAAATCCCATTTGGCCTTCTGGTCTTTGGAAAGGACGGACGCCAGCTTCCGTTCGTATTCTCCTTTAGCGTTCTGCCGCTCCCGTTCGCTTCCCTTGGAGAGCTTCCCCTTGAGTTCGGTCACCAAAATATCGACTTGCTTGGCTTGCTGCGTGGAGAGGTCAAGCTCCTTGGCGATCTTGGGTTCGGTTAAAGTCAGAAATCCTTCGCGAACAATTCGGAGTTGGCCAAGCCGTGTCCGCTGTTCTTCGTTCAGCATCGCCAGGCCGAGCTTTTCCGATTCCTCGGCGAAGACTTTGAGCTTGGCGGTCTTCTCTTCGGGAGTAAGTTCCTTAGACGACAGAACCAGGTCACCCGCCTGATCTTCACGGTCCTTAATCAGCGTCTTGAGCTTCGCCGCGACTTCCTCGGTAACCTCAAGCTCCGCCACGACCTTGGCATCCTCGAGTAGGGTCAGCATCCCGATGAACTCGGCGTCGGTGGCCTGGGCCAGATTGCCAGGGACCAGGAGCGAAGAGCCAGCAAGAAGTGCACCAGCCAGAATGAGCCGAAGCGATGAGTTGAGCTGCATGAGCGAGCTTCCTATGTGGCGGCGATTGCCGCGGGTGTCCTTGCCAAGGGCCAAAAAAGTATCAGCCGAACTGGCAGTAAACCGTTTCCACTATGGTACTTACTATCGGGGAGCCTGGAAAGCGAAACTATACCTCGTAGGACGGGATTCGTATTCAAATTGTAGGATGGGACTCCAGTCCCGTCCGTCCGACTTGTCAACCACGGACGGGACTGGAGTCCCATCCTACCTAGGCGCAGAACTTCCCTCTTCCATTCAACCCGGCTAACATGCATTTGGGCCGCTTACTTGCCCCATTTGTCCGGAATTTTCTGCCGAGACTGCCGCATGATGCCGCTTTGTTACTTTACGTCGCGCTGGCGGGCCATTTTTCGGCCAATTCTGGCGGTTTCGCTCCTGCTGACCCTGTCAGGAATTTCCGCAGCGCAGACCGCAAAATCGTTCGATCCGGCCCAGTTCGGCTTCGACTTACCCGCCGGAACCGTGCGGCAGGGGCAAAGGGCCACGGTCACCACGGCCGATGCCGACGGCAATCCGGTCATTGCCCGGCTGCATGTGGCGATTGGCGAGGGGGCGATTGTGATGCTGCCGGACGGGCAACTGGTCGCCCGCAAAGCCGGCGACTTCACGCCGACAAACAAGAAGTTCGAGCCCATCGCCAAGGATGCCCTCGCCAAACGGCTCGACACGACCGAGTTCCCCGGCTTCAAGGTGAAGCAGACGAAGCATTACATCTACATCTACAACAGCAGCGAAGAATTCTTCACCGGCACCAGCCGCATCCTGGAATCGATGCTCCCCGGCGTGACCGCCTATGCCGAGACGCAGAAGATCGAAGGGGTCCACGCCCCGGAAGTGCCGCTCGTGGTGGTGATGTTCTCCACGGAAGAGGAATTTCAAAAACATCGCCGCATGCCGGCTGGGGTGGTGGCCTATTACCACACGCTCAGCAACCGGGTTTTCATGTATGAAAAATCCCGCCTGCTGCAAGTCCGGCCGGACCTCGCCCTGTCGCAGGCGATTTCCACCGTCGCCCACGAAGGGGCCCATCAAATCCTGCACAACATTGGCGTCCAGCAGCGGCTGTCGATCTGGCCGATGTGGATTAGCGAAGGGCTGGCGGAATTCTTCGCCCCGACGACGTTCGGCAAATGGATGAAGTGGAAAGGAGCCGGCCAGGTCAACGACATGCGGATGTTTGAGTTGGAGCAATACGTGAAGACCCACGCCTCCGAAAAGCCCGACGGCAAGCTGATCGAGCAAACCGTCGCCGCGTCCAGACTCACCTCCACGGGCTATGCCTCGGCCTGGTCACTGACCCACTACCTCTCCAAAAACCGCCGCAGCGAATTCGGCGTCTACCTTCGGGCCATCAGCAAGACCGAGCCGCTCGATGGGGCCCTCGACGTCCAGCCCCCCGGAATTGTCCCCGGCAATCTGGCCCTCTTTCGCAAGACGTTTGGCGACAAATTCGACGACCTGGAAACCAAGCTCGTCGCCCATCTCAAAAAACAGCCCTACACCGACCCCTTCGCCGACGCCCCCCACTACGTCGCCACCCTCTTCATCCCCAGCGGCAAGCGGGGGAAACGGGAGGTGCAGACCTTCCACTCGCAGCTTCTCGCCGACAAATGGGTCCGCGAAACGCTGGAGAAAATCCCGCAGGGCGACCGCGGCGCTGCCGATCCCGTCATCCGCCAATTCCCGAACCGAGCCGCGGCGGAGGCGTTTGCGAATGCTTGGATGGCGGGGAGGTAGAGTTTTTTCTCCAATTTCCTGGAGCCGTCTCTGCTAAAATGGGACTTGGAGCCTACCCATGAGCGAAACCATTGAAGCCGTTTTTGATCGGGGTGTATTCACACCCTGTGTCCCCGTTTCGATTCCCAACGGGCAGCGGGTGACGATCACTTACTCTGCTCCGGCTGCACCAGGACAGCCGGCGATCTGGCCCGATTTGCCGCCGGAGTTGGTGAAGAACGGCGACGGGACCATCGTTGCTCGAGGTACGCGAATCTCGTTATTCCTGCTGCTGGAAAACCATTTTGACGGAACTCCTTGGGAGAAAATGCAGCAAGATTTTCCGACCGTTCAGCCGAGTGATTGGAACCCGATTGAATCGTTTGTCAGGTCCAACGAGACTGCGTTACGACCTTACTCGGAGAAACAACAGGAGCTTGCCCGTGCCTACGAAGCAGCCGCCAAACCTGGTCCAAGCCTTGAAGAGCTTCGGCAGCGGTTCCAGAAGAAATTTGGTGCCCCCTTTCCGCAGTCCTGATGCTCAAGCTACTTCTGGACGAAAATCTACGAAGTGATGCACTATGGAACGCCATCGCCATCCGGTGCGGCGAACAGGGCCTGACGAATGCCGTGGACATTCAACGCGTTGGGTCGGGGGCATCGCCAGCACTTGCAACGTCGGACCGCGATTTGCTTATTCACTGCGAGTTAACGAAACAGATATTGGTTTCGTCGGACACCAACACCATGCCGGGATTCTTGCAGGCTCATCTGGCTGGGGGCAAATCTAGCCCAGGCGTGATCTTCTTGCGGAAAGGGCAGACAATTCCAGAACTGATCGAGTTGTTGCTCTTGATTTCTTACGCCGGAGATGCAGCCGAGTATGCTGACCAATGCACCTGGGTGCCGTGACTTGGTCAGTGCCGTAGAATCCCTTCCGTTCGCGCCACTGACGTCGACCTCTGTCATCGGCTACAAATTACGATTCTTAGAATTGATCGCAGTTCACGCTCGCAAAAACCGAAGGCCGCGGGTAGCGACAAAAGAATCCACAAGAGATGGAACTATGGCCGTACGTAAAATTGTCCGATCCGTCTCCAATCAGCCGCCAGAAGTTTGGCAGGCGACGACTTTGGACAAGCTTGGCAAGGATGAGAAGTTTCTCGAAGACATACTTGCCGCTTGTCCGGAACTCATCGGACTGGAAAGCCGCAGAAGTGGAATCCGCGGTCCGTACAAAATCTTTACCCAATTGTCTCTCCAAACGCCCACGGGACGCGGCATCGTTCTGGACATTGTCATACTTGCTTCAAGCGGCCATGTGATCGTGGTGGAAGTAAAACGGCACGTTAATCCGGAGCTGCGAGACCGCGCAGTGATCGCGCAAATCATCGACTATGCTTCCTCGTTTGCGGCTCTCGCCGAGCACGAGATTGTCGCCCTCTTCGGTTCGCTGACAGGTCCGCAAAACTGGGGGGAGATCGTCCAAGGCCATTTTCCGGAAGATGAGACATGCGACGAGCTTGCAGAGACCTTGCTGAAGCGAATGAAAGATGGCGAGCTGAACCTCGTTATTGCCTGCGACAAGATTCCGCCCGGACTGCCGGATGTCGTTGCCGGAATTGCCGTTCAAAATGCCTTTGGTTTCGACCTAGACCTCGTGGAAGTTGCTCCCTTTGTCTGTGAAATCTCCTCAACCGCCGAAATCATTTTCGTACCGAGCACGAGAATCTCGACAGAGATTGTTTCCCGAACGGCAGTGACGGTTACGTATCGCGAGGGAAACGCCAAGCCTTCGACGAGTGTGCAAGTTACCTCTATGGAAGAGGTTGAAGAGAACGTCCGCGAGGCTCGCCGTGGCGAGAATCCAAATGCGCGTCTCTGGACGATAGAAGAGGTCGAAGAACAATTTCGGCAATTTGGGAATCCCACGGCGCTGGACTTGTTCGAGTTTGCCCGCCGAGAGAGTGCCGATGGCAAGATTATTGCTGAAGGACTCAAAGTAAATGCCGTCTTTGGCTTCTATGTCAAAGGCATGGACAAGGACCGCAAGCCTGTAAAGAGGATGCTCTTCAACTGCTGGGTGGGCGGAGAGAGCATTTATTTGTTCTTAAACTCAGCCGCCGGAATGGCTTCCGAGGCGGATCTCGCGGAATTTAAGGTACGGCTCAAAAACGTCTTTCCCGACGAATTGGACGGCAATCGAAAAGAGGCGTACCTGTCCCTTGATGCGATTTCCAAGCATCTGTCCGAGTTCAAAGACATTTTGCTTTGGTTTCAGAAGCGATTGGCGAGTACGCTACCCGCTTAGAAATGCCGCTGTGAGGTGGATAAAGTGAACCCCACCAAAGAACTATACACTTAGGCAGTAGCTCTGTTTTGTATAATACCAGGATGGCAGGTGTAGTGGACCCCGAAAACTGGACCAGGGTGGCTGAAACTGGAAGATAGTAGAAACAGCCAAGCGGAGGTTCAGGATGGTGAGGAAGCATCAGGTGCATCGGGCGTCGTTCAAGGCGAAGGTGGCGCTGGCGGCGTTGCGTGGGGAGGGGTCGCCGAGCGAGCTGGGGTTGCGGTATGGCGTGCATCCGACGCAGGTGAGCCAGTGGCAGCATCAGCTGGAGAAGGCCGCCCAGCGGATATTTTCGGGAGAGGCCACGCCGAGTGCGCGGGAGGCGGAACTAGCGACGACGCTGGAGCGGATGCAGGCGGAGTTGGACTGGCTCAAAAAAAAAGTTGCCAAGTAGCGTGAGGGAGAAACGGACATGGATCGAACCGAATCATCGCGAGCTGAGCATTCGTCGGCAGTGCGAGTTGCTGGGACTGAACCGATCGAGCTGGTATCGAGAGCCAGCTGGAGAGTCGGCGGAGAACCTGGTCCTGATGCGGCTGATCGACGAGCAGTACCTGCGGACACCGTTTTACGGTTCGCGGAACATGGCGTTCTGGCTGACGCAGCAAGGCTACGCGGTCAATCGGAAGCGGGTCCAGCGGCTGATGCGGACGATGGGTCTGGAAGCGATTTATCCCCGGCCGAGCACGACGCGGCGGTGCCTGGAGCACCGGATTTACCCGTATTTACTGCGGGATGTGGCGATTCTCCGGCCCAACCAGGTCTGGAGCACCGACATCACGTACATTCCGTTGGCCCAGGGTTACGGCTACCTGACTGCAGTCTTGGACTGGTACAGCAGCCGATACGTGCTGTCGTGGGAGTTGTCACACACGCTCGAGGGCGCGTTCTGCCTCGACGCCCTGGAGCAAGCGTTGGCGATCGGCTCGCCGGAGATCTTCAACACGGACCAAGGTTCGCAGTTCACGAGCCAGGCCTTCACGGGCCGACTGGAGCGGGCGGGAATCGCGATCAGCATGGACGGTCGCGGCCGGTGCTTGGACAACGTGTTCGTGGAGCGGCTGTGGCGGAGCGTGAAGTACGAGGACGTTTACCTGAAGGAGTATCCGACGTGGGAGTCCCTCACCGCGGGTCTGAGGTCCTACTTCAAGTTCTACTGCCACGAGCGTCCGCACCAGTCCCTGGGAAACCGGACGCCAGCGGCAGTGTACCACGGGAGCAAGTAGAAGTTGGACTAATAGCCCAGCGATTCACTGGAAG
>JBJXFF010000045.1:0-5910 GCA_046153945.1 Pirellulaceae bacterium
GCTTGGTTACTTTTCATCGGCCCTCGGCAGGCTCGTCAAAAGGACCGCGCCGAACCAGTCGCTGCACATGACTGGGGCCGCCATACTGGTTGTCCGAGACACCAAGGTTTTGCAGGCGGCCCCGGCAGGTGAGCTGGGTCGTTCGGCGGTAGACTTCCGAGGCACAGGAGACAACCATGCCCACGCGCAAGACAGACAAGACTTCCAAGCCCACAGTCCGGAAGCCAGCAAAGCACACGGCGGCAAAAGCCAAAGCTGCCACGACGCTGCCGGAAACCATGATCACGGGCAAAGCAAGCCCCGCGAAGGCAGCGGACGGTGACAAGCCAGTCTTCACTTACATCGCCAGCTTGCCGCAACCGCAGCGCGGCATCGCCGAAAGAGTCGATGTCCTGGCAGCCAAGACGTTGCCCGGCCTGCAGCGCTCTGTGAAGTGGGGCATGTCGTACTACGGCGTCGGCGATGGCTGGTGCTTTTGTTGCGGTGGCTTCGCGAAACACGTCAAGCTCATGTTCGTGAATGGCGTGACGCTGACGCCGGTACCGCCAGTAACGCCGGTGGCGATGGGCAAGTCTACGCGGGGGGTGGAGCTTGAATCCGTGGACGACCTCGACAAACGCCAGATCGCGGCGTGGATGAAACAAATCGCGGCCGTGCCCGGAGTCGGAGGGAAGAAGTGGTAGGGCCGCGAGGTGGTGTTGGACTCGCGGGCGTGTCGCGGTTCGCGTGGCTCCGGCGCGGCGGAGGCCGAACCCGGCGCTGCGGAGCTTGGGCGTTCAGCCGAACAGGTGATTGGGTCATCAGAGGGGATGCCATGGCGCAGGAAATTGATCGCATCGTCCGATTGCTGGAAAGGGAGTTGATCACTCGGTCCGAGTTTTTCAATTCCATGCTGGAGGCCCTGGTGAACCTCCCCGCGGGAGAGAAAGAGTCGATCCTCGACGCTCTGGCGGGTCACAGCAGCGAAATGGTGCGCAACGCGGTTGTGGACGTCGAGGCGTTCGTGCGGAACCAAGAGTTGAGCAGGGACATCCAGCACATCCGGCGGAATTCGCCGCTGCGCCCAGGGATTTGCTTGGAACTGCGGGGCAGCCGCGAATATTATTCTTCCGAAGACCGCCCCTGGTGGCTGAATGGTAGGGAATGCCGCGGAGCAACATTCGTTCGTTTCGAGCGTCTGAGTAAGAACTACAACCTGACGCCGGCCGCGCTCATCGCGTTTTACGAAGCGATCGACATGCCAGGGCACAAAGGGCGCTATGGCGTCTTGTTCGCGAGGTATGGGTGCGATTACCCCGCCTGGACACTTCGGGAAGGGTCGGTCGCCCTGTGTGTCGTGGAAGCGCTGCCGGACAACATGGAAGGTTTTTGCGACTCTCACCCGTTCACCGAGCGTCACGCCTGCTACCGCGTCAAGGAGACGCCAGACGAACCGAGTGGGTCAAACGGTTAGAAAATCGCAATCGTCGCCAGATTAACCCTTGCTCAAGCTGCTATTTTACGTCGCCGTTGTGGGGCTTCTGGTTTGGAGTTCGGAGCAGGGGCATCCAATGTAGTTGGCATGGCCCCGGTCATCGCAATTCCTCTTCGCAAGCAACCGGCAACCAGGGGCAAAATACCGCAAATCTGACGTTGGTTACGGGCTGTGGTATAATTCCCGAAAGAGGAGAAACGCCATGAGTAACATCATCATTGATTCGGTCATCGGTCCCGATGGCACTCTGCATCTGGACGTACCGATTGGCATTGAGAAGGCAAATCAATCCGTGCGCGTGGTGATCGAAGCGGCTCGCAAGCCGATGTTGCAAGCGGAGTGGGGCCCATTCGTGCGGTCGATGGCGGGCAGCATCACCGATCCGACGTTTGAGCGGCCTCCGCAATTGCCCCTGGAAGCGCGGGACTCGCTGCCGTGACTTATCTGCAGGGCACCAACACCTGCATTGGCTGGCTGCGGCAGAATCAACCACAGATTGTCGCTCGGATTCAGGCTCAAGCACAGACCGAAATCGTGTTATGTTCGGTGGTAGTGGGGGAACTGTTGTTTGGTGTTCAGCGATCCGACCCGGTTCATCGGGCCAATACTGCCTTGCGTGTCGATCAGTTACGGCAGCAGTTCACCTCGTTGCCGTTCGATGATGCCGCTGCCGAACAATACGGTCGGATTCGTGCGGACCTGACCGGGCGGGGACTGCTCATCGGCGGCAATGACATGTTGATCGCCGCCATTGCGCTGGCAACGAGCTGCACCTTGATTACCCACAACACGGCCGAGTTCGGCCGGGTCGCGGGCCTCGTGATCGAAGACTGGCAGGTCCCATGACGCAAACCGCCGAATAAGCGTTCGGCCCTGCGGAAAACTTGCTTTTCAGCGAAATCTCGCAATGGTATAATTCCGCTATGACCATCGACCAAATCCGAAAAATGCATCAGGGACGGCCATTTCAGCCGTTCGACATCTTCCTCGCCGATGGGCGCTCGTTGCCTGTGGAGCACCCCGAATTCTTGTCGACGACTCCGACCGCACGAACCATTTCGGTCGGACTGAGTGACGGCACCCACGAGGTCGTTGACTTGCTACTGGTCACGAGCCTCAAACCTCGGCCAGAAAAAGCGACCCGCACTCGGCGTAACCATTAGATATTTCTGAGTGAGATTTCCGCTTTCTCCTTCTCCTACCGCTGCTTCGTCCCCGCTTCTTCCTTTACCTGCTTCTTCGCCGTCCTGGCGGCCGCGCCGCTCTTGCTATCGAAGAAGCGGCTGGTTCCTTCGCTGACGAGGCGGGCTTCCTCTTCGCCGCTGGTCACTTCCACGCGGTAGCGATGGGTGCCGATCTTGCCGGCCTTGGCTTTCACCTTCAGAGTAACCTGTTCGCCGGCGGCCAGCTCGGGGAGCGGCTCGCAGACGACCTGGCCGGGGACGAGCTTCCCTTGGCCACCCGCCAGCTCGGTCGGCTCCACGCCTTCGGCGAACTGCATCAGGATTTTCACGTTCTTGGCAGCTCGACTGCCGCGGTTCATAACCTGGATTTCGTAGGCAACTTCCTGGCCAGTCGGAGCCGGACCGGAAGGATCGTTGACGATGAGCTTGAGCTCGGAGACCGCTTCGACTTCCGTTACGGCATCGCCGGTGGCGGCCAGACCAGCCTTGCCGGTCGCTTGAACCGCTACGCGATTGGTTCCTTCGACGAGCAGCTGGCAGCGAATTTCAAATTGCTTCTGACCGCTGGGAGCAATCGCGCCGACCTTCCAGCTCAAATTTCCCTTCGCCACGGTCGCGCCGCTCACGCCACTGATGTAGCGAGCCCCGGCGGGAATCGCCATGCTCACGACCACATCGTCAGCCGCCGCATTGCCGGTGTTGGTGACATTGACCAGATAGGTCGCTTCCGTGCCGGCGAATTTCAGTTCGGGGGCTTCCACTAAAACGGCAAGCTGAGCCCGCCGGATGAGAATCTTCGCCGCGGCGTCGGCCTTGAGTCCACCTTCGCCACTGGCCGACGCGATCAGTTTCAATTCGCCCACCTGGTTAGCAACCACTTGCACCGGAATTTCCACCTGCTCGCCGGACGGAATATTGCCGACTTCCACTTCCTTCGGCTTGTTGCTGCCGGTGGCGATGTTGACCACGACACCGGTCGCATCACCACTGCCGGGATTGCTCACCAGCAAGGTAAATATCTTCTCTTCGCCGAACAACAAGTCCGAGGCACCCGTGAGCGTGAGCTCCAGTTGCGGCTGGCGGACGGTGACCCGGGCATGTTGAGTCGCCGGACGGCAGGTCCACTCGACGCTCAGGTCGAACGGCTGACCTTCCGCGGCAGTCAGTTGCAAATGCAGTTCGTCGCTCGATTTGGCTTTCACGGTGGGGAGCGTCCAAACGAGTCGGGGAGTTCCCGCGCCGTCGGCCTGCAATTGAGCTTCGCCGCCGGTTGATTCCGCGCCCACAACCTTGATCCACGCCGGCAGTGGCAGACGGACCTGCACGTCTTCCACATTCGACGCCCCGTCATTGGTGACATGCAGCACGAACTTGGACGGCTTGCCGACGTTCAACGCAGCCGGACCGGTCACACGCACATGAATATTGGGCAGGTGGCTTTCGACATTGACTTGTTCGCCGGCGGCCGGCGGCTTGGCACCCGGCCGACTCTTGGCTCCCTGACGCCGAGCGGAAGGAGGTCCAGCGGGCTGCTCCGGAGGGGCGGCTTCCTCGGCAACCGCTTCGGCCCGTTCAGGCACAATCGGCTGAGCTTCGCGAGCCGCAATGGGCGAAAGAGGACGAGCACCGCTCGGTCGGATCGAAGGAGCCACTGGAGCTTCGGCTGCTGGTTCGGCGGTTTCCTCGCCAACTTCCGCAATCGGGGTTTGATCCACAATCGTGCCGACCCGCATTGGCGGAACTTCATTTTTGGGAAGTGATGCCGGGCGTTTGAGCACGCTCTTCATCTCGCTCGCCTCAGCCGCTGGGGCTGCTTCGGCGGACGGAGCAGCCGGATCTTGCGGCTCCACTTCTCCCGCCGTGATGGGAACAACTTCGTCCGACAAGGTAGCTGTCGTTGGTCCATCGCTAGCCGCGGGAACGGCCGGATATTCTGTGTCGCGAAAGGCGGGGGAGAGTGGCCGCGGAGCAACGGGCTGAATCCGCCCCGGCTCCTTTAGTTCCCCAACGGCAGACTTCCGCCAGGCGGTCTCCTGAGCCGGCAGCAGGGCGACGACGATCCCGGCGACAAGAAACAAGGCGGCGATAACAACTGTGGTCCTGGACATTCGAATTCCCCAAGCAGCGATTCTGGATTTTGGGCGCGAAACGTTTATCGGCACCAAAAGCTGTTCGGGTTGAGCTGACTTTGACGATTAGTACGATTTGTTAGTTTAGGAAATCTGTTCTGACGCTCTCTGGGAATTTCAGGAACAAACGACGCTGCTAGCGGAGGAGGGCTATCAACCAAAGGGCTGATTTGACGGTACTCAGTACTGAGTACTAATACCTTCACCGGAAAGCTCCTTTCCGACCCCTTTCCTTGCCCTGGATGTTTTCCCCATTCCGCCCCGGTTATCATCCCCTTATGAACACCAACCTCTCTCGCCGCTCGCTTCTTACCTCCACCGCTGGCCTCGTTGCCGCGGGCTCTCTGGGTACTTCCATGACGACCGCCGAGGATTCAAAACCAGAGGCGAAACCGCCAGCGGACGCCAACTGGAAAATCGAGAAGGGACGCATCAATCAATCGGTCGTCAGTTGGTGCTTCAACCCGATGCCGGTGGAAGAGCTAGCTCGCGCAGCGGCGGCGATGGGGCTCAAATCGGTCGAGCTGTGCGACCCCAAGCATTGGCCGATGCTCAAAACGCTTGGCCTGACTTGCGCCATCGGCAGCACGCACGGCTTTGTGAAGGGGTGGAATCACAAGGAACATTGGGACTACTGCCGAGAGCGGATGACGAGCGTCATCGAAGCTGCTGCCGCCTTCGGCTGTCCGAGCGTGATTACGTTTTCGGGCATGAAGGGGGATTTGAAAGGACCGGAAGGGGACGAAATCGGCAAGCGGAACACCGTGGACGGGCTGAAGACCATCCTCAAGCTCGCCGAGGAGAAGAAAGTCACCATGTGCCTGGAGATGCTCAACAGCCGCGTCGACGTGGAGATCAAAGGGCACCCCGGCTACCAGTGCGACACCATCGAATGGGCCGCCGACGTCTGCAACCGCATCGGCTCCCCGCGGGTAAAAATCCTGTTCGACATCTACCACGTCCAGATCATGCAAGGAGACGTCATCGTCCGGCTCTGCCAATACAAAGACCTCATCGGCCACTACCACACCGCCGGCAACCCCGGCCGCGGCGAGCTCAACGACAGCCAGGAAATCAACTACCCCGCCATCATGAAAGCCATCGTCGAAACCGGTTACACCGG
>JBJXFF010000072.1:0-6362 GCA_046153945.1 Pirellulaceae bacterium
TTTAAGCCACAGGCTTCGACAGTGTCACCCAGCCGAGGAAAAGGCCGGAATGTTGTGGTAAACTGCACGCCCCTTCAAGCGAGCGTTCCAGCGAGGGATGGTCAACCAAGGTCCCAAGCCCATTCCGAAAGCGAGCCTGTCTATGTACGCTGCGCCGCGTATCAAGCACCGGCACCTGCTGATGAGCTTGGGGTTCTTGTGCATCGCAGCAGAGGCCCAAGCCGTCCCGCCGAGGACGACGGAAATTCGATTCCGTAATCAAACGGAGCAGACTCTGACGCTGGTAAAACAGAGTACGCCCAATGGAAGTTGGACTCCCAAGTTGACGCCTCCGACCGAGATCAAGCCGGGTGCCCAGGTGATGTTCAAGTCGGAATGCAACGGGCCAACCGGCGATATTAATGCCAATGTTCGTTATCGACTCGGTAATACCGGCAAAAGCGTTTTAGAAATCTACATCAGTTGGAGCAACCCGTTTATCGAATCGTCGTACAAGAACGTGTATCACGAACAAGGGCCATTCGGCTACGAGCTTTTTCATACCGGCGGACAAGGCGGACACGCCAAGGCCAGCTTCGTCCTGGCTAAGTCGAGGCTGCACGCCGTTCCCGGTTTCAAGCCCTCGATGCACGGCTTTCGCTTTTCCAACGGCGACTGGAAGAAGGACAACATCAAGCTGCCTGTAGTCATGATTCCCTTCCCCAAGCCGGTTGGCGACATCAACATCACAAACACCACCCATGGGATGTGCGGCGGAATGGTTTATGCCGTGATGGATTATTTCTACGCGAAGCAGAAACCACCCAACACGACGATGCCGCCGTCCAACGAGAGTGACCCGCTATTCCAGTATCTCAAGCGGCGGCTCATGAAGAGTTGGGACGTGACGGGGACCGGGCACAACTACCTCGATTACATGCGGCCCACGTACCCGGACACCGACGAAGGGGTCCCCGGGTCGGGGAAGGGCCGTGCCTGGATCATCGCGAAGCAGGAATGGCCCAAAATCAAAGCGGACATCGACGCAGGCCAGTTGTCTCCGTTGGCGCTCGTGCAGGTCAAGTCCTTACTCCCCACGGACATCGGCGGCAATCATCAAGTCCTCGCCTACGCGTACGATTTGAGCGGCAGTCGGGTGACGCTGCACATCCACGATCCCAACGAACCGTTAGACGATACCGTCCGATTCGTGTTCGACATCGCCGATACTTCCAAGCGAATCGACATCACCCGGTTAGTGCAGGGCCAGTCCGCGCGCATCCCGATCAACACGATCTTTCGGACGAACTACGACCGCCGGGTTCCGATTGAATGGACCGAGCCGGAGCCGATTCTGTGGCATCACAGCTCCACCGGTGAGATCCAATTCTGGTTCATGGACAAACACACGCAGATTGACCGCAGATCGGCGGTGGACAAAGCCGGCAAGACGCTCAAAGTGGGCCCCCCATTCAGCATCGTTGGACGAGGGCCGTTCAAGGGAAAGAACGATCTCCTCTGGCACAACAGTTCCACCGGCGAGATGCAAATCTGGTTCATGGACCTGCACAAGCAACTCGATCGGAGAACAGTTGTCGACCCAGCCGGCAAGACTCTTTACATAGGCCCCCCGTTCAGCATCGTCGGAACGAGCGACTTCAATGCTGACAAGAAAGCCGACATCCTCTGGCACAACTCCTCCACCGGCGAGATCCAGATCTGGTTCATGGACGAACACAAGCAAGTTCGCCGAGCAACGGTGGTCGACAATGCGGGCAAGTCTCTTAAGATCGGTCCCCCCTTCAGCATCGTCGGAACGGCCGACTTCAATGCTGACCGGAAAGCTGACATCCTCTGGCATAACTCTTCCACTGGTGAGATCCAAATCTGGTTCATGAACGAACACAAGCAAGTTCGCCGGGCAACGGTGACTGACAATGCAGGCAAGACCCAATACATCGGTCCCCCCTTCAGCATCGTGGGAGCTCGCGACTACGATGCCGACGGCAAGGCCGATGTCCTGTGGCACAACTCCTCCACCGGCGAGATCCAAATCTGGTTCATGAACGAGCACAAGCCAGTTCGCCGGGCAGTGGTGGCTGACAAAGCAGGCAAGGACCTCAAAGTGGGCCCCCCCTTTAAGATTGTTGGACGTTGACGCGGTGCCGGGACAAATTGTTGGCCGGCACGCATCAGTGTAGGCGGGTTTCTCCGTGACCCGCTGAGACATGACCTGCGCGAACACGGACGAAGGATCCAGTAGACCGAACCGCGAATCCATCCCTGGTGATCTTGTCGTCACCACGCTTCCTGCCGCCTTTGATTTCCAGGCCGGAGCGGGTTACGGTGGGCGGCAGTTTGATTCGCGCGAAAACCTGAGCAATGCCTGGCCATCGCCCTTCACGAACCACCAGTTAACGACTACACGCTTGACCAGCCAGGGTAAAAAGGAATGCGATCCCGTCACAACGACGTCCCTTCCATCCAAACGTTCGCCGTCCTGAATTTCATTCTGGCAGCGTTCTGCCTGATGTGGCTGATGTTCCTATTGGCGATCCTTGTTTTCGGCGTGACCCTTTCCGGCGACCAGGGTGAAGAATTGCTGCACGGCGCCTTAGGTTGTTTCGTCCTGGCCTCGCCCGCCCTGGCGGGCCTTCCACTCTACCTGGCCGCCGGCTTCGGCCTGAAGCGGCGTACAGTCTGGGGATTTTTCTGCCACTGCGGCGGCGCCCTCCTCGCCGCGCTCTCGTGCATTGGAATGATCTACACAGTCATCGCCCTCGTCGGGGCCCTGCAGAGGGATTTCTACGCCGCCTTCTTCCCGTCCACAGATGACTGATGACTGTAGAGCAAAGGGCGTGGCTCAGTCGGGAGACCGACCACAGCAGATCGTTTTACTCACTATTTTCTCCGATCAAATCTCTCGCGAAGCGCGGCAGGTCAGTCCGTGCCTGACTTTCCTGCCAGCGGTCCGTCTCCGCTGCCGGTTACGCGGCCTGCCGTATTTTTCTCAAATTCTTGTCCGTTCTCTCCGCCAATGGCGTTTTGAGGGTTGAGGCCGCACTGCTCGGCCCGGCGACGGACAGCCAAATCCAGTTCCGAACCAACATTCAGCGGCCTCGACAGCCGAAGGATAGACTCCGATGAAACGCTTGTTCAATTCATTCATGTGTGGTGTGGCGATGGCGAGCCTGCTCGGCAGTGTGAGTCCCACCTCTGCCGCGGCTCCCAAAGGCTTCAAGACCAAGCTTGCCGCGGACACTAAAACCTCCAAACCGAAGACCGCCGCGGACCCCAAAGGCTTCAAGCCGTCGATCTCTGCAAGCCCCACGGTGGTTTCGATGGCGACGACGGCCAAGTCCGGCAAGACGACACTGTCCTACAATGCCGGCTCGAAGCATCCTTACGTCGAAGTTTGGGTCTCGATCAATGGCGCCAACATGAAGAAGGTTTTGGAAGACGAAGGGGACGGCAAGGGATCACGCACCGTCACCATTGAAAAAGGGAAGAAGTACCGCTTCGTTCTGACCGATTTCGGCAAGCAACTCGCTTCCGCGGACGTCAGCACCAAAATTACAGGCACGGGTACGACGCCCGGCACCGGCGGCGGCACGAAACCAGACACGAATCCTGTGCCGAAACCTGCGGACGTCTCGCTGGCGGTCTTGAACTTCGCGGCGTCGAAGGTCGGCCAGAAGGGGCTCGGCGATGGCCAGTGCACTCGCCTGATCGAGGCGGCCCTGGCTGCCGCGGGAGCAAAGCCAGGTAAAGGGTTTGTGTGGGGCCGGACACTAATGACCGGCGAGACGATGCGGCCCGGCGACATCATTCAATTCACGAGCGTCGTAATCAAGGACGGCTTCTCCACGTGGAACCTGGGAGCTCCCAACCACACGGCCATCGTGAGTCAGGTCAACGGCACCAAAGTGACGCTCCTGCACCAGAACATGGACGGCGAGCCCGCGATCGTGAAATCGCATGTCCGCAGTCAAGAACTTGATTTCTCAAAGAAAGTCAGCGGCACCTTCATCGTCTACCGCCCCGAGGCAAAGTAACTTCCAGCGGTCTTCCGGCAGACAAGCTGACGAGAAAACCGCAACTCTGAAATCTTAACTTCGCCCGGCGCCAGTTGGCGCCGGGCTTTTTTTGTGCTTCAGTGTGAAAATCCAATACCAAAACCAGGGGAGGTAACTCATGCAGCGACGCGACGTGATATCAATCAGGGCCATGCGGCTGGGGTGCGGGTTGCTCGGGGTGTTGTGGCTCGCCGGCTGTTCCGGATCGGCCAGTGGTCCCGCGGGCAAGGCCACTCCCAGCAGCCAGTCGACATCGTCCGCCGAGCGAACCGCGGAAGGGGACGCTGATCCGCAGGGGCTGTGCAAGTTGTGCACGAATCAGGAGATCAAGGATCTGCTCGGAGCGCCGGTCAATCCGTGCCTACCGATTTCGAATTCTGCGACCGATCAAGCTCATTGGGACGGAACGAATGTGTTCGCGCAGGTTCGATTGATCAAAGACGTCAAGGAATGGCACCATTTCAAGGATGGCAAGAACTACGAAGCGCTGTCCGGCATCGGCAAAGACGCCTTCGTCGTCTCTGATGTGAACGGCTGGAACGCTCGAGCTCTTTCCGACAAGGAGATCATGGTCATCGATATCGGCGGCCCCCAAGCCGACCGCGACCGAGCCGTGAAGCTGCTGAAAATGGTGGTGGAGCGACGGAAGTAGCGGAAGTCGCGTAGACTTCCGATGAGTTGCTGTGTGAGATTCAAAAGGGGACGGCTCTCGTTTAGAAATGGAGCTGTCCCCTCTTCCTTCCAATGAAACAGAACTTGCCCACCCCCATCCCCTGGAAACCGTCGAAAGCCGATCTGCTCGCGGCGCACGAGAAGCGCGTGCCGGACCTGATTGCCAAAGACCTGATCGTTCTGTTCGCGGGGATCAACCCCGGCCTCTACACGGCCGCCATCGGTCATCATTTCGGCCGACCCGGAAACCGCTTTTGGCCCGCACTCTATGGCGGCGGATTCACGCCGCGGGTCTTTTCGCCGTTTGAAGAGTCGCTGCTGCTGGACCTCAAGTTTGGCATCACCAACGTCGTCGAACGCGCCACCGCGCGGGCCGATGAACTGACGAATGACGAACTTCGCGCCGGCGGCACGCGTCTGGAAGCGAAGGTCAAACGCTGGCGCCCCTCGGTGATCGCGTTCGTCGGCATTGGCCCGTATCGCATCGTTTCCGGTATCAAAGACGCCGGCGTCGGCCTGCAGAAGAATCTCTTCGGAGGCAGCCACGCCTGGGTTTTGCCGAACCCCAGCGGCTTGAATGCCCACTACCAGCCCGCGGCCCTCGCACAGCTCTTCGGTGAACTCCGACTGTGGGCCGTGGCCCAGCACAAGCGCCGCAAGAACAGTGACTGAATATCTCAAGGATCATCAGCCGCGTAGCGGAAGTCGCGTAGACTTCCGTTGATCTGGCGTGACGACCGATCGGAACTCTGCGCGAGTCCCGCTACTCCGTGGTCGCACCTCGTATCGGAAGTCACGCAGACTTCCGAGTTCTTCGCGAATGGAATACGCTACGGCGATCACGAATCGTGGCAATTCGGGGCAGGAACTATGTCTACTTGGCTGGCGTTCAGCATCGAACTCTGCGGCCTGCTGGCTGAGGAGGTCGATTTTTACGATGAACCTGTGTCGCCCGGGTTCTCGATTTACCGCTTCTTCTCCGTCATCTTTCCGTTTGGTTTTTCGATCTTGGGAGCGCTCTGGCTGTGGATGCTCATCGACTGCCTGCGGCACGAAGAGGATCGACAGTCGTGGCTGGGGGTGTTGATCATCCTGTGGGCTCCGGGGGCAGTGGCGTACTTCTTCTTGCGCTGGCTCCCACGCCAGCGGCGTCTGCAGAGGTCGCTGTTTGGGTGGTTGACACACGGGCGGAAGATTGGCCGCCTGCAGGCGGCCGCTCATCACATCGGCAACTGTAACCAATTTGTGGAATTGGGTGAGGCGCTACGAGAAGTGGGGCGGGTCGACGAGGCTCGGACCGCGTTCCAGAAAGCCCTCGCGAAGGATCCTGGAAATCTGCAGGCCTTATGGGGGGCGGCTCGGGTCGAAGAAGCCGCGAGCAACTACAGCGCTGCGCGCCAGCACTTGCAGGCGATCCTCGATGTGGATTCCGGCTACAAGTTTGGCGATGTCTCGCTCACTTACGGCCGAGTCCTGGTGGAGATGAAAGACTCTCAGGAGGCTCGAATCCATCTGGAACGTCACGTGTCCCGGTGGCCGGACCCGGAGGCCATTGTCCGTCTGGCGGTGGTCTTGATCGAGCAGGGCGAATCCGGCGCCGCTCGCACTCGGTTGCAAGGGCTGTTGCTGGACATG
>JBJXFF010000077.1:0-59452 GCA_046153945.1 Pirellulaceae bacterium
ATAAGCGGACCATCCGCGTGGAAAAATCCTCTCCCCTGGTCGTGGCTCTGCGGGAAACCGTTTTTATCGGCCAGGGACAGCAGCACGAGCTCAAGCTAGAACTGACGTCGGCCAAGGTCCTCTCCGCCGAGGAGGCGGCGAAGGCGGAAACGGCCTTTGAACTGGGGGCCAAGCTCAAGGAGACGCTGCATCACAATCCGCGGACCGATCTCGTGGAATTTGAAAAGGACGAACTGGCCGCGCTCCGGGCGGAGTTGCCCAAGCTGGCTGAAGCCGCCAAGGAAACCCCCCTCGCTCCGCTGGTGGCAGCCGCTCAAAAGGACCTGCAAGATCAAAAGGGACGCTCCGGTGCCGTTGCCGCGCTCCGTGACGCCGCCATTGGAAAACCAGCCGGCAAATTCAAGCTGCTGGATCTGACCGGCAAGGAACTTACCGAAGAGATCCTCAAGGACAAAGTGACCGTGCTGCACTTCTGGGCCTATCGAGACACGCCTCTCGAAGAGCCCTACGGCCAGGTCGGCTATTTGGACTTCTTGCTTCGGAAGCGGAGTGACAAGGGGGTGCAGGTCCTGGGGGTGCTGGTGGACGACAAAATTGTCGATGAAGGAGCTCGCCGAGCGGCTGCGTCATCCGCCCGCAAGCTGAAGTCGTTCATGAACCTGAGCTACGGCATCGTCATGGATGATGGCACGCTGCTCAAGCAGCTCGGCGATCCTCGACCGGCTGGAAGCAAGCTGCCGCTGTTTGTCGTCATCGGCCGGGACGGCAAGGTGGTGGAGTATCACGCCGGCATGTATGACGTGAAGCCGGAAACGGGGCTGGCGGAGCTGGATGCGGTGGTGGGGAAGGCGGTGGGGGCGGGGAGCGCGGGGAAGTAGTGCTTGGTACTGCATACTCAGTACTCAGTACTCAGTACTCAGTACTCAGAAACTGGCCGGTGGCGCTGTTGGCTTGTTTCGCCAGTTCTTCCGGCGGGCCGGCGAAGAGCAGGTGGCCTCCTGCGGCTCCTCCTTCAGGCCCAAGGTCAATCAGCCAATCGCAGGCCACGAGCACATCGAGATTGTGCTCGATGACCAGGACCGTGTTGCCCCGGGTGACGAGCGCCTGCAATACCCCGATGAGCTGCCGCACGTCGGAGGAGTGCAGACCGGTGGTTGGTTCATCCAGGACGTACAGCGTGCGGCCCGTCTCTGGGCGAGCAAGTTCTGTGGCGAGCTTGATACGCTGGGCCTCACCGCCGGAGAGCGTGGTGCTGCTTTGGCCGAGCGGCAGATAGCCGAGGCCGACGCCGAGCAGCGACTGTAGCGTGCGGTGGATGGCGGGAACATTCTCAAAGAACGGAGCCGCCTCTTCCACCGGCATGGCCAGCACGTCGGCGATGCTTTTTCTTTTGAACTTCACCCCCAGCGTCTGCCGGTTGAACCGCTGCCCGCCGCAGACGGGGCAGCGGACATAGAGGTCCGGCATGAAGCCCATTTCAATCTTCTTTAGCCCTTGCCCCTGGCACTCCTCGCACCGTCCACCAGCCGCGTTGAAGCTGAACCTGCTGGCCCGAAAGCCGAGAGTCTTGGCCTCCTTGGTCGCGGCAAAGACTCTGCGGATTTCGTCGAACACGCCGCTGTACGTGGCGGCATTGCTTTTGGGAGAACGGCCGAGCGGCGACTGGTCAATCTCGATCAGCTTGTCGATCTGCTCGACACCCGTGAGTTGTGTGAACGGGCCGGGCTTCTTGGCGGATAGGCCGAGCTTTCGCAGAATCGCCGGTGTAAGCGTCTCGTTGATGAGCGAGCTTTTGCCCGAACCGCTGACACCGCTCACGCCGATCATCTTGCCGAGTGGAAACTCGACGGTGACGTTCTTGAGGTTGTGCGTCGTCACGCCGCCAAAAACGATCGTCCGCCTCTCCCCTGCCCTGCTCTCTTTCCCCTCCGTGCCTTCGTGCCTCTGTGTGAGACCGCTTCTCACCTTTCCGCTAAGATACCGCCCCGTCAGCGACCGCTCATTCGCCACCACTTGCTCCGGAGTCCCCTCGGCAATAATCTCTCCGCCGCGCGAGCCAGCGGCAGGTCCGACATCAATCAGCCAATCGGCCGCGAGCATCACCGCTTCATCATGCTCCACCACCAGCACGGTGTTCCCCTGAGCCTGCAACTCCCGGAGGGCCGCAATCAGCCGAGCTGTGTCGCGCGGGTGGAGGCCAATGGAGGGCTCATCCAGGATGTAAAGAATCCCCGTCAGCCCGGAGCCGATGCCGGTGGCCAGGCGGACTCTTTGAAACTCTCCGCCGGAAAGCGAATTAGTAGCCCGGTCGAGCGTGATATACGTCAGACCGACTTTTTCCAGGAACGCCAGACGTTTGGAAAGTTCCAAAACAAGAGGAGCAGCGATTTCAGCCCGCTCTGAGTCAAACCGCACCGCGCGGAAGAATTCCGCCGCGTCACTGATTGCTAACCGGCAAACGTCGTGGATGTTCTTGCCGCCGACAAGAATGCTGAGGGCCTCCGGCCGCAGACGAGCGCCGTGGCAGGCGGAACAGGGGACGTCGATGAGC
This sequence comes from Pirellulaceae bacterium, assembly GCA_046153945.1. Lineage (GTDB taxonomy): Bacteria > Planctomycetota > Planctomycetia > Pirellulales > Pirellulaceae > SXOA01. Next base: position 2,552 of record JBJXFF010000077.1, read on the forward strand.
AGGGCTTCGAGTTTCTCCTTTTGATCCGCGTCGATGGCTGTCGCTAGTTGCTTTCTCAAATCTAGTTGCAAGTCGGCGTCGCTGGTCGTAACCGTTTCCGCATGCGACTTGCGGAACAGCTCCAAGTCAAAGTCCCGCTCCGTCCCCAGTCCTTCGCACTTGGGGCAAGCTCCATAGGGACTGTTGAAGCTGAACGTCCGCGGCTCAATTTCAGCCAGGGCGACGCCGCAGGCAGGGCAGGCGTAGAGTGTGCTGTAAAGCCGGTCTTCCCAGATCCCCTTTTCCCGCTCAATCGCGGCAATCACCAAGCCGCTGCCGTGCTTGATGGCCAGGTTCAGCGACTCCGCCAGGCGGCTCTGCATTCCCTCGCGAATGACCAGCCGGTCTACGACCGCTTCGAGAGTGTGAGGCTTGTGGCCGTCGAGCGAAGGGGCTTGCTCAAGATCGTGAATGACGCCGTCGATGCGCACGCGGACGAGTCCCGCTTTGCGGACTTGCGCCAGTACGTCGGCATGTTCTCCTTTCTTCCCGCGGACGAGCGGAGCGAGGAGCATGACTTTCGTCCCTTCCGGCAAGGCCAGCAGGCTCTCTTGAATCTGCTCCAGCGATTGCTGGCGAATCGGCTCGCCGCAGAGATGGCACTTCACATCGCCGGCGCGGGCAAACAGCAGCCGCAGGTAATCGTGGATTTCCGTCGTCGTGGCGACGGTGCTCCGCGGGTTCGGCTGCCCCGAACGCTGGTCGATGCAAATGACCGGCGAGAGCCCGCTGATCGAATCGACATCTGGCCGTTCGAGCTGATCGAAAAACTGCCGGGCATACGTGCTCAAGCTCTCGATATACTGCCGCTGTCCCTCGGCATAAATCGTATCGAACGCCAGGCTGCTCTTCCCCGAGCCGCTCTTACCGGTGATGACGACCAATTTGCCGAGCGGGATGTCGAGGCTGACATTCTTGAGGTTGTGCGTGCGAGCGCCGCGAATGCGGAGAAAGTCGAGGGGATTGCCACGAAGCTGCACAAGCGGCATCTATTTCGCCCATCGCCAGAAGGTGTGAATTGCAGCGATTTGATCGTCGATATTCACACGATACAGGACGGCAAATGGCCCATGAAAGAGGATTCTGTCATCCTCGTCGCGCGACTCTCCGGCATCGAGCGGATCCTTTTCCAACAAACTTTCGATCATCTCAGCGGCGATCACGACTTCGTCTGGCTGAGAGGCTAAATCCACCGCCTTCTGGAGCATCCTATCGCCGCGGGCGGTCCAGACAATGTGCCATATCATCGCAATCCTCTGCTGCGGAGGATCTCGTCAAGTGTGCGACCGGTGAAATCCCCGGCTCCAGCCCGAATTTCCTCGTCCGATAGCGGGCAATTGTCCTCTGGCCGCGTGATAGGCTTGCGGTGGGATGGGGATTCTTCGACCGCCACTTGCGTCTGCAAATAGGATAGCACCTGCCGTTGTTCCGTTTTGGGAAGAGCAGCAACCGCGGACATGACTTCGGCTAAAGACATGATGATTCTCCTTTCCTCTATTATAACAAGCCGCCTGAGCGGTCAAACCTCGACTTTCACGACTACCTTGCGAACCATGCCCGCCGTCCCTCCCTCCGGTGCCACCCCCGGCATATGCACGTCTTGCGGAGCGAAGATGGTGAAGGAGCCGGCGGGGACGCGGATGAAGTTACACTTACCGGTGAAGAAGCCGACTTCACGTTCGGGGTTGTAAGGTTCAGACACGGTGACTTCGCCAAGGTTCACCCAGCCTATCCGTTCTTCGCCACTGGCGACGTACTGAATGTCCCAATAGCGACGGTGAGCTTCGAGTTTGCCGAGTTCCGGGTCTTTCGGCGTGTATTCCTGGATGAGGGCGAAGAGCTGCTCGCCGTCGATGACAGCTTTGCCTAGCGGCAGGCTGGCGAGGTCGGTTGTGCGGAGCCAGGCGAGACCGGCAGCGAGGCGGGGGTGGACGTTCTTGTAGGCGTCGGAGTTGGAGAGGAGGTCGGTGATCACTACTGAGTTCCAGGTTTGAGGTTCAAGGTTCGAGGTTAGGAAGCAATCGTTCGGCCGCCGTCGACCGGAAGGGTGACGCCGGTGACGAAGTCGTTTTCGATGAGGAACAGGACGGCGTGGGCGATGTTTTCTGGCAAACCTTCGCGTTTGACGAGCGTGCCGGCGATGGAATTGTCTCTTTCAGTCTGCGGCAGGTCTGGCGGCAGCATGACGGGGCCGGGGAGGATGGCGTTAACGCGGACGCGCGGGTTCCGAGCGGCGAGTTCCACCGCCAGGTCGCGGGTAAGTGCGGGAATCGCACCTTTGGACGGAAAATAGGCGGCGTAGTTGAGGTACGGACGGGCCACGGCCCAGTCGCCGATGTTGATGATGACGCCACCCGTCGGCTGAGCGGCCATAATCAGGCCAGCTTGCTGCGAGCAGAGGAATGTGGCGAGCGTGTTGATCTCAAAATTGCGGCGGACCTCGTCAGCGGTGACCTTTTCCAAAGGAACGGGACGCCAGATGGCGGCGCAGTTGACGAGCACGTCGAGCCGGCCGAAGTGTTGATGGGCGTCGTCGACGAGTTTTCGGGCTGCGGATTCGTTCGTCAGGTCTGCGGTCAAAGCGATGGCCTGGCCTCCGGCGCGTCGCACGTCGTTGGCTGTTTCTTTCGCCTCTTGCACGCTCCGATTGGCGTGCAGAACCAGATGAAAACCGCAAGCGGCAAGCGCGCGGGCGACGACGTTACCCACTCGCTTCGATCCGCTGCCGGTGACGAGGGCAACCGGATGATCGGTGCCGAACAGCGATTTCAGTTCAGGCATTTGTCACCTCGCTTCCGCCTCGTTTCTGCACATACGTCTCCAGCCAGCGCTCCACCGGCAACAGGTAGAGTGCCGTGAAAAGCAGATTGAGTTGAAAGCCGTAATCAAACGTCATAAGCACCCCGACGTAAAACCCGGCCGTCGCCAGGCCGATCCACGTCCGCAGCCGCGGAAAGACCGCCAGTATGCCAGCCGTCTCCACCACCAGCGTAGCGGCTTGCAGTGCCTGGGTGAAAGTGCGGCTGTGGAGAATCATCCAGGTCGTTGGGGACCAAGGTCGGCCCCACATGTGGGTCCAGATTTGCAGGCTGGTTCCATTCGCCCAGCCGGGACCGGTGAACGTGAGCTTTGAGAGCCCGGCCGCCGTGTGAAAGATTCCGATGTACGCGACTGCGGCGAGCGTGACCCAACGGGGATAAAGGGGCGTTTGCCAATACTTTCCGGCCGTGGTCGCCGCGCGAATCTCGCGAGCGCAGAGAGTTTCCCACAGGGCTTGCACGACAAGCAGGTTGTTCGTCATCTGAAAGCAGTGGTTGGTGTGCCAGGAATTCTCCACATGCAGCGACCAGAGACTGGTGAATGAAATGACCGTGAGCCAGCAGGACCAGGGGAGGAGCTTTCGCCAGAACCATAACACCACCCCAAGCACCAGCACGCCGCGAGCAACCCAAAAGCTCGTCGGTGATGCCAAAACCTCCCCCGGCAGCCAGGAAAGGAGTGAAGCCGGCCCTTGCCGTGGTCCGCCCGCGATTTCATAGGGATACCTCGCCAGCCAGAGCGCTGCCCCAAGCAGCAGCCATGTCGCAAGCTGGCCGAAGTGGGGGAGCGTGCGCTCCTCAAACCAGTTTGTCCAAACTTCCCGTCGTTCATTCATCAGGATTCACCGGCTGCTCCCAGTAGATCCTCGGACGTTGGCGGCAAGAGGCGGGAACCGTGAATGATGGTTACAAGCTCAACGTCGTTTCCACGTAGTCGAAAGATAATTCGGTAATTGTACAGATAAACTTCGCGAATGTCGTCACGTTGAAATTCGGCAACAATCGCACTCATTTGCGGATGTGCCGGGAGTGATTCTACGAGGTCAAATATCTTGTGACACAAGATGGCAGCGTACTGCGGCGAATCACGGCCGATGTGATTGCAGATTTCTTCCATCTCGTCCACAAAAGCCGACGACCAAATCAGGCGAGCCATCGGCGCAACCTTTGTTTTGCCTCGTCCGTCGTCATCCTTTGGCCGTTATCGAGTTGCGTTAGTCCGCGCTCGATCTTTTGCCGCACGTACAACTCTTCCATGATGTCCGGCAGAGTCACGTTGTCCGGCAGCCGGCGGATAAGCTCGATAACATCGTCTTTGAGTGTGGCAGCCATGGATTATCAGTCTCCAGAGTTGAGTTGTGTTTGTAATTCTACTCCCGATGGATTCTCCGAGTAAGTTGGCCGCACTCAATTCGATGCGGTAGATGGCGAGGCGACCTTCCAACGGCGGAGCTCCACTTTCTCAATAGTTCCGTCTTGGACAGGACCGAACGACTCCTGCACGACTTCGACGAAGGAAAGGGACTCGCCCACCGTAGCGGACTGATTCAGGAACTGCCTGCGGATATGCTCGCGCACACTATGCTCGTCGTGGACAATCCCAAACTTCTGTTCAATCACCGCGGGGGGAGTGACGCCCACGCCATAGCCGACTGGATTCCCGTCATAGACCCGTTGCACCAGCCAGTCCTCTTGCGGCAGTTCGGTTCCATCGGGAGCAAGAATGCGGTAATTGCAGTACTGCTCCGGTTTGTCCCGGAACATGGGGGCGGAGGTGAAGGGATAGACGTCGCCACAGCCCAGCGGCACGAGGATGTGGGCAGCCAGAAAAAGGCCGACGATGACCAGCTGCAAGGTAGGGTTCGAGGCTGTCATTGTCATGAGCTCCCAAAAAATGTCCTCGGTACTAAGAACACGGTACGGAGTACTCTGTACCGAGTACCAAGCAATCTGTGCCTTACCCTCAAACCTCAAACCTCTAGCCTCCAACGTCCCCTACAGCTTCTGAAACTTCACGCACATCGGCTGTCCCACAGTAATCTTGTTCCCCGTCGGAGTGAGCTCGCCGGTTGCTTGGTCGATCGACCAGACCAGGATGCTGTCCCCCTTCTCGTTGCAGACGAGGCAATACTTCCCCGTCGGATCGATGTTGAAATTCCGGGGCCACTTGACCTCTTCCCCTTGATGGCCGGCTGCGGTCAGTTTGCCGCTTCTCTGATCTACCTTGAAGACGGCGATGCTGTCCTGGCCGCGATTGCTGCCGTACAGGAACTTGCCACTGGGGTGGACGACGACTTCGGCGGTGTAACTCGTTCCCTTGAAGTCACTAGGCAGCGTTCCGATGGACTGAATCTCGGTGAGGCTTCCCTTCTCCTTGTCATAAGCAAAAACAGTGACCGTGTTCCCCATTTCGTTGATGACATAGGCGACCTTGCCGCTGGGGTGAAAGGCAAAGTGCCGCGGGCCGCTCCCGGGCGCGGTTTTTCCAAACGGGGGATCGTTCGGCGTCAACTTGCCGCCGTCGATTTTGTAGATCAGCACCCTGTCGAGCCCCAGGTCGGCACAGAACGCAAAACGGTTGTCGGGGGAGACGTTGATGCTATGGGCATGCGGCCCTTCCTGCCGCCCGGCATCGACGCTCTTCCCCGCATGCTGGGCGAAGCCGGTCTGCTCGCCGAGGCTACCGTCGTCCTTAATTGTGACCGCACAGCAACTGCCTCCGCCATAGTTGGCCCCCAGCACAAATTTGCCGGACTTATCGACGACCAAATGGCACGGCCCCGACCCGCCGGACGACGCCTGATTGAGCATCTTCAGCTTGCTGGTCTTGGCATCCTCAATCACAAACGCCGAGAGCGCGCCGACAGACTTCCCCTCGGCGCTCCGCATCGACCCCACCGCGTACAAATGCTTCCCATCTGGATGCAGGGCCAAGAACGACGGGCCTTGGCATTCCGCCACCAGCACCGGCTCGCTCAGCTTGCCGCTGGGCAGGTCCAACTCGCTGGCATAAATCCCCTTGCTCTCGTTCCCCATCGCCGTTTTGCCGGTGGCGGTTCCGATGTAGACCCGGACCTTGGCGGGAGCCTTGGCATCTTCGGACCGGGCACCAGTTACCAGCAAAACGGCTGCGAGGAAGGCGAACAAAGGTATGGAAAGTCGGCACATGGCAAGGCTCCGGGTGGGGAGGGGACTGGGGGTTGGGGAGTGGGGCAGAGGGAATTGTCTCAGCGCGTGCCGGGTGAGGCAACAACTGGGGATGGCGGCGCCTGTCCACTTTCCCCTTGGGAGAGGGCTAGGGTGAGGTCTCCATACCGTTGACCGGGTCTCGCATCCCCCCAATGGTATTGCCTGATTCATGAATCATACCTCATTTTTTCCTGGACTTACGGCGATTCACCCCGCCGCAAGTCGTTATGTATACTTGTTTCGTTGATTCACGTCGCCGCAAGTCTGATTCACGCCCTGATTCTAGATTCATCCCGTTCGCCGGTGGAAGTCGCGCCTTTACCATTTCCGATTCGGACACTCACACGAGACGACAGCGAGCGAGTTGCGCCGATGCGCCGTCGCTGAAGCTTTGGGTTCGTGGGGACCAGGCACAGGCCTCGCAGAGTACTATTCAAGTGTTCCATATTCCCGGTGCCACAAACAAGCCCCAACTGCAAAAAAAAGTCCAAAATATTTTGGGAAGCTGCCGTTCAGCCTCTCCAAGGCGACAAAAAATGCTCGTCGCCGTCGCAGTCCTGCGAACTCGGTAGTCCTCATTTGCCCTGGCTTCCGCGGCTTCCTTCCACTCCTGCTGGGCAGCATGGGCGCGAGCATGTTCCAGATTTACGACTGGGTCCAGAGCCCTGCCGCGACGTTTGCCGTCCTCGGGCGTGGGCGTACCAGCGGGCGGCTGGGGAACGGGCGTTACGACATCATTCTGCGTGGCTGTCTTGGCGCTGCCAGAGCGAGCTTACTTTGCCCATAGTCCAACTACCCGTGTGGTCAGGATCAGAACGACGAGAAAGAGAAGTGCCGTGGCAACCGCTCCTCCCGCAACCCACACCCATTTCGAGACTGGTTCGCTCGTCACAGGAGCTGTTGTTGCCACCGTGAACGGAACCACGGCAGTCATGTCGAGATCCGCAAACGGGTCACGATCCGGCAAAGCCGTGAGCGACATCGTAGCGGCAGATTGGGCCAGATCCTCGGCAATTTTGCGGAGCCGTTGCACGACATCGTCGGCCGACCGAGGCCGCTTGTCAGGAATCTTCGCGAGCATTTGATGGATTAGATCGGCGAGCGGCGGAGGCACCGCCGGGTTAAGCTCGCGCACGGGTGGAGGCTCATCGACCGCGAGCGCCGTCAGCACGGCCATTGGGGTTGGCCCCTCAAACGGAAATCGGCCCGTGCACAGGTAATAAAGCACCCCCCCGAGACTAAACACGTCCGAGCGGCCGTCCAATTTCAGCCCGCGCGCCTGTTCCGGACTCATGTACGCCGGCGTCCCCAAAATCATGCCGCTCTGGGACACTTCGACGTCCCCGTCGACCGGCTTGGCCAGGCCGAAGTCGAGCACCTTAACCCGCCCCTTGGGCGCTTCCAGCCAGAGGTTCGCCGGTTTGATGTCGCGATGGATAAGCCCGGTCTTGTGGGCAGCGGCCAGCCCCGAAGCGGTCTCGCGGCCAATCCGAATGATCTGCGAGATTCCTGGCCGCCCCTTCTTCCGCAGATACTCGTCGAGCGGATAGCCCTGGAGGAATTGCATGGCGATATACGTGACGCCATCCCGTTCATCGGCCTCGTAAACCGTGACGACGTTGTCATTGGTCACCTTCGCCGTGGCGCGGGCCTCGCGGAGAAAACGCTGGCTGGCGACCGGGTCGGCGGCTAACTGGGGGAGCATCACCTTCAGCGCGAGCTTGCGGTCAAGGCGGGTGTCAATCGCGAGGTAGACAGACCCCATTCCGCCCCGGCCGAGCTCGCGAACGACTCGGTACGGCCCGAGCGTCCCGATGTCGCCGGCGCTCAAAGGTGGGCCAAGATTAATCTCCCCAGTAACTCTGATTTCCGTGGACCTCGCAGCAGATGTGTCCTGAGCATCGCGCGGAAGCACCCGAGTCACGTCAGGCTCCGGAAGCACCGGGCGGTCAGAAGTTTGATCATTGGGGCCGGACATGGACTCCTCATGCAAGGTGCAGACTATTGTCGTCTAGGCTCAGCTCGTTGCCAAGTTGACGCCGAATTTTGTGTTGGCGAGCGTATTAGCCCGATTGGTCTGAGCGTGGGACTATAATCCGGCACGTTTCCGGGTTGTCGGACGCTCTCATGCAGATTTGCAGACCAAAGTAATTCTGGTGGACACGAAGTTGCCTAACCACGATTCGAGTGGAGCTAATGGAAGAGTGCATGTCCCAATTCGGCTTTACTTTACAGTAATCAAGGGCCATCGAAAAAACTTGACAATCGCCTTGGGCAGGGTTTCTAATCGGTCTGTAATTGATCGAGCTAATCACCTGTTCGGAGATCCAGGCGATAGCAAGTGTCTTTATTTTACTGGAGGCTGCGATGATTGTGATTCAAGGCGTGCTGGACAAAGCGGGGGCAATCCTCAGTGCCGACGGCGTATTCACGGCCATAAGGAGTTCGGCCACCGAGTACACCATTGACGTGATCGGCCACGACATCTCCGGCGCGTTCATCCTCGCCACCACAACATTTGAAGATAACGGCGTGCCCCCGCAGCCGGTGACGATCTTTCGGCCGAGGGCGCACACGTCGAAATTCATTTTGATGGTCGATCGCAAGTACGGTGTTTCATTCCGTGTGGAGATCCCAAGTTTGCCGAACCCGGGCCTCCGGCGTGCCGCCAAGGCGAAACGGAAGAACTAAGTGGAGAGGAGAAATGGGACGGAAGAGAAAAGTGGGGCGCAACTTTTATCGTCGAGTTGGAACCCCGGTTGCCTGAAAGGAGGAGCCATGCGTGCGAATCGAATAGTACTCGTTCTGATTCTGCTCGCTGCCATGACTTCGGCGGCAGAGGCCCAGTTGCTGCCGCGGCGCCGCGTGGGAGCTGCTGCCGGCTGAGACTTAGGAGATGCGGGGGCGAAACCGCCGGGTTAATGCATCGGTCGATGCCCACCGACTCGCATTACCACGCTGCCGTCACGGCTCTTCGCGGTTGACATCTGAACACTTTCACGCATTGCCTCATCTTCGTCACCAAAGCTCTCCCGTTGCCCAATGAGGAACCTGGCAAACTCTGCCGGGAGCATTTAAGGAAGGTCCTTCCCGATGCTTAAGCACCTCTCGCTGATGTTGTGATAGAGTATCCATGAGTAGCTGGCACTTTCGGCGGCAGAGGTTCTCACATTCCCGACAAATCTCGGTCCCTTCCTGAAGGTCTACTTTCCCTATGCCGGATGAATCCAGCCCCCCCTACGAACCGCAAATAACCGAAGAGCTACCGGACTCCTCGTCCGCCACTCGCAGCCAAGCATTTCAGGATGGAATTGGTTCGGTCATTGCCGGCAAGTATCGATTGGTCGAGTTGATTGGCCAAGGAGGAATGGGGGCGGTTTACCTCGCTCAACAGACCCAGCCCGTCAAACGACAGGTGGCGGTCAAACTGATCAAGACGGGGGCGGACTCGGCCTCGGTCCTCGCGCGATTCGATGCCGAGCGACAAGCCTTGGCATTGATGGACCATCCCCACATCGCGCGGGTCTATGACGGAGGCACCACTCCCACGGGGATGCCTTTCTTCGTGATGGAACTGGTGCGGGGTGTACCCATTACTACCTACTGCGACGAGCACCGGCTCAGTGTCGGCGGTCGGCTGGCGTTATTCGTGTCGGTTTGCCAGGCGGTGCAACATGCCCACCAGAAGGGGATTATTCATCGGGATCTCAAACCCGGAAATGTCCTGGTTATCGAGGTGGATGGCAAGCCAGTGCCGAAGGTGATCGACTTTGGGTTGGCGAAGGCGATCGAGCAAAACTTGACCGAAATGAGTTTCGAGGACGTCGGGTTGGTTGTGGGGACGGCGGCCTACATGTCGCCGGAGCAAGCCGATCCTTCGACCCTGGATATTGACACTCGCACGGATGTGTATGCCCTGGGAGTGATGTTGTATGAACTGCTTGTCGGTTCACTGCCGATTGACACGCGCCAATTCAAGCGAGGAGCGCTGCTGGAAATATTACGGATGGTGCGCGAAGTCGAGCCGCCGCGCCCCAGCACGCGCCTGAGCACCGCAGGTGCGCTGCCGTCGATTGCCGCGAATCGAAATATTGAACCGGCCCAACTTACCAAGATTCTCCGCGGCGAATTGGACTGGGTGGTGATGAAGGCGCTGGAGAAAGAACGGACTCGGCGGTACGAAACGGTCAATGGACTGGCCCGGGATGTCCTGCGCTATCTGGCGGATGAGGTCGTGGAGGCCCGTCCACCGAGCTATGGCTATCGCTTGAAAAAATTCGTCCGCCGAAATCGAGGACAGGCGATCGCCGCGGGACTGCTGCTATTGTCGCTGGTGGCCGGAATTGTCGGTACGACGCTGGGACTATTCGAAGCCCGCACGCAACGGGATGCGGCTGAGAACGCCCGGGCCGACGAGGCGACGCAGCGGGCGGCGGCGGTCGAGAGCGCCCGCCAGGCGACGGCTTCCGCGGCCGCTGAAAAACTCGCCAAGAAAGATGCCGAGGAAAAGGCTCGGCTCGCCATCGCCAGCCTGAAACGACTTGAAAAGGCGACTGAATCACTGGTCGGCGTGTTCCACAACATCGACCCGAGTTCCGAAGAGAAGGAGGGTTTGCCGCTCCGCATGATCCTGGCCCGGAACCTGATCCAAACGGCCGACGCGTTGCAAGGGGGCGACGCCGGAGACCCGGTCTCCACGGCGCGGATGCAGTCCTGGCTAGGCGTCGCCCTCCACAGCGTCGGAGACGCGACGGCAGCGATCACCGTTCTGGAACGATCCGCGGCAACCTACCGCGACACGTTGGGGCCGGACGACCCGGCTACCCTCGATACGACGAACCAACTCGCGCTTGCCTACCGCGCCGACGGGAAGACCAGCAAGGCGTTAGAACTGTTGATCGACGTTCTCGAACGCAGTAAGGCGACGCGAGGGCCAGATCACATCGAGACGTTGGGGTGCATGAACAACCTGGCGGTCACCTACCGATCGGCCGGCGAGACGGCCAAAGCGTTTCCGTATTATCTGGCGGTGGAGGCCAAGACCCGGGCCACGATGGGGCCGAACCACCAGTCCACGCTGGCTGCGGCCAATGACCTCGCGCTCGCACACAAGGACCTCGGCCGACTGGACGAGGCGTTGCCACTCTTGGAGAAGACTCTGGCAACGGCCCGTGCCACACTCGGTGACGACCACGTTTTCACCCTGAACGCCATGAACAACCTGGCCGGAGCGTACGGACAGGCACGGGAGATCAAGAAGGCGATGCCACTCTTGCTCGAAGCGCTCGCGGGTCGGCGGGCGAAACTCGGGCCGACCCATCCCGACACGCTGCAAAGCATGAATCTCTTGGCGATGGCACATGTCGAAGCCCGCGAGCCAGCTCAAGCCATCCCGCTCCTTGAGGAAGCATTGGCCGGGCGGCGGGCGAGGTTCGGGCCGGATCATCCGCAGACGCTGAATACAGTCGAACTACTCGCCCAAGCCTACCTGGTCGGCGGGCAGGTAGACAAAGCGCTCCCCCTGATGGCCGACACTCTGACCCGTACCGAAGCCAAGTTGGGGAAGGACCATCCCAGCACCCTGGGTCTCATGAACAACCTCGCCTCCTCCTACTGGGTCGCAAAGCAGTTCGACAAGTCGGTGCCGCTCTTCGAGCGGTTGCTCCCCTTGCACCAGAAAAAGTTCGGGCCGGACCATCCGCTCACGTTGAACGTGCTGGCCAACTTGGGGGTCAACTACCGGGATGCGGGACGGCTGAAAGAGGCCGTTGCCATTCTTGAGGACGCTGTCCGCCGTATTGACCAACTGCCGCCGATCAACGTCGCGAGACTCAGCTGGGTTCGCATTGCACTTACCTCGACCTACGAGCGGGCCGGTCAGCACGACAAAGCCGAGGCTGCCTACCGCCAGGCTTGGAACGAAGCTGTCCAGCAGTCGGGCGAAGACCATGTCAGCGCCGCCGCTGCCGCGACGTTATTGGCGGCCAACTTGCTCAAGCAGTCGAAGCACTCCGACGCGGAACCGCTGCTAGTGCGGGCCTTGGCGACGCGGGAGAAGGCTGCGCCGGACGATTGGACCACGTTCAACACCCGGTCGCTGCTCGGTGCCGCGCTCTTGGGCCAGAAAAAATATGCCGAGGCCGAACCGCTGCTGCTGGCCGGCTACGAGGGGCTGAAAAAGCGAGAGACGATGATTCCGTCGCAGGGGAGCACCAGGATCCCCGAAGGCATCGACCGGCTCATCGACCTCTACACGGCGACAAACAAGTTGGATGAAGCAAAGAAGTGGCAGGCCGAGCGGGCGAAGTATCCGGCGGAACAAGCGCTCCCGCCACCAGAGAAATAGTCATCGGCCGTGTGCGCATTGTTTACTAGCCGACTCCCGCGCCCCCAACAACCGGCTTCTGATGCTTCGCGGTGGGACCCTCCGACCCGCGCCCAGCAGGGGAGAGTTCTCCTCGGTCCGCAGTGGCTATAATCTGGACAATGTCCCGGCTGCGGCTGAGATGGGAGTTTGAACCGCGGTTGCCTGAGAGGAGGAGCCATGCGTGCTGATCGATTGGTGCTTGTCCTGATGCTGCTCTCTGCCATGACTTCGGCGGCGGAGGCCCAGCTCTTGCCGCGGCGGCGGGTTGCGGTCCGCGTGGGGGAGATGGTGGCCGACTTTGGGGCGCGGGTGACGATGGAGGGGATGAAGGAGGGTCTCAACCAAGCGACGGATGAGCTGGGTGATGTCCTGGACCTGCGGCTTTCCCTGGCGATCTATGCCCAAATCCAGATGGCTCCGCGGGCCAATCAGCCCTTCAAGAACGGCGTCAAGGAGGACCGGCCGAGGCAAGATTGTCTTGGTTTGCTCCTCGCCGAAACCGCCCGGCTGGCGGCAAGGCTCGAAGAGGAGAAGCTCTCGCCGCCGGTCCTGGAGAAGATGGTTTTGGACTATCACGGAATCGGCTTTGTCACGTCCGCCGCGGGAGACGTGAAAGAAGATGAATGGTCGTCGCGGCAGATCGAAGCGGGAGGGAGGAGCGTGACCTGCGTTGAACGCCACCAGCCGCTGGATCCAGGGAGCAAGTCCCCGAGGAGCGTGCATTGCTCCTTCGTCTTTCTGACCAAGAAGGAAGGCCAGGAGTTTCGCAAGACGGTCGACTTTGATCTATATCTTGAGAAGGAGAAGCGAGAAGGACCGCCCGTTAGCCCGTGGAAGGTGAAGAACCTGGAATATGACAAGACGGTGCCAGAGCCGAAGGTTTAGGTACCCAGTACCCAGTACCCAGTACCCAGTACCCAGTACCCAGTACCCAGTACCCAGTACCCAGTACTGAGTCCTCCGTACTGGAGTGCCCGTCTCCAGCCCCTCACACCGGCCTTCTTCCAAGGGAAGAGTAGGACTTTTACCGAAAACTAGGGCTGCCACCACAAAATAAATACGCGGCAAAGAGCATCATGAAGAGGACGAGGGCGCAGTATGCCGCACCGGGTGCATACATGGCCATCAGCGCCAGCGGCGGGGGTTTCTGCATCTTGCGGATGATGAGGAAGGGGACCAGCAGCATGACGAGCGCAAACAGCAGATTCAGCAGCGCGGCCGCCAAAACGATTGCCCCCATGACCTGGGGATGCGCTTCAAGCCACTGATTTTCCGGACTTTGCTCGGCAAGAAGGCAGAAGTCGATCATCGCGGCTCGAACACCTTTATTCGTGTCCCATCAGGCGGGCTACGCCAGAATCTCTTTTGCCACGTTCCCGTGCACTTCCGTCAGGCGGAAGTCGCGGCCGCTGTAGTTGTAGGTGAGGCGGGTGTGGTCGAGGCCGAGGAGGTGGAGGACAGTGGCGTGCATGTCGTGGATGTGCATCTTGTTCTCTTCGGCTTTGATGCCGTGCTCGTCGGTGGCTCCGTACCGCATGCCACCTTTCACGCCGCCGCCGGCCATCCACATGGAGAAGCCTGTCGCGTTGTGGTCGCGGCCGTCTTCGTTTTGGGCATGCGGAGTGCGGCCGAATTCGCCACCCCAGATAAGCAGCGTGTCCTTGAGCATTCCGCGCTGCTTGAGGTCGTTGATCAGGGCGGCAATCGGCTGGTCGATGGCGCTGGTGTTGGCGGTGAGCCGGGCCCGAAGCTGCTGGTGCTGGTCCCAGCCAGGATGGGAAAGTTCGATGAACCTAACGCCGGCTTCGGCGAAGCGGCGGGCGAGCAAGCACTGGCGGCCGAAGTTATCGGTGCCGCCGCCGCCCCGTTTTCCCATCGGTGCGCCGCTTCCCGAGCCGATGCCGTAGGCTTCCAGCGTGGTAGGCGATTCGTCGGAGATGTTCATCAGCTTGGGGACGGCGCTCTGCATCTTGAACGCCAGCTCATAGGATTCGATGATCCCTTCGAGCTCGCGATTGACCTTGTCCTGCCCCAGCCGCCCGCGATTGAGCTCCTGCACCAAATCGAGCTGCGTCCGCTGGTCGAGCTTGGAAACGCCGCGGCTGGCGATGTTCGGAACGCTGGCATTGGCGAGCGATTCTCCGTCTCCGCCGATTCTCGTCCCTTGAAACGCCGCGGGGAGGAACGAGCTGCCGTAGTTCTGGGCTCCGCCGATGCGGCCGACCGGGTTTAAGGTGATGAAGCCGGGAAGCTCCTGGTTTTCGGTCCCGAGGCCGTACAGCACCCAGGCACCCATTGACGGCCGCACGAACTGAAAGCTGCCGGTGTGCATCTGCACGCTGGCCTGCGGATGGTTCGGCAGGTCGCAGTGGAGGCTGTTGAGCAGGCAGAGATCGTCGGCATGCTTCGACAGATTCGGGAACAGCTCGGAAATGGGAAGGCCGCTGTTGCCCGATTTGTTAAACGTGAATGGCGACTTGAGGAGCTTGCGGTTACCTTTTCCAGAGCCGGCGGTTTTGCCGTCGTCTTTCTCGAGCTGCGGCTTGTAATCGAAGGTGTCCACATGCGAGGGAGCACCTTGCATGAACATGAAGATCACCCGCTTGGCTTTGGCCGCGAAGTGCGGCTGCTTCGGCAACAGCGGATTAGCACCTTCGCTGGCAGCGTTCGCGGAACTTCCTTTCAAGCCGAGCGATTCCAGCATGCCGGCCAGAGCGAGCATTCCGAAGCCGCAGGAGGTGGATTGGAGGAGTTGGCGGCGGGAAAGGGAGAACATGGGAAACCTCAATGACGAATGGCGAATGGAAGGCAATCGAGCGTGACGACTAATACGTGTATCTAAACTCGCCGGAGGCGAGGAGGGAGTGGCAGAGTTGGGTCCAGGCTTCTTGACGGCGATTCGGGGAGGGCTTGGAACCGTCCAGGGACTTTTCATATTCATTCAGGAACGCCAGTGAAACCTGCTGTTCCTTGGCGTCGGCGGGACGGCTGAAGGCGAGGCGGAAGGCGTGATCGAGGCGAGCCTCGTCGGTCGAGGCGCTGGCGACGACTTTCTTCGCCATCTCAGCCGCCTGATCGTGGACGAAGGGGCTGTTCATCATGTAGAGGGCCTGCGTGGCGACGGTGGTGACGTCCCGCTGGCCGACGATGAGCTCCGGATCGGCGACGTCAAAGATATTGAGGAACTCCGGCACCATTCCCCGCACTAGCGGTAGATAGGCGCTGCGGAACGGAACTTCTTTTTTCAGGCCGTCGGTCTTCGCCCTACGGCCGACTTCGCCGTTGATTTCCTGCGTAATCGAGCCGGCGGGACGTTGCAAATCGAGCCTGCCGCTGACGAAGAGCATGCTGTCCCGAATGGCCTCCGCATCCAGCCGGCGACGGCTCATCCGCCAAAGGTAGTGGTTATCGGGATCGACGCCGTAGGCATTTTCGTTGTGCTGGCTGGAAAGCTGATAGGTGCGACTGAGGACGATTTCGCGGATGAGTTTCTTCACGCTCCATTCTTGGACGGTAAATCGATTCGCCAGGTAGTCGAGCAGTTCTGGATGCGTCGGCGGCTCGCTGAGAGCCCCGAAATTATCGACCGTTGAAACAATTCCACTGCCGAAGAGGTGATACCAAACTCGGTTGACCATCACGCGGGCCGTGAGCGGATTGGTCTTATTCGTGAGCCAGACCGCGAGTTGCAAACGACCACTTTGATTCGGATTGATGTCAGGGGATTGCGGCACCGTCAGTACAGAAACATAGCCCCGCTTCACTTCCGGCCCCAAATCCTTCACTTCGCCCCGGATGTTCACTTTACAATTCATCAGCCGGTTGGCATCCTGAACCCCCATGACTTGGGCTCCAGGCGGAGAAACTTTTTTCTCCAAGGTTTCGATCTTCCCCTTCAATTCGGCGACAAGGGCCGTCTCGCGAACATTCTCGGCTCGCACTCCCTTGAGGGCTCCTTTGGCTTTCCCCTTCCCTTTTCCTTTCTCCTCACCCTTCCTCGCATCCGCGATGACATCCCGGACTTTGGCCAGTGCCGTTTCCGCCTGCTTTAACTCGACTTGCAACCTGGCAAGTTCACGGCGGTCGTCCCCATCGGCGGTTGACTTCTTTGACAAATCCACCAGCGAAACAAACTCGCCGTCATAGCCGGACTTGTTGTTTCCCGGCTTCACGCCAGCCAGCACCTCGGTGCTGCGGAATATACCCGCCAGGGCGTAATAATCGGTCGTCGGAATCGGGTCGAACTTGTGGTCGTGGCAGCGGGCGCAAGCCACGCTCAGTCCCATCACGGCTCGGGTACTGACGTCGATTTGCTCGTCGGCGACGTCCATCGCGTATTGTTCGCGGTTCTTCTCGTTGAGTCCCTTCGGGCCAATCGCCAGAAACCCGGTCGCCGTCAGGTGCTCATTTCTTTCCGCATCGTTCTTCGCCGGCATCAAGTCGCCGGCAATCTGCTCGCGAATGAACAGGTCATAGGGCTTGTCTGCGTTGAAAGAATCGTAGACGTAGTCGCGATACCGCCAGGCATAAGGATAAGGAATGTTCCGCTCCTTCCCTGTTGATTCACCATAACGGGCCACGTCCAGCCAGTGCCGGCCCCACCGCTCGCCATACTGCGGCAGGCTGAGGAGATAATCGACGACTTTCTCAAAGGCATTAGTCGATTGATCCGCGACAAAGGCCTCCACCTCTTCCGGCTTGGGAGGGATGCCAATCAGGTCCAAGTAGACGCGGCGAATGAGCGTGCGGCGGTCAGCGTCCGGCACGGGACGCAGGTTCTTCTCAACCAGGCCGTCCACTATGTAGCGATCAATTTCCGTTCGGGACCAAGTTGCGTCTTTATTCTTTGGCGATGTGACCTTTACCGGCTGGAAAGACCAATGCTTGCGAGCGTCGATTTTGTTGATCTTGCTGCCGACCGTGGAACTGTTGCCGACGCGCGGGTCCGGGGCACCCATTTCCACCCACTTCACGAGGTCCGCTATGGCGTAGTCGGGGAGCATCTTCTTCGGCGGCATATCCATGCCGTCCTCGTGCCGAATCGCCTTGATCAGCAGGCTCTCATTCGGTTTGCCGGGGACCAGGGCGGGGCCGCTCTCTCCCCCTTTGCGGATGCCGTCCTTGGTATCCAGCCGCAGCTTCCCTTGCAGCTCCTTGGCGGAAGCGCTGTGACACTGGTAGCAGTTGGCAACCAGAACCGGCCGGACCTTTTTCTCAAAAAAGTCGTTCCCGGTATCCGCTGCTGCGGCAGCCCCGGCAACCAGGAGCATGAAAACAGAACCGAGGACACAGCATCGCATCGCGGTGACTCCGCAGGGCAGAAAACAGCCAATAAGTACAAGTCTACCTTTTCCCCACCGTGATTGATGCGCAGAGGGCGGGGAATATTGTCCTCATTCAGAGCGAATCAACAGGCTGAATAAATCGTAAAGTTTGCTCCAACTATTACTTGCGCGAGCGAACATGCCGACTATAATGACACTAGCCCGACGCGCCAGCGAGGGAGATTTACGTCGCACCGATGCTACGTCCAATACCCCCGCTGGCGCTTCGGGCTAGTATGAAATATCCCGCCTAACCCCCTTCCCTGCCACGAGTTGCGATGAGCTTTCAGTTCCAATGTCCGCAAGGGCACTTACTGGAGGGGGACCCTTCCCAGGCGGGCCAGGCTGTTAATTGCCCGACGTGCGGCATGCTGTTCCTCATCCCCGCGCCGCTGGCGGCCCCAGCAGCCGCTCCAACTTCGTTTGGACCAACTTTTGGACCCCCAGGTGACCAAGCCCCCAGCCGCTTCGCTCATCTTGGGGCCGGTCCCGCTACCGCCGAAGCCCCGGCTGAAGAACAAGCCGCTCCAGTGATGGAAGCGCCGGCTCCTCCCGAGGAGCCCGAACTGCTCCACATCCCCTGCCCCAACGGCCACGAGCTGGAAACGCCGCTCGACATGCTGGAGCAAGAAGTCCTCTGTCCGCAGTGCAACGTGCAATTCCGCTTGCGGAAAAAGGACAGTGTGGAGTTCAAACGGAAAAAAGAGGAGGCCGAGCGGCTGAAGGAAATCAAGTCGGGGAACTTCTGGCTCAACATGGCCATCGTCGCTGCCGTCCTCGTCGGCCTGCTGGTCGTGGGACTAGTGGCCCTGACAATTCTCAACAGCACGACCACGCCGCCGCCAAAGGGAAAGAAGGGGGCGATTCAGCTTAGCCCCCGCGCCCTCGCGGGGATGACGGCTCGTTTGGAAAGCACGGACGTAATCGTTTAGCGAGCCCGCAATGCGCCTCGTGGGCGAGGCGGCTAAGCTTCGGCGGCTAAGCTTCGGCGGCTAAGCTAAAGAAGCTACTTCCCACCTTTGAAAGTCCCGCTGATTTCCACCTTCAGGGCACCGCTGTTATCGCTGGGGTCGGTGTCGTACATCCGCAAGAAGAGCTTTCCATTCCGGTCGGAAATGAACTGCTTGCCCGAGCCAAGCACAAACGGCTTGGCCAGCTTGGGATCATCGGAAGGTATCATGCCGACCAGACAGCCGAGCGGAAAATCGCGCAGCTCCTTGGGAATGCTCAAGCCGTCAGCGGTAGTTTCCACTTCCAGATGAAAGATCCAGGTTCCCGACACCTGAATGATGATCGGCTTTCCTTCCATCAGCTCAATCCCGCTGTCCTGCCAGGCGGCATCCGCCTTGACGTTGACGCTCACCTTTTGGGCTCCCGCTTCCCGCTGAATCATCTCGGCCAGTTTGGAGTTGGCGTTCGGGTACTGCGGAACCAGCTTGAGGACTTCCTCGTAAACCGCCCGGGCCTTCCCCCAGTCCTTGGTCTTCTCGTATTCATCCCCCAGGTTCATCGCCTTTTTCACAAAGTCCAAGTGAAGTGCCATCAGCTTCTTGTCATCCGGCAGCGGCTTGACCTTGGGCTTCTCCTCTTTCTTTCCCTTTTCCCCTTCGCCTTGGGCTAATGCCGAGGAAAACGGCAGCAAAACGGTCAGACAAAAGCAAATCGTGGCCAAAAATCGCGACATACAAAACTCCAGATTCAGCGGCATCTTCTCCCCGCCTCCATTATAGACCATTCGCCACGGGCAATCTTCAGCAATTTGATGCCAGCCCCTCATCAGCCCCGATTTTGACGATGACACAAAGATTTCCCAGAAATCCGCGGCTAAATTGCCGCCGCCGCACAGGTTGACTAAAATGGTTTCTACGGGTGATTGGGGGCTCTCAACTTCCCATTGGCGTCGCCGCGAGAAGAAGGATTGGCCCGCCGAAATGCGCGGTACTACCGGAACTGGAACCCCAACCACAGCCGTCAACACGCTCACCCGACTGGATGACAACGTCTGCGTCTGGCAATCGACGAATCGCGCCGCGGGCGGGCAAGCCCTGCCGGACACTGACGAAGTTGTCATGCAACGGACGAAGTAGCCCCCGGTTTTCGCCCACACCTCACGGACCTGCCATGAAACGCTTCCCCATTTCGCTGCTGGTTCTGATCGCGGGTATGCTCCCGGTCAACCAATGTTTGGCTCGAGGCGGCATGGGGGGCGGAGCGCGAGGTGGCGGAGCAATGGGAGGCGGCGGCCGCAGCATGGGCGGGGGCGGTGGATTCGGCGGTGGCATGGGTGGTGGCGGTCCTGGTGGTGGTGGGTTCAATCGCGGCGGAATGGGCGGAGGCGGCTTCGGCGGAGGCGGCATGGAGAATCGCGGACTCGGTGGTGGCGGATTTGACCGGGGAGGCATGGGTGGCCTCGGCGGATCAGGGCTGGGAAATATGGACCGAGGCGGATTCGGCGGCAGCCGCTTCAACCAAGGTGGGCTCGGTGGTCTAAGCGAACGCGGGGGTCAAGGGCTCGGCAGTGACCGCTTCTCCGCCCCCAATCAGCGCACGCTGAATGACTTTTTGGGAATGCCTTCCGACGAAGGGCTCCATAACCTGGGAGGCAATCGACAATTCAGCGGCGATAATTTCGACGTGAACCGCGGGTCGGTCGAAGGGCCGCGCGGCGGAACAGCCGGGGGAGTCGCTATCACTGGTCCTGGTGGCAACACGGTCGGCCGTGCGGGAGCAGTCGGCCCTAACGGTGGGGTTGCTGGAGCCAAGGGTTTCGCCGGTGCCAGCGGAGCCAGCGGAGTTCACGGTGCCGCGGTCGGCCCGAATGGCCGGGTCGCAGGAGGCAGCGTGATTCGCGGACCCAACGGCGGCGCGGCCGCTCGCGGCTTCGCGGCTGGTCCCAACGGAGTCGCCGCCGGCTTTGCTCGCGTTTCTCCTTCCGGCCGCTATTCCTGCGCGGCTGCCGTCCGCGGCAACTACAACAACTGGGGCGTCTACGACCGCGGCTGGTACACCGACCATCCTGGTTCCTGGTTCGCCGCCGGCTGGGGAGCCGGAGCCATCTGGCGGACGGCCACCTGGAATTCTGTGGGAGCCTGGATGAGCTATTACCCCGCCGAACCGGTCTACTACGATTATGGGAGCAACGTGACGTACCAGGATGACAGCGTCTACGTTAACGATGAAAGTGTTGGCACCTCGGAAGAGTACTACAACCAGGCGAACGATTTGGCCACGACAGGCGGGAAGGCCGAAGCCCCCGCCGACGGCGACTGGCTTCCTCTCGGCGTCTTCGCCCTGACCAAAACCGACGCGGAAAAGTCCGACGTCACCATCCAGCTCGCCGTCAACAAACAGGGAGTGATCCGCGGCAACTACACCGACATCGTCACCAACAAGACGCAGGTCGTCAAAGGCTCAGTTGATAAGGAAACCCAGCGGGGCGCCTTCACGGTCGGCGATAACACCACTAACATCCTTGAAACAGGTCTCTACAATCTCACCAAAGACGAAGCCCCTGCCCTCCTCCACTTCGGCAGAGACCGCACCGAACAATGGCTCCTCGTCCGGCTGCAAATTCCGGACGCGGAGAAGAAGTAACGCATTCATTGGTGAGCGGCCAGCGTCCGCTGGCCGGCTAGGCGGAACTGGCAAAAGAGACCGCCTCGGCGTGCAGACTCACCGGCCAGCTTACGCAGGCCGCAGGCCGCACGCCGGTAGTGTCGGGTCAGGTCGACTGGCTTCCCGTGTGCGGAGAAACGCCGGCTCCAGTTGGCCCCCTTCACCGCCTTTGCGAACCGCCATTCATGCGATAAAGTGAGGCACGGCAACACCACTTGCCGTTTGGGACCCGGTAGCTCAGTTGGTAGAGCAACGGACTTTTAATCCGTAGGTCTCGGGTTCGAGTCCCGACCGGGTCATTTCTGGCCATTCTGGCCAAAAAGGAGAGCTAGTTTTCTACGAGCCGTCGGATCTTTAGACGAACTCGACGGTTATGTTTCGTTCCAACCAGCGCGATCCACGAATTGTCATCGAGTGGGCTTTTTATGAAAGACGGTCAGCCCGCCGACGATTGTCCGATCGACATTGAGACCAGCGATTTCCGCGTCCGGGCATTTGAGATAGTCACCTCCGAGAATCACGAGGTCGGCCAGTTTGCCGACCTCTAGCGTTCCCAGCTTCGATTCGTCAAAGCCGAGGTAGGCCGGCCAAGTGGTGACGGTGCGGAGTGCATCGAGTCGTGAGACGGCCTGCTGCTTACCGTGGACAATGCCGCTCTGCGTCTTGCGGGTGACGCCGATCGACATCATGAGGAATGGATTGAATGAGTTCATGGCGTGGTTGGGGTCAGTGCCGATCATGTGGTCGGCGTTAACCGCTACGGGGACGCCGGCGCGAACCCAGTCTCCCAGGCCGATGAAGCGATCGGCCCAAGCGGGGCCGTAGATTTCCGCCAGGGTGTCGGCGTCCTTATAGTACAGATAGCCCTGCGTATCGACGCAGACTCCCAGGTCGCGGCACTGGCGGACAATTTCCGGGGATGGAAAGTAGGCATGGATGAGTGTGAACCGTCGCTTGCGGATGTCCGGATGCTTGGCCGCTACTTTGTCGAGCGCCTCGAGTACTCGGAGCGTTCCTTCGTCTCCCGTTACATGGCAACTCATCTGCCAGCCGAGTTTGTGGGCCGTCTCGAATACGGTCTCCATCTGGTCCACAGAGTAGAACTGCTCCCCGCGGTACTTCGGGTCTGTCAGCCGATAGAAGGCAATCCGTTTTGCTCCGTAAGGCTCCGAGAGTCGCGTCGTCCCCCAGTGGATGCCGCCATCGACAGTAATTTTGAGCGGCCCCGGCTTGATCCACTCGTCACCTTCTCCCGGCTTCAGCCCCAAACCGGCGACGTACTTTTCGACGTCGGCAGCCGACGTCGCGGAGAAGCGAAATGTTCCGGTGACGCGGGTGGTGAGCTTTCCCTGTTCGCGCAGTTCGCGATACAGGCCGAGGCTAGCGGGATCGGTCGCGCGCTCGTAAATGCTAGTGATGCCGACTTCGTTATAGACCTTGAGAAGTTTGGCGAGCGCCGCCAGCGTTGCATCACGAGTAGGTTCGACGCGAGGTGGCATTTTTTTACGGATGGCTGCCGTCCCGCCGCGGATGAGAAGCGGTCGTCCCGCGTCGTCGCGAAGAACTTCGCCCCCTTCGATCTTGCTGTTAGGATCCAGCAGCCCGAGCTCCTCAAAGCCGCGTGTGTTGAGCACCCATTTGTCCGCCACGGAGTTGTAGATCACTGGATGAGTCGTGCAGGCGGCATCGAGTTCGGCTGGAGTCGGGAAGCGGCGTTCCTTGAACCGGGTGATTTCGTTGCGGGGTACCTCGATCCACTTTCCAACGGCCGATTTATCCCCTTGCAAGATGCGGGCCTGCTCGCGGATCCATTCCTGCAACTGTGAAATGCTGCCGATCTCAACATAGGTCTGTTCCAATGTCCCTCTCGCAACGCCCACGGCGTGGCAGTGCGATTCAATGAAACCCGGCAGCACCATTCGCCCCAGCAGCGAAATCACCTCCGTCTTGCCTTCGGCAATCAGCGGTTTGATTTCCGCATCAGTTCCAGCCGCGATGATCCGCCCGCCGCGCACGGCAAGGGCAGAAACGACTCTCTCTCGCCGATCCAGAGTCACAATCTTCCCGCCCAGCAGCACCAAATCGGCGGGGGCTTCGGCCGTAGCGCGCGATGATAATCCGAAGCCGAGGAGGGTAACCAGCAGCAGGACGCGGCAGAGTCGTGGCATCGTTTTTCTCCAAGGGATGAGCGACGTCATTATTGATGATGGCCGCCTCATTGGAAACCAGCACGATCGCCTGGATGGCTGTAGAACTCCTGCAATTCAAGAGTCCTGAAAGCTCTTGGCGGCGGCTGCCGAAACTTAGTAGACTAGAGGAGTCCACTTAACATGGTGCCGAGCGAAAATCGGCGACTATGCCCGCCTTGCCTTCCCCACCTAATCCACCCCACCTCGGTGAATTCATGCTGCGGCTGAACAGTTCTGGCGATCATTCTGCCGCGTCCGTTTCGCGCCGTGGGTTCCTGCAAATCGGCGCACTGGGGATCGGCGGTCTTACGCTTGCTGACCTACTGCGGCTAGAAGCGGAAGGAGCCTCGGCCGACGGCAGCGGCAAATCGGCCAGGCGGCACAAGGCGATCATCATGATCTACATGTGCGGTGGACCACCCCATCAGGACATGTACGACATCAAGATTGATGCCCCCGCCGAAGTCCGCGGTGAATTCGATACCATCAAAACGAGCGTCCCCGGCATCGAAGTCTGCCAACTTCTCCCCGGCATCGCCCGGAACATGGACAAGCTGGTCCCCATCCGCACCATCGTCGGCTGTCGGGACGATCATGCGGGTTATCAATGCTTCACGGGACATCTCAGCCAAAATGAACCCGCGGGAGGTTGGCCGCACTTCGGCTCGGTGGCGTCTCGCTTGCAAGGTCCGGTGCTGCCGGGCGTCCCGCCGTTTGTCAGTCTCTGTTACACCACCCAGCATAAGCCGTACAACGAACCGAGCGGCGGATTCCTCGGTCTGGGACAGGCATCATTCCGTCCCACCGGCCCGGGGCGCGATGACCTGGTGCTGCAAGGGGTCACGTCCGACCGGCTCGACGACCGGCGCAATCTGCTTACCGCGGTTGACGGCTTTCGCCGCGAATGGGATGGCCGGAGAACGATGGAGGGGATGGACACCTTCACCCAACGAGCGATGGGGATCCTCACTTCGTCGCAACTCTTCGACGCTCTCGACATCAGCAAGGAAAGCCCCAAGACCCGCGAGCGTTACGGCACCGACGACGCCACAAGGCCGCAAGGGGACGGCGCACCACGTGTGCCGCAGAATCTCCTTCTCGCTCGCCGGCTGGTCGAAGCGGGGGTCCGCGTCGTAACCGTCAATTACAGCTTCTGGGATTTCCACGGCCAGAACTTCCGCAACTGCCGCACGGAGCTTCCCGTTTTTGACAAAGCGATCTCCGCCTTGGTGGAAGATTTGCATGAGCGAGGGATGGATAAGGACGTCACCGTCGTCGCCTGGGGAGAGTTCGGCCGGACGCCGAAGATCAACAAGGATGCCGGACGCGACCATTGGCCGCGAGTCTCCTGCGCCCTCCTCGCGGGGGGCGGCATGAAGACGGGCCAGGCGATTGGCACCACCGATCGTCTCGGCAGCGAACCAGCCACTCGCCCCGTCACGTTCGAGGAAGTCCACGCCACTATTCACCATAACCTCGGCATCAACCTCGCCACCGCTCCGCGGCTGTTTGACTTCCGTGGCCGTCCCCAAAATCTCGTGGACCCCGCGGTTAAGCCGATTAAAGAGCTGCTGTGAAAACTACTTGTGTGGTCCGCACTGTCTTCTTTGCCTTAAGCATGGCAAGCTTGGTACTGTATTCGCCAATTAGGGCCAATGCGGAAGAGCCGACGGTCGTCATCGAAAAATGCGCGGTCTTCGATTCGCTCCGTGGCGAGATTCTCCCGGAGCGGACCATCGTCATTCGGGGCGAGCAGATTATCTCCGTGACCGGCCCCGTAGAGAAAGCCGATATCCCTGCCGGAGCCGTGAAAATCGATGGCCGAGGCAAGTTTGCGATTCCAGGGCTGATGGATGCCCATGTGCATCTGGTGCATGTCCTCGATTTTGCCCATGTCACGGGTGACGAAGTTCTCCCGCTGTATCTAGCGGCAGGGGTGACGTCGATCCGCAGCACGGGGGACGAGATTGTGGCGGCGACGCTGGTGGCTCGCTTTGCGGCCGTGCATCCCGAGTCGAGCCCCCGGGTTTTCACCTGCAGCCCTCTTCTCGACGCTGAGCCGCCGATTCACCGCGATATCGGGCGCGGTGTGACCGATCCGGCACAAGTTCCGACAGTCCTCGACGAAATGCTCCGCTGGAACGTCTCCACGGTTAAGATTTATGCCGGCACGGGGCGCGACGTCGGAAAGGCAATCATCGACGAGGGGCATCGCCGCAAGCTCTTCATCACGGCCCACCTCGGCCGATATTCCGCGCAGCATGCGGTAGCCGACGGCATTGATGGCCTGGAACACATCTGGTCGGTATTCAACTATGTGATTCCCGCGGAGGTAGCCGGAAAGCCGGGCCATCGTGGCAATCTCGATCTCGACAATCGGCTTTGCAACGAGCTTGTCGCGGAACTGGCCCGCCGGAAGGTGTTCGTCGATCCGACGCTGGCTGTGTTCCGCAACATGATTCTGCTGCCCGATGTCCCGGAGATCAGCGGCCACCCGGACAATGCCCTGGCCCCGCGGCGACTGCGAGAATTCTGGCCGGTCTACTTGAAGCGGAGCGGCTGTCCGCAGGGTGGTCCGCTCGAAGATCGGCGGAAGGAGTTTGCCAAGATTCAGGAACTGACCGGCAAGCTGTATCGGGCCGGTGTACCGCTCCTAGTCGGAACCGACGCACCTGAGCCCCAGGTGACTCCCGGATTTTCGCTCCATCAAGAACTGGAAATGCTGGTGGAGTCCGGCCTCCCCCCCGCAGCCGCCCTCCGAGCGGCGACGATGAACAATGCCACTGCCCTCAGGCAGGATCAAAAGTTGGGCTCCATCACGGCTGGCAAGCTGGCGGACATCGTGCTCCTTTCCGCAAATCCCCTGGAAGACATCCGCAATACCCGCCGGATCGAACTAGTCCTTCGTGGAGGCAAACTCTGTAAGCCAGCCGACCTTCTAAAGCTGGTGCCGAAAGATTAGCGGAGTCTCGCGTAGACTAAGGAGATGGCAAAAACGGGACATTTCGATCTCCTCGCGGATCTGCTCAAGCTGGAGGGAGCCGAGGAGGAAAAACGGCTGGCGGAGCAATCTCGCCGCCAGGGGGCGAGCGCCGAGAAGCAAGGGACAGCCCTCACCAGCCTCGTGATTCGCGACGAGAATCCGGCTCTCGGGGGCCGAGTCATCGTTACTCTTGCCAAGCGGAACCAATCGCTCCGCCTTCCCTGGAATCGGCTATCGGTTGGCTCCCCCGTCCTGCTAACTGAAGAAGGAGTTGCGGACCAGCGAGGATGGCGCGGAGTCGTCTGTCGGCGCAACAGTCAAACGATTGAAATTGCGCTCGCTCAGTCTCCTGAAACCGACTCGGAACGACCGACCTATCGCGTGGTTCTTTCCAGCGATGAAATCGGCCGGCAACGTCAACGAGCCGCACTCGATTCCGCCAAAACCGCGGAGCGCGGGAGGCTTGCCCAAATCCGGGATGTGTTCCTCGGACAGCGGCCTCCTCGTTTCGCCGAAGTGGAATCCTTCACGCCACTGGATACGAGCCTGAACGCTTCACAACTGGAAGCAGTGAGATTCTCACTGGCGGCCAAGGACGCGGCGATCATTCACGGTCCTCCCGGCACCGGCAAGACGACGACGGTTGTGGAAATAATTCGCCAGGCGGTCTTGCGCGGTGAGCGGGTCCTGGCCTGCGCTCCCAGCAATCTGGCGGTGGATAACCTCCTTCAGAAGCTCATTGCTGCCGGCCAGAAGGCGATTCGTCTCGGCCATCCGGCCCGCGTCCTCCCCGAACTACAAGAACATACGCTCGATCTGATCGTCGATGCCCATGCAGATGTGGCGTTAGCGAGAAAACTCATTCGTGACGCCCAAATCCTCCGTGACAAGGCAGATCGCTATACCCGCGCCAGGCCGCTGCCGGGGGCGAGGCAGGAGATGCGACGCGAGGCAAGAGAACTGATGGACGACGCGCGGCGGATCGAAAATCAGTTGGTGAAACATTTGCTGGACTCAACCCCGGTGCTCTGCTCCACCTTGACCGGGCTGGATAGCAAAGTCATTGGAGACCGCACTTTTGATCTCGTGGTCATTGATGAAGCCTCGCAGACCACCGAACCAGCCTGCTGGATATCGATTCTTCGGGCCGGCCGCGTGATTCTGGCCGGGGACCATTGCCAATTGCCGCCGACGGTTGTCTCTCAGGCGGCGGCAGGGCAGGGACTGGCCACAAGCTTGATGGAGCGACTAATCAAGGAACAGGGAATCGGCATTTCCCATCGTTTGTCGATCCAGTACCGGATGCATTCGGCCATCATGGAGTTTTCGTCGGATGAGTTTTATGACTCGTCGCTCATTGCCGACTCTTCGGTCGCAGGCCACTTGCTGGAGACGCTGCCGGGAGTTGCTTCCACGCCCCTCACGACGACCCCGCTGGAATTCATCGATACGGCTGGGGCCAGTTACGATGAAGAAGTGGAACCGGATGGCGAAAGCCGTTTCAATTCCGCCGAAGCCGACCTGGTCGTCCGCCGTGTCCAATCGCTGTTGGCAGCCGGGCTCGAAGCAACCAACATCGCGGTTATCGCTCCCTATGCCGCCCAAGTGCGGCTCCTGCGCGAGCGTCTGCCGATTGAGAACCTGGAAATTGATACCGTGGACGGTTTTCAAGGGCGCGAGAAAGAAGCGGTGATCATTTCGCTCGTCAGGTCGAACACTCAAGGGGAAATTGGATTTCTCGCCGACACCCGGCGGATGAACGTGGCTCTTACCAGAGCCCGGCGTAAGTTAATCGTGATCGGGGATAGCGCTACGATCGGGGGACACGAGTTCTATGCCCGAATGCTCAGTTACTTTGAAATGCACGACGCTTATCGAACCGTCTGGCAAGAGCCAGTGGATAGTTAGCAATGCTAGAATGCTTCGGCGCTGTTGGACCACCACTCGAACTCACTTCAAATCGACGACACCTATCAAGGCCACTTCTCCATGATCATCCGCACCACGCTTGGAATAGTTCCTCTTCTGCTTTGTCTGGCCACCAGCGCCCAGGAAAAACCGCCGGCTCCGAAATACTACGAGGAGGAGGTTGCCGCCTCCAACCCGCTCCGAACTCAGCAAGCCAAGGAACTCGATGCTTACATTATCGCCTTGAAGCGGGACAACTCACGATTTTCCTCGCTCTTCAAGCCAGACTACTCCTCCCCCGACGCTTTCGAGAAATCCGCGCAGCACCTCCGCAAGGCATTCTGCGAGAGCATTGGCTATCCGCCTCCGGGAGACGTGCCAAAGGATGCAGCCACCTTTGAGAAACTTGGAGAGGACACGCTGGGAACCTACTATCGGGCCATGATCCCGGTTCTGCCCGGCGTTCATGCCGAGGGGATTTACATCGTGCCGAAAGGGCTCAAGGAGAAAGCACCACTCGTGATTTCGATGCACGGCGGCGGGGGATCGCCGGAGGTCGCGCTCTTCCATGGCGGAGCAAATTACCATGACATGGTCCGGGGCGGAGTGAAACGAGGCTACATCGTCTTCGCGCCGCAACATCTCTTCTCCGCGGAAGGTTTCCCTCGCGACGTCCGCAACAAGACCGACGAGCGGCTGCGGCTGGTGGGGACAAGCCTGACTGCCGTGGAGATCGCGAAGATTTCCCGCAGCCTGGATGTCATTTTGAAGCGGCCGGAAGTCGATCCGAATCGAGTCGCCATGGTGGGGCTGTCCTACGGCGGCTATTACGCCCTCGTCACCCCGGCTCTCGATACTCGCATCAAGGTTTCCGTATCCAGTTGCTACTACGGTTGCCAGGAGGGGCGGTACGAAAAGGACGAGCTATCCGTTCCGAGTGACTTCAAGTTCAAGGACCGCTTCACTCTCTTTCGAGATTCCGATCTGGCCGCCCTCATCTGCCCGCGAGCCTTGGAAATTCAAGCCGGAGCTAAAGACGACTTCGATCATCTTGAACCGGGCAAGCTGCTGGCCCCCATTTCCGAGTCCTACTACAAAAAGCTAGGCGTGCCGGACCAGTTCCGCTATCTGATCTTCAAAGGAGGCCACGAGTTCCATGACGAATCGGCCTGGGAATTTGTGAAGAAGCATCTTTAGCCCGCGTTCGAATCTCGGCTTCAGCCGGTCCTCAGCCTAGCGTGCTTTCAGGTAAAATCGGCGAGACTTCGTTCCATTCTTTCTCCGGAGCCCTTCGATGACACTATCTACACCTCTCAATGCCTCACGCCGGCAGTGGCTTGGCTCGCTGGGGCTTTCCGCTCTTGCGGGCGGCGCGGCAACACTCACCGGCGGCGCGATCCTCTCGGAAATGGTAGCGGCCCAAGACAATCCCGCCGCCCAGGTTGCCGACCGGACCACGACCATCAAGCTCACGAAACTGACTGCCACGCCCGTGGCCCGCAAAGTCTTTCTGAAGCTGGAAACCAATCACGGCGTCACCGGCTGGGGTGAAATCGATCAATTGGAAACGCAGACCGCGGCAACTCTGGCCCGCTCGCTGTTTGAACTCCTGGAGAACGAGAATCCCACGCGGATCGAGCATCTCTGGCAGAAGGTCTACCGCTCCCACCGCGACATGCGGGGGGGACCCTTCATGACCCACACGCTGGCGGGGATCGATATGGCACTCTGGGACATCACGGGCAAACTCTGGGGAGTTCCGGTCTATCGCCTGCTCGGCGGGCCAACCCGCGACAAGGTGCTGATGTATCCGACTCCCAAGGCCACCAAAGTCGGTGCCGGCCCCATGCCGTTTTCAGGAACGCCGCAGCAAATTGATGGCTTCGTCAAGCAAATCGAGAACGCCCGCAAGCAAGTTGGCCCCGACGGAATTGTCATGTTCGACGCCCACTGCGCATTGCCTCCGCCCTTCCTGATGCAACTGGCGGCAGCGATCAAGCCGTACGACGTGCTCTACATCGAAGAACCCGCCGTGCCGGGAAACATGGAAGTCTTCAAACGCCTGAAGCAAGCCATCTCCATACCGCTGGCGGTCGGCGAACAGGCCCGCACGATCTGGGAAGTAATCGGTTACTTGCAGGAAGGCGTGGCCGATATTTTGCAAATCGACTGTGCCCACACGGGAGGCATCTCGCAACTGCGAAAAATCGCCACGCTGGGGGAAGCCTATCAGGTGCCGCTCGCTCCTCACTGCGTGACGACCGACTTGGGAGCCACCGCCAGCCTGCATGTGAGCGCGGCCATTCCACTCTTCCTGATTCACGAGTACTACCCCAGCATCTCGCCCCCAGGACTTGTGAAGAAGAGTTGGTCCATCGACAAGGATGGTTATGCCTCATTGCCAGTCGGCCCGGGTCTCGGCTGCGAGGTGGACGAGACGGTTCTCCAGGAACTCAGCAAACAGCCGTCCCCTCCGGAATGGCCAACGCGAGGCCGATTGCCGGATGGTTCGATTTCGGACTATTAGAAGTCCGTACCAAATACCTTTGGCAGTAAAACGCCAACTACCTATCAATGGGCTTTCCGTATCCTATCGCCAATTGTCAGATAAACCAGGGAGAGTTTCGAGCAGGATTTCGCGGATATTTTGACGGTCGCTGGCCGAAAGATGTGAGAACCGCTTGCTCGTGTCCTTTCCGCTCAGCACGTCCTGCAAACGGCGGAGGACGTAGTCCTTGGCCTCACGCGGCAATGCGGCAAATGCTTCGGAATAGATCAGGTAGCTGCACGGGTACTTGAACATACGCCGGTTCAGATCCAGTTCCCGGAGCGAGCGGCCTTGTTTGTCCCGCGGGCCAAGCTGGGAGAATTCCTCGGCGAACTTGCTCGTCCCCTGAACCTTGTGTGTCAAGGTGGTTTCTTCGCTGAACAGCAAGTACTCCAGCAGCGGTTCGCAGACGCTTTTGATACGGCTCTTGGTGCTGTCCCAATGCTCGTCTGCCGGCTTTCCGAGTTCGCGATTCAAGGACTGTTCGTAGTGCAGCGCCTGACGCGTTCCAAAATTGGCCTGGGTGATGTAGTTTTGCGCCTCCGCCTGATGCTCGAGCACCATCAGAGCGACTACATCGCTGTGGGGTGAAAGGTATTTCTCCGTATCGAAAAAAGAGGAGAGATCCGTCACATTCTGGCCGGCAGCATTATCTGAATCTTCGGGCCGCTGCCGACCGCGGACGATCAGGTTTCCTAAATGCAGTTGGTCACCGTGGGTTCCGCTCACGTACCAACTCCCCCAGCGCTCGCGAAACGGGCTGGAGTGGTTGGTGCGGTACGTGCCCGCCGCCAGAATCGGCAGGCCAGAGGCATCGCTGTAAACCGAGCGGACCAAGTGGCCGGGCACCCCTTTCGTCGAAGACGAGCCGTGGCAGATCAGGCAGTTTTCCGTTTGTCTTTTGATATGTGGCTTTGAGTCCGCTTCTTGTTCCAGCACATAGAAAACCGCCCCCAAGTCCTTGTCAGCCGCGGTAATCTCCAGCACTTCGCCGTCCTGACAGAATCCGATATAAGTGTCGTCGCTGAAATATAGCGCTCGCGGCGTACTCGGAGCGATCCGATGACGCTGCAAGCTGGTTTTGGAAAAGACCAGCATTTGCGAAGACTGTGGCACCTGCAATTCCGTCAACAGCGAGCGCAAGTAGCCAAAGTGCGGTTCGCGTTTGAGTGATTTCTTTCCCGACTGCAGTTCGGCAATCAGTTTGGAAACTCGGTTATCCGGCTGGCGGGTGCTGTAGGAGATTGGCTCGCGGTCGAAATCGTCGCCAGCCGTGGTGGCAACGGAGCCTAACACCAGGAGCACGCTAAGCATTCCGTGCCGGAAGGAATTTATGGCTAACATGGTGAATTCGCATCCTCAATCGCCTAAATTGGACACAGTCATCCAATTATCCGCGGCGATGAGTGGATGTCAACACCGACGGGCCGCAAGAAGCGAGGATTCTTGCGTTTTTAAGACGGGTGGAATAGGCTCTTCTTAGCTGAAGAAAACCCCACCATTGGCGCCTCGCCCAATTAGAAACGCGTCATACTTTCCCTTGCCCAGGTTGCAACGGCTCCCCCTTCATGGAATTGGATTTTAATGTTAATCCTTCGCGTCGTATTCGTCGCTGCTTCAATTCTGGTTCTGACTGTGGTGCCAGTCTGCATTGCTGAGGAAGCGAATTGGCCTCGCTGGCGAGGCCCTCAGCAGAATGGCCACACAAATGACGCCTCCTTGCCCTTGAAATGGTCCGCGGACGATGTCGCATGGAAAACCCAACTCCCTGGCAGTGGACAGTCGTCGCCGGTCATTTGGGGAGACAGAATCTTCCTGACTTCGGCACTGGAACAAGGAAAAGAACGCCTGGTGCTCGGCATTGATCGCAAGACTGGCAAGATTCTCTGGCAGCATTCCGCCTGGAAAGGTGAGCCGGAGCCGATCCACCCCATGAACGGCTGGGCTTCGGCAACGTGCGTCACCGACGGGAAGATTGTCGTGACGTTCTTTGGTCGCGGCGGAATTCATGCCTATACGGTAGAAGGGGAGCATCTTTGGTCGCGCGACCTGGGCAGGTTTGAGAGTCCCTGGGGAACATCCGCATGCCCAGTTCTGGTCGACGACCTGGTGGTGCAGAACTGCGATGCCGACGCGGATGCTTTTATCATCGCGCTAGACAAGCAGACCGGAAAGGAAGTCTGGAAAACCAAGCGGCCCAATAATCGCGGCTGGAGTACGCCCATTCTTGTCGATTCCGGCAAGCGGCGGGAGATAGTAGTGAATGGTCACGACGGCGTGCGAGCCTATGATCCCAAGACCGGAACCGAACTCTGGTACTGCAAGAGCTTCAATGGACGTGGCGAGCCCACTGTCACTCCCGCCGGCGATTTGCTGTGCGTCGCCAATGGCTTGGCCGGAGATTTTTACTCCGTGCGGCCTGGGGGTAATGGGGACGTCACCGCCACGCACATGGCCTGGCACACACCACGGAACGGAGGCCGCGATTGCCCCTCTCCCATCGTGGTGGGAGCATTCATCATTGTCTGTGACCTGAGCGGCGTTGCCACTTGCTACGATGTCGCGGATGGCCACGTATACTGGAAGGAACGAATCACCAGCAAGATCAGCGGGTCCCCGATCGCCGCGGCAGGACTAGCCTATTTCGTGAGCGAAGCCGGCAAGACGGTGGTCATCAAACCGGGTCCGAAGCTGGAAATAGTCAATCAGAATGAACTGCCGGCGGACAAAGAAGAAATCTTTCGCGCCTCTCCCTCGCCGTCTCAGGGACAACTCTTTATTCGTAGCACGACGACGCTGTATTGCGTCGGAAAAAAGTAGTCCCTGAGCGAAGACGGTTCAACTGCATGTCTGTTTATTTTTTCCCCATTGTCCGTCGTCGGTGGACGCGACTCTTCTTGTTCGTGGTTCTCTGCGCCGGTTCGCAGTCGTCAATCGCGGAGGAAACTAAACCGGAAATTGTGCAGTTCAATCGAGATGTGCGGCCGATCTTGTCTGAGAATTGCTTTCAATGCCACGGTCCCGACGTCCATCAGCGGCAGGCGGAATTGCGGCTGGACTCGCGCGAAGGGGCAATTGCCGAGCATGACGGAGGAAAGGCGGTGGTGCCGGGCGACGTGAAGGCCAGCCGACTCGTCCAGCGGATCATCTCGACCGTCGCCGACGAGCGCATGCCTCCCGAAAAGACGGGGCGCAAACTTTCACCTCAGCAGATTGAGACTTTGCGACGCTGGATCGAACAGGGAGCCAAATACGAGCAGCATTGGTCGCTGATTGCGCCAAAACGCGACGAACCGCCCCAGGTGAAGGACGCCGCCTGGTCCCAAAACCCCATCGACCGTTTCATCCTGGCCCGCCTGGAGAAAGAAGGAATCGTCCCTTCCCCCACCGCCGATAAGGGAACACTGCTGCGGCGTGTGTCGCTCGATTTGACAGGCTTGCCCCCAACGCCAGCGGAACGAGAGGCGTTTTTGGCGGATGATTCTCCCCAGGCTTACGAGAAAGTGGTGGATCGTCTGCTGAATTCGAAGCGCTACGGCGAGCGAATGGCCATGCACTGGCTCGACCTGGCACGCTATGCCGACACGAATGGATACAACAACGATGAGGATCGGACGCAGTGGATGTGGCGGGACTGGGTGATTGAGGCGTTCAACCGCAATCAGCCCTACGATCAGTTCATCACCGAGCAGTTGGCTGGTGACCTCCTGCCGAATTCCAACAACCAGCAAAAGATCGCCACGGCCTTCAACCGCAATCACGTGTTGACGACGGAAGGAGGGATCATCGACGAGGAGTACCGAGTGGAATACGTGGCCGACCGCGTCCACACTACCGCGACGGTCTTCTTGGGGCTTTCTCTGCAATGCGCCCGCTGCCACGACCACAAATTCGATCCGCTCACGCAGCGGGAATACTACAGTTTCTTCGCCTTCTTCAACAACCTCGCCGAGAAGAACGTCGGCTATAACCAGGCGAGAGTTGCCGAACCGTTCATCAAGGTCGCGACTCGCGAGCAGCAGGCGGAACTCGACCAGTTCGCAACTCGCAGAACCGAACTAGTGCGTAAACGAACCGACCGAGCGGCGGCTGTCGATGCGGATCTGGAAAAATGGGAACGGGAGATTCTCGCCACCGGCAAACTGCCGAGTGCTCCGGAGGGACTGGTACACGCCTTTCATCTCGATGAAGCGAAGGGTGGCCAGATTTCCGATGCCCTGGATGCCAAACGGAGCGGCGCCATCACTGGCAACGCCAAATGGTCGGTCGGCAAGCTCGGCGGCGCGTTGGAATTTGACGGGCAAACTTTCGTTCCCCTGGGAGAGGTCGGAGCGTTCGAGCAGGGTGAGGCATTTTCCTTCTCGGCCTGGGTCAATCTTGCTTCTAATGAGGCCAGCACCGTGCTCTCCAAAATGGACGAAGCGAATTCCTTTCGCGGCTACGACTTGATTATCGAACAGGGGCGAGTGGCGACCCACATCGTTCATCATTGGCCCGATAACGGGCTGAAGGTCATCGTCAAAGACCCGCTGCCGCTGAATTCCTGGCATCACATCGCAGTTGCCTACGACGGAAAGGCCAAAGGAAGCGGCGTTGCAGTTTACATTGATGGAAAGCCGCAACCTGTTGACATTACTACTGACTCGCTCAGCGGGAAGGACACGATCAAGACTGACAAGCTGTTTCATTTAGGCCGCAGGACGTCATCCGCTCCGTTCCGAGGGATGCTCGACGAAGTTCAGCTCTATCGCAGATTGCTCTCGGCAGCCGAGGTTGTTGAACTGGCCCGAGGACAAGCACCGGCGGGGATTGCGGATATTCTCAAGACGCCAAACGCCGAGCGAACCGCCGCTCAGAAAGAGTCGCTGAAGCGCTATTACCTCGAGAATGTCGATGACGCATCGCGCATGTTCGCTGCGGAAATCGGTCAGATCGGAAAGAAGCAGGCGGAGCTGGAAAAGTCGTTCCCCGCCACAATGATCATGCAGGAAATGCCGACTCCGCGGCAGGCGTTTGTCCTCAGTCGCGGTCAATACGATCAACCGGGAGCAGCAGTTACCCCCGGAGTTCCCGCCAGCCTGCCGCCGCTGCCAGCGGGAGTCCCTGCGAATCGCCTCGCTTTGGCGAAGTGGCTGGTTGATCCCGCACATCCGCTGACGGCCCGCGTGGCGGTCAATCGCTGGTGGCAGCTTTACTTTGGAACGGGAATTGTGGAAACCGTGGAAGATTTTGGCTCGCAAGGAGCGTGGCCCAGCCATCCCGAGCTGCTGGACTGGCTCGCGACTGAGTTCATTCGCGGCGGCTGGAATGTGAAGGAAATGCAGCGGCTGATTGTCACGTCGACAACATACCGGCAAGCATCGCGAGTATCACCGGCAATGTTGGAACGGGATCCGAAAAACCGCCTGCTCGCTCGTGGACCGCGGTTTCGCCTCCCGGCCGAAACAGTGCGGGACAATGCGCTCGCCATCAGCGGCCTGCTCAAGGAAAAAATTGGCGGCCCGAGCGTCAAGCCGTATCAGCCTGATGGTCTGTGGCAGGATGTCTCCGTGGAGCGAAGAGCCGTCTACAAGCAGGACGAAGGGGACGGCCTGTATCGCCGCGGAATGTATACCTTCTGGAAACGGACCTGCCCGCCGCCGGGAATGATGACGTTCGACGCGCCCGACCGCGAAACCTGCACCATCCGCCGCGCTCGGACCAACACTCCGCTGCAAGCTCTAGTCCTGATGAACGACCCGACGTATCTGGAAGCATCCCGCAAGCTGGCGGAGCGAGTCTTAAAGAACAGCAGCGACAATGATGAAGCTCGACTCGCACAGCTCTACCGCCTCGTCCTTTGCCGCGATCCCCACGCTGCCGAAACAGCAACTTTGCTGCCTCTCCTCGGTAAGACCCGTGATCGCTTCAAGGCCGCTCCCGAGAAGGCCAAACAGCTCCTCAAGATCGGCGATTCCCCGAGTGACGAGAAGTTGGAGTCTGGGGAATTGGCTGCTTGGACGACGCTCTGCAGTTTGGTGCTCAATCTGGATGAAGCGATTACCAAGGAATAGCGAACGATCGAGAATGGCGAGTCATTGTTTTCCAAAACATCAAAGCTGGGAGATGAAATGGTAGAACATTCATATTACGACCAACTTGCAAGGGACATCACGGATCAACTCCTGCGGGAATGGCAACAAGAGCCCTTTCGTTGGGAAAGTGAGATTGACATTCAGTCAGAGCTATACGGTCGGTTGTCCGCAGATTTTCAGCTAGTCGGAAAGTCAATCGTTTCATATAGCCCGTCGGGAAAGGCTGCTCGAATCGCTGCCGAGCCGACAGTCTATTATGAAGTTGCAGACTTGGGAGAGTGCCGGTGTAAACCAGACATTGTCATTCGCGATGATGTAGTCGAAAAACCTACTGACGGTGGTCATTGGCCATTGATCTGGGTGTGCGAACTGAAATTCGATCCCATCTATAAGGCGGACGGGCCGAATCCCGACATCCCCAAGGTTCGTGCTTTAATTCAACAGAAGAAGACGAAATATGGTTGTTGTGTGCGACTATCGCACCGGCCGGCACCAGTTGGAGAAGAAATAACTTGGAAGCAAGACGAACAAAACCAATTTCATTGGATTTGCGAAGTTCATGTTCTCCCAACGCCCGGTACACTTGCCGAAACACACATCACGTTACCTCCGGCCTGATGGCAACCGTTGACATTGAAGCTTTGCCACTGCCAACGAACCGTAGCCGAACCCAGCATCTTCACGACGATCTGCGGGAAGTCTCAAAAGACACCACCGAGTAACTCGAATATGCAACCACTCCTTGATTACTCAAATTCCCTCACCCGCCGCCACTTTTTCGGCAAGTCGGCCTCGGCAATGGGTGCCGCAGCATTGGCGTCGCTGCTTGAACCGGCATTTGGGGACGATGCCAAGAAGGGTGCGGCGGCGGCATCGGGACCTCGCGTTGGCGGCCTCGCCGGCATTCCGCATTTTGCCCCGAAAGCCAAGCGTGTCATCTATCTATTCCAGTCCGGCGGCCCCTCGCAGATTGAACTCTTCGACGAAAAACCGCTCCTCAAGAAGAAGCATGGCAGCGAGCTTCCCGATTCGGTCCGAATGGGGCAGCGACTTACGGGAATGACCAGCGGGCAGAAGAGCTTTCCGCTGATCGCCCCCAAGTTCAAGTTTGTCCGCCATGGCAAGTGCGGCATGCAGCTTTGCGAACTTCTGCCGCATACGGGCAAAATCGCGGACGACATTTGCCTTGTCCGGTCGATGCACACCGAGGCCATCAATCACGACCCAGCCATCACGTTCATTCAGACCGGTTCCCAGCAACCTGGGCGGCCTTCGTTTGGTGCTTGGGCGGCTTATGGCCTGGGAACCGAGGCTGCCGATTTGCCCGCCTTCGTCGTGATGATCTCGCACGGCAGCGGCAAGGACAGCAACCAGGGACTGCTCGACCGCCTTTGGGGAAGCGGGTTTCTGCCGTCGAATCATCAAGGGGTCAAGCTCCGCAGCCAAGGGGATGCCGTTCTGTATCTCTCCGATCCTCCCGGAATTGATCGGGACCTACGGCGAGAGATGCTCGACGGCCTGGCCAGGCTCAACGAGCAAAAGCTAACCGAATCGGGCGACCCCGAAATCGCCACGCGCATCGCCCAATTCGAGCTTGCCTTCCGGATGCAGGCCTCCGTTCCACAACTCACGGACCTCTCCGGCGAGCCGCAGGCGACTTTCGATCTGTATGGCCCGGACGTGAAGAAGCCGGGGACATTCGCCGCCAACTGCCTGCTCGCCCGCCGGCTCGTGGAGTGGGGTGTCCGGTTCGTGCAGCTTTATCACCGCGGCTGGGACCAGCACAACAACCTGCCAGACAATATCCCACTCCAGTGCCGCGACGTCGATCAGCCACAGGCGGCTCTTATCCAGGATCTGAAGCAGCGGGGCCTGCTGGACGAGACGCTGGTCATCTGGGGAGGCGAGTTCGGCCGCACGGTTTACGGCCAAGGCGGGCTGAAGGAAAGTTACGGCCGCGATCACCACGGCCGCTGCTTCAGCGTCTGGATGGCCGGCGGAGGGATCAAACCCGGCATGGTCCACGGCTCCACGGACGACTTCAGCTACAACATCACGGACAAGCCGGTCCACGTTCACGACCTCAACGCCACGCTGCTTCACTGTCTCGGCATCGAGCATGAGCGGCTGACGTTCCGTTTCCAGGGCCGCGATTATCGACTTACGGATGTGCAGGGTAACGTGGTCAAGGAAATCCTGGCATGACGAAAGGCTCACAATGATTGATCGCAGGGAGTTTCTGCAAACGGCCAGCATCGGCAGCGCCGGCTGTGCCTTGGGCGTCCTGAGCACTAATCGCTCAGTTCTAGCTGCTGCGGATGAGCCGATTCTTGGCAAGTTGACCCAGCCGGTCCCCTATGCCGTCGTTCAGCGGCACGGATACGACCCGCTCCACGCTTCCGCACACGAAGTGGGAGGACCTAAGCTTGGATTTGCCGACGTTGCGATTGCCGGAGAGTTCGGAGAAACGAAGGCTGACAACTGGCAGTTCCGCGTCGTCCCACTCAAAGATGCTTTCGGAGCCGGCACAGAGTGGGGCAAGTTTGAGCCAACGATCCAGGGGGGAAAGCTCACCGCGACAACCCGAATTCCAGCGGGAGGCTGGTATCGCCTGGAAATTCGCGCGCTGCTCGGAGAGAAGACGGTCGCAACAGCGGCAGTAGAACCGATCGGAGTCGGAGAAGTAATCGTGATTGCCGGGCAGTCCTACGCCGACGGCGCGAACGACGAACTGCTGAAGGTTGAAGATCCCCAGGGAAGAGTGGCCGCATTTGACCGCGTCAAAAACTCCTGGCAAGTCGCCCACGATCCTCAGCCCAATATCGCCATGGGGGGTACCATCTGGCCCCCGCTCGGCGACCTGCTGCTGCCGATTGTTCAGGTCCCTGTTGGCTTTGTGAATGTGGCGGTGGGGGGAACCGCCTCGCGTCAATGGCTCCCAGCAGAGCCCCTGTATCAGAATCTGGCCCGAGCTGGCGCGGCAACGGGGCGATTTCGCGCCGTCCTGTGGCAGCAGGGAGAGTCGGATGTCATCGAAGGCATTGCGACGGAAAAGTATGTTGCCAATCTCTCTGCCATCCGCGAAGCACTCGCAGCCGAATGGAAGTTCTCACCTCTCTGGCTGCTGGCTAAGTCTACTCTGCATCCGACGGTCTACAACAAGCCAGACGGCGAGGGGCGCATCCGAGCGGCGATCGACCTGCTCGTCAAACAACCCGGCTTTCGGCCAGGTCCCGATACCGACATCCTGGCTGGCGAGAACCGAGGCGGCCCCAAAACCCGCCGCCACTTTACAGGCTTGGGACAACGCCGGGCAGCGCTCCTCTGGTTTGCTGCCGTGTGGCAGGAATTGCAGCGCGGGGACGATTCCTATCTCGCCAGGAAGTAGTCGAAATTCGAGCCTTGGAATCAGAGTATCTCTTCAATCACTCGCCCGCGGGTAAGAGGGATGGGCCGTCCCTGGCTGTCGTGCAACTCGGTATCGGGCGCGTAACCCAGACAATGGAAGATCGTGGCAATGATGTCCTTGGGATGCACGAGCCCATCCGCCGGTTCGGCTGCCTGCTTGTCCGAACGGCCGTGGACGACGCCCCCGCGAATCCCGCCGCCGGCGAGGGCCAACGAGAAGCAGCGCCCCCAGTGGTCGCGGCCGGCGTTGGCGTTGAACTTGGGAGTCCGGCCGAACTCGCCAAACCAGACCACCAGCGTCGATTCCAGCAAACCCCGCTGCTCCAAATCTTCCAGCAGCGCCGAAAAGCACTGATCGGCAATCGGCATCAGCAGCGACTTAAGAGCCTCGTTGTGCTTCATGTGCGTATCCCAGCCCCCTTGGTTCGGCTGGTCTTTGATGCGGGTCCAGTTAACCTGCACGAGGGAGACCCCCGCTTCCACCAACCGCCGAGCGAGCAGGATGCTCTGAGCGAAGCGGCTGCGGCCATAGCGGTCACGATTGACGGCCGGTTCCTGGCGAATGTCGAAGGCGTTGCGAGTGGCGGAGGCGGTCAACAATTCCAGGGCCTTCTGAGCATGGATGCCGTAGCCTTGGCCGCTGGGACTCTGAGCCAGCAGATCCAGCCGCTCATTCATTTGGGTCAACAGCGACCGTCGAGAATCGAGGCGGATCGAATTGACCTCCGTCGGCAGCGACAACCCGGGAACTGAAAAATCGTCAGCCGAGGGATCGCAGTGGATGAGCCAGGGATTGTTGGCTTTCCCCAAAATTCCGCCGTCCTGCCCCGGCCAGGGAAAATTGCCGTCATTCCAAATGTGCTCCGGCAGCGTGATCGCGCTCGGCAGTTCTCCCGGCCGACGCCGCACCGCGCGAACCAATCCTCCCAAACCGGGCGAATCGTTCGGGGGCCGCGGAATCGCACTCTCCTGATTCAAGGGAATGTGCGGCACTCCCGTGAGCATCTGATAGCCGCTGGAGGAATGGGCATTGTCTCCGGTGACGATGGCCCGCAGAACCGCCAGCTTGTCGGTCATGCCGGCGATCTTGGGGAGCAGTTCGCCCACATGCAAACCGGTGGTCTTGCTGGGAATGACGCCAAACTGCCCGCGAATTTCTGCGGGGGCATCCGGCTTGGGATCAAATGTTTCGTGCTGCGGCGGGCCGCCGACCAGGCCAAAGATGATGACCGACTTGGCCTTGCCGAAAGAACCCCCACGTGCTGCACTGCCTGAAGTGGCGGCTGCTTTCTGGGCGAGAAGCGATGGCAGACTCAGGCCTCCTACGGCGAGGCTGCCGATCTTCAGCCAGTCACGACGCGAAACTCCGTCGCATAACCGCATTCCGCAGTTGTCGCTGAGGTTAAGCATGGCGAGGAGAAGTGGGAGGGTGTTATGCGTTGGCTGGCAGGTAACTGCATGGTAGTTGTTAGCGAAGCGACAGACAACGGAAGTCATCCGCAAGTTCGCCGTCGACAACTATCTGTGGCTGCTATCGATTAA
The DNA here is from genome assembly GCA_046153945.1 of Pirellulaceae bacterium. Classification (GTDB taxonomy): domain Bacteria; phylum Planctomycetota; class Planctomycetia; order Pirellulales; family Pirellulaceae; genus SXOA01. Next base: position 44,557 of record JBJXFF010000077.1, read on the forward strand.
GAATAGAGGGTTCCCGCACATGCTGTTCGGCGACTTCGCGGGTGATCTTTCCGGCACGCAACAGTTGGCGAAGCGATTCGTCGAAGCTGAGCATGCCGTCATCCCGGTTGGTCATCAGATAATTGTCGATGCTCTCCACTTTGCCGGTGCGAATGGCGACAGCGATGGGGTTGGTGTTCCACAGGATCTCGAGCGCGAGATGCCGCTTGCTGCCGGGCTCCGCCGACGGGAGCAATCGCTGGCTGACGACGGCTCGCAGGCTGAGAGCGAGGAGCGAGCGGACGTCACGCTGGGCTTCCTGGGGAAAGACATCGGCGAAGCGGGTGATGGCTCCTTTGGCGTCCCGCGTGTGCAATGTGCTGAAGACCAGGTGGCCGGTCTCCGCGGCACTGAGCGCCATTTGGGCCGTCTCTTTGTCACGGATTTCGCCGACCAGGATCACATCTGGATCCTGCCGCAGGCCGTACTTAAGGCCGTCCGCGAAAGTAAGGACGTCGGTCCCCACTTCCCGCTGCGAGACGACGGAGCCGGAGACCAGTGGAAAGACATATTCCACCGGTTCTTCCACGGTGATGATGCGATAGCCGCCAGCCAGGTTGAGCAGATTGACAATCATCGCCAGCGTCGTCGTCTTGCCGCTGCCGGTCGCACCGGTGACGATGACCAGGCCGTCGCGCAGGAAGGCTAGCCGCTTCGCCAATTCCTCCGGAAAGCCGGCCCAGTCAAACGGGGGAATGGCGGAAGGTACGACGCGGACGCAGGCCCCGAAATGGCCCCCGCTGCGAAACAGATTAGCGCGAAAGCGGCAGAAGCGGCCATCCACGGCAAGCTCAAACGAAAAGTCGATGTCCTTCTGGGCCTGCAAGCGGGCAAACGCATCGGTCGAGCAAAGGGACCGGACCAGGTGCTGCGTTTCCTCTCCCGTCAGCGCCGGTTCGGACATCTCCACCAAATCCCCATGCAGACGCAGCACCGGCGGATAGCCGGCGACGATATGCAGGTCCGAAGCCCCCGCGGCAATCGCGCGGGCCAGCCACTCGCGTACCTTGTCTCCGGCCGGGGGCATTTTTGTGAGGTCGTGCATGGAAAAGTACATTTTTCAAAGTGCCAATGCGAACGGTCGGCCTCATGCTATCATCCCACTCCTTCCTGCACTACATTGGACGCAATCGGGGAGGTATCTATGAGTTTCTTCAGTAAGATTGCTGGGCTGTTCAGCCGCAGCTCACGGGAAGAGAATTTGCTGCTTGAGGGGGTCGAGCACGCCAAAGCGAAGCGGCCGGAGAAGGCCCTTGAGATTTACAACTCGCTGCTGGCCAGCACCACGATCAGTTCCTCAGTGCGCGGGAGCGCGCTTTACAATCGGTCGATGGCCTACTCCGCCATGGACGATGACGACAAGGCCGCTGCCGACTTGCAGAAGGTCATTGCCCTTGCCGGCGTTCCGGACAACATCCAGTCCGCCGCCAAGTCGCGATTGGCTCGTCTGAAAAAGCGGGCGGAGTGAGTGCGGCAAAATGCCTTACGTGCGGTGAGCCGGGCAGGTACATTGGTGCTTTGTCCTGCCCCTTGGTTCTCACACTCGTAATATCTCATGTCTTGGATCGCCGACCGCACCCGTGCTTTTGACTCCAGCGGCATTCGCAAGGTGTTTGACCTGGCCGCGAAGATGAAGGACCCGATCAACCTGTCGATCGGACAGCCGGACTTTGACGTACCCGAGGAGATCAAAACGGCCTGCATCGACGCGATCAAGTCGGGCAAGAATTCCTATGCCTTGACTCAGGGAATGCCCGTGCTGCGGGAGAAGCTGCAGAAGCGGATCGACGCCGAGTATGGGCACGGCAACCGGCGAGTCTTCGTCTCCAGCGGCACCAGCGGCGGGCTGGCGCTGGCCATGCTGTCGCTCGTCAATCCGGGGGACGAAGTGATCGTCTTTGACCCCTACTTCGTGATGTACACCTCCCTCACGCAGCTCGCGGGGGGAAAGCCGGTGATCATCGACACCTATCCCGATTTCCGGATTGATTTGGCCAAGGTCGCTGCCGCCATCACGCCCCGGACCAAGATGATCCTGCTCAACAGTCCGGCAAATCCAACCGGCGTCATCGCCAGCGAAGCGGAAATCCGCGGCCTGGCGAAGCTGGCGGCGGAGAAGAATATTGTGCTGCTCTCCGACGAGATCTACCGCTCGTTCTGCTACGACGAGCCGTTTGTCTCCCCGGCGAAGTTCAATGACCAGACTCTCGTCATCGACGGCTTCAGCAAGAGCCACGGCATGACTGGCTGGCGGCTGGGGTTTGTGCATGGTCCGGCGGAAGTGATCGACACGATGGTCAAGCTGCAGCAGTACACCTTCGTCTGCGCCCCACAGCCGGTGCAGTGGGCGGGGGCCGTGGCGATGGACGTCGACATGAGCCACTGCGTCTCCGAGTACAAGCGGAAGCGGGACCTGATCGTCAGCGGCCTCTCGGACCTTTACGAAATCACGAAGCCAGGCGGAGCGTTCTACGTCTTCCCGAAAGCTCCCTGGGGAACCGGCGGTGAGTTCGTGGCCGAAGCAATCAAGCACAACCTCCTCATCATCCCCGGCAACATCTTCAGCAGCCGCGACACGCACTTCCGAATCAGCTACGCCGCAGCGGACGAGACGATCCAGCGGGGGATTGAGGTCCTGAGGAAAATGGCAAAGAAGTAGTTCGTAGTGACCGGCTTCAGCCGGTCTGCTAACCCGCTAAAGCGGGTTACTACAAGCGGCTACATCCCCCGCAAGCAATGCATGTTCGCCATGCTGATGCCGCTGATGATGGAGCCGATGATGCCGACGTAGCCCTGGTCGGTGCCGCAGAGGAAGAGGTTCTTGAGGCGGGTGGTGCCGTCGAGTTTCTTCTCCGGTGCGCCGTAGATCGCCCCATTGTCGTGCCAGGTGAAGCGGCGAATGGTGGTCGGCGTAAACAAGTCGGTATCAATCACGCGGCCGCGGAAGTCCGGCATGAAGCGAATCGCCGACGCGGCCATCCGGTCGTAGCCGCGGAGCTTTTCCAGCTTGTATTGCGGCTCGCTCAGCCCTTGCCACTGGCTGAAGTCGGCTTGGGCGGTGATGCGGATGACGCCGTCGGCCAGTTCGCCGTCCGCCGCGCCATAGGCGAAGTTGTTGGGGGAGCAGATGACGCCGGTCCGTACGTCGATCAGCTCGCCGGCCGGTTTGCGCCAGGCGAACTTCTCGGAGTCATTGAAAAAGACGATCGTCTTCTCGTGTCCGAGGGCGCTGGGCGGCTTGTCGAGGATCGAGATGCTCTCGCAGAAGCTGAGCTGGCCGGCTGCGGGTTGCATTGCGGCGGTCACGTCGTCGCAGAGCCGCATCGTCTCCACCGCGCCGGCGGAAGAGAGGACATGGGTGCCGGTGATCTCTTCACCGCTGTCGAGGACAATGCCGGCGGCGCGGTCCGCATCGACATGAATGCGGGAGACGCCGCTGCGGAGCTTCAGCTCGCCGCCGAGTTCGCGGAAGCGGCGGACGAGATTCTTGAGGATCAGTCGAACGCCGGCGTGCGGGCGGCCCATTCCTTCCAGGAAGATGCTCCGGAACATGATGCAGAACTGCCCCCAGTCCATGTCATCCTCGCGAGCATTGCCGTACCACATCAGCGGGCAGAGGAGCATCTCGATGAGCAGCGGATCCGAGATCGTCTCGCCGAGCACCTGGCGGGCGGAGAGGACGAACATCTCCTGGTTGAGATCGTCATAGTCAACAATCTGGGTCAGCAGCCGGGCGTAGTTGTCCTTCTGCCGCGGAAACGCCCGGGCAATCTCCGCCGCGAGCAGCTCCGAGTTGTTCGTGAAGTTGAGCGTGACGCCGGGAAACGCGACGGCGGAGCCGAGCTGCGGCGAAAGCGAAAAGTCCTCCCACTGGAACCGCAATTGCCGTAGCAGCCGAGCGAGCGGACCTTTCTTGGCCCCCTTGGGCGTGTAATTGGTGACCGCGTGCAAGCCGACGTCGTAGTCCCGGCCGCGGAGGCGATAGAACGAGTTCAGGCCGCCGATGGTGTAGTGCCGCTCTAGGATGCAGACTTTCTGGTCGTAGTACGCCAGTCGAATCCCGGCTGCCAGGCCCGACATCCCCGCGCCGATGATGATCGTGTCGTAGTGGGACATGGGAGGGACGGGGCGAGCGGGGGGCGTGAGCCCCCTGATGTTAAATTCAGGATCTAGTCCTCGAAGTATCAGGGGGCTGACGCCCCCCGCTCGCCAGACCTTTATTTCTTAACCATATCCTTCATCGTCGGCCGCAGATATTCCACCGTGCTGGCCATGCTGGCGAGCGCCTTGTAATCGGCTTCGGGGATCTGGATCCGGTGCCGCTTGCGAAGCTCCATCACGATGTCCAAGAAGTCCATGCTGTCGAGTTCGAGCTGCTCACGGAACGGCTTGTCGTCGGCGAGCGTGGAAAGGTCTTCGTCGGGAGCAATGTCCTTGAGAATATCGAGGATCTCGTTGCGGATTTCGGCGTCGGTCATGGGGAAGAGTGAGTGGTGAGTGGTGAGTTGTGAGTGGTTTGTAGTAACCCGCTTCAGCGGGTTAGCTAACCGGCTGAAGCCGATTACTACGAACTAAGGGGCTTTGCGGATAATCACGGCGGAGTTGATGCCGAGCATGCCGAAGGAGTTGTTGAGGATGTATCGGACGGGGCCGATGTTCCGCGGCTGGCCGATGACCAGCGTGTTCAGGGCACAATCGGGATCCAGTTCGTCCACATTGATTGTGGCGTGGCAGATGCCGTCGTCAAAGGCCCCCAAATTCCCCGCTAATTCCAGCGATCCGGCGGCTCCCATGGCGTGGCCGATGAAGCTTTTGGCATTGTTGAAGTACGTCTTCTCACTCTCGCAAAAAACGCGCCGCAGGGCGTCGCATTCTTGGGCATCCCCCTGCCCTGTTCCGGTGGCGTGGGTGCTGACAATATCAATGTCCCGCGGCTGCAGCCCCGCCCGGGCAATCGCCAGGTTCATGCACTCCGCCTGCCGCTCGGGATTGGGAAGGACAAAATCGGTCGCGTCGGTGTTGATCGCATAGCCGGCCAGCTCGCCATAAATCTTCGCTCCCCGGCGGCGGGCATCGTCGAGCCGTTCCAGCGTATAGATGCAGCCCCCTTCCGCCACGACGATGCCGTTCCGCTTCATGTCGAATGGCCGGCTCGCCTTCGTGGGGTCTTCGTGGGTGGCGAGCGCTCCCTGGCTCTTGAAGCTGGCGAAAATGCCGAAGGTGTGAATGCTCTCGGAAACTCCGCCGGCCAGGGCCAAATCGCAATCGCCCAGCCGCAGCATCTGCGCCCCTTGAATCAGCCCTGCGTTCCCCGCGGCACAGGCGGCACCGATGGTGTAGTGCGGCCCCGTGACCCCCATGTTCAGAGCGATCTCGCCGGCCGGATTGTTGGCGACGGTGCGGGGATTGTGATGATGCGACCAGAACTGCGTGTCGTAGTCGTATCCCTTGAGCAGGTAGACTTCGTTCTCGGTCTCCACGTTCCCATGCTCGGTCACGCCGATATAGACGCCGACTCGCGACTTAACGGTGCTCTCCCACGGAATGCCGGCATCCTTCACCGCCTCGTTCGCCGAGTAGATCCCCACGCTCCCCGCCCGGGTGCCGCGGCGAATGTCTTTTTTGGACTGATAGCGGAGGGCGTCGAACTTGCAAACTCCCGCCAGCGTCTCGCCGACGTAGCGAATTTCGTATTTCGTCACGCCGGACTTGCCCGCCAGGAGCGCGGCGCGGAATTCCCCCAGGTCATTGCCATTGGGGGCGGTCAGACCGACGCCGGTAATGACGATCCGCTGATTCTCGGGAAGTTTGTCGGGGGCGTGCTGGGACATATCTCTTCAGCCACTGAATCGGCTGCAAACTGGGTAATCTTTCAAACGTATCCCTTGGGGGGCAAAAGGACAAGCTGGCGCTGGCAAAGCTTAGCCGCCGCGCCCACGCGGCGAATCCCCGCGTGGACGCGGGGGCTAAGCTTTCTTCCAAAACCTTACTCCTGAGGCCTCGTATCATGCGGCCAAGGGATCGCGCTCCAATTAATAGAACCGGGAAAAGTCCCGTTCAATAACTGCTTTTCCTCCTTAGTCCAACCAGGATCGAATCCGGCAGCTTCCAAAACGGCCGCGGCTTGCCGCCAGCCGCGAATCCCCGGGCGGGGCCGCAGCTTCCCAAACCTTTTTGCCTCTTTCAGTGCCGCCGCAAATGCCGGGTCCCGCTGCGCGGCCCGGCTGATGGTGCTGTGGTTGATACCAGCGTGGCGAGCTGCAGCGCGGCAGGAGAGTCCCCGCGACACCCACAGGACGACGACTGCTTGGAGTCGCTGATCGAGCCGCGGAGGCTGGCCGCGAGATTGTGGCTTTGAAATCGGCGGTTGTTTGTTGAAGTATTCGCTCCCTTGCCGTGCACAAGCCGATGCAGGACAAGGGTTTGCGGCATCGTCCAAAATCGGTTTATCAACACGCCCTTCTGGCGCCGCCGAAGCACTTTCCTGACTTTTCGCGTTTGCTCGCGGAGCCATTTTGCTCAGTTCTTCAGCAGGTATCATGGCGATAATCCTCACGAACAGACGCGCATCTCTTACTGAGTTGTCATAATGATACAGACGTACACATGGCACTGTCAAGTGCTCCCATGCAAGAATTCGCAAAATAGTTTCGTCGGGGGTCGTCGCCCGGGGTCGGGAGTCTTTGGCACCAAGAAACCTACAACACCCAAAGACGCCGCGGCCAAAGACTCCCGACCCCCTCGGGTGGAATCGCCAAGAACTTCAGCATGCTGCTCGGCTACGCACGGGTGCCCGTGACGATTCGTGACAACCACGTCGCGAGCGGCGCGAAGTCAGGGGGACGGGAGTCTTTGGCTGCGATGGTTAACGAGGACAGATGATCCAGGATGCCAAAGACTCCCGACCCCGGCTGAGGGCAATCAATTCCACATTGGGAATTCTTTCACGAAGATGGGGAACCTGGACAAGGTGCAAAGCGTTACGCATCCACGCATCATTATCTGTTGCTCCGTTCGACAGTTTTTCTTGCAAAATCTCCGTCGCAAATATTGACTTCCTCGAAATCGGCGGGAGAATGCCGGGCGGCATTACCCCTCCCGAGTATTCTCTCCTCTGGGGTTTTCAGTTCCGCGATGCGGGGCAAAAAATGCCAACTTGCTCCGCGCATGCAAGGAGAGTCAGCCATGCCTAGCATTCACTACATCTGGGATCCGGTCGAGGACAACATCATTCAAGAACGCGACGATGATGGGAACATTATCGCGGAGTATGCGACGGAGCCTGGCCTGCACGGCAATCTAATCAGCCAGAACCGCGGGGGAGTGGAGAGCCAGTACCACTTCGATTCTCAGGGATCGGTCGTGGCGCTCACCAACGACAATCAAGAAGTCACCGACACCTACGCTTACAATGCGTTCGGAGAAGTCGTTGAGCACACCGGCGAAACCGTGAATCCGTTTCGGTTCATTGGACGAAAAGGGTACTACTTCGACATGAATCTGGACGAGTATTTGGTCCGTCAACGTCCGCTGTTGGCGAGGCTAGGAATTTGGTTGTCTGTTGATCCCGGTGTGGACTCTAGCCAGGTTTTGCATGGCTACCTCTACGTGCTGAATAATCCCACGAATCTTACGGATAGTTCCGGCTTGGCTCCCGGCCTCAAACTAGAGCCCTTTGGAACCGAAGGGTGCGGCAAGAAGGAACTCGATGAGATCGCTGCCGCGCTCAAGGAAGCATGCGACTTCATCGAACATCCCATGAATGCCAGATGCATGCCCCCGGCCTTACTGAAGTGCCTGACGGCAATTTGCGAGGGGACGGTCTTGACCAAGTGCATCAAGGTTTGTGATGAAAGTGATGTCAAGAAGGGACATCATGAAGGCTGTGCCCGAGCCCAAGTGACCAAAGACAAGAAAACTCTTTCGGACCCCGAGGGGGACGTGCGCTGCGAATCGTCCGTGCCGAAAGGCGCAACGCCCGTGATTTCGTTTTGCCTAACAAACAAGAAGAATCCCAAAACCGGAACTACATTCCCAAAAACCTGCAAAGGGCACCCCGACAAGCTGATGCACATTGTCTTTCATGAGCTGTTACACTTCTGTGGCGCAAAACATCAGATTAAGGATGGTAAGGTGGTTGAACAAGGTGATATGGTATATGGCTGCATGAAGCGTTGCTTAGACGTTGGCGATGGCGAGCCTGGAGATTGTTCCTGCTGTTGAGAGAAGAATGGCACCTCGACCTGAGAATTTGGGAGTCGCACTCGCCGCTAAAGGCCGCACTTCCCGGTTCCGTGTTTCCTTAAGGGTTGCCTTCGGCATCTTGACGATTGCCTGCATCGGCATTGCATTCGTTGCCAACAAATATCATTCCCGCAAAGCGGCATTGGCGATTCTCGAGCGTCGCGGCGTCTCGGTGCATACCGAAGATGCCGCACTGCCCGAAGTCGTTAGGCGATTATTGCCCGCCGAAATGGCGTGCGTCGTCAAGCGGATCGATGTGCGAGAAATGCCACCGGATGCCGAAATACTTTGGGCGATTGTGCAACTAAGCGAGGTTCGGGATGTCGGATTTTATAAGTCGCAGGCAGGCACAGAGGTCAGTGTCGCGCTCAACAAACTTCCGTGCCTGGAGGAAGTCTCGTTTCATAGCTCGATCATCGAGGCAGGTACTCTGCAGAAAATCCATCGTAGTCGAAAACTAACGACCATCACTCTCACTTTCTCTAACGCAACGGACGCGGATTGCCAACAGCTTGCTGATTTTCCTTCGCTTTCCCGTGTCTATATGTACGGAACGGGGATTACGGACGAGGGACTGTCATCGTTAAGGGACTTGCCGACACTCGCGCACTTAGGCATGAGTTGCGATTTTGTCACGAAGCAGGGAATTGAAGAGCTTTGCGAGAAACATCCTCGACTCGTTCTTAGCTTCGGCGGGCCCGAAGATTTTGGAGAGGATTGGTGGACCGAATTGAAGCGGCGCCATCCGCAATGCACTATTCGTCGTTAAGGCATCGCAAAGGACGCAGAATTCCTCGCACAGATGTTCAACCCATTTAGATCTCCTCGCGGAGTTTTTCCATTCCCGCGGCCATAGAGATTGCCGGCTCAAAGCCCAAATCGCGGCGGGCGGCAGTGATGTTGTAGTAGTGGCTGGTGGCGAGTTGGGCGGCGAGGAAGCGGGTCATGCGGGGTTCGCCCAAGCGGCCGGTCAGTTTCCAGATTCCTTCCAGCACGGCTCCGGCGGCATAGGCGGCGCGGTAAGAAATCGATTTGGCGACCGGCGGCACTCCGGCCAGACTCAGAATCTCGTTGATCCAGTCCCAGCAGTTCACCGGCTCGCCGTTGGTGATGAAGTACGCCTTGCCGCAGACCGGCGAACCGGCCTCGAGTTTCCCTGCCGCCAAGAGATGAGCCGCGGCGGCGTTCTCGACGTAGACGGCATCAATCAGATTCTTGCCGGCTCCCACGCGGCGCAGTTGGCCGGCACGGGCGCGGGACAAGAGACGAGGAATGAGGTGCTGGTCTCCCGGTCCCCAAATGAGATGGGGGCGAAGAGCGCAAGTGAGGAGATTCGAGTCGTTAGCCGCGAGCACCTCCTGCTCCGCCAGAGCCTTGGTGTGCGGATAGTGTGCCAGCCAGCGTTTAGCATACGGCGCGGATTCATCAATGTTGCACTGGTCAGTAGCCGCGAAGGTGACGCTGGGGCTGCTGGTGTAGATCAGCCGGGGGATGCTGTGTTTGCGACAGGCGGCAATGACGTTTCGGGTCCCCAGCGTGTTGATGCCATAATACGTCCGCCACTTCCCCCAAATTCCGGCAATGGCGGCGACATGAAAGACAGCATCGATGCCACGGCAAGCCTGCTCGACCGCGGCGGCATCCTGGATATCCCCCCGCAGGGCTTGCACGCCAAGCTGCGTCAGAGTCGGATAATCGCCGCGGGCCAGGGCGCGGACCTTGTGCCCCTGAGCCATAAGCTGCCGCGTGATAGCCTGGCCGAGAAAGCCCCCTGCCCCAGTGACGAGTGCGTACATGCGGCGTGGAAACTATTTCTTTCCCTTGGGCTTATTCTTACCCGGCAGCGGTTTTTTAGCCGGCTCGGTTTTCTTGACGGGCTCCGTCTTCGCCCCCTCGGCTCCCTTTCCTTCGTCCATCTTTTCTTTTCCCTCGAAGGACTTGTTGATCTCGTCAATCAAGCTCGGCTTCTTGGGGGGCGGGGGCTCTGGCGTTTTCACTGTGGTGGCTGGCTCTGGTTTCGCGGGCTCGGAGGGAGTAACCCCTTCCGGCGTCCCCGGATCGGTCGGCAGCTTTCGGCCCGGCACGAGCGGATCGTTCCCTTCTCCGCCAGCCAAGCCCGCGGGAGGAACAGCAACCGGCGGCCCTCCCTCATTGGCCAGCACGTCCGGAGTGATTTCCAGGGCGAACTGCTTACCCTTCATCGAGGGATAGAACACGACCTGCGGAAGGACGAGGTGCAAGGCATCGAATGAGCCGGTAGGTGCTTCGAAGACGAGCGTCTCCGTAAGCCCTCCCCCACCGGGAACATCCGCAGCACCCAAACGCTGGACTCCCGGAGTCTCCGATTTGGGAACGAGCGGAAAGATCTGATTTTGATCGTCGGCCAGTATGGCCGCGCTCGGGCCTGGATTGTTCCAACCCTTGTATTTAATGGCCGCTCCTGCTTTGTTCGAGATGGCGACTTCCACGAATACATACTTGGCCTTGTCGCCGCCCGCCGTCGCGCTGTCGGCTGGAGTCTCCTCCTTCTTGGCATCCTCCGCGGCAGGCACCGCTGCTTCCGCGGGTTTCTGAGTCGCCGCACCCGGCAGCGCGGCTCGTTTTCCGGTCGCATCGGCAGCCAGCCAGACGCGACTGATGGCGACACGAGCGTTGCCGATACCGACGCTCTTCAGCGTTACGATATTCTTCCAGTCGCGGATACCTTCGACGATGGCCTTCTGATCGGATTTGGGAGCGGCCTTGGCGTCGGGACTGGCGGTCTTGTTCCCTTTCGCCGCCTTCGGCTTCGCGGCGGTCGCCTTTTTCGGACCGGTATCGGCTTCACCCTCAGGGTTCGCTTCACCGGGATTTGCTTCTAGACCTTCTTCGTCCGTTCCTTCCTTTGCCGTGGACGTCTTCGTGGCAACCAGCTTCTCGTCCTTGCCGCCGCGATTCATCGTAATGTAGACGGTGAGCCCGACGATGACCGCGACCAGCGCGGCGCCTCCGCCGAGAACGCCGAGCATCAGCGGCGTGTTGCTCTTCTTTTTGGCAACAACGTCGTCGTCATCCAGAACCGACTTCTTGACGGTGCGCTGCTTGCCACTGGGAGCGGCACCCATATCGAAACTGAAGCCCCCCGAAGATGAGGAACTGACCGGCGGAGGAGCAACCGCCAATCCCACGGGTGACCCGACCGGAATACCGGCGGGGATGTTCTGCGGCGGGGCCAAAACCGGGGGCGCGGGACGGCCGGACGGCGGACGAGGGGGAGCGGCTTTGGCCTTCTTCGCCGCGGGTGCGGCAACCTTGGCGGTAGCCGGCTTCGCGGCAGCCGGCTTGGCTCCCCCGAGCAGGCCGGGGATTGCCGCGGCCGTGGACCACTGCGAATCGCTCACCTTTCGAATGGGAAGTTCGGGCGTGACCCGCCCCTGAGCTGCCATGTCGAGCATTTGGTCCCAGGTAAATGGGCCATACTCTTCGCCACCGACATTTGCCATCCATTCCGCCTTCACGACGCACCTCTGGCGCTAATGCCGCAATCCACCGCAACGCAGTTGTTTAATCTAACGGGCTGGCAAGGAAAATGCCAGCATTTGTCCTGCGATTTATGGCCGAATTGTGGCAGGTTTGAAGATCTGGGAAAGCGTCAACGGCTGTGAATCCGGAGAGCCAGTTCCGCCTGGTTCGGCGGAACGGGGAATTTGGTCTCCGGACCAGCCGATTCTGGCGAGAACTGGCGAATCGTCTTTCCGGTGAGGACATTGACCCACTCCGCCTCATATTCCCCCTGGGGGAGTTCGAGGATGACTTCCTCCCCCGGCGAGCCATGAAAGTACAAGGCATACTGCTTGCCGCTTTCGGCCAGGACCTGGCAATGGCAGTCCTTGGGAAGTTTGCTTTTGACGATGCCCGGATTGGGCTTCATCCGCACGAAGTCAAAACCATAGAGAAAGTCTTTTAGCACTTTTATCTGCTCGCGAAACTTGCGGTTGCCGCCCCCGGGCTGAGTCTTGGGGTAGTCGAACGTCCCGTCCTCCTGGCCCGCGACGAAGGAGTAATCGAGGTTGTTATAGAGCCCGCCGCCGGCCAGCAAGAATTCCCAGGCTTCCATCCGGTAATGGTCGTCCGCAGTTCCTTTGAAGCCGGTTTCGTTGTCGCCGATGACTTTGTTTAGAGTATAGTTCTCGGCAACGGCAGTTGGTGGACTGGCGTAGTGGAAATTGAAGATGCTCACCGCCGGGTGGGGCTTTTCGATTTTCTTGCTGCCGTTGGCGATGTTCAGGGAGATGAGGTGCTTTGCCGGGAGCCCCTTTTCCGCCTCCACAATCACATCGACGATGTGGTGCTGCCACTCCATCGTCACGCCGCCGAAGTACGGCTCATTGCAGACTTCGTAGTAGACATTGTCGAAATCGGCGAGCACCGCCACGAACTTGTGGACCATTTTTTCCTGGATGGCGAGCAGGCCACCGTTCTTGTCGAGCGTGTGCACGTCATAGCGGCCGATTTTTCCGACACCGTTCACGTTGTTGGCGTCGTTCTGCGGGCTCAGCTTCCACTGCTGCTCCTCGTACATCGGGCAGAATAGGTTCATCTCCACTACGATCCCCCGCTTGCCCGCCTGGGTGACAAAGTCCTTCAGCCGCTTGAAGTACGCCTCGTCCCATTTCGTCAGATCAAACTTGTTCCCGCCGCCGGCATAGCCCGGCTGGTCGCTCCGCGCCCAAGGACAGAGGAATTTTTTGCCCTCAGGTGCCAGCGTGTTTTTGGCGATGTTGAACGCCCCCTGCGGCTCGACATAAGCCCCGCTGAAGGTCCGTGTGTTGTTCAGACCGTGTGCGGCGAGTTCGCCCAAATACTTGACGTAGTCAAAATCGGGATTGAGGACCGCGCCGTAGTGCTCGGCGGAGGTGATGAGGATCGTCGGCTTGCCGCGGAAGAGGAAATAGTGGGGATTGTCGGGGTGGAGGGAGAGGGGTTCGGCAGCGAGAGACTCTCTAAACGCCAATCCGAGAGCCATGACAACAATTATCAGACGCCAGGTGCAGTGAAATGCACATGTCAATGTTTTCCTAGCTTGTTGGAACATGAGTCACCTCCGCTTCATCCAAGAGGTCCGAAACTGCCTGGCACCATGCACAACTGCCCTGATCACAATTTCTCGCGGGTCAACTGTGTAGTAAGTGAGGTATTGACCTGAGACAAGAAAACGGGCGCGGGGATAAGTCGGAGCAATTCCGCCCGAGTAGGGATGTTGCGGAAGCTCTTCGGATCGTTTCACAATCTCCTCTGCCAGACGTGCCGCAGCAGAAGGATTGTCGCGGCCAATGAACGCCGAGATTTTCTCCAAGTCCCCGGCTGCAGCCATTGTCCAACGAACTCGCAAGGCTGCGGGATCGCCACTCATGCGGATTTCGACCTCTTGGAAGCTCGCTTGATAGCTTTCGCGACACGCTTGCGGACTTCATCGGTCGAAATCGTTGGTTCATTTTCGCGAGACGCCAATAGCTCTGCTATCCCGTTGTCGCAAAGCGACTCAAAATCCTCGGGCGAGAGAAAATAGCCAATAACTTCCGAATCATCCGTCACAACGACGGGACCAACGCCTTTTTTTGCCGCGAGAACGTAGTGGTCCAACTCCCGACGAAAGCGGGTTACGGTGACAATGTTCTGGGTGTCAACAAGCATGAGCTTCGGACCTTCCTAAGTAGTTGATATTGCCTCTCTTACCATTATCACTGATCCACGGGAATCAAACAAGTTTGGCTGTTCCACGGCCAACTCGATCTTTCAGAACGGTGATTTCCCTAACAATGCGACTACTTCTCCGTCTCCTTCGCCTTCAGATTCCGAAACGACAAATTCGTCGTGGGGTCGTGCCCCTGGATTTGCAGTGTCCCTTTCTCCAAACGCAAGCCATTGCGGGGATTCTTGTCAGACTTGCGGGTGTCGGTCCAGTCGGTAACCTGATAGCCGTTGACCCAGACACTGATATGCGGGCCGTCGGCGATGACCGTTTTGTGGAACCACTCTTCGTCGCTGGGGATGACGCGGCGGGCATTGATACGGCGGTAGATGCCGCCGGTGCCGCAATCGAGGGGCTGGGTACGGTCGCCGTCCTTGAAGCCGTTGTGAATCTGGCTTTCGTAGCCGTTGTTGATTTCGCCGGGGATGCTGCGAAGGAAGATGCCGCTGTTGAGGTTCTTGGCGTGGCTGATGCATTCGAGTTGCAGGACGAAGTCGCCAAACTGGGCGTCGCTTTCCAGCGTCCCCTTGCCGTTTTTGACGTTCAACTCGCCGTCCTTGGTGACAGTGAATTTGCTCAGCGATCCTTCCGGCATCTTCCAACCGCTCAGATCTTTGCCGTTGAAGATGCTCTTGAGTCCGAGCGGCTGGAGCTTGATGTTCTTGAACTCGCACTTGCCGCTGTTGAGTTGCAGGCCGATAAACCCGCGCCCAATCGGCTTGGGGTCGGCGTAGGCGAGCACCTGTTTGCCGTCCAGCTTCACGTCAATCTGTTTTCCCAGGCAGGAGATTTCAAACGTCCGCCAGCCGTCCGTTTCGCTGGCCCCATCATACTTTTCCCGTCCCACCAGGCTGCCCGTGGGAAAGGGGTTGTCCGGCGGGG
>JBJXFF010000099.1:0-14672 GCA_046153945.1 Pirellulaceae bacterium
TTTGTTATTGGGCAGGCTGGAAGCCTACCCCACTATTTTAATCACTTGCATTTCCCCGCCCCGCGCGGGATACTTCAAATAACCTCTCAGCCTGCCTGCTTCCGAAGCTCCTTTCAAGGAACGTCCGCGATGATTCGAAAACTCTCGTTCGCAGCGCTACTCCTGGCATTTGCCGCCCCCGTTTTCGCTGCCGACTCCAAACCGGTCCCACCCGCTGAAAAGCCGGTCGCCACCGACAAGGTGCTGGACGGCTTCCTCGCGGCAGTGAAGGAAAACAAAGAATTCAAGGCGGAGCAGGTGCAGAAGGCAACCGAGATCTTCTCCGCCCTCCGGGCCGACGCGGATGGCAAGTCTATCGCCATCACCGAAGCGCTCCGCGAGCTCTATCCGGATTTCAAGGATGCCCTCACGACGCTGGGGGAAGAGAACATTCAAGACGCTATCACCAAGCTCGGCAAGCTGCGGGATGCCAAGGATCCTTACCTGGCTGCCGACGCCGCATATTTTCTGGCGCGAGCCCTGCTGCTCGACGAGCGCTTTGAAGACGCCTTGCCCCTTCTCGAAGATGCGACCGGCAAGTATGCCGACAAGACCGCTCGCGGCGGCGAATCGCTCTTCCTTCGCGGCGTGGCCTTCGGCCAGCTCATTCAGCGAAAGGAAGCGATGGACTGCCTGAAGAAATTCCTCGAACTTTATCCCGACGCTCCCGAGCGGATGCGGGTGGGTGCCTTCCGTCAGCTCGAAGCTCTCAAGCTCTATGAAGACGGCACACTGACCGACGTCCAGTTCCGCATGGAATTCAGCCGCCGCAAGCTCTCGCTGGAAGACGCCGGCCAGGCGACCCGCGAACAGCAGAAGAAGATTATCGACATCCTCGCCAAGTTGATCAAGGAAGCTGAAGACAAAGAATGCAACTGCAAAGGCGGCGGCAAGCCCAAGCCAGGTTCCAAGCCCGGCAAGGGAAGCGAAGGGGAAAGCCAGGCCAAGGGCGAAGGCCAGGGCCAACAAGGAACCTCCGGCGGCGGCAGCAAGGGGACGGATAGCGACACCGTCAAGCGGCTGCACCGCGGCGGGCCGACCAGCCCCTGGAGCCAACTTCGCGACCGCGAGCGGGATCCCGTGTTCAACGCCATCAAGGAAAAGTACCCCGCCCGTTACCAGCAACTCATCGAACAGTACTACAAGAGCTTTAGCGACGAGAGCGACGGGTAATCCGCCTGCGAATGTCCGACGAAATCCTGCCGGTTAGAACCGGCTGGTGTATGATAGAGGCATGATCACCGCAACTCGCTTCCGGGCCGCGCTATTCCTTTGGCCGGCCCTCATTCTTGCCGCCGTTAGTCAGGCTCAGCCTCCCGTCAATAAGGACGGCATTACACTCACGCTTCTGAGCGGCGAGAGCAAACCCGCCAAAACCATCGGCATTTCCGGGGGAAAGCTCACCGCGGATGGAGTTCCGTCCCTTCCGCTCGACGACCTGCGCCAGATTCGCCTCGCCCCCTCGGTTACCGATGCCAAGCCGGCCGTCTTCCTGCATCTGGTCGGCGGCGGCAGGATATTCGCCAAGACAATCGCAATTGATGATGGTGGCCAGTGCCAGGTGGAAACCGCGCTTGCCGGCAAGCTCGCCCTTCCGCTCGATCAGGTACGCGGCATTCGCCTGGAGCCCGCGACCGCCAGCCCCGAGTTCGATAAGGCTCTTGCCGCCCCCAATGCGGATCAGGATCGGCTGTTTATCAAGATTGAAGATAAGGTCGACTCCACGGCCGGCATTTTCAAATTGCTCAGTGACAAGGAATTCCAATTCGATCTCGGTGGCGCAGGCAAAACACTTCCCCGCGCTAAGCTGTTTGGTATTGTGGTCGCGCAAGGGTCGGCAACTGACGACCCCACAAAAAGTCTTATCACACTTCGCGACGGCTCGATTATTGCCGGGGAAATTGAGTCCCTCACCAGCGGCAAGCTCACGGCCAAGCTGCCCGGCGGCAGCAAGGTGGAAATTCCTCAGGAAGCCCTCGCTTCCATCGCTCTACGTTCCACCCGCCTGGCGTTCCTCTCTGACCTCAAGCCCGTGGAAGAAGAGCAGCGGTCCATTGTCTTTTTGGACGTCCCCTGGCAAAGGGATCGCAGCGTTCAAAACCGCACTCTCACCCTGGGCACGAGAACCTTTGAAAAGGGAATCGGTTGCCACGCGGAATGTCGGCTGACCTTCACTGCCGACGCCAAGTGGGACGTGCTGGCCGCGGTCATCGGCATTGACGCGGAAACGATCGGCAAAGGGGACTGCGTCTTCAGCGTCCTGGCGGACGGCGAGTCGGTCTTCACCCGCCGCGTGAAAGGGACCGATGCTCCGCAAGAAATTCTCGTCGAAATCCCCAAGGCCAAAAAAGTCACGCTCCTCGTCGAGCCCGGTGCGGGGCTCGACCTGGGGGACCATGCCGATTGGTGCGACGTCCGCTTTATCAAAAACAGTAAGTAGCCGAGCCAACTCTGGGAGCCCAACATGCGATTCAATAGCCGTTCCGCCTGGCTCCTGACATTGACACTCCTGCTCGTAGGAAGCTTTGCTGCCGCTCAAGAAGGCAAAGACTCTGCCGACGAGTTGTCCGCGTCCGACCTGGCCGCCGTCAAAACGGCTCAGAAGCAGCGTGTGGAAACCATCGCCAAGGTGTATGGCGCGGTAGTGGCAATTTACGGCAATGATCGCGCTGGCGGCGGCTCGGGAGTGCTCTACGACCCGGCCGGCTTCGCGCTGACGAACCACCATGTGGTGGCTGGTGCGGGGACGGAAGGCTGGGGTGGCCTCGCCGACGGCAAGCTCTACCGCTGGAAGCTGATTGGCACCGATCCAGGCGGCGACGTGGCAATTATTCAACTCACGGGGAAGGATGCTTTCCCTTATGCGCCACTGGCAGATTCCGAGACGGTCCGCGTTGGCGACTGGGCCATGGCGATGGGGAACCCGTTCGTCCTGGCCGAGGACCAGCGTCCCACGGTCACCCTCGGCATCGTCAGCGGCGTCCATCGCTTCCAGGAAGGCTCGGGGATGAATCAATTGGTTTACGGCAATTGCATCCAGGTGGATAGCTCCATCAACCCCGGCAATTCGGGCGGCCCGCTCTTCAGCTTGCGGGGCCAGGTCATTGGCATCAACGGCCGCGGCAGCTTTGAAGAGCGCGGCCGCGTGAACGTCGGCTTGGGCTATGCGATCTCCGCCAACCAGGCCCGCATGTTCATCCCGGAACTCCTGGCCACCAAAATCGCCCAGCACGGCACGCTCGACGCCGTCTTCGGCACTCGCGAAGGGAAGGTCATCTGCCACACCGTCAATCTCGATTCGGCCGTCGCCCAAGCCGGCCTCCAGCTTGGGGACAAGCTCATTAAGTTCGAAGGGCGGCCGGTCGTGGACGCCAACCAGTTCACCAACGACCTCAGCATGTATCCCGCCAACTGGCCCGTGGAAGTCACCTGGGAACGCGACGGCAAGCCGATTACTGCTCACATTCGCTTGAGCGCTCTCCCCTACGAGCCCATCGTCAAGAAGACCGAAGAGCCGCCCGCGGAAGACAAGCCTGGAGAAGAAAAACCGAAGGAAGAAAAGCCAGGCGGGAAAAAACCCGCGGGGAATAAGCCGGAGGAGAAGCCCGCTGAAAGAGATGCTGAAAAGCCTGCGGACGAAAAGAAAGACGAGCCGGCCAAGGAGAAGCCCGCCGAAGCCAAGCCGGCTGACGACAAGCCTGCCGAGAAGGACCCCAAGAAAGAAGAAGAGAAAAAGGAAGAGAAGCCCGACCCCAACGCCCCGCCGAATCCTCGGGACCTCCCCAAGGAACTTCCCAAGGAACGGCTCATTCCTCAAAAGCCCAAACTTCCCTTGGGCGAAGCGGGAAAGATCCGCGATAACGACCTCAATAAGAAAAACGCCGCTCAGATTCTGTCCCGCTGGCGGGAACAATGCGGAGCAAGCAAGCTCAAGGAAACCGGCGTCTTCTTCAAAATGGAGAGCGCACTCCTCCGCGACGGCAAAGCTGTCGGCGGCCAGCAACTGACCATTGCCTCCGGCGGCCGTTGCCGGGTGGATTATTTGCTCGATGGTAAGAAGCACTCGCTCGGGACCGACGGCAAGATTTTCTGGCTGACCTTGGACGGCAAGTCGCAGGAAGTCTCCCAATCTCGCGCCCTGCGGGACCCGCATTTCTCCCAAGCGGTCGCTTTCACCTCGCTGCTCACTCCCCAGCCGCTGGAGTCACTCGGCGCGCTGGCTCTCGACGGCGCCGACAAGGGGCGCGGCCGCCTCTGCTATCGGCTGAGCGCCACGGACAAGGAGAGCGAACAGCTCTTCGTGTGGCTCAGCGTCACCGACGACGACCTCCAGCCACAAGTCCAGTTGCAGAAGTCCGGCGTCGGCATCGACGACGATGAGCTCATCGCCTCGGTCATTTACGACGAATGGGATGATACGGAAGGACTATTTTTGCCATGGAAAGCGACGCTCGTCCGCGGCCTGGCCGAAACGCCCGAGCTTGTGATCGATACCCAGTCCTGCTCCGCCCTCGCGGAGATTGACGAAGCCTTTTTTCAGGCGCCCAAAAATGAAACTTCAAAATAGCCTCCTTTCGGCCGTTGTCGCGCTTGCGTGCCTGGCCGCTGCGCCGCTCGTCGCCGAGGATGAGCTGGTCTCGCCGGACGGGGCGTTTGCCGAGGCGATTCAAATCGCCCAGCGGCGGACCGTGAAAATCTACGGCGCCGGCATCGGCCGCAGCCCGGCCTACGCGAGCGGCATCATCGTTTCGTCCACTGGAGATGTCCTGACCGGCAATGGCGTTTATCTCGGGGCGGACAACCTGCGGATTACGCTCCCGGACGGCACGACTCATCCTGCCACGGTCGTCCGCCGCAGCCAGACCTTGCAAATCGCCCAGCTCAAGATCGAAGCGAACACCGCCGATTTTTTCGAAATTCCCGAAAAGCCCGCAGCCAGGAAGGGGGACTGGATACTGGCGGTCAGCAATGCGTTCAAGGTGGCCGACCGCGCGGAACCACTCTCGGTGAACATCGGAGTATTGTCTCTGCGGACGCAGCTCGACGCCCGCCGCGGCGTGAACGATTTTCCCTACGAAGGAGACGTCTATCTCTACGACGCCATCACCAGCAATCCCGGCGCGGCCGGAGGCGCGGTGGTCAGCACCGAAGGAAAACTGGTTGGCATGATCGGCCGCGTCATCGAGTCCAAATCCACTAACACCCGGCTTAACTATGCGGTGCCGGCCGATACGCTCAAGAAGTTCATGTCCGGCGAAGAGCCGGCCCCGATGGTGACGCAGACTCCGTCGACCGGCGCGAAAGGGGAACTCGGCATTCGCCTGTTCAACCTGGGGGGACGGAAGAGTCCCGCCTTCATCGACCGGGTGATCCCCGGCAGTGCCGCCGCCAAGGCCGGCCTGAAGACCGACGACATGGTTGTTTCCATCGGCGGCGAGATTGTCCGCAATGCGGGCGACTTCAATCGCCTCTCGGATAACTTGAAAGCGGGCGTGGAAACGACGATTGAAGTCAAGCGGAAGAACGACCTGCTCACTATCAAGCTCACGCCCTCGGAGGCCAAGTGATGAATCCGTCTATAGTAACCCGCTTGAGCGGATGGGCGGCTTTGGTCGCGTGGCTGGCGTGCGGCGTGGCGGCATTGGCCGAAGACCCCAAGCCGGCTGATCCCGCCGCGGAAAAGAAAACGCTGCTCCGCGGCACGCTGCTGGCTCCCAAAGCCTTCCGCTCCGCGGCGAAAAAGATCCAAGCGTCACTCGTGACGATTGAAGGCTTCGGCGGCCTGGCGGCAGGAAGCGGGCAGACCAAGGGAATTCATGCTCCCGGAGAAGGACCGACAACCGGCCTCATCATCTCCTCGGACGGCTACATCGTCACCAGCACCTTCAACTTCATCCGCAAGCCGCCGATCATCGCGGTTCGTCTCCCATCGGGGGAACGAAAAATCGCCCGGCTGCTGGGCCGCGATGAAACTCGCCGCATTTGTCTGCTTAAAGTGGATGGCGTGAACGGCCTGACGGTGCCGGATATGGCTTCGCGTGAAGAACTGGCTGTCGGTCAGTGGGCGGTGGCCCTTGGCATTGGCTATGGAGATGCGGAGCCCGCACTTACCGCGGGAATTATTTCCGCCACCAGCCGCATCGGAACCAAAGCGGTGCAAACGGACGCCAATCTCAGCCCCGCCAACTACGGCGGCCCGCTGATTGACCTCGACGGCCGCGTTATCGGCATTTGCGTGCCGCTCTCGCCCGGTGGCCAGCAGGAAGGGGCCGGCAGCGAATGGTACGACTCGGGGATCGGCTTTGCCGTTCCGCTCACCGGCCTCGACAAAGTCATCGCCGCCATGAAGGAAGGGAAGACGTTGCAAAGAGGCTTCCTGGGAGTCCAAAGCCAGCCGACCGGAACGCCCCCGACCGGCGCGTCCATCGTCAGCGTCGTCCCCGATTCTCCCGCCGCCAAAGCGGGCCTCGTCAAGGACGACAAACTGCTGAAGATCGACGATACGGAAATCATCGATGTGACGCACCTCTCCTCGGTCATCGCCCGCTATGTTGCCGGTGACAAAGTAGAGTTGACTTACCAGCGGGGCGAGGAAAAGAAGACCATCACTATCGAACTCGCCGTCGCCCCCCCGCCGGCTCCCCCGGTGAAGCCCATGCCTAAACCCATGCCGCCGATGGACCCGGAAAAGAAGCCTGAAGAAAAACCAGGAGAGAAGCCGGCGGAGAAACCGGCTGAAGAGAAGCCTGCTGAAAAACCGGCAGAGAAGCCCGCGGAGCCCAAGAAGGAGCCGCAGCCTGCTCCGGCGGAAAAAGCCCCGCAGGCGAATTAATCCAAGACGAGGAGCAGAATGGAATCGCTCATGAAGCCGCCGATTGCCGTGGTGCTGGCCGCGGGGCAAGGAACGCGGATGAAGTCGGACCTGCCGAAGGTCCTCTGCCCAGTGCTGGGGCGGCCGATGATTCACTTCGTGCTGGATGCTCTCTCCTCGGCCGGCGTGCAAAGCGTTATCGTGGTCGTCGGCTATCGAGCGGACGACGTAAAGGCGGCACTTGCCGAGCGGAAGAATGTCTCCTACGCGCTGCAGACCGAGCGGCTCGGGACGGGGCATGCGGTGAAGATGGCCCGCGGGCACCTGGCGGAGCACGAGGGGCCGGTGTTGATCGTCGCGGGTGATTCACCGATGATCCAGCAAAAGTCGGTAGCGGCTCTGCTGGATCATTACTACGGCGCGCGGCCCTCATGTCTGCTGGGAACGCTGCGAAAAGATGATCCTTCCGGACTGGGACGAATTGTGCGAGGCCCGCGAGGGGCGTTTCGGGCCATCGTCGAGGAAAAAGACGCCACCCTCCCGCAGCGGCAGATCAAGGAGGTCAACATGAGCACCTACATCTTCGACTGCCGCGAACTTTTGCGGGCTCTGGACCTCCTGAAGAATGACAACCGGCAGGGAGAATATTACCTGACCGATTGCCCCGGAATTTTGCAGCGGGAAGGAAAGCTGGTGCAGGCCCTCCCCATCCTGCAGCCGTGCGAAGCGCTCAGCATCAACACGCCGGAGGAACTCTCTGCCGTGGAGGCGGAAATGCTCCGACTCGGCTACGAGCCGGTTATCTAAGCTGGATTTCGGCGGAAAAACCGACGGACTCACGGAGTTCAGGTGCTCTTGCCGCTTGCCTGAATGGGTCCCTTCGCTCATCATCAATGGTGAACGGACAAGGCCGCTTCCTGTCCCCTGACTCCTGTCCCCTGACTCCTGCCCTCCCCCCCATGCGTGAGCTCAAGATCTTCTCCGGCCAGGCCAACCGCAAACTGGCTAAGGATATTTGCGCCCACCTCCATTTGCCGTTGGGGGAAATCACGCTTGGCAAGTTCAAGGATGGCGAAAACTACTGCAAGATCGAAGAAGACATCCGAGGCCGCGACATCTTCCTGATCCAGCCGACCTGCCCTCCGGTCAACGACAATCTGATGGAGCTGCTCATCATGATTGACAGTTGCAAGCGGGCCAGTGCCGAGCGGATTACCATTGTCATCCCCTATTTCGGCTATGCCCGGCAGGACCGGAAGGATGAAGGGCGGGTGCCGATTACCGCCAAGCTGGTGGCGAACCTGATCACCCGGGCCGGCGCGGACCGGGTGCTGACGATGGACCTGCACTCGCCGCAGATTCAAGGGTTCTTCGACGTCCCCGTGGACAACATGTTCGCCGCCCCCGTCCTCAACGACTTCGTCATCGGCCTTTCCAAGCCGGAAGATGAGCGCGTGGTGGTCAGCCCTGACGTCGGCAGCATTAAGCGGGCACTGTGGCATGCCAAGCGGCTCGGCGGACAACTGGCGATTGTCGACAAGCGGCGGGATAGCCCGACCGAGACGCGGCAGGAGAACATCATCGGCGGTCCCATTCGCGGGAAAATCGCCCTGATGTTCGACGACATGATCTCGACCGGCGGCTCCATCTGCGGTGCGGCCCTGAAGGTCCACGCCGAAGGGGCCAAGGAAATCTACGTCGCGGCCACGCACGGCGTGCTCTGTGGCGACGCGGTGAAGAAGCTGAACGAGGCCCCCATCACCACTGTCGTCGTCACCGATACGATCCCGCTGCCCCCCGAGAAGCAGGCACAGTGTCCCAAGATTACCGTCCGCACCGTCGCCCCCATGCTCGCCGAAGCCATCAAGCGGATCCACCACGACCAGTCCATCAGCATGATGTTCGAAAAGACGGAGGAATAAGCCGTGCCGTCCGAGCGGAGCAGCGGCTACGTTTCCTACGCGGTGTCCGGCATTCTGTACCTGCTGATTTTGGCGGCTGTGATCGGCGGCAGTTACTTTGCCCGCTCCTGGGCAATTTCCGTCTATGGCAGTCCCCAGGCCCAGGCCCAGTGGGACGAGTGGCGGGCGGGAGCGGCGAAACTCTCCACGGAAGGGCCCGTCAAACGGCGGGTTCCCAAGAGCGACAAACCCCCGGCGCTCGTTTTGGCAACGACGTATTTTGGCGTCTGCCTGGGGATCGCGATTTTACTGACGACGGTCCTCTTTGCCACTGCGATGTACTTCGTTCAAGGCGTGCTGCGTTCACCGGGAGAAGCGCGAAATGAAAATGAACCGCGGAAGGCGCGGAATGACGCAGAGAAGCAGAGGGCAGAGTGATGGCAAGAACATGGTTGACAAGAATATCGGCAGGCGGAATGTTTCACCCGTTGCCGATCTTATATTATTGCCAACCATTTTCTTGCCATCAGATTTGCGTAATTCAAATTCTCTCCGTGTCTCTGTGTCTCTGTGGTTAACCTTCCCTCAACTCACCCCTCGTTTCTCGAAGCCTTCTGGGTCTGGTGCCGCATTGCGGCGCTCAGCTTTGGGGGGCCGACGGCGCAAATTGCCGTAATGCACCGGGTGCTAGTGGAAGAGAAGAAGTGGATCAGCGAGCACCGCTTTCTGCACGCGCTGAACTATTGCATGCTACTCCCCGGTCCCGAGGCCCAGCAACTTGCCGTCTATATCGGCTGGCTGCTGCATGGCACGCGCGGCGGGCTGGTTGCCGGGACGCTGTTCATTCTGCCGGGCTTCGTGGCGATCATGGTGCTGAGCATTTTGTACGTCCTCGCCCAGTCGCAGGATGCCACGGTTCTGACACACATTGTGGCTGCCGTTTTTTATGGCCTGAAGCCTGCGGTGGCAGCGATTGTTACCGAAGCGGTCATTCGCATCGGCAAGAAGGTGCTGAAGAACCGCGTCATGGTCGCCATCGCTGCGCTCGCCTTCGTTGGCATTTTTTTCTTCGAGTTGCCGTTTCCGGTCATCATTCTGGCGGCGGGGGTGACCGGTTTTGTCGGGGGAAGGCTTTGGCCAAAGACCTTTCAAGTCATCAAGCAGCACGGCGACGCGCCGGCTGACGAGCAGCGGGCAGTCGATGCGGCTGCCGCGAAGTCGCGGCCGACAGTGGCAAAAAGCCTGCTCATTTCGGCCGTCTGGCTGACGCTCTGGTTTGCCCCGCTCGGATTCCTTGCCTGGTGGCTCGGCGCGGAGAGCGTGTTCGTGAAGGAAGGCATCTTCTTCAGCCAGGCGGCAGTGATGACATTCGGCGGCGCGTATTCCGTCCTCTCCTACATCGGCCAGAAAGCCGTGCATCACTTTGGCTGGCTAAGGCCGGCGGAGATGATGGACGGGCTGGGGATGGCGGAGACGACGCCGGGCCCGCTGATCATGGTGGTGCAGTTCGTCGGCTTCATGGGGGCCTACCGGAATCCTGGCACTCTACCGCCGCTTACCGCCGGGATACTTGGCTCGATCATCACGGTCTGGGTCACATTCGTCCCTTGCTTCTTCTGGATCTTCCTCGGAGCCCCGTATATCGAGCGTCTTCGCGGCAACCTGAATCTCAGCGCGGCTCTTTCCTCCATCACGGCTGCCGTCGTGGGGGTCGTGCTGAACCTGGCGATCTGGTTCGGCATCCATGTGCTCTTCGCCGACGTCGCTGAAGTCCGGGCCAACTTGCTGACGGGAGAAATCAAGGTCACGAGCAGCGCTGCTGCCCAGCAGAACCTGGTTGCCCAGCCACCCCCGCTTCAATCCCGCTTCTACCAGCCGCATGTCCGCTGGTTCTGGCCGGCCTGGTCGTCCACGCGGCTGGGAAATGTGCTGCTGCTCTTCGCGGCCTTACTCCTGATTTTCCGCTTCCATCAGGGGATGCTCGTCACACTGGCAACCTGCGTCGCGGCGGGAGTCTTGCTTTATCTCCTTGGGCTAGAATCTACGTCCTACTTATGAACCAAAGGCTTGTCAAGGCATTTCCGGTGGTGTCGGATTCAGCACCTGCCGCAGGCGATATTCGAACGAACGACGCTCCGCGGAGTCATGTTCAAATGCCTGGCTCACCCTGAAAAGTCCGTCCCAATTCATCTTTTGGCGGTAGAAAATTCCCAATTGAAACAATGCGTGCTCGTAAGCCACGGGATCCATCTTGTCTTTCAGCCAGCCGCACACTTTTTCCTTAGGGACCGACTCCCCTTTCCACGGCTCTTCCAAGGCCAGAGTCCGCGTCATCCTCCGCTCCCTGATGGTGCGCCCCATGTTTCCGCCCACGGATTCGAGCGCCAGGACAATGGTGGGCATCGGACTCTCCACGCCGTGTGCCAAATGGCCTAGCTCCAATTTGGCATCCTCAATTCTCTTCAAGTCGCCCGCATCCCGCTTGCCTACTGAAATCGTTACGGGCTTGGACTCCAAATCGCCCCAAGGCATTTTCGCAATCGCGCGCAGCTGATGATTGCCGGAATGTTCGAATAAGAATCCCGCTTTGCGAACATGGAGGTGCTTCGTTTCCGCGTAGGTCGACTTCCCCATCAGCAACAATCCGCCACCCGGCATGGAGTCACCTTGAGGAGCGCCGACGACTACCCATTTATCACCCTCGCGCAACTCGAGGCGAAATTTGTCGCCTGCGCCAGCAGTAAAAATCGTGATGGCGGACACGCTCTTGATTTCGAGCACTACCGTTACCATTAGATTGTCGCGCTGCAGAATCTTGGCGGTGTTTGGACGGAGCGTAAGCTCCGCCAAGTCTTCAGTCCCAAATAAGAGGATTGCGAGTATTAGCACCGGCCGCTTCCTATTCCGTGTCGCCGTTGGCAAACACTTGGGGCTTCGCCTGAATCACTGCCAGGTTCTGCCACGTAAATCGGTTTGTAGCCGCGTCATTGCTAGTGGTCATTTTTGACAAGTCCATCACGCCGCCGATCGTTGAATGATCTAAACCCATCAAGTGTCCCACTTCGTGCAGCGTTATGCGCTGTTTGAGAAGGTCCACATTGACCGCTTGGGGCGACCCGGGCAACGGAGCGGGAGGCGGAACATAGGCGGCCCGATCGCGGATCGTTTCCAAGTAGACGAAGGCAATGTTCGTATTGGCTACGGCATAACCGCCCCACGAATCGTTTTCATTTGGATCAAATGACTTTAGATCCGGGCCTTCATAGGCTCCCACTATCTCAACCACCCATGCCGAAAAGTCTTCCTCAATATCCTTCATCTCTTCTTTGACCTTTGTGGCCGCGGCGCCTAAGTTCTCGATATTGTGGATGAAGAATTTGTCGTCGCGGCTGTCTTTGGCTTCATTCTCCGTGATTGTCTTTACCACCACGTTGGCGGGATAGAAGGCTGGATACAGCAAGTCGATCGGTGCCTTAGGCACGTTTCCCATGTTGGGATCGTCAGTCATTCCGTCAAATGGACCATCCTCGGGCAGAGTTGGTGCACCCATCGAGTCCTGCTCAATCCAGAGAGTTCTCCACACCGTAAGGACATCGGTGGTGAACATCGAAGGAACCGGCTTAAGCGTCCCTTCCCATTTATAATAGAGAGTTACACCATCTGTTTCATCGTCTGGCAGAAAACGTACACCGATAATGTCATGACGTGTCGGAGCCGTTACGAGTTTGAAGTTATTGCCTGGTTGCGGATCGTCGATTTTGAAACTCGTTTCCTTGGCGTCTTCAGTGGGAGCAAAGGTCAGTGTGGTATCTGTTAGCGTACCTCCAACTGATGGGGCGTGGGCGGAAGTTTGGCGATTATCCTTCGGCTTATGGGTCGGCGGACCAACTGCGCCGGGTAGAAAGGCATCATTCCAATCCATCGTGTCCAACGGCTCTGTTGGATTGTGTGCATGATCCGGATCAAAGGCTTTTATCGCAACCTTAACCGGATCTGCCCAACCCATCGGAACGGGCTGCATTAAGTGAACTAATACCTTGACCTTGTCCAGCGAGTCGCCCCCGGGAGCGCCTTCTATGTCCGGCTTCTCCGGGAATACGCGAGGCCCATGATACGGGCCCAAATCCTCGTCAGTGTTGAAGAATTGCTGCTGATTATTCCAAGCTTTCCATTCGATGCTGCTGATCTGCGCAACAAACTTCTTTTCATCCACCGCCTGGAAGAAGGATAGTATTCCGTATGTTACTTTGAAAGTAATATCCCAATAGCCCGGACCGGGATTCCCAACGGCCGGCGTACTGACGCTCCCTGCTGCGAAGGGCATCCACGTCTGAGGGGTCGTATCGTGGGGCCGTTTTAGCCATGTGATCCCGGTGATGTCATCGATAATTTCCTGCGGCAAGTCCGGTATCCAGCGAAGGGTTTCATCACCCCAGAGCGTTTCGCCATCGCCTAATCCTGCCCAGTTGCCATCCGTATCGAGCCACTCCACATCGAAGTCTTGGGACAGGATTCCCGCGTCCCCGTCATGGAAGTCCATCGCCGCACTCCCTTGCCCAAACACGATGTAGGGGACCGGACCCTGGCCGCCCGAAGGATACGGTGTAATGCTGATGGCCAGCTTTTCCGTGTGTTCCAGAATCTCATCCTCAATCGCATTGACCGTCACTTCCTTCGAGTGCTCGCCCACCGCGAAGTAGACCGATCCAAATGCGGGACTGATGGTGTAATCGGCGCCGCTGACGGTCGTGCTCGAATCGAGCTGATAGTAAACGGTGAGCGGACCGTCGAGGGTCTTGGTGAAGAGGAATACTGCTGAATTTCCTTCCGTTACCATCGTGGGGGAACTGACGCTAACTCCTGGGGGAGGCGGCGGCGTATCATTGATCACTCCCGTCGCATAGGACTGCATGATCATGCTGCCGGGAGAATTTCCACTCAGGGTCACGCGGAAATGCTCATTCCCTTCGACCAGTTCATCGTACTTCACTGGCACGTTGATGATTTGGGAAGTATGTCCAGGTCCCAGATTCACCGTACCCGAGGATGCTATGTAGTCAAATCCCGAGGTCGCGGTATCTCCGGCTGCGCCAGCGCTCCAATTGACGGAGCCCCCTACATCCGGGAAACCCATCGTGGAATAACCGATGGTGAACTGCGCGTTGACAGTGGTCCCAGGGACGCTTGGTTCCGGGACGCCGGGATTCCCCGAGATAAAGAAGATCGTCGTGAGGACTTCCCGTTTCTCCAGGCTCTCGAAGAACAGTCGCCGATTCCGCTCTCGATGATAGTGATCTCGACGCAGCTTCTTGTGTGACATACAGCGACCCTTTGAATAAGCTCGCCCCAAGTGGAAGGAATCTCCCACCTTCAATATGGGCCGATTGTAAGGAAGAGATGCAAGAAGTCAAGAAAATCTACAATTATTCTGATGGTCATTTCGAAACAGAGCCTCGTCCCTCGCAATGCCCGTATCTGTTTGGGGCCGTTCGTTAAACTTGGCCGGAGACCTCTGACGTCTCTCCCCGGCGATTCTGTGGCTTCCTGCGACCGCCCCGCTACCAGAAGCCAGCACGCCAGGCCGCGTGCGGCGACGGGATTCCGCCGCTTCGCGCGACTCAAATCGACCGTCGCGCCAAGCAAAAAATATTTTTTGGTAAATAGTGAACAAAAGTGATGAGTCTCGCATCTAGTGAATGGGAGACCGATGCGCGCGGACCATGCTTCGTGCGAGCTCGGTTTCCACATTGGAAAACAGGCGGGGCGCGGGGGGCTTATCGCTGCTTATCGCTTTATGCCTTGCAGTGGAGGACGTCGAGTTGGAAACCGTTGGGAGGCAGGGACTTGGGACGAGAGGCGATGTGTAGAGTGAATCCAAAAAGAGCTTATCAGCGGGTGATGCAGGGCAAATGATTTAAGGC
>JBJXFF010000110.1:0-35770 GCA_046153945.1 Pirellulaceae bacterium
TGGCGTGGACGACGGGGTCCACCTCGTCCACGAATTCCGCCGGCAGCGGGGCCGCTTCCGCCTCTCCGACTCCACCGCCGTTGCCGTCATCCTCACCAGCACCACCACCATGGCCAGCTTCGGCAGCCTGATCCTCGCCCGCCACCAAGGCCTCCGCAGCCTCGGCCAGGTCCTCACCCTCGGCGTCCTCCTCTGCCTCACCAGCTCCATCGTTTTCTTTCCGGCGCTGCTGAGCTGGCTGACGAGGAATCGGGAAGAGGTGGCGGAGGAAGAAGAGTTGCCGGAGGAGTACGCGTCATCGGAGGAAAGCAGCGAGCCCGATGTGGCGGCCGCGGCGTGAGGCCCGCTTTGCGTTTTCACGGTCAATTTATCACGAACTCAAAAGCCTTCTTGAGCTGCTTGATGTCTTGATATCGCGTCGATGCGTCTTTTTGCAGGCACCGCAGGCAGAGGTCAGCCACTTCGCGTGGAATATCGGGTCGAATTTCCTCGACACCCGGTGGCATGCGTGCCGCCACAACTTGAGCCAGAATGTCCGCCAGCGTTCGGCCATAATACGGCGGCTTACCTGTCAACAGTGTATATAGCACCGCGCCGAGGGCGTACACGTCGGTCCAGGGGCCGATGGGGCCGAAGGAGGGCTCGATTTGCTCGGGGGCCATGAAGGGGGCGGTGCCGGCGACTTCGTGCGGCTGCGTTCCGGCGGTGTTCCAGGTGCGGGCCAGGCCAAAATCTGCGACGAGCAGCCGCCCGTCCTCGTCCAGCAGCAGGTTGGCCGGCTTAAGGTCGCAGTGGATGATTCCGCGCAGGTGAGCATGTGCTAGCGCGTCTGCCGCTGTCGCTATCCATCCGACGGCTAGATTCACGTCGATAGGCTGCTGATTGGCAAGCGTTGCCAGGTCAGGTCCGTGGACCGGGTCGAGCACCATGAAGTAGCCGCCGTAAGGAGTGCGTCCCAGCCCATGCACGGCCAGGATGTTCGGATGCCGCAGTTGGGCGACGGTGCGGGCTTCGCGAATGAACCGTTCGATTGCATCGCCGTCATTCAGAAAGGACTTGCGGAGAAACTTGATCGCCACCTCCCGCTCCAAGCTCCGTTGCCACGCTCGATATACCTTTCCCATCCGTCCGCTCCCAATCATCTGCCGGACGACGTAGTCCTGGTAGGGAACCGGGGCATCGAGTGAGAGGCTGCTGGTCTGGAGAGGAAGATGAACCGAGCCGGTTGCCTGGGCTTCCTCCTTCAGGTCGGCGAGCACTTGCAGCAATAGCGTTTCAAGCTCCGGCCAACGGTCGGCAAAGCGGCTGCGGAAGTTCTCGAATTTGGGACGGTCGCCAAATCGGTGGCGCGTGCGAAACTCTTCGGCGATGAGCGTGGGCGGAATCTCGGAGAGCGGTCCAAGCTCCGGCAACTCCCGGATGTAATCTTCCAGCATCCAAGGACGGGCTCCCCGCTTGCGACCGTCTTTCCGCCAGCGGTATTCGAGGTCGATGCAGGCAAGCTCATGAAGAATGGCACGGCGGCATTCGTTGCCGCAGTCAGCAATGGCCGGCAGAAACTCGGCAATCTTCGGCGGGTTGCCCGTTCGCCACGCCGCTTCAAAACCATCGACGCATTTTGCCAGCGATTTCGCCTCACTCATCGGCGTCCCTTTCACGCCGGCTGGCAATCGCTTCACGAAGCTCGGCCAGCGACCGCCGGACTGTCCGCTCGGAGCGCAGGGTGATGGCGGCGATTTCCTCCAGCGATTGTCCTTGCAGCCGCAGTTCCAAAACGCGCCGCAGCAGCGGGTCGAGCGGCTTCAGAATTGCCTCCAGTTCATCGACCAGAGCGACTGCCTCTTCGGCCGTCGGCTCTTGCGAGAACGTGGCATTCTCTCCTAGCATTTCTTCCCGCTGTACATCGCGGTTCTCGGCTGAATGGCGCTTCACCTGCCGATACAGTTTGTGCAGCGTGATGGAGACCAGCAGCCGCCACAAATCACCGCTCCGCTGCAAGACAAACCGGCCATCCCGTGCTCCTACAAAAAAGCTGCGGTACGCGGAGAGCACAATGTCCTCCGGGTCAGTTCGTCGACCCAAACGTGGCGCTATACGGCTCCGAGCCAGCGCCGTCAGCCGAACCAAATAGCGATCAAAAATCTCTCTAGAGGCATCTTCATCCCCCTGTCCACAGCGGAGCAGCAGTTGTTCGCTCGGGAGTTGAGAGAGATGCGGGTTCATGTCACCCAATCATAGGCAATCCCGCCTCAGAATTCTTTGCATTTTCTGGCCGCTCGCAGCCGCCGGCGTGCATGTACCTCAGTAGACGCCTATTTGTCCTTAGGAGAATCACCATGGCCCATATTGTGACGCAGCCTTGCTTCGGCTGTAAATACACTGATTGTGTTGTCGTCTGCCCCACGGAATGCTTTCATGAAGGCGGCCAGATGCTGTACATCGATCCGGAGGGGTGCATTGACTGCTGCCAATGCGTCGCCGAGTGCCCCGTCGAGGCGATCTTCCTGGACGACAATGTGCCCTCGCAATGGCACGACTTCATCGCCCTTAATGCCGAGATGGCACCGCTGACGCCTGGCATCTTCGAAAGGAAACCACCACTGGCGGAGCCAAAATAGCTGGCGTGAACGATCCGCTTGCCAGGAGCTACCCCGCCAGACTATTTCCAGAATTCTTGCCCCAACCGCTTGACGGTGACGCCTGTACATGTATATCATGTGGTCGTAAAGTAAGAAGTATCTCTCTCGATTTTGCTGATGATAACTGCTATGACACATGTTAAAATGTTACATAACACTGTTGCTAGTGAAGTGTACAACATACACCTACTTCCGGGGGAGGCCAGCCCACCCGGTGCTGAAAAACCCGGAGGTTATTCAGTTTGGATGGGGCCCCCAGTACCCCCTTCGCTGCTGAAAAACGAGGGGGGTTTTTCAGCACCACTCCGCCGGGGGACGATGTTCCAAATGTCTCTCGCGACGGGCGCACAGGACCTCCGTTCGAACCGCGCCGTGACTGTTGTCGGTGCGCTTCAGGACGATTTCGTCGGAAATCGGCTGGAAGAGGCCGGGCTTGGCGGTGCCGGAATTGAAATTGGCGCCCGAGGTGAACTCCCCCTGATTGACTCTCCCCCCCTGCTCAATAAATGATAAAGGCGCGGCGAGTTTCCCATTGTTCCGTTCACCCTGGAGTTTCCATGTCGCGTCTTTCCCCCCTTCGATTGATTGCCATTGCCCTGGCTGTTCTGGTTTCCCAGATGCCCTCCGCAATCCGGGCGGAGCCGACTGTGGAAGAGAAGCAGGTGGCGTCGGACTACCTGCAAGCCATCTTCGATGCCCGCGCTAAGCTGCACGATGCCGGCTTCAAGCTAGGGCAGGTCATCGGACCCTTGGTGCGGGAAGGAAAGGACATCGATATAGCCGATGCCGAAGCTAAATATGCGGTCATGAAAAGTGTCATTGTGGAAATCAAGAAGAGCCATGCGGCAAAGAAAGTTCCATCCGGCGAGACGGGCACGGGCATCGACAACGCCTGGAAGGCCTTTATCAAGGTTCAAACGCGCGTGGTCGACATCGAAATGGCCGCGGTCATCGCCGTCCTCGACGACAAGGAGCTCGACAACGACGGAAAGAAGGCCCAGATTCTCAAGCTGATCGATCGGATTGTCGCCAAGGAGAAAAAGGACAGCGAAGGGCTCTTGACGGCGCAGGAGGCATTGAAGGCGGCCTTCGATATCAAAGTCGAAGCCCCCAAATAGCCCGCCGAACGAAGCCCCTCGCAGGGTCGCACATTCCCCCCCATATTTACCATCCTGGACTGCATGGCGACTTTTCCCTGCCAGATCGTTTTGACCGACTCTGGAATTAAGAGTAGGAGTTGTAATGGCGCGAAGACATCCAGAGCTCGGCAACATGGCTATTGGTCAAGAACCTCAATACGATGACAACCGTTCTGCCTTTACGCTGGTGGAAGTCCTGATTGTGGTCGTCATCCTGACCATTTTGGCTGCGGCGGTCGTTCCGCAGTTCATGGATTCGACCGTGGACGCCAGGCAAAGCGTCATGCTGCACAATCTTGCCACGCTGCGCACGCAAACCAACCTCTACCGGGCGCAACACAACGGAGTGGCCCCCACCAGCAATGTCATCGCTCAGTTAACTACCGCCACCAACGCGGATGGCACCACCACCGGCACACCGACTTTGGGGCCCTACCTGGTGACGATTCCCCCCAACCCGCAGCTTGATGAACCGAAGTACCAATCGGAAGTCCAAATCATCGACACGGACCCCAAGGCTAATTCGCCCACTGCTGGCTGGATCTACAACTCCATGACCGGGCGATTCTTTTCCGGGACCGACGTGACTCAGTGACGCCTCGGCTGGCCGACTTGCCGGGGCAAGTTACTTCCAGTCCGCGAAGAGCGCTTCGATAAACTCGTCCGCATGGAACACGGCCAAATCGGTGGCTTTCTCACCGAGGCCGACGAACTTGACGGGGATTGCGAACTGCTCGCGGATGGGAATGACCACGCCCCCCTTGGCGGTGCCGTCGAGCTTGGCCAGTACAATGCCGGTGCATTTGGCCGCTTCGGAGAAGCCTTTGGCCTGGCTGAGGGCGTTCTGGCCGGCGGTGGCGTCGAGCACCAGCAGCACTTCGTGCGGGGCATCGGGGATTTGCTTGGCGATGACGCGGTAGATCTTCTCGAGTTGCTGCATCAGGTTGGTTTGCGTTTGCAGCCGGCCGGCCGTATCGACGATGCAGATGTCCGCCCCGGTTTCGACGGCCCGGGCTACTGCTTTGTGGGCGACACTGGCGGGATCACCGCCGGGCGGTCCTTTTTCGATTTCTGCCCCAAGCCGGTCCGCCCAAATCGTAAGTTGATCCACGGCAGCGGCGCGAAAGGTGTCGGCTGCTCCCAGGACGACCTTCTTGTCTTGTCCGCGGAAATGCTGCGTCAACTTGGCGATGGAAGTTGTCTTGCCGGAGCCATTGACGCCGACGACGAGAATCACGGTCGGCCCGCTTGCTGCCAGGTTCACCGGCTTTTCCGGCTGAGCGAGGAGTTCTCGGAGTTCCGACTTCACTACGGCCAGCACGTCCTGCATATGGACGACGCGGGCGCGGAAATCGGTGCCGATTTTGTCCCGAATTCGCGCCGCCGGACCGACCCCCATGTCGGTCTTCACCAGGATCGCGAACAGCTCCGTCAAGAACTCGTCATCAACCAGCCGCCCTTCCTTTTTGAAGAGATCGCGAACATCCGTATTGAGAATGTCCGATGTCTTCTTCAGTGCCCGCTTTAGCCCGGCGAAAAATCCGGCAGGCTCTTCCGCTTCCGTCTTAGAAGCAGTTGGCGCGGGAGCGGACTTCTCCGGAGCAGGTGCCGGTGCCTTCTTGAACAGATCAAACAGTCCCATGAGGTCCCTTCGGCTTACTACGGTTTGTCCTTGCCTTCGCCGCTGGCTTCTCTTTGGCGCCAGAGCCGATCCAGAATACCGTTCACAAATTGCGGAGACTGTTTGGCACCGAATCGCTTGGCCAATTCCACCGCTTCATCAATGGCGACTGCCCCTGGGGCATCCGTGAAGAGCATCTCATACGCCGCCAGCCGGAGCACGTTCCGGTCGGTCACGGCCATGCGGGAGATGTGCCAGTTGTCGGCCAGCACGTCGAGCTTCGCGTCGATTTCCCCCCGGTTCTTGCGGACTCCGGTCAGCAGGCCGCGGGCGAATGTCACGAGCTCCTCATCCTCTCCCAACCGCCGGCGCATGAACTCATCCGCGGCCGCCAGATTGCGGTCGGGATTCAGATCGTCCTCATAAAGCACTTGCAGGACGATTTCTCGGGCTCGGCTGCGACGGGGAGCGGACATGGAAGGGGCGTGGTTCTCCGTGATTGACAGAATCGGGCCGGGGTTGGCGACGATTCATTATACACGGGAGCCGATTTTTGTCGGCAGGCTGGAGGACTACTTCGGCTCGTGCTTGCCCTTGCTCAGGTTCACGGGAGGAAAGTCGCAGAGCGGCACGCTCTTCGTCGGCTCCGCCAAGACCTCGGCCAAAGTAGTTCCGGCAAACGCTTTTTCGACCATTGCCAAGGCATTATCCAATCGCCGATGCAGCGGACAAAGCCGCACTCCGTGAGAGGAGAGCCCTAATGGACAGGTCTTGATCCGCTGAATCGGCTCGACGGCATTGACGACCTCCAAAATGGTCAAATCTTTTGGCTCCTTGGTCAGCGTCATTCCGCCACCGAGCCCTCGCTGCGAATGGACCAATCCAGCTCTCCCCAAAGCCTGCAGCACTTTGGAAAGGTATGCGCGGGGAACCTTGGTCGCCGTCGCCACCTCTTCCGTTGTGCGAGCCTCCGGAGCCTGACTCGCCAAAAAGCAGACGGCTCGCAGGGAGTATTCCACGGTTTGAGAAAACACTAAAATCCTCGCGAAAAACAGAAACTGGATGTTGACATCCAATTATCGACGGATAGACTTACTTTTAATTGGATGCATTTATCCAGTTTAGGCCGCGATGGCCCCTCTTGTCAATTCAATGCAAGGAACCAAGCCATGAAACATATCGACGAACTCCGCCTCGAAAAGGACCTGATGTATCGCGTGGGTTATCTCACCGAATTCATGGGCTTCGGCGTAGCAGACATCAAAGCCATCCACGACTCCGCCAGCGTCCTCGCCCCGAAGGTTCCCGGTCTGGTGGATGCCGTCTACGACAAGCTCTTTGGCTACGACGCGACCAAGCGGCATTTCGTGCCACGGCAGTCGGGGTATGAGGGGGATGTCCCCAAGGACATCGATACCCTCACGC
Source organism: Pirellulaceae bacterium (assembly GCA_046153945.1). Classification (GTDB taxonomy): domain Bacteria; phylum Planctomycetota; class Planctomycetia; order Pirellulales; family Pirellulaceae; genus SXOA01. The sequence continues at coordinate 6,825 of JBJXFF010000110.1, forward strand.
AAGAACACGAGATGATCCAGTTCCGCAAGCAGCACCTTGGCCGCTACCTGGCGGCATTGGTGACGAAGCCGTACGACGAGAAAATGATGAGCTATCTCGACATGGTCGGCAAAATCCACACCCCCAAAGCCGGCTCCAGCCAGCTCGACGTGCCGCTGGTGCAGATGAACGCCCTGCTGGGCTACGTCGCTGATGCCATCACAGCGACCATTCTCAGCCTGGGTTTGAAACGCGACGATGAGGTCCGCACCCTACGGGCGTTCGGCAAACTTCTGTGGATACAGAACGATTTGATCAATCGGCACTATCAGGGAGCGACTGTTTCCGCGTAAGTCAGCAATCGACAACGGACTTGTGGGGCTCGCGCCTTGTGACCCGCCCCCGCCCCAAGTAGAATGATCCTCGCAATGGGATTTGCGGCCGCTTGCAGCCTTCAATCTGCTAAAGAGCCACCAGCACCCGCACCGGCAATAAGCCGAAATGCGAAAGGAGCAGGCGTGCTCCCGGGTGCCGATGAGTCCCGACCTTTCCCGGGTCGGTCTGCTTTGGCGTGATGGTCCTGCTTCCGAGTCGGCTTGCATTCCCAGCTTGGAATCGGAGCTTGGAACCACATGTCGTCTTCGCACAGTATTTCTTCGGACGGGGCATCTTCCGGCGGAAGCGGCCGCAATTTCGGTCCCTCCACGCTTGCCATTCACGCCGGCGAGGCCCGTCAGAAAATCGGCAACGCCATCACGGACCCCATCGTCTGCGCCTCTACCTACACCTTCACCAGCACGCAGGCGGTCATCGACTTCATCGAGCAAAAGCAGGAACGCGAGGAATACGGCCGCTACGGCAATCCCGGCGAAAAAGTGGTGGAGAAGAAGCTCGCGGCTCTGGAAGGAGGCGAGGAGGGCATTCTCTACGCCAGCGGCATGGCCGCTATCGTCGGCCTCTTGATGACGAAGCTCTCCGCCGGAGACGAAGTCGTCTTTTTCGACGAGTGTTACCACCGCAGCCGCGAGTTCTGCACCAAGCACCTCTCCCGCTTCGGCGTCGTCACGCGGCAAGTGAAGGTCTGCGACTACGACGCGATGGCAGCAGCAATCAATCCCAAAACCAAGCTCCTCGTCAGCGAATCGCCGACCAATCCGCACCTCTCCATTGTCGATCTCCCCCGCTTCGCCGAACTCGGCAAGCGGCACAACGTGGAAACGCTGATCGATGCCACGCTGGGGACGCCGTACAACATCCGCCCCATCGAGCACGGCATCGATTACGTCCTCCACTCCGCCACCAAATACCTCGGCGGACACAACGACCTCCTCGCCGGCGTCATCATCGGCTCCAAGGAAAAACTGGAAGACGTTCGCAAGCTGCGCGGCATCATGGGGGCCATCAATTCGCCGCACAATATTTATTTGCTGGAGCGGGGGCTGAAGACCTTCGAACTCCGGATGCAGCGGCACAATGAGAACGGCCAGGCGATTGCCGAATTCCTGGCCGCCCATCCGCGGGTCGAAAAGGTCTATTACCCCGGCTTGGAATCCCATACCTATTACGAACTCGCCCGGCGGCAGATGCGTGGCTACGGCGGTCTCGTCACCTTCCTGGTTAAAGACGCCGACTGGCGGCAGACGGCCGACATCGTCGACGCCACCAAGATCGCCCGCATCGCCCCCAGCCTTGGCGGCGTGGAATCCCTCATCGAACAGCCCCTTGTTATGAGCTACTACGAGCTGCCGGTCGAAGACCGCCAGCGCTTCGGCATCCCCGACAACATGATCCGGCTCTCCTGCGGGATTGAGAATACGGAAGACTTGATCGCGGATTTGAAGCAGGCTCTCGAGGCGAAGTGAATATGCGAGACGTCCTCTTTATGGTTTCTTCGTTTCAATTGCGAATAGGTGATCTTTGGTCGTGATATATAGCACTCCGTTGGCGGCGACAGGATTGCAGCAGATCGTGGTCAACATGTTGATTTCCCAAATCGGCTCAATGCGAGGGTAGGGGTCTTTGTCTTCGGGGTCCGGCGGCGGGATTTTTCCCGCCTTGGCGGGATCGGCGAATAGGTGGAATATCGAGACGTCCCCATCTTCGTCGCCGACGAACAGCCTGCCATCGGCAATAAGTGGGGTTCCCCAGTTCATGGCCAGTTGGTCGCAGATCCAATTCCGTTTGCCGGACTTCATGTCGAGGCAATGGAGTAATCCCGCGCCGTCGCCGCAAAACAGCAGATCGCCGTGAATCACCACGCTGCTGAGCGACCGATGCATATCCTCATAAAAGTCGTCGATCTTGCCGTTGCTGTTCCAGTCGAAGCTGTCGTACTTCCAGACGGCTGCCGAGTCGGGGTTTTCAATGATGCGGCTCCCGACGGGGCGGGCGGCGACATAGTACTGATCGAGAACTCCCTGTTCACTGACGCGCCACCGCTTCCAAACATACAATGTTTCCTGGGAGTCCCCCGAGCCGGCCTTAAGTTCCCATTCCGCTCCCGGCGTGAGGGCTTTCACAGCGAGAGGAGCCGCTAAGGGTTCGTTTCGATTCTGAATCTGACCGCGAATTTGTTCGTTGATTACGCCTTTATCCAACTCCCTATCGAAACCGTCCCCCCACAAGCGAGTTTCCCGCCACTGGGGAGCATTGTTGACCCGCCGATGAGGCATCACGTTTCCCCGTTTGTCAACAACTTTGTGCTTGCTCACGTCGCTGCCGTCGAGCTTTTCGGTAGCGTCAATGCACCAAATGCAGCCTCTCCCCTCGCCATGTTCGGGGTCCTGCCCCGTGGTGACGTACACCCGGTTCTCGTGAAGGACGGGAGGCGCAATGGGTTCGTTCCGCGTGCCACGACCGCCGAGTTCAAGCACGGCATCCTTGGCGTTCGTGTCGAACCTCCACAGCAGTCGAGGTTTCCCCCCCTTCCACTCCTCGGCATGAAAACTGTAAACCCAGCCATCGCCGCCGCAAAAGACGACTTGGGGCACACCACCCAGCAGACCCACGGCTGGGGCGGACCATTGCCCGTGATGAATGTTCGCGCCAGGCAGATTGCTCGTCCAGAGCACCTCGCCGGTATGCTTATTCATCGCAAAGAAGCTCGGTGCATCCGGCGCTGGGATCGTCATGTGATCGTCGGCAACTCCATTACCCGTGCAGATAAACAAGGTATCCTTCCAACTAGTGATGCAGCAAGTTGCCAGGTTGTGCTGCGACGAGCCCAGCTTCTTCATCATGTCGAACCGCCAGACCACGTCGGCTTCATGCTTGTCAGCGGTAATGATTTTCATGTAGCTGCGCAAATATGGTCCCTGCCGAATCAGGTGGAACTCGCGAGGCAAATCGCCGACTTTGGCCGTAAACGACCAGCGTTTCCCTTTGTTCTCGACAGCCAATTCAATCTTGGCCGGCAGCTTGGTGCCCGATTTTTCAAACCGTTCGCGAAGGCTAGTCGGAAGCTCTCCGTCATCGAGACTGGCGATCATCGCTTGAAAGGCTGCTTCCGCTTCCGGCTCATGGTGAAGTTCAAACAACTTTGCATCCGGGCCGATTTCGGGGCCATCATCCTCATCATCGTAGTAGCCTTGCGTATCGACGCAGACCACTTCACCCCGGTTACTCACGAACCATGCTCGGTCCTGCTCCACCAAGGGGGAACTGGCAATCCCCATCAAAGGCCAGTCATGCACCCGGCCAGTCGGCAACTTCTCGGCGGAGAATTGCCACAAGAAGGCGCCATCCCGCTCGCGAAAGCACAGCAAGCACCCGAGATCGATGTCGCGAGGATACCGCGGGAGATAAGCAGCGCTATTGTTGGTGCCGACAAACACCCTTCCATCGGCTATTACCGGAGTGCCATAAGTCTGGCTCCCTAATGGAGCGACCCATTTGATGTTCTTCGCAGTAGCAGCGTCCCACTTCCCCGTTTTGCGATCGAACTTGCCTGGGTGCCAGTCGACAGCTAGTCCCCGCTCCTCGACGACGTTATTCCGGCTCCCCTTTCGGCCCCACTGTGGATAATCGTCCGCCATTATTGCCGACAGAGCAAAGGCACAGACAACGGAGCATGTCAGGAGGCTTCGCGAAAATGGAATTCGCATCGGATGTACTTATTTCTGGAACTAGGGGCACTCCATCTCGTTTCTCGAATTGATGACGATTGTAGTCGAATAAGGCGGCCTCATTTTACCGGCTGGTCAGTTTGTCTACTCCGCCAGGAGCCAAATGTTGGTGCCGTTGGGGAGAACAAGGATGACGGCATCGCGGCTCTCGACGACCAATTCTTCTGCCGGAGCGAGGTCGCGGAGGCGAGTGCCAAGGAGACGGGTGCCGTTGAGTGGGGGGCGAATGCCGCCGCCGACCTTGGGGACGCCATTGACGATCAAGATGCCGCGGGGGATTGCGCGGAGCATGAAATGAGCCCTGCTGACGCGATTGTTCAATTCAACATCGTCCGAGCGCAAGATGGTGCTGCCGCTGCCGGGCAGCATCGTGGTGGAGCGGTACGAAGGGTCGAGGTAGGGAACGGGGTTCCCTTCCGCCCGGCCGATGATCACGGGACGATCGGGAGCAATGACGAGCTTCAGATCCTTGCGAGTCTCCTTGCCAGCATTGCCCGCCATCCAGAGAGTGATGCTCGGTCCGGAGAGTATGGAGAAATCACAGCTCGAACTGGTGCCTGGACTTTCGCTTTGGCCCGGCAGAAAAATGGGAGAATCGCAGAGAGCGTTCATAAGGAACTCCTTGCCGCCTGAGAAAGGACAGTCCCCATCAGATAACGGAATTATACCCCCATGAGAAGTATGTCGTCAAGTTGTTAGTGCTCCCAGAAGTGAATTCGGAGTTATTTCTCGGTCCAATGAAGCAAAAGCGGCAGGACGATGAGGTTGCCGGCGAGGCCGCCGAACATGGCGAGGCTGACCAGGGCTCCGAAGTAGATGGTGGGGACGAACTCGCTGGTGCAGAGGACCATGAAGCCGACGATGAGGGCCAGAGTGGAGAGGACGGCTGCCCGGCCGACGCTTTGCTGCACGAGGTTGAGTGCTTCCGAGACGCTGCGGCCGGCGATCCGTTCGCGGCGGTACGAGGCGAGGTAGTGGATGGAGCTGTCGACGGAGAGCCCCATCGAGACGGCGGCGATCATGGCCGCGCCCATGTTGATCTTCAGCCCCAGCCAGCCGAGCAGCCCCATGACCATGAGGATGGGGAGGGCGTTGGGGACCAGGGCGATGAGGGTCCAGCGGATGCTGCGAAAGGCGATGAGAAGCATCACCGCCACGCCGGCGACCGTGATGGCGAAGCTAGACCACTGGTCGCGGAGCAGACTTTGAATCAGTCGCGTCAGCAGGACGAAGAAGCCGGTGACTTCCGCGCCCGGCGGGGAGTTGGCTACGTTGGCGTCGTTCGCGGGGGGCGGGAATGCGGCTTGGGCCGCGCGGGTCACTTCGTCGATGAGTTGCCGCTTCTGCTGGGCTTGCTGGCGTTCGCGGGCGCGGAGCATGATCCGCAGCCAGCGGCGGCCTTGGTCGTCCTTTCCTTGCAGGGCTCCCATGAACGCGGGCATCGCGGCGTTCATCCCTTGGAGTTGCAATTGCGCCGGGAGGGCGGCGAGCGTGGTGTCCTTTTTGGAAGCGTCAAGAATATCAACGAGGCTGATGACTTTGGTGAGCGTGGCGGACTCTTCGCCGGGATGTTTGGGCTCCAGCTTGATGCTGCGAAGATCTTTCTCGAGATTGCGGACCTTGAGGAAATAGGCTTCGTCCAGAACATCAGGGGCTGGAATCAGCACGTCCCACACGCCGGCTCCGCCGAGGTGGGTTTCCACATATTCATACCCCGTCACCACGCGGCTGCCGGAGCGGAAGTTGCGGGTGAAGTCGGACTCGATTTCCAGCCGGAGCGCGCCAAGCCCGGCCACGGCGGAGATGATGACGGTCAAGGCGGCGGTCAGCTTGGAACGCTTCTGCACCATGGCGACCAATTGCGAGAGGCCGAGGTCCAGCCTCCCTTCAGCCCAGGTGCTGTGCGAAGTCTGCTTCTCCTGGCCGGTCGCCCCGAAGAGCGAGAGGGCGGGGACGAGGAGTGCGACCGCGGGGAGGACGAGAACGGAGCCCAGGACCATCATGGTGCCAAAGTCCTTGACCGGGCCGACGTCCGAAATCCAAAGGGAGCCGAAACCGGCGACATCCGTCATAATCGCCCCGATGATCGGCCAGGTGAGAAGCGTGGCGGCAGTCTGGTAGGCTTCGCCAGGCTGCTGCCCCTCGGAGCGAAGCTCGCGGTAGCGGACGATGAGGTGAACGACGGTAGCGACGCCGACCACCGTGACGATGGCCGTGAGCATGGAGCTGACCATCGAGAGCTGCAGCCCGGAGAGAGCGAGCAGGGCCTGGGTGACGTAGATGGTCCACTGCACGACTGCGATGGGAACAATCAGCCAGCGGAGCGAGCGGAAGCAGACGACGATTGTCAGGCCGACCAGAAGCGTCGACCAGATGCCGAGCCGCTGGCCGTCGATTTCGAGGAGCTTGAAGCCTTCAGTGACCATGACGGGTTCGCCGGCGAGGACGCCGGGGGAGAGGCCATCCGGCAGCTTTGTAATAATGTCGCGGAGCTTTTCAATCGTCTCTCGGCGGGAGACATCCTGAGCGGCTTCACCCTCGGCGGAGGCAGTTTGCGGATCGAGCATGCAGGCCAGTGCGACCGTTTTTCCGTCGCTGCCGTGGGTGTAACCTTGGAACAATTCCTGGTAGCTGCGGGCCAGGTCGCTCTTGGGATTGAGGACGGCGGGGCCTTTCCAATCGTTCTTGGGGCCAAAGGTGAAGAAATTGGTGAGTCGTTTTGTCTTCTCCAAGCTCTCCAGCAGCGAGTTGACTTCCGCCAGACTCAGTACGTCCTTCACGCCGGCCACTTTTTTCATCCGCTTGCTGGTCGCTGCCAGCCGTTTCAGCCCGTGGCCGCCGGGGTGGAGTAGCTCCGGGTCTTCATACACGGCCAGCACAATCTCATTCCCGCCAAACTGCTTTTTCAGCCGCAGGTATGGCGGCAGGAGGGGATCGTTGGCCGAGAACATGTTCTCGATGGAGCGGTCGAACCTGATTCCCTGGGCGGGGAGGTACGCCGCGAGGGCGAGCGCGATGCCGAGCAGGAAGAGCGGAATTCGCCAGGCGATAAGAAACTCGTTGAAGCGGCGGGTGGGACCAGGCATAGCCCGATTATAGGGATGGGACGGTTTTGCCGAAGGTGACGCAAGCGTCTATAAAGGGACTCTATGAAACGTTTCTGGCTTGGGCCTTGCGTTGTGACAATGCTCTTGGGTTCCCTGACGAGTGCCGGAGAGCCGTCGGCGCTGGGTGTCGATGAGCCGCTGGCTGGCGCGTTTTCGCTGGAGCTTGCCGCTAAGTCGCTGGATGCAACGGCCTTACACTGGCAGAAGACCCGGAAGTGCGCCGCTTGTCACACGCTGCCGCCGTACCTGATGGCCCGCCCTCTCCTATCCGCCCTTTCGCCGGAGCCGCCAGAGGTCCGCCGGTTCTTTGAGACCATCGTCGAGCAACATTTGGAAGGAGAGCCTGCCCTCCCCAAAGACGCCGTGACAGCCGTCGTCATTCAGTCCGCTGCTGCCCTGGCGTTTCACGACCGGGCAACCACCGGCAAGCTCCACCCGCTCACGCGGCAGCAGCTCGACCAGATGTGGACCCGGCAACGGGAGGACGGGGGCTGGGAATGGCCGTTCCGGGATACGCCGCCGATCAAGAGCGACGAGCACTACGGCGTCGTCCTCGCCGCTTTAGCCGCCAGCGCCGCCCCGGAGAATTACTCCGCCAGTGAGACGGCCCGCAAGGGACTTGCGGGTATTCGCAAATATCTAAACGCTCATCCGCCGCGAAGCCTGCATCAAAAAGCAATGCTGTTATGGGGAGCCGCGCATTTCGCGGATTTCATCACGGCGGAGGACAAGGCACAAACTATCAAGGAGCTCCGCGCGGCCCAGCGGCCTGACGGCGGTTGGTCGCTGGCGAGTCTGACGGAGAATCCGAGCGATCCTGACCGGCAGACCGATGAAGGACGGCAGTCTCGTGCTGCGGAGGCGCATGGCCGCGATTTCTTGGTCTATGTGGGACGCGAGAAGGTCTACCGATCGTCGCTGGCCAGCGACGGCTACGCAACCGGCTTCTCGCTCTACGTCCTGCGGCAGGGAGGAGTGCCAGCGGACGATCCGCAAATCCGCCGCGGTGTCACCTGGCTCAAGGAACATCAACGCGCCAGCGGCCGCTGGTTCACACCGTCGCAAAGCTGGCACACCCAGCACTACATTTCCAACGCCGGCACTGCCTACGCCATCCTCGCCCTGCATGCCTGCGGAGAAATCCCTGGTCCTCGTGAGTTGGCCAAATGATGGCGGACTACAGTTCGTAGTTGTAGTTACCGGCAGAAAGACCAGGCTTCCCCGCAACTCCAGGAGCACCAGTTGCAGATGCTGTCCCAGCGGCGCTGCGCCCGCTCGCACCAGGTTTCGTCGGTTTCAAACGGCGGGACGTTAACTGCAGCTGGTTCCCGGTAGGTGGGGTCGATGAGCTCCTGAAGTTTGCTCGGGTTGATCGAGTGGCAGTGCTCCCAGTGGTAGCGGCCGGATTCGTTGAGCGTGTGCGACGCGAGCTCAGCACAATGGACGCCGGCAGATTCTTTGCCCCGAACGTAACCCTTCACGCTGTAGCGGCGGCCGATTTGCTCGTCCAGATAGTGCCGCATCGCCTGCCGCTCGGTTTGGCTGAATGGTTTTTCGGGACGAAGAGCGAACGTGTGAATTTGCTGCTCTTCGTTCTTGCGGGCGTTGAGCCGGGAAAGCTCGGCGTAGTACTCGTCCACTTTCAGGCGGCGGACCTTGCCCGGAATAGCCTCATAGACCCACGCTTCCTGCTCCTCGTGCATCACGATAGCGACGTGTCCCACGCTGCCGTGGGTCGTCCGTTCGACGAAGCTCGAGCAGTTTTCCAAAAAGAGCAGCGTGCCGTCTTCGAGCGGCTCGGCGGAAGTGGCCAGGGACGCAATCAGCAGCCAGGCATACATCGATTGTCTCCGATGAAAGTGCTATAGGGTTATTCGTCGTGAGCGGGACCATATTGTGCGGCGATTTCTCGCATTTCGCGGCCTGCCAATTAGCATGGAGCCATGGCTGGCCGGCAATCACGTTTGACATTCATCGACGGAACGCGGGGCATCGCGGCTCTGTGCGTGCTGGCGTCGCACTTGCTCGAGGAGTTTGTGCCGGCAAGCAAATCCTGGAGCCGCAGCAGCTTCAATTTTGGCGAAGTGGGAGTCGTCGCCTTCTTTCTGGTCAGCGGGTTTGTGATTCCGCTGTCGCTGGAGCGAAGCCGCAGCGTCGCGGCATTTGGGGTCGGCCGCATCTTTCGGATCTATCCGCTCTATCTGGCGGCACTCTTGGCATCGGTAGCGTTGGCGTGGATAGGGATCAAGCCATTTCAGCAGCATCTCGGCAGCGACTTGCCGCGGTTCTGGCTGACACACGTGTTAATGGTGCAGGAGTACGCCGGTGAAAGAGGACTCAACATCGTCGAAGGAAGCTGGACGTTGCTCCTTGAGATGGTTTGGTATGTCAGCATTGCCCTGCTCTTCCTCGTCGGGCTGAACCGCCGCACGCGGCTGCTGGCGTTCCTGGCGGCCGTCGGTGTGGCGGCGCTTGCTGCCGCTTCGCTGTACCTCGACCGCCGGCTGCCGATGGGTCGGATCTGCCTGCTGCAAAGCTGTATTGTCGGGATGGTTTTCTTTCGAGCCTACCAACACGAAATGAAAACCCGTGAGGCGCTCCTCTGGTTGTCACTCAACATGGCAGCCACGGGATTCGCTCTCTGGACCGCCTTCGGCCACTTTCAGCACAAGGAATACGCCTTGAGTTGCGTCGCCCCTTCGTGGCTGGCCGGCTATGCCCTCTTCTTTGGACTGTTCTTCGCCCGCGAGACGCCGCTGGCGAAATCCTGGCTGCTCGACTACATCGGTGAGATCAGCTACTCGGTTTATTTGCTGCATCCCCTCGTGCTCTACTCCCTTTCCTCCTGGCTGGGAGCGACCTGGCAGGCATTCGTGCTGACCGTAGTCATCTCGCTTCCCGCTACCCATTTTGCCTATCACTGGATCGAGAAGCCGGCCATTCAGGTCGGCAAGCGAATTCTGTCCTGGATGCATCCAGCGCCGGCGACAATCTAGCAATATCGTCTTTCCATAAAACGAGTTGCGCGAACCTCCTGGCAGCAATAGCACACTTTCATCGGAAGACTCTGCGGGTTTCACTTTCCCGGTCCCCTAAATCCACCCGATGAGTTATGTTGAGGACTGTGAACACTTTAAGTGCTAGCGGAAGTGAGATGGCGGTATGGCAGTTCTAAGTGAAAAGGCGAGCGGGGGGCGTCAGCTCCCTGTTTCTCTGGAGTCAGGGGTCAAGAGTCAGGGGACAAGAGACTGGGGACAGGAGACGCAGGACCTTACTCCTTCTCCCCAACTCTCAGTCTCTCCATCTTCCGCCGCGCCAGCGAAGATGCCATTCAAAATCCAGCTCGCCGACCGGCTTACCAAGCTCCCCCCCTACGTGCTCGCCCGCGTCAACGCCCTGCGGGATCAGAAGCGAAAGGCAGGGCAAGATGTCATCGACCTGGGCATGGGAAATCCCAGCGAGCCGCCGCAGGAAATCGTCATCGAAAAGCTAATGGAGGCGGCTCGGGATCCGAATAACCACGGCTATAGCAAGGCGACCGGAATTTTGAACCTGCGCCGCGAAGTCGCCGCCAAATACTTTAAGAAATTCGGCGTCCGGCTCGACCCGGAGAGCGAAATCATCGTCACCATCGGCTCCAAGGAAGGTTTTAGCCACCTGATGCTGGCGGCTGTGGGCCCGGGTGACAACGTTATCATCCCGGCTCCGTTCTTCCCCGCCCACAAGTACGCCGTCGCGATGGCCGGGGCCAGCGTCATCGCTCTGGAAGTCGAGGACCAGGAGAAGTTTCTGTCCAATATCGCTTTCACCTGCGAGCATCTCTCGCCGGCTCCGAAAGTGGTGGTCTTCAACTATCCGCACAATCCATCGAGTGTCACCGTCGAGCCGGAGTTCTGGGTGGATGTCGTCAAGCTCGCCCGCAAGTATGGCTTCATGGTGGTGAGCGACTTCGCCTATGCCGACGTTGCCTTCGACGGCTACACGCCCCCCAGCTTTCTAGCCGCGCCAGGAGCGAAGGAAGTCGGCGTGGAGTTCACCACAATGAGCAAAGGCTACAACATGGCCGGCTGGCGGTGCGGGTTTTGCGCCGGCAATCCAGAATTGGTAAAGGCCCTCGGCACCATCAAGGGTTACTACGATTACGGCCTGTTCCAGGCGATTCAGATCGCTGCCATCGTCGCCCTGCGGCACACCGACGCCGCGGTCGAGGCCCAGTCTCGCCTCTATCAATCGCGGCGGGACCTGCTGCTCGATGGCCTCCGCAAGCAAGGGTGGCAAGTCCCCACGCCGCGGGCCGGCATGTTTGTCTGGGGCCGCATCCCCGAGCCCTGGGTCAGCCGCCTGAGCAGCGTGGACTTCGCCATGATGATGCTCGACCAGGCCAACGTCGCCCTCTCCCCCGGCAGCGGCTTCGGCGACGCCGGCGAAGGGCACTGCCGCATGGCCCTCGTGGAAAACGAAAACCGGCTGAAACAGGCGGTGCGGCAGATGGGGCGGGTGCTGGGGTAAGAGGGGCACTCATGGCAATTCCTGCATTCAACGCGGATGGATTCTTGCCGCAAGGCGTGTATCTTGCGACAGACGCCGAGGTAACATTTCGGTTTGGAGGTGGAAATCGCCGTCGCAATTGGTTGGTGTTGAGACTGCGGCGATGGATTGAACTGGCTCGCGCTGTGAAGGCCCGTCGCCTATTGATTGATGGAAGCTTTGTAACTGCAATAGACGACCCGAACGACGTTGACGCCGTGATCCTGATTCCAGAAGATTTTGACGGATTGTTAGCGAGCGGATACGAGCCTGCGTTAGAATTGAAGGAAATGTTCGAAACGCGCCGCCCGGAAGAGATATTCTCGGCTGAGGATGAACGGGACTGGAATCGGTGGGTGGAGTTTTTCAGTCGCAGCCGTGAACCAGATCGACGCCGGAAGGGAGTGATTGAGGTGATCCTATGATTGCTGACCTGAACCAATACGAGAAAGCCAAAGAGGAACTTGGGTACCTCGAAAACTGGCTTGCTGAGCTACAAGTAGAAAGCCCACTTCCCAAGAAGGGGTTAACGAGAGCAGGCATCCGCAAGATGATTGCTAGGATCCACGAGGAGTTGGCCATTTTTGAGGGGGAATTGGAAGTCCAGGGCTCCAAGTCTGAGAAGCCGGCGATATGACCCCAGTCCCCCTTCACCCCGTTTCCTGGGAAAGGATGGCCCGAGCCGTGGACAAAGTCCGCGACAGACTGCTGCGTGCTGCGGCTGCATTGGAATCCGCCGGAATTCCCTATGCGGTCGTTGGAGGAAATGCAGTTGCCGCCTGGGTTACGAGAGTTGACGAGGCAGCCGTTCGCTACACCCAGGACGTAGACATACTTCTACGCCCGAGTGACCTGGAGGCCGCTAAGCAGGCTTTTGCCAAGGCGGGCTTTATCTACCGCCACGTGAAGAGCATCGACATGTTTCTGGACGGGCCGGATGCCAAGGCTCGGGATGCCGTACATATCCTATTCGCAGGGCAGAAAGTGAAGCATGACGATTTTTGTCCTGCTCCAGAAATCAGCGAATCGGAGCCTGCGCCAGACGCCAAGTTTCAGCACATCTCGCTGAAAGCTCTCGTGCGGATGAAGCTGACTTCATTTCGCGACAAGGACCGAGTCCATCTGCGGGATTTGGCTGGAGTGGGGCTCATCGATTTCACTTGGCCCCCTCTGTTTCCATCGCAACTTGCGGAACGCCTACAGCTGATTCTGGATACGCCGGAAGGGTAATGGGCGGCCGTTACCCGCAACCTCTTCTCTTTCTCGCTGGCTCATCGGGTCAGTGTTTGGGGGTAGCCACCGCCTTCCGCATTTCCCTCTCGCCGCTATAATTTCCTAAGTTTGCGCAGGCCGTAACGCCCGCGAAAGATTTCCTCAAGAAACGAAAAAGGAGGATTTCAGCTCGCCGCAACTGAAATCCTCCCGATTTGGCTGTTCCGGACACGGAATTGCTTCCTTGTCCGAAGACCCACAGCCGTACATGGGGTATCGGGACTTGCTTGCAGGCGACTTTAGGCCAGTGCCGCACAAACGCAAGGTCCGCCGTAACCACGACAGCTAGAGAAGGATTTGGTGGAGATAATGACGCAGCCCGCAAAGCTTGCCCTCGAAGATGGCACTGTTTTTACCGGCGTTTCCTTCGGCGCGGCAGGCGAGGTGGATGGGGAGGTTTGCTTCAACACCTCCATGACCGGCTATCAGGAGATTCTCACCGACCCCAGCTATCGCGGACAGATCGTCACGATGACGTACACCGAGATCGGCAACTACGGAATCAACGAAGAAGACGTGGAAAGCGGCAAGCCGCATCTTGCTGGTTTTATCGTAAAGGAAGTGACGGATCGGCCGAGCAATTTTCGCTCTCAAGAATCGCTCGATTCCTTTCTCAAGCGCTACGGCATCGTCGGCCTTGCGGGAATTGATACGCGGGCGCTCGTCCGGCGGCTGCGAACCGGTGGAGCGATGAAGGGAATCACTTCGACTACCGACTTGGATGACGCCAGCCTTGTTCGCAAGGCGAAGGCGAGCCCCGGCCTCGTGGGGCGCGATCTGGTGCGGGAGGTTCTCCCTTCGCAGCCCAGTCAGTGGAAGCAACCGCTCAGCCGGTGGGCAAAGTTGTCGCTGGAGCCCAATCCGGCATTCGAGCAGCAGGACTTTCACGTCGTCGCGCTGGATTACGGCATGAAGTGGAACATCGCCCGTCATTTGTGGGACGAAGGAAGCCGCGTCACGATTCTTCCGGGCACGGCGAGCGCGGAGGATGTGCTGGCATATCACCCTGACGGCGTCTTTCTCAGCAACGGACCCGGCGATCCTGAGCCGCTGGACTACGCACAGAACTGCATCCGCGGCGTGCTCGGCAAAGTGCCGGTCTTTGGGATTTGCCTCGGCCATCAACTGCTGGGGCTAGCGTGCGGAGCCAAGACTTTTAAGCTCAAGTTCGGCCACCGCGGCGCGAACCAGCCGGTGCTCAATGTGCTCACGGGTAAAGTCGAAATCACCGCGCAGAATCATGGCTTTGCGGTGGAAGAGGAATCGCTCCCCTCCTGCCTGGAAATCACCCACCGCAATCTCAACGACAACACCATCGCCGGCTTGCGGCACAAAGAGGCTCCCGCCTTCAGCGTGCAGTACCACCCGGAATCCTCCAGCGGTCCCCACGACAGCCGCTATCTCTTCCGGCAATTCCGGGAACTGATGCAGTCGGAGAAGAGCATCGCGTAATCGGGGTGCTTACTTCAGCTCGCCAATGAACCGCTGCATCCGGGCATCGAGCAGCCCTAGGTTGCCGCCGAAGACGTCCGTGAAGTCCTTCAGCCGCTGGGGCGACGGATAAGCCGTGAAGTCCTTGACGGCAGCGGTTTTCATTAGGTACTGCACGTACTTCCGCGGTTCTTGCTCGCTAAGAAAGAAGGAAAGGGCCCAGGCTTCGGCGTAGGCGGCCTGGGTATCCTTGTCGAAGGCTCGATCGGAACTGACGGCTTCGGCAATTGCGTTCGCGCTTCGCCGAGGCAAGTACCGGCGGAACGCGGCTAGCTGGATGCGGTTCACCCGGTCGGCCAGGTTGTGATGCACACGGCCATTCCAAACGCCGGGAGCCTCGAACATCGTGGCCAGCCCTTCGCAAACCCACTGCGGCGATTGCCCGAAGCGGTTGTGCATGCCGGCGTTGAACGCCATCTGGTGCGTCGCCTCATGGATGATCGTGTCGGCATTCGTCGCCCAGTCAAATCCCATGCGCCCTGCGGTCACGTCAAAGAGGGCAATGCGGTTGGTCTTCGGGGAATAGTACCCCAACATGTTCTGAACATTCTTGGACCCATCCGCCGTGGCCGCCCGCTGAAAATCGGCCTGCTTGGAATAGACAATGGCCACCATGGGAAACCGGGGCTCGCTGGGGCGAAAGGCGCGGGTGCTGAAGTAATGCACGAAGGAGCGGTAAAGCTCCTCGAACCTCGGCGCCCACAAGTCCTTCTGTCCCGCCGGATGCACCACTAGATAATGTCCGTTTCCCGAGACTTCATATTTGCTGCCGAATTCCCGCAGCAGCTGGCCGCGCATTTCCGCTTGCGAATAGGAGTAAAAGTTGCCGCTCGACTTGCTGTAACTCTGAGCCTGAGCCGGAGCAAATTCCCGCATCTGCCCATCCCGCGCCAGCAAGAAGACTTGCTTCTCGGTCGCCACCAGTGGCGTTCCCTCCACCCACCGCCCGGCAAGCTGTAGCTTGAACGCAGACTGGGCGTGCAAGCAGCGCGGCGTGGCCACAAGGAGCAACCCCATCATCAAAGGAAGTGCGACAAGATTGCGACGAGGTCCCATCAGACGTTAAACCTTGAACTTGGAACTTTGAACTCTGCACTCTACACTTTGCACTTTGCACTTCTCACTCATTCCAACTCTAGCTCGCTTACAATCCGCACAATCATCATGATCCTTCTTAAAACTACTGCCCTGCTCATCGCTTCCAACTTCTTCATGCTCTCTGCCTGGTATCTCCACCCGCGGCTGAAGTTTCTGGAAGGGCGGACTATTGCGCTGGCAGTGCTCGTGAGCTGGGGCATCGCCTTCTTTGAGTATCTGCTGCAAGTTCCCGCCAATCGAATCGGCTATGCGGGAGGGATCTCGTTCTACCAGCTAAAATTCCTGCAAGAAATAATCACCCTCGCGGTGTTCGTCCCCTTTGCTTTGCTCTTCCTGAATGAGAAGCTGACATGGAACTACGTTTGGGCCGCCCTTTGCTTGTGCGGGGCGGCGTACTTCGTCTTCTCCGGCGGATTTAAGCCCGCCAACCACGCCAAGCCTGAAGCCACCACGCATGTCGCTGCTCCGGCTCATCCCGACCGCCCCTCTTAACCGTCTCAGGCTGTCGGTGGTGCTGCTGTTCTTAGCAGTGCTGGCTCCGGCCCTGTTTCGGCTCTGGTGCATTAGGGGATTGATCTGGACCTATCGCGTCGATGGCCCTTCGATGGCCGAAACCCTTTGCGGCACGCACTTCCGCGTCACTTGCGGCGACTGCGGCCTCACGTTTCGCTGCGATGGGGACCACTTTCCCGATGACCGCCTCGCCGTCTGCCCTAACTGCGGCTTCAAGGAGAACAAATTGCGGGACGAGGATCTTCGCCGGGGTGACCGGGTCCTGGTCGATACCTGGCCCTACCTCTGGTCCGCTCCGCGGCGCGGAGATCTGGTCATGCTCGTGGAGCCGAAAACAAGCGAAGGGACGACCGAAAAGACCTACGCCGTCAAGCGAGTCGCCGCACTCCCCCAGGAACGGCCGGGCATCCGCAATGGAAACCTTCTCGTGAACGGGAAGGTGCTTGCCAAGTCCATCAATGACTTGAGAGCCGTCCGATCCCTGGTTCACGACAACGACTTTCTGCCCGGCAGTTTGCCCGCCAGCTCGCCGAGCAGTTCGCCAGGCAAACAACGCTGGCTGCCGAATCCTCCCGGGGCATCGGACTGGGAGGCCATTCCCGGCGGGTACCGTTTTACTTCCAGTCCCGAACGTGAAAGCGATCAGTGGCTGGCCTATGAACATTGGCACGCGAGCGCCAGCCCCGCCCCCCGAACTCAGTTGGTGGCGATCCAGGACAACGACCCCTTCAATCAAGCCGATTCGCGAGGGCTCAATCCGGTTCGCGACTTGATGCTGAGCTGCCAGGTCGAAGGGGGCAGCGGCGACTTCATGATCAACTTGATCAGCCCCCCCCATAAGTTCACGGTCCATCTCCAACTCGACTCGCGACGCTTCCTCGTGCGGAAAGACAACACGACGATTCTGGGGGGCAATCTTCCGGAATCAACTCGTGCCTTTGAATTCGAAGTAGCCCTCTGTGATGGGAACTTGCTGATCGTCCGCAACAGGCAGGTGCTGGCCACCATTGCGTACGACGAAATGCCCCCGCCTGCTAACCAGCAACTCGCATCCAGCGACTCCTCCCGGCTACAGATTGGTGCTTACGGCGGACCTCTGAAAGTCACGCATTTGCAAGTCTGGCGGGACATTTACTACCTGAACCCCAACGGCCTGAGCGGAGACTGGCAAGCGGAGTCACCGCTGGCCGAAGGCCGGTACTTTCTCCTGGGGGACAACCAACCAATCTCCGTCGACAGCCGGCAATGGGGAGGCGGGGTGGCACGCGAGGAAATTGTGGGACGGGTGATACCGCTGGGAAGATAGCCTTTGGCGAATGAGCCTGGAAACCCGCAGCGTCAGCGAGGGAGTGCAAAGGCTTACTCTTAACGCCCAGTTTCGATCTTCCCAAACCGCTAACAGCACTTCTCCCCTGAGTCACCCGCGAGGACCATATAACCGCCGATAAGCCCTGAATCACGGAGTTAGATTCACATGATTCACGTTCCTTTTTTGCTCCCGCGCCGCGCACAAGCCACGGGGAGAAAACGCTTTACGGCTCATGCATCAGTGAATCAGCCCATTTCTTGATTCACGTCCCTTATCACCCCTCCAGGTGGGTCTCCTGCGTATTTTATAACCTGTTTTCAAACAGATGCGCAGGAATTATCCGTCCCCTCAAGGGAAGTTTTCACGCCATTACAACCGAATTGGAAAAGAGCATACCTTCCCTGGTCCGTGCGCAGCTCCGCCGAAAATTGTACAAATATATACATACCCGATGGCACTGGCAAGCCCCGGCAGCCAGAATTCGGAAGATTTTTTGGGGTTCCATCGGGTGTCCCCGTGCTTCTCCCTCAACTTTGCAGAAAGATCAGTTTAGCGTGGCCGGTTTGCCGTCTCGCACCCTTCTTTGCCCCAACAGGTCAGCCTATGTCAAGCGCGCCCCGTTGGGGCTGTGGATGATTTTTCGCACCCTATCCCAGGGCTTCGGGGGCTGCGCCCCCTCCACCCTGGGCTGACATAGTGCGGCCCGTTGGGCCTGAAGCAAGCGGCGTAGCTCCGGCGTAGGGTGGCACTGGCAGATGAGCCGCCGGACGACTCTGCCACCCCTGCAACTCACCATCGGCACATCAGCCAGTGCGACGGCAAGGGAGGGTCTTGAGAATGGAAAGTCTTCTCGCGGAGTCCCTACGGCTTCAACAGAATTGTTTTGGCCTCGGCATCGTTGATGAAGATCTTGGGTAAGCCATCGTCCATGTATCCAAAGGCCATCTGATTCCGCATTTTATCAAACTTATCTTTTTGAAGGATCAGCATGACGTGTTTTCCTGTTCGGGCATTGAGCGAGGCTCGCAATTCTCCGCTTTCAATGAGGCTGATCCCGGCATCCTGATTGTTTGCGTTCAACTGTAGGCGACTCACTCCTTTCTCGTCGAGTAAAGACAACCGAACGCCGCCCCCCTCAGGAAGCAAACCAAGTTCCGCCCGATGTTTGCCGGAAGGATCCACCAAAATGAAGCCTTGTGCTTCGATTGTTTTCGGGACTGGAATCGCGGCTCCAGCCAGTACTCCAACGGCAATGATTCCAATCGCGACGGACATCGCGAGCCGCAATCGCACATTGTGACGTTCAAGGCGGGCTAGTCTTTCCAACACGACTTGGGCATCGCTCGTAGGTTGCATTTCGTTTCTCCTGAGAATCTGACGACTTCAAATCTGCACACTTGGGGGGATGAGCCCCGTTGTCCATATAGGAATAAGCGTAACGAGGCTCGCGCCATGACGCCAGATTTCTGAACAAATTGGAGAATTTGCAGTACCGGAAATGTAAACAGCCTTTTTTCTTCGGTCGGGCATGTGGCCAGGTAGGGAGTCCTGGCCACAACGAGGCATCCACAGATTTCGCAGATGGCGCAGATTTCATTCCGAGATTCGTGACAATCTCACCGAATGAACTCGTCCTAATCCTGATTTCCAATCTGTGCCATCTGCGTAATCTGTGGACTCTTAACATCCAAGAAGTACGCTTACAGTTTCCCAACCGTCCCCTTCAAAAACGCCAGCACATCCGCTGCTTCTTCAATCAGCTTAGTCGTCGGCTTGCCGGCGCCGTGGCCAGCGCGGGTTTCGATCCGGATGAGGACGGGGGCGTCACCGGCGTGGGCGGCTTGCAAAGTGGCGGCAAATTTGAAGCTATGGGCGGGGACGACTCGGTCGTCGTGGTCGCCGGTGGTGATGAGGGTTGGCGGATATTTGGTGCCCGGTTTCAGATTATGCAGCGGCGAGTAGGCCAGCAGCGTCGGAAACTGCTCGGCGACGTCGGCACTGCCGTATTCGTTTACCCAGGCCCAGCCGATGGTGAATTTGTGGAAGCGGAGCATGTCGAGGACGCCGACGGCGGGGACCGCGGCGCCGAAGAGGTCGGGCCGCTGGGTCATGACCGCGCCGACGAGGAGCCCGCCGTTGCTGCCGCCGCGGATGGCCAGGTGCTGGGAACTGGTGTACTTGTTATCGATCAGCCACTGGGCCGCGGCGATGAAGTCGTCGAAGACGTTTTGCTTGTTCTTCAGCATCCCCGCCTCGTGCCAGACCCGGCCATATTCCCCGCCGCCACGAAGATTGGCCACGGCGTAGACGCCACCGGATTCGACCCAGGCCAGCGTACTGACCGAGAAGCCGGGGCGCTGCGAAACGTCGAACCCGCCGTAGCCGTAGAGAATGGTGGGACTCGTGCCGTCCAGCTTCGCACCCTTCTTCGTCACCACCATCATCGGAATCTTGGTGCTGTCGCGGCTGGTGTAGAAGACTTGTTTGGCTTCAAACTGCGCCGGATCAAAATCGACCTTCGGCTCACGGAAGAGAGTACTCTTGCCGGTAGCGACGTCGTAGCGATAGATGCTGCCGGGGGTGGTGTAGTTGGTGAAGGAGTAAAACGTCTCGCTGTCGTCGTGCCGGCCCCCAAAACCTCCCGCGGAGCCGAGTGCCGGCAGGTCCACGTCGCGGACATGCTTGCCGGTTAGATCATAAACCTTCACCGCGCTGCAAGCGTCTTGCAAATACTGGGCGATAAAGTGCTTGCCGATCAGGCTGACCGATTGCAGGACGTTCTTCGCCTCAGGAATCAATTCCTTTGGCTGCGGCTTATCGGCAGAGACATCCAGGGCAATGAGCCGGCGAAGAGGAGCGTCCTTGCTGGTGAGCAGATAGAAAGTTGACCCCTGGCTCCCGATGAAGTTGTATTCCGCATCAAAGCCGCTCAGCAGTTCGACAACTTTCGCATCCGCCTGCTGCAAGTCCTTGTAGAAGACCTGATTCTTCCGCTCCGTCCCGCGCCAGACGGTGACAATCAGGTAGCGGCCATCTTCGGAGACTTCGCCGCCAAAGCCCCATTCTTTCTCGTCCTTCCGCTCATAGATCAGCGTGTCCTTCCCCTGCTCGTCTCCGAGCTTGTGAAAGTAGAGCTTCTGAAAATAGTTCTGCCCCGTGAAAGTCTCTCCCGCCTTCGGCGCGTCATAACGGCTGTAGAAGAAGCCGCGGCCGTCGGGGGTCCAGGCGATGCCGCTGAACTTGACCCACTGCAAATGGTCGGGCAGATCGCGGCCCGTATCGACGTCGAGGAGCTTCCACTCGTTCCAGTCCGAGCCGGCATGAGCGAGGGCATACGCAAACAGCTTGCCGTCGTCGCTAACCACCCAGTTCGCGAGCGCAACCGTCCCATCCTTCGACAATGTATTCGGATCCAGCAGCAGCCGCGGCTGGCCGGAGAGTCCTTCCACCACATAGACCGCGTTCTGATTTTCGAGGCCGCTGTTGCGGGAGTAAAAGTAGCGCCCCTTCCGTTTGATCGGGAGTCCATACCGCTCGTAATTCCAAAGCTTCGTCAGCCGCTGTTTAAACGCCTCCCGCGAGGGGAGCTGCTCGAGATAGCCAAAGGTGACTTTATTCTGGTCCTGGACCCAGGCCTTGGTTTCCTCGCTTTCGGGATCTTCGAGCCAGCGATAGGGATCGGGGACCTTGGTGCCGTGGTATTCGTCAACATGGTCGGACTTGCGAGTGGCCGGATACATGAGCTTTTTGGGTGCGGGAGCGGAAACGAGGACGGGAGCCTGTGGGGCCGAGTTCGCGGGGCGTGCTCCCTGCCAGCGGCGGAACAGGCGATTGCCGGCGAGCGCGGGACTGGCCAGCATAGCAAAGGCCAGGAGGAATATCAGGGCAGGCTTCAGGAGGTGTGGCATGGTCAGCGCGAGGTTGTCGTTTGCGAGGCGGCCCAGGAGGCGAGGTAGTATTCAATGTTAGCCAAAACTTGTTCCTTCTGCGTTCCCCACGGCAGGTACAGTCCCCGGAGCGGCGACAGAGGAACGACAACGGCGTCAGGGAGCAAGAGGACGCCGCGGGAGTAGACTTGGTAGTTGAGAATCGAGGTCCAGAGGATGCGGGTCCGCCGGCCCAGCACCACCTGGGTAATGCCGTGCGGGCCGATTTCGAACCGGAGCGGCATCCAGTTCCGCCAGAGCGTGAGGAGCATCAGCCCCATCGTCCCCCAGCCCCAGGCTTCGTGCCCCAGATAGGCTCCCGCCACGGCGCTCGCACCACCTCCCATTATTATGCGGAGCCAGGTCCCCACCGGCTCGTCGCGGAGGCCCCAGAAACGGACGGTCACCTCTTCCGGCGCAACGCGAATTCGCAGCGAAGTGGGGGCGGCCTTGGCGGGGGATTCCATTCCTTTAGCATAATTCAGCCACCTCGCGGCTGGTGCAGGCGGCCACCTACTTTTCTCAGCAACGCCGCCACCGCACAATTGGGCATGGCCCCTGAACAGCATATTCCGCAGAACCTGAATCAACCGCTGGACGCGGCCATCGTCCCCGACGCCCCGCCTGCCCCCCGAGCCAAATTGCGGGATCTGGCGGATAACTCCTGGCTGGTCCTGGGGATGCTGTTCTTCGTGACACTGTTTCTTGGCCTGCCGATCCTCTGGATCAGCCGCGGGTTTTCGCCGGTCTCGAAAATCCTCTGGACAGTGCTGGTCCTGCTCTGGACCGTTGTGGTGTTCTGGGCGTTCTATTTGGTGATGTATTACGCGGTCTATCTCCCGCTCAAGAATGGGGTCTAGGGCCCGGCACTGCTCGTTCACGGATTCGATGCGGTGAATCATCGCTCCGCATCAATCGGCAGCTTTAGGGTCTGGAAAGGTTCAAGTGCCGTTCGTTCCTGTCCTATTTTCCGTTCCCTGACCATGTGCAAGTCATTTCCAGGCCACTCATGAGATTAGGGCTGGAAATGCTGCGTCTAGGCCGCTTCGAAAATCTTCGGCGGGACGCCTTGACGCAAGCACTTTCGTCTTATAAGATTTAGATATTGAAAGATTCAAATATTTGAATCTTTGTACCTGGTTAGGACGATGAATATGCCGCACCGCGCATTAGTGGCCAAGGAGCTTGCGGAGTTCTTGGGCGTTCTGTCGCATCCGCACCGCATTCGCATTATCGAAGAGCTGCGGGATGGAGAACACGACGTGAACTCGCTGAAAGAAGCACTTGGCATCAGCCACTCCGGGGTGTCGCAACACCTGATGGTGCTGCGTGCAAACCGGCTGGTTTCCGAACGGCGCGAGGGCCGACATGTTTTTTATCATCTCCGCCACCTTGAAATTGCTAGCTGGCTGATGGACGCAACCCGGTTTCTGGAAAGAGAAACTGTTGCGGGCGACGAGCTTCGGAAAGCGATAGGCAAGGCTCGCAAGGAATGGGCCGGAACCTGAAATCGACGCCGCAGCCGGAGTGCAGAATCGAAATGACGGACGAACGTGCAACATTGACCGCTAACGACGCGCAAAAGACAAATCCGGTGAACGTGGAAGGGCTCGACGGTGCCGCAGGACTTCTTGAGCATCTGCTCTTGGAAGCCGGTCAGCCTGTTGATCGCGGGCGTTTGAGACGCGTGGTCCGCGAAGCAGCGGAGGCATTTCCGGGCGAGACGTCGCAGCTTTGGTGGCGATGGATTGGAGAAGCGGGCACAAATCTGGGCTTGAAGTGCAAAGTTGTGGATTGCAAAGCGGGAGAGTTTCAGGAACTTGCTCGCGACGGGGCGAGGCTTGTTTTCTATGTACCGGGGTCCAATCCCTGGCGAGCCGTGACCGACGTTCGTGGTCGCAATTTCCGCATGGCTCGCGCCTTACCCGAACATTCCCCTCAGTGGGGCAACGCCTCGCGTTTGCGCGAGTTTACCGGCAATCCGGGTGCTCAAGACATGTTGCGATGCGTGATCATGGAGCGCTCCGCGGCCTATGGCGACGCCGTCAGCGTACATTCCGAAACAATGTCGCCGCCGGCGCGGCTGTGGGCATTGCTGCGACCGGAACGCTCGGACCTATTGGTGCTTTTCGTGTTTTCCCTGATCGTCGGTCTGCTGACATTGACCACGCCCATCGCTTTCCAATCCATGGTCGATACCGTGGCGTTTGGACGATTCCTGCAGCCACTTGTCGTGCTGACAATGCTGCTGCTGACATTCATGGCGTTTTCCGCAGCGATTCAAGGGCTGGAATCTTACGTGGTGGAAATCATCCAGTGCCGGTTATTCGCCCGCGTGACAGCCGACCTGGCCTATCGCCTGCCCCGTGTGCGGGCCGAAAGCCAAGACGGAAAGTACCTGCCTGAGTTGGTCAACCGCTTCTTTGACATCATTACGGTGCAAAAGGTCACGGCCAAATTACTGCTGGACGGGTTGACCCTGGTGCTCAACACGGTGATCGGCATGGTCGTGCTGGCCCTATATCATCCCTGGCTGCTGGGTTTCGACGTGGCTCTGCTGGTGATGCTGACATTTGTTGTCTTCATACTGGGACGAGGTGCCGCGGCAACCAGCCTCAAGGAATCCAAGTACAAGTACGCGACGGCGGCCTGGTTGCAAGATCTGGCGAGATGCGCGGTCACGTTCAAATACGATGGAGGAGCGGAGTACGCTTTAGAGCGGGCCGACCATGTCGTGTCCGAGTACCTGACGGCGCGCAAAAAGCACTTTCATGTGCTGATGCGGCAAATTCTGTTTGCGTTGTCGCTCCAGGCGGTAGCCAGCGCGGTGTTGCTGGGGATTGGCGGCTGGTTGGTGATGACGGGCCAGTTGACGCTCGGGCAGCTTGTTGCCGCGGAACTGATCGTGACCGTCATTGTCGCCTCGTTCGCCAAGCTGGGAGGATACCTGGAGAGTTACTACGATCTGCTGGCGTCGGTCGACAAGCTGGGAGTCTTGTTGGACCTGCCCATTGAGGAACAGGCGGGCGTACTGCACCAGTTTCCAGCGCGGCCGGCCACCCTGTCGGTTCGCGGCCTAGACTACTCGTTGTCTGGGGGCGCACGCGTCTTGGAATCAATCCATCTGGAGATTGGTTCCGGCGAACGCGTGACGCTCGGGGGCGTGGGAAAGAGTGTGCTGCTCGACTTGATTTTCGGACTGCGCGGTCCTAAGCACGGCCATCTGTTGCTGGATGGAATCAACACCCGTGATCTGCGTCCAGACTTTTTGCGCCGCCGCGCAGCACTCGTCCGCGACATCGAAGTGTTTCATGGCAGCGTGGCTGAGAACGTGCATCTCGCCCGCCCTGACGTCACGATTGGCAACGTCCGCGACGCTCTGGAACAAGTTGGACTTCTACAGGCTGTGCTGCAGCTCCCCAAAGGAATTGAGACGGATCTGTCCAGCGCTGGCAATCCGTTAACCGAAAACCAGTTGAGGCGCTTGATGCTCGCGCGAGCCATCGTCGGCCGGCCCGGCCTGTTGCTGGTGGATGGAGTCTTGGACAGCTTGCCAGACCAGGAAGCGGATGAGTTGATGAGCACCCTTTGCGATTCGCGTCAGCCGTGGACGCTGCTAATCGTGACCGGCCGCGCATCCTTGCAGAAACAGTGTCCGCGCTTCGTGGAATTGCAGCAAGGCGAGCTGTACCGCGATGTGTTGGCGGAAGTGGATCAAACGGAGGGCGAGCCATGAGCGACCATGACGCAGGCGGGACCATCGCGGCTAACGTAACCATGCGGCGCCGCACCATGTTGTTGCCGGTCGCCTACAGTGAGGCGCTCATGCCCTCATTGCGGTTGGCCCGCTCTTCGCGATTCGTCCGTCAGATCGCCAGAGTGCTGTTCGCACTCTTGCTCGTCACGATCATTTTGATGATGTTCGCACCCTGGCAGCAGTCGATTACCGGCAGCGGCAACGTGGTGGCGTACGCGCCGCGAGAACGGCAACAGACGATTGAAGCGACTATTAAGGGGCGGATTGTGCGCTGGGGCGAGGGCATCTTTGAAAACGCCCGCGTTGAAAAAGGGCAGATGATTGCCGAAATTCAGGATCTGGATCCGTCACTGTTGGGACGCTTGCAGGACCAGTTGACCTCCACCCGAGCGCAACTCGAAGCGGCTCACCAGCAGGTCGAAGCCAATCATCGAAACTTGGAGGCCGCACATACCATCGTCGAGTCCCTGACAGCGCAAGTCACGGCTTACACCGAGGTGAAGCTGCAAGTTATCTCCTCGGCCGATGCCTTCATCGAAAATGCGCAGCAAAAGGTCATCGCCGAGGAACAGCACTTAATCGAGCAACTGGCGGCGTTCGCACAGGTCACAGCGGACTACCAGCGCCAGAAGCAACTATACGAAGAGAAAATCGCGTCGCAACTCAAGTTTCAAGAGGCCGAACGCAAATACAAGGAGGGGGAAGCCAAAATCGCCAAGCACCAGGCCTATGTTCAGGCCGCCAAAGACGAATTGACTGGGAAGCAAAGAGACCGGAACGCCAAGGCGCAAAAAGCTCAGGTGGATATCGATTACGCAAAAGCCATGCTCGGAAAAGGCAAAGGGGACGTGGCCAAGGCGGAGGGAGACGTGGCTAAGTCAGTATCAGAATTGAATAAGGCCGAGAAGGAACTCGCGGAGATGCAAGTCAAAGTGTCACGGCAAGAGAGCCAGATAGTCACTGCCCCATTTGACGGCTTCATCGTGCGGATCACGCCAAACCAGGGGGGACAGATGATCAAGGAAGGGGACATGCTCTGCGTGATCGTTCCCGATACAACGGATCGTGCCGTGCAGCTTTGGCTCGACGGCAACGACGCTCCGTTGGTCGAGCCGGGCCGGCATGTGCGTCTGCACTTCGAGGGTTGGCCGGCCGTTCAACTAGCGGGCTGGCCGTCCGTGGCGGTCGGAACTTTTGGTGGGGAGGTCATTTCCATCGATGCAATCGACAACGGCAAAGGCCAGTACCGTATCCTCGTTCAACCCGACCAACGCGACCCCCACTGGCCCGGAGCGAAATGGCCGGAAGGAAGATTCCTGCGTCAAGGGGTGCAGGCCCACGGCTGGGTTCTGTTGGACCGCGTTCCCTTGTGGTTTGAAGTATGGCGGCGCATGAACGCTTTTCCGCCGGTCACGTCATTTGAGAAGGACGGATCGAAAGACAAACCCAGCAAACCGCCGAAAGTGGGCAAAACACACTAAACACAAAAATTTCCCAGCAAGTCAAATCGACTATAGCGGTTGCGTAGAATATGACGATGACCTTGACTATGTCGATGCACCCGGCTGTTGGTACGCGCTCGAATATTGTGGAAGGCGTTTGTAAACCGTGCGTTCATTGATCGCCATCCTGATGTTGCTGGCGCTCACTGCTGGCTGTGCAAGCGTGGAACCGGTTCGCCGCAGTAGCCGATCGACCAAGCCGCCGTCCGTTGGGCATGATTCTCCGCTGACTAGCGACGAGATCACTCCATCCCAGAATATTGTAGCTGGCATGGAGAACGCCGGACCGAGTCGCGGCGAAGTTGTGATGGTCGCCCATGGATCAAAGCCGGAGGATGCTGCCGAAGAACTTCCGGCTGGACGGCGTATCGACGTTTTGCAGTTGGAACAGGTCGTCGAGTCCGTGCATCGCTCTTTTCCACTGCTGGAAGCGGCGCTTTTGACCCGCGACACCGCGTTCGGTGAACATCTGGCGGCTCACGGCGCGTTCGACCTGAAGTTGAAAGGGGCGACCGAAAATGGGCCGCTAGGCTTTTACCAGACGTATCGACAATACGTCGGCATCGAACAACCGACATTCGGGGGCGGCGCGCTGTTCGGGGGCTACCGCATCGGCCGCGGGAATTTTCAGCCGTGGTATGGGGAACGACAGACCGATGACGGAGGAGAGTTTCGAGCTGGCGTGGCCGTACCGCTGGCTCGCAACGTGAACATCGACGCCCGGCGTGCGCAGTTGTGGCGAACCAATTTGGACCGTCAATTGGCCGAACCAGAGATCCGGCTGCAACTCCTCGACTTCGTGCGAGCCGCTTCTTATGCGTACTGGGACTGGGTTGCCGCCGGCCGCCGTCACCAAATTGCCGCTTCGCTGCTGAAAATCGCCAAAGACCGCAACGAAGCCATCCGCCGCAAGGTCGAGACGGGCGATACGGAACCACCTGTGCTTCAGGACAATCGCCGCATGATCGTTTCACGCGAAGCCAAGTTAATCGACGCCCAGCGCAAGCGGCAGCAGACAGCCATCAAGCTATCCCTGTTCTATCGCGATGATTCCGGTGAACCACTCGTTGTGGACGATGGTCAACTTGCGGATTTTCCTGTCCCGCAGCCGGTCGAGGAAGATGCCCTCGCCGCGGACATTGAAGTAGCTCTCGAAAGCCGGCCAGAACTGCTCGCCCTGAACCTCCTGCGAGAGCAATTGCAAATCGACTTCGCCGAAGCTCGGAACGATCTTTTTCCGGATATTCAGGCCGTTGTCGTTGGGTCGCAGGACGTGGGAGCTCCCGCGAGCAGCAAGAATGACAAATCGCAGTACGAACTCGAAGCCGGGTTGTTTCTCGATGTGCCAGTCCAGCGACGCAAAGCACGCGGCAAAATGACGGCGGTGGAAAGTAAACTGAGACAATTGACGGCTAAACAACGGATGACCGCCGACAAGATCTCGACCGACGTAAAGGCCGTCTATGCCGCGCTAATTGCCGCCTATCAGCAGGTCGAGCGGGCGCACGAATCCGCTGAGTTAGCAAACCGCCTGGCGGAGATCGAACGCCGCAAATTTGATTTGGGAGAAAGCGACTTGCTGTCCGTCAACCTCCGCGAACAGCAAGCGGCTGAAGCGCAAATTACAGAAGTGGACGCGCTGTACGAGTATTTTGCCGCCCGCGCCGATTATCGAGCCACGCTAGCTCGCGACTAACGTTTGGTTGGCAATTTGCGAGAGAACTTCATTGGTCTGTTGCAGAGTGGATCGGCAACATCGGGCCTTGGCGATCAAGGCCAAGGACTCTACGCCGGCTTCGCCAAATACCGCTTCTCAATCTTCGCCGCCATCGTTCCCAGGCCGTAGTAGCCCATGCTGGTGCGGGCGACGTGGGTCAGGATGTCGTAGGCCCGCCAGCGGTCCCAGCCGTAGTCGGCTTCCATCCAGAGGATGAGGCGCGCGAAGGCTTCGGCGCTGGCTCGCTCCATGGGGCAGCCGCTGACGATGGTCATGATTTCGGTGGGGGTTTCGATGGGGGAGCCGGCGATTTTTTTCCCTTTCGCCAGGTTGACCGTGATGATGGTGTGCGAGGGCATTTCCAGGCCGCCGCTGGAATCGTAGGTGCTGGATATGCTGTGTCGAGTCTGCTCTAATTTCTCAGGGTTTAGGAAAAAGATGTAATGAGGTTGGGTCGAAATGAACATTTACAGCATGATTGGGGCCGCTATTTTTGTGAACCATCTGGGTTTCTTATGGGTACAGGCTTAATCCGCCGCAGTGGAAGTAGATCGCGGTTTTGAAGTTTTCGGGATTGCGGAAGCCGCCGGCGCGACGTTTGATGGACATGATTTTGCTGTTCAG
>JBJXFF010000112.1:0-15968 GCA_046153945.1 Pirellulaceae bacterium
AACGGAAAAAGTTCACCCGCCGCCCGATTGACTCTCTATCACGCGAGACGTCGCGGCGGTCGGGTGCAACGACTTGTTAGGCGGCCTACTTGGTCGCTTGCGCTTGCCCGTTGACAAAGAGTCGTCCCTCCCTATCGAGCAGAACCACGTCACCAGATTTCAGCGAACCGCCGTCCTTTCCGTTGGCGATTACTCGACCGTTCGCGATCTCTACCGCATTCTTGTTGCGGGAAACAATGGAACCCTCACCGCCCAGGCCAAAGCTCTCGTTGCCCAACTCGTCTTGGACAGTGATAGCTATTTTTTCTAACTGCGTCGGTTGCGCGCCGTTCGATGGAGTTGCCGAGGGCCGGCAGGCCGTAACTGTCGCCACAAGGACGACCGCTGAAGCAATCAAAAGCCATCGAAGCCCTGTCATGGAAATCTCCAAGTCGCCTAACGATAAGGATAAGCTGCCGGGGCCGCCTGCAAGACCTTCATGCCGCGCGAAACCAGAATGGCGGCCCGGTCAGCTTCATCCGTTTGTTATGCCTCGCCCTTCAACACGTGAGTAGGTAAAACCCCGCTTTCGCTTTGACGGCGAGCTTCAAACAGCGCTCCAATTCCTTGAGGTCTGCAAGGCAGTACTCAAACCACTTGCCCTCCATACCGCTCTTTACGCCGAGCACTTTGGACAGTGGATAGAGAATGCCGCCGCCACCATCAATTTGTTTTCGCGCCTTCCCATCTGGCGCTTCGAGCGCCGCAATCAGCCCGGTCACAACCCGCAAGCCGTCTTTGGGGTCGTAATAGGTTTCCTCAAAAAGTTCGCCTTCGGGTGGTTCGTCCATCGATTCGGGATCGAAGATGAACGAAGAAAAGGACGGCTTGATGCCCTTCGACTTTCCGATCTTGTCGAGAGTCGGTGCGCAATCAAAAAGCGTCTTGCCGTCGGTGTCACGAAGTTCGGCGTCGGGAATTTCCTTGTTCAGCATAAGTGAGAGGCCGATCCCCATCGGAGTCTCCGTTTAGAGGCATAACGCACAAGCTAACTTGCCGGGGCCGCTGCAACGACGACATGCCGCGCGAAACCGGAATGCGGCCCCGGTCAAGTTCAGCGACTGGTTATGCCGCGCCGAACTTCGAGCGGAACAGCTTTTCAGACCAAGGGTGGCCCCACGGACCGTCCTTCACCAATTCGCGACTGTACCCACCTTTTTGGCCAGCGATGATAAATGCCACCGGTTCACCATCCTTTGCGACGGCGACCGATTCGCCATCCGCTGACCAGAGAAACGACCATTCATGGGACGACGGATCTTCGCACAAGGCATCTGCGATTGCATACCCTTGGGCTGCTG
The DNA here is from genome assembly GCA_046153945.1 of Pirellulaceae bacterium. Classification (GTDB taxonomy): domain Bacteria; phylum Planctomycetota; class Planctomycetia; order Pirellulales; family Pirellulaceae; genus SXOA01. Next base: position 1,341 of record JBJXFF010000112.1, read on the forward strand.
GCGGCGGTCCCCCGCGATATGATTTGATCGCTTCGGCCGGCGGCGCAGCAATGCGATTGTAAACCCAAGCGTCCCCCATTGGCTTTCGAGAATCGGCTTCGGAGATGTAGAGCCACGCGGACGTTCCATTATCTTCGAGAACAGCCAGAAGGCCCGATTCCCGATTTTCATGTTCCAAAAATAGGTTATCGTCAGTCATCGGTTCTTCCAACATTGACCAAGCGGCATAACTAGTTATTCTCCTGCGCCACAGCGCGATAAGTTAGCGGTCGGATTCTTGAATGTCAATCGGCTCTCGCTCCAAACAATGATGGCGCTCGTTGTTACGCCATTCGACGCATCGGGTAATTGACAATCCAATTCTCGCGCGCCAAGATTTTTCTCATGAAACTCCTGGAACAGTACCGACAAGCCTGTCTCCAAAAGCATTTCGCTCGCCGGACTACCCAGACTTATCTCCGCTGGACCGAAGAGTTTCTCCGCTTTCAACATCAGCGAACCGGGGACTGGGTGCATCCAGCCAGCATGGGAGCCGCCGAAGTCGAAGGGTTCCTAACCCATCTGGCCGTCAACCGCAAGGTCGCCGAAAGCACTCAGAACCAGGCGCTCGCCGCACTCTTGTTCCTCTACAACCAGGTTCTCAAGCAACCCCTCGGCAGGCTCGACGCCCTCCGCGCGAAACGCCCCGTTCACATCCCCACCGTACTCTCGCGCGACGAGGCCGCACGGCTCCTGGCCGCGATTCCCGCCGACAGTCCGGTGCGACTGATGGCCGAGCTCCTCTACGGCTGCGGGCTGCGCGTCTCGGAGTGTTGTCAGTTGCGAGTTTGCGACCTCGACTTCGAACGGGGCCAGGTCGTGGTCCGCCGCGGTAAAGGGAATAAAGACCGGCTGACCGTCCTGCCGCAATCGCTGCGATCTCGGCTCCAGGCGAGGATTGAAAATGTGCGGATTCGCCACGAGCGCGATCTGCGACGCGGCGCTGGATACGCTCCCATCGCCACAAGCCTGGAGCACAAGCGGCATTCCGCGAGCCGGGAGCTGCGCTGGCAATTCGTGTTTGGCTCCAGCGTGCAGCGGAGGGACGAGGAGACGGGAAAATTGCTCCGCTGGCACGCTCACCCGGGAACCGTTGACCGGGCGATCAAGGAGGCGGCGGACGCGGCGGGTATTGCCAAGCGCGTGAGTTGCCATACGTTGCGCCACTCGTTTGCGACACACCTTCTGGAGGCGGGGTACGACATTCGGAGCGTGCAAGAATTGCTCGGTCATAAGAACCTGGAAACGACCATGATTTATACTCACGTCGCCCAGCTAGGCGCTCTGGGAATCAGAAGCCCGCTGGATCTTGTGGCGGCCCGCTAACCCACGCCCGCTGCCGCTTGGGGGATCGGAATTCTGCGGCGGCTGCCCGCTCCCAGGTAGAAAGTCCAGGACGCCCAAGACTTGGGCCTCGGTCCAGGCCGAACGCCAAGCCGAAAATATTCTTTTGCGAATAGTGAACAAAATATACGTCTCGCGCATCTTTAGGATGGGGACGCGGTACGCGCCGGGGTTTGCCGTCCGTGGCGTTTTTGTTCCCGCGCGGTTGGGCGTGTAATTCGCGGCTTATAGGGTTTGAGGGTGATTCAAGGTTGGCGGTGGTCGCAAGCCTTAGAGAGACTGAGGGTTAGGGCGATTTGTGGGCCGGGAAATGGATTTTGAAAGAGCTTATAACTGCGTGGCTTGTCGAGAGTGATTCATGGTGGATGGCGGTCGGAAGATCATTTAGGATCATGACTTATGAAAATATACATGTGGAAATGTGAATCAAGAACGGTCGAATTTAGGCGAAAATGAATCAGAGATTTGAGCTTAAGGCGAGTTGCGGCAATGGGTTGCGAAGAGGCGATTCATCCGCGAAGAAGGAGAGAGAATCATGAATCAGAGAGGCCGAGTCACTTGGTTGGTAAGGGAATTCTGGGACCGAGGAGGAAGTATCAGGGGGCTGACGCCCCCCGCTCGCCCTGCGAGGGAGGTGTTGGTTAACCCGGGGGGTTTACCAACACAAATGACGACCCGCGGGCGGGGGGGGCTGTTGTTTTACCGGGGGGGATTCGCAACAACTTCGCCCCAAGGAAAGGATCTCATGCTAGATTCAAAGTCCTCAACAGAATCCTAAATGTGTTTGATAAACAGATCCTTTGACTGGCGATTTCAGGAGTCCACCGATGACGTTTTCCCTCTCTGGCCGCGTCGCTCTCATCACAGGCAACAGCACTGGCCTCGGCAAAGCGATGGGGTTCGCTCTTGGCAAGGCGGGGGCGAAGGTCCCCGTGAATTTTGCCAACAACGAGGCACGGGCCAAGCAGGCTACGGAAGAGTATCAAGCGGCCGGCATCCAGACAGCTCTCATCCGCTGCGACGTGACGACGGAAGTAGGCGTCGAAACACTCTTTCGAGAAACCGAGAGCAAACTCGGCAAGCCGGACATCATCATTCCCAATGCCACCTGCGAGCAGCCGCTCAAGCCGATTGAGGAGTATGACTGGGCGTTCTATCAGCGGATGCTGGACTTCTTTATCAAGAGCCCGTTTCTGCTGGCGAAGCGGGGACTGCCGCACATGAAGAAGCAGAAGTGGGGGCGGATCATTAACATCACGAGCGAGGTCTATCACCGGAGCGTCTCGCCGTTCAGTGCCTATGTGGCGGCGAAGGGGGGGCAGATTGGCTGGTCGCGGAGCATGTCGCAAGAGCTCGCCCCGTTTGGCATCACGGTGAACATGATCGCCCCCGGATGGATTCCCGTGGAGCGGCATGAAAGCGACCCGCAAGACGTCAAGGACGCCTATCGAGCGTTGATTCCCGCGAAGCGCTGGGGAGAGCCGCAAGATGTAGCGAGTGCCGCGCTATTCCTGGCAAGCGAAGAGGCGAGCTTTGTAACGGGTCAGACGCTGTGCGTGAACGGCGGCATGACCCCGTGGTGATTACCGATAAGTCGTTCCGCCAGCCGGAGAGTTATCTTGCGCCGAAGCGTTTTGCGGCTGATCATAGCCGGCATTTTGAGCGCCAAAGCCGCCGGTGCTGCCGGGACGATAGCCGCCGCCAGCATTCGAGAGGGATTGCGGAAGTGCCGGGCGATTAGCACCGCCGGCAGCAGGAGGCGAAGTCGAAGGACGCGAAGCCGAGGGGGTGACGGTGTTTGGCGGACCATAAGCCCGTGGCGAGGCCGATTCTTCCGCAGGATCGCTTACGGGATTCGAGGCAGGTGAATAGCTGTTTCCTCCACTAGCCGGCGAGGTTTCTTCAGCGGGGCCATACACGCTTGCTTCGGGAGCAGTCGCCGCACCTTCGCCACCACCATAGGCAGAGCCCTCTTCGGGAGCCGCGCCTTCCGCGGGAGCAGCACCTCGATCGGCAGTGCGATAGTCTTCGCGGCCTCCGTAGGGACCTTCGGCAGGGTTCGCAGGGGGAGCGTTGTTGCGAGGAGCACCGCCGTACCCGACGGGAGTTGCCGGGGTGCCACGCGGCTGTCCGCCGGCATAGCCACTGGCAGCAGCGTTGGAATGCATGCTGTAGGGGCCGACCTGATTGGGTTGCACACCGCCAGCCGGAGCAACAGAGCCAACAGCGGGCTGAGCGGGATAAGCATCCGCCTGTGGAGTGGCGGGATACGCAGCTACGCCACCAGCAGGAGACGTTGCGCCGGCAACGGTCACGCCTCCGGTATTTGTGCCTGGAGCATTGGCTCCACCATTGGCTGCCAAACTCTTGTTGGCCTGTCCGGGCGTACCGCTAGGCGACGGTGCCTGCGTGCTCGGCTTGCTGATGTTCAGGGCCGTGGCACTGGGGCTGCTCGCGCCTCCCCATGCCGACCACGGAGCCCGCCAGCCGCTGGCGGTTTTGCAACCGGATCCGAATAGGACCACGGGCGCGACCACGAGGCTGCAAGCAATTACACGACGCCAGGGGGCAGTGACCATATTCGCGGCATCCTTTCCACGGACTGGTGAGTTCCTTCGGCCTAATATCGACAGCGAAGTTTCCAAATCGCCATCAGAATCCACAAAATCATTGCAGATTCTCGGAGACACTTTGTTCAACGGTCGTCGAACACCTCTCGCGACCACCCAGCCGAAGGGATTTGGGGGAGATGTTAAGGAGGACAGGCCGCAAGGTCAACGGCAATTGGAAATGGAGTAGGAACCGTGCCGCACCAATCGCAATCTCAGGCACAAGTGGGACTTACTCTCCTGAATTCCAGTCGAGACCTAGAACGTTCGATATTAGGACGAGAAGCCGTGCTAGCATCGCCGGCGCGCAGTGGGGAGGCAACTATGGAATTTAATCGCAATCAGTGGTTTCTCGCGGGGATCGTCGTGTTGCTGCTGGGACTGCAGCTCCGCTATGTGGAGACGTTCGTTCTCAATGAACGGACCACGCAGTTCCTGGCCCAGCGGATGAAGGATGCGGAGTTGGTCGCCAGCAACGACCCGGGAACGTCTCTCGCGGCGTCCGCTCCGATCATTAAGAAGCCGGTCACACCGCCGCGCTGGATTGGCTGCATGCTCGTCTCTGCCGGAAGCGTGCTGCTGCTCTACAGCCTCTCCATGAAAAGACCGGGAGCATAGCTCGCGAATTTCCTCGCCGGGTCAATTCCGGCTCGTCCGCTCCGTGCTGAAGAATCTCTGGCCATTTTGCCGGAACATATCGCTGCGGACGGGCGACCAATTTCGCAGCGTCACTCCGTCCAGGGATTGTTCGAATACGCCGTTCCCTGGCACGACCAGCCGGACGTGAACCAGCCCCCGGTCATCCACGCCGGGGTTAAATTCAGGATGCAGAGCAGAAAACGGCAGACGCAGGAGGATTCCGCTTGTGCCGATTCGCTCGGGTTGGATTGTTTCCGACCAGCGCTGCACCAGTTCCGTCATCCAGCCGCCGCTTTGCGGAGCTTCATGGAATTTTCGCCTTTGAGCGGCAAAGAGCTCGACGACTGCCGTGCCGCTGACGGGAATGAGCTGGCCGTTTTCATCCAGCGGCTGCACCGTTACGCAAATGCCGTCGGTTTCCACATCGGCATCCCAATTGGCAAGCCAGGCGTCGATGCGGATGGAGGCAACAAGGGGGACAGGTGCCGAGGGAATTGGTTTAGCAGCAACAACGGGCAACGCCTCCTTCGGCGGAGCACTGGACTTCAAATCCTTGCAAACATCGCGGAGCAGCTTTAGCTCTACTTCCTTCCCATCGAGTTCCGCCGCCACGACCCGATCCCAGGCAATGGGCCTTAGCAGGTTTCCTCCTCCCTTGGAAAATCGGAGCCATAGCACGTCATCGGTCCGCGCATCCACTTGAGCCGTGAACTTCCGCCCACTCGCTAAGCGCACGGTTAATAGCTGGTCGTCCCCAATCAAGGGGAGTGTCCACATCAAACCGAGAACGATACCTGCAAACCAGCATTTTTGTAGAAGTATCGCCGGCCTCATGTTGCACCTCCTGCCAATCCGCCCCAATCGTCACGAACAATGTGATTGGAGTGAATCGCAAGATGTATGCCCCTCATGACTGAGCCTGGAGAATCGCGGCATAAAACCAGACATGTTCCTGACTTAGGATGAATTGGCAGTCCCGTCCCATGTTGCCCATTGGAGACGGCTATGTGGCAAGAACGCCTCATGTGGCCTGTACACAACATTAAACTGCGAGCCGACCATCCGTTGGCGGCGGGCTATGTTTTACAGGATCAAGCGAATCCCGTCTGACCAGCGATCCGGAGTAAATGATATGCGGCGGCGAAACATTCAGAGACTAGCCAGGATTCTGACCATGCTACTAGTGGCAGTCGTATTTGCGAACCTGGCCGTCTCTAAGGAAGATCCCTCCACCGCATCGAACAATGCTCAGCGGCTGCGCGAGGGGACGCGCTTGGTCGATGTGCCAGGCCAGTTTGAGGTAGTCGGCGACCGCGTCAACTTCACATTCGCTGACTCCCGAGATTCCATCCGGGTACTCGAAAACCTTTCGCTGCAGCGAGTCATGCGTGTACTCGGTCAAACCCAGACCGGCACACAATGGACCGTCAGCGGCACGATTACCGAATACAATAACGGCAACTACTTGCTGCTGACCAAAGCCATACAGGCCGGAAAACCTGGGACAAAGGTGTCGGCTTTGGGAAGTGGGATAGGCACTCCCCCCAAGGTTGATTATTCTAAATCTTCAGAGAAAAGGCCCGGCGAGAAGAACCAGGAATCAAAGCATGACCGCCACCCATGATCCCCACGCGGCCCCCACCGACTACTACACCAGTTCCTTCAGTCCTGAGACACAGAAAGAATTGAAGGACGAGGACTCGCAAGCTTGGAGAGAAATCGTCGCATTGCTCATTGGGATTGTCTCAGGCGGCGTCTTATTGGCAATCATGTGCGTCTTTCTGACGACGCGGTACATGACGTAACCGACTGTTAAGAACGGGGCGGGGCGATTGGAGAAATCTATTTCTCGCTCCCCTCAGTCAGCTTTTGAAGTTCAACCAGTCGCTTGCGTCCCTCTTCCACGGCGGCTTTGTCCTGGCCATCTTCGATCACTTGGTTCCAGAGCGCAATCGCTCCCTTCACCATGTCCCCGCGCTGGGCAGCGTATTGCTGGGGCAATGTGCCAGTCGCGTAGGCGGAAAGCCCCTTCGCCCGAGCAATGAGGAACTTACGCTGCTGTGCAACGTCTTCTTCCTCCCAGGTACGGTCGGCACCCTGCTCGTACTTTTCCAGGATGGTTTTGGCCTCCTCCGCTGCCGCCAGATCGGGCCAGCGTTCCATGACACCTTTGACTTGCATCAGGCCCGAATAAGTCTTGGCCTTGGTGCCGAGTCGAAGTTTTCCTTCGGCCAGAAGTTGCTTAGCCAACTCCTCACGCGATTGCGCGTCGGAATGGGATGCTCGACTGGCGGGATAATCCTTGGCCAGCTTGCGACGAACCGAAAGTCCCGCATCCAGCCAATCGATTGCTTCCTCAAACAGCGCCGTGGCGGGAATTGCATGTCCCGTTTTGGGGGCGACCCTGACTTTGCTCCGCACACCCACGTTTGCCAACATGGCTCCGCGGAATCGCTCCACTTCGCCGCGGTTGAAATCGGTTTCACCCGTCAGGTGGGCGATGCTGAGGCGGTCAATCACCCGCTGCCGCAGCCAGGATTCCTCACGCAAGTCGCCGGCCGCGCAAACTGGAATCACGCCGCCAAAGTACTCGGGGAGCGAAAAGCCGATGGCGCAAGCCATGCGTCCGCCGCCCGAAAAGCCGCCGATGTAAGTCCGATCCGGATCGACGCGATATTCCCGCCGCAAGTCGTCGAGAACATCCAAGATAATCCGAATCCGTTTGCGCGAGGCGGTGTTATTTCCCGCGCCATGCGGCGAGGCAAAGATCAGCTTCTGCTGGTCGCAAACCTTGCGAAGCGAATCCAAACCAGTGGAACTATCCCCTGGAGAAATGAATAGTATCAGTCCCGGCGGCTCCCCGTTCTTAAGATCTTTGGGAACGTACAACTCATACGTTTGTGCCGTGGAATCGTACCCCGGCAGCCAGTCGGCTGGCGGCTCCGCGGGGCTCTGATTGGAAAGGGCAAATACCCAGTCGATGCGCGTAGCCGCCGAAACCTTCACCTCGGGCTGATGGCCAGCCTGGTCCGCGGCAGTTGCCGTCGATCCGAGACAAGTCGTGAAAATGAGAACAGAGAAGGTAAAGAAGGGGCGAAAGCGCAGCAACATAGGAGAATCCAACGGAGAGTGGTGAAGCGAGGGGCATTATCGGTGCGCCGTCGCTCCAATCCAAGTCGGGGCAACAATTTCGCGATGCTGGACTCGCTCCGATTCAAGTGTTAGCTTGGGTCCAATTGCCGTGGGCCTCGTACTTTGACCGCGGCAATGCCACTCCCTCGGAGTCTCGCCATGAAAAAATTCGCCACAGCGCTGTTTCTCATTTGTTTTGTTGCGGCGGGTGCTTACGCAGTTGACGACAGCCCATCGCCGGCGAGTTCAATAATCCCCGGAGTCGAAATTGGCGACATTCCGCCACCGGCAAGACCTGCGGCTGGCAAGGAGCGGGAAGTTTCCGCGGAAGGAGTCGCCTATCTGCAAAGGCTTCGCAAGAACACTCCTTTCGGCACCAATAGCTTCGACTTTAAGGGGCTACGCGCAGGCATGGGGACGCGCATCGAGCCGACGATCAAGGATGTCAAGCTGATTCAAGTCAAAGTCGGGGAGATTCCGTGCGAATGGGTGCTGGCTCCCGGCGCGGACCCCGACTTGCGTCTCTTGTATCTGCATGGGGGTGGCTTTGTTTCGGGGTCGGGGGGACGTTACCTCCCGCTGGCGGCGCACATCTCGGCAGCGGCCAAGTGTGCCGTGCTGTTGCCCGACTATCGGCTTGCGCCAGAACATCCTTTTCCCGCCGGGCTCGACGACTGTGTTCAGGCTCATGAATGGCTGGTAGCCAACGGCCCAGCCGGCCCCGCGCGGGCCAAGGCCACCTTCGTTGCCGGAGATTCCGCCGGCGGCAATTTGACGCTGGCAACGCTGCTAGCGCTTCGCGATAGGAAGCTGCAACTGCCGGCGGGGGGGATCCCCTTGTCACCATGCACCGATTTCACTCTGGCGAGTGAGTCCCTGAAGACTGTCACTGATCCGATTATCAGCGCGAAGACGATGCCGATCTTCCGGGATCACTATCTGGGCAAGTCTGATCCTCACAATCCGCTCGCTTCCCCCGTTTTTGGCGATTACCGCAGCCTCCCACCACTCCTGATTCAGGTGGGGGAACACGAGATGCTCCGCGACGACGGCGTTCGGGTGGCTAAGAAGGCTCGCACCGACGGAATTTCGGTGAAGCTGGAGGTTTGGCCCGGCATGTTCCATGTCTTCCAATCCCACGAGCCGCTCCTGCCCGAGGCCCGAGAGTCGGTTGATCATATCGCCGAGTTCATGCGCTCGTCTCTTCCCCAGACGGCGAAGGATAGGCCGAAGCCCTGAACGAGCGCGTCGACGGACAGAGTTTCGAGACGTCTCAAGCTTCGATGCTCTCCATCCATTTCATCAGTCGGTCATGTTCCGCAAGTGAAGAGAGCAGCAGGTCTGCCTGCTCATGATTCGGATAGTCCTGGGGTGGGACCGGATGAGTCAGGAGCACGGTCCTTGCGCCCGCTCCGCGGCCGGAGAGAACATCGAATTGGTAGTCTCCGATCATCACCACCTGATGAGCAGGAACGTTCCAGGTCGCGCAAATATGCCGCACCGCCCAAGGATCCGGCTTAATTGGGCCATCGTCGCGGGTAATTAGAATGTCGTGCTTGATTTCCAGCCGCTGAAGCACGGACATTGAAATCTCGCGGCTGTTGCGCGTGACGATGCCGATAGGAATCTCCCGCTCCAAAGCTCGTTGCAAGAGTTGCGTCACCCCCGGCAGCAGCGTCGCTCGCTCCGCGCCAGCCACTTCGTGCTGGCGAAGGATCCCATGGCAGCGTTGGGCTTGTTCCGGCGGCAGGGCGGCGATGGATTCCAAAATCGGCCCTGGCGGCAGTTCCATTTCCGCTCGCATCAAATCGAAATCGAGCTGCGAATCCACCAGCGTGCCGTCAAGATCGAAAATCAGACCGCGGATGTTTTTCATGATTAGAGACTCTCATCTCCCGGCGTCACCAACGTCTTCAGTCGCTCTCTCGGCTCCTGGAGGGTCGTGCTGAGGAAAGCACCGGCGAGCAGCAGGGCGGTAATTCCATGATAGACCGGGTGAAAGCCGACCAGGCCAATCAACCCGCCGACGAGTGGCGAGAGAAAAATTGGAGCGGCCATGCAGAGGTTGAGCGTGCTCAAGTATCGCGGGTGGTCTGCCGGACGGGCGATTTCAAGCGTGTAATTATTGAATGTCTTTTGAGCCACCGGTGTCATGCCGACCAGCAGAAACACCATGGCAAACGCGAAGCCCCCCGTGCCTGAAAACTGCACCAGGATGAGCGCCAACTGCGGAGCTGCCGCAATGAAGAGCGTGAGAATTCGCAGCGACAGCCGATTGCCAAAGCGGTCCGCCAGCGGCCCGGTGAGCATGCTGAAGAGCCCTGTTCCGATGTTTTGGGCCACCACCCACCAGACCAGGTAATCAAAACCCAGATGGAGTTGCTCTCGCGCCAGGGCCTGGTAATGTGGGAACAGAACCAGCGAAGTGCTGAACAATGCGGCCACGATCCCCAGCCGGCGAAAGTTGGAATCCTCTCGCAGAGTTCGCCAGGCGGTGACGAATGGTTGCAAAAACGGCTGTGGAGGCTGTTCGTGTGCATCGAGCTGTTCGCGGAGCAGCCAGGCAGTGATGGAAGATAACCCAAAGAGAGCCGTCGAGAAACCGAATATCCAGTGAAAGTCGGCATTGTCCTCGCGGAGCCATTGCGGCAGCAGGGTGAGAGCGCAAATCACCGCGCTGGTCGCTCCAATCGAGTCCGCGATCATCAAGAGCCGTCCGCGGTGAGTGACTCGAATTAGCTTTCCCTGGATCGTGTTATAGGTGAGCTGATTGACTCCGACCGCCATGAAGAACGCGGCGTACAACACCAGATAGAGCAGCGGTATCAGCCAGGTGATGACGCCCGTGTGCGGCTTGATGAGACCGGGCACCAGCCAGATGGCCGTCAGAATCGCAAAGATCAGGGTCATCGACGTGGTGGTCGCCACGAAGGCCCATTTCTTCTTGGGCATAATTTTGATGCGGCGCGACATCATCAGCGGCGGCACGCTCTGGCCAAAGCGATTGAGCAGCGGCAGCGCTCCCCGCATCCAGGCCAGTGCCCATCGTGGCGTCCCGAGAAGCTCGAAGGAGTCGAGCACCGCCGGCATGATGCTGCTCTCCGTCTTGAAGATCCAGCCTGTCCTCATCAGGACGTTGTAGACGACGAGCGTGAGAAAGTTATGCCGCTCGTCCGGCCGCGGCTCATCGACGGCAGATGTTAACGGCGCAGGGAGCGACTCTTCGTCGTCCATCGCATCATGCGCCGCGGGATTCATAGAGGAAAGTATACATTACTTCGCGAGTTTTCAGCTTGCCCAGTTCACGGACGCCGTTCACTCCCTGCGATTGGCGATCAACGTCGGAGTAATTGGGTCAATATGCCGCTTCCACCAGCGTTGCCGTTCTCTTCCCCTTGGCCATCGCGGCGGCGGTGGATTGAATGATCTCGGCAGCAGCGGTGCATTGAGATTGGCTCACATCGAGATGAGTCACGAGGCGGACCTGGGCCGGGCCGATGGCGAAGCAGAGGACGTCTTGCTCCTTCAGTTCCGCGGCGAATTCGGCGGCAGTGCCGAGAGTCTTTTCCACACGAAAGATGACGATGTTGGTGTCCACCACATCAGGGGTAAGTGTCAGGCCGTCGGTCTGGCGGATGGCTTCGGCCAGAATCTGGGCATTGGCATGGTCTTCCACCAGTCGCGGGCGATTGTTCTCCAGAGCATAAAGCGCCCCGGCCGCAATGATGCCGACTTGCCGCATTCCGCCGCCAAACAGCTTGCGGTGCCGGCGGGCTTCCTTCATGGCCTCTTTCGTTCCCGCGAGGGCCGAGCCGACAGGTGCGCCGAGACCCTTGCTGAAGCAGACGCTGACCGTATCGAAATGCTGGCTCCATTTGGCCGCTTCGATGCCCGTTGCCGCGACGGCATTGAAGAGGCGGGCTCCGTCGAGGTGCGTCTTGAGGCCGTTCTTGTGAGCCCAGTCGCAGATAGCCACGACGTTCTCGTAGGGCTGGATTTTGCCCGCTCCACGATTGTGCGTGTTCTCTAAGCAGATCATTCGGGTCCGCAGCAAGTGCTCATTATCGGGCCGAATGAGCCCACGGACCTGATCCAAGTGGAGCACGCCAAACTTCCCTTCCACCGTCCGCGACACCACGCCGCTGAGCTGAGCGAACGCCCCCTGCTCGTAGTTATAGATATGGCAGCCGGCTTCGCAGATGAACTCGTCCCCCGGCTTGCAGTGGATGCGAACCGCCACCTGGTTCGTCATGGAGCCGCTCGGCATGAACACCGCGGCTTCTTTGCCGAGCAGTTCCGCCGTGAGGGACTGTAGGCGGTCACAAGTGGGATCGACGTCAATCACATCGTCCCCCACCGGGGCATTAGCGATGAACTCCCGCATCGCGGAGGAGGGGCGCGTGACGGTGTCGGAGCGGAGGTCGATGGGGGACATATTCTGAGTGAGATGATAAGGTAATGAAGTCGCGATAGTTAATTCACGGTCAATTGCTGGAGCAACTTTTGCCCGTCAAGTCTATTCTCCAGCAGCATGCAAAACCAACGTACGAAGGGCAGGGGCGACAAAGAAGTTAAGTTCCAACTGTAATCTATCCATAAGCGGACGAATCTCCGGGCACAACCCCTGTTGCTTCGCTCGCAGCAAAATGCCCAATGTGCCAGTGACTGCGAGCCCCAGCCTTTCAGCAGTCTCGCGACCATCCAGTTCATCCATCAGGATGAGATCGGCATGAATTTCCTCCGCGAGAGCAATTGCTTCTGCCTCCCCGCGATCAAGTGACCTCAGCAATTCGTCCACGCGATCTGGCGAATTTGGAGCGCGAATCTTCAAGTGCGAAAAAGCCGACGAAAGTATTGGCAGCAGGCGAGATGCAGGATGCTCAAGCTCACTGACGACTGCGGGAGGGATGAACACTTCGGCAAAGAGCGTTTGGAGCCAGTCGATTCGGCCCAGATGGCAGAGGGTGCGAATCGGAGAGGTGTCGCTGACAATAACCGCCATGGCGACGCCTTCTAGAAAGCTCTGGCTCGAACGGCCTTAAGATCCTGCTCCAGATGCTTCGCAGTATAAACGGTTAGAGGTAGGTCTCTCTTCAAAAGCTCGTCTTCAAATTCCGTTCGCGACAGCCCCAGCCAATGGGTGGCGGAAGATTTGCTTAGTTTTCCAGCAGCGAAAAGTCGGCAGGCGATTTCCAATTTTCCTTCTTCCTCCGACAGCCCAGCTTGCTCCAAGACAGCGTCGGGAATCATCAGGGACATAGGAAGGCCTCCGTTTTGCAAGTTCATCAATCTATCTAGATTCTACACCAAATCCGCGGGAGTCAGTGGAACTCACTGAATCGACTGCTCAATTTGACAACCATGCCGTCGAACACTTACTCTAACGCAGGTCGCCCCACTCACCAAAAGCAGGACTAAAGAATCATGGTCAGCCACAAACTGCCTCGCTCTCGCGTGATGACTTCCCGTCGACAATTCTTAATGACCACAGCAGGAGTAGCGGCAGGAACCTTCCTGGCCAGCGCTCCCGCGTTCCTCAGGGGCCGGGACCTAAACAGTAAGCTGAACATCGCCTGCATCGGAGTAGGAGGACGGGGCGGAGGGAATCTAGGTTCGGTGTCCGGCGAAAATATCGTCGCCGTCTGCGACGTGAATGAGAACAACTTGGGCAGGGCCGCTGCGGCACATGGCAAGGCGAGGAAGGAGTCGGACTATCGTCGGCTGTTCGACAATCAAAAGGAGTTTGACGCCGTCGTGGTCAGCACTTGCGAACACACCCATGCCTTTGCCACGCTGCCAGCGCTGCAGCTTGGCAAGCACGTCTACTGCGAGAAGCCGCTGACGCACAACATCTGGGAGGCCCGCCTCATCCGCGAAGCGGCTGGGAAGGCAAAGGTGGCGACGCAGATGGGGATTCAAATCCATGCCGAGAACAATTACCGCCGCGTCGTAGAGCTAATTCAGACGGACGCGATCGGACCGGTACGCGAAGCCCATGTATGGGTAGGGCGGGCGTGGGGACTGCAGAGTACGGACGATGCCAAAAAGTATGGCGACATCGTTTCTGTGCAGAACCGACCGGGTTCGGCAGACCCGATTCCCGCGGGACTCAACTGGGATTTGTGGCTCGGCCCGGCAGTGGAGCGGCCGTTCAACAACGTCTACTTTCCTGGGCCGAAATGGTATCGCTGGTGGGACTTCGGCAGCGGTACAATGTCCGACCTCGGCAGCCATTGGAACGATTTGCCGTTTTGGGCACTTAAACTCCAAGCCCCGCTCACTATCGAAGCCTCGGGTCCACCGCCCCATGCCGAACTCGCGCCAGCCTCGATGCAAGCTACTTATGAGTACGGACCTCGCGACAAGATGCCCGCGGTAAAGCTCACCTGGTATCAGGGAGTCAACAAGCCGGAGATCTGGAAGTCGAAGGGGATTCCGCAGTGGGACAGCGGGGCGCTGTTCATCGGTGATAAGGGAATGCTCCTCTCCGATTACAGCAAGCATGTGCTGCTCCCCGAAGGCAAATTCAAGGACTTCAAACGCCCCGAGCCGTTCATTCCAGCGTCCAAGGGACACCACGCCGAGTGGATTCACGCCTGCAAGACCGGAGAGCCAACCACCTGCAACTTTGAGTACTCCGGCTGGCTGACGGAGGCGAACCACTTGGGCAACGTCGCCTACCGTGTCGGCAAGAAGATCGAGTGGAACCCCGCCCTGCTCAAGTGCCCGAATGCTCCCGAAGCGGACAAGTTCATTAAGCGCGAATATCGAAAGGGTTGGAACCTGGAGAAACTGGCGTAAGCAGACTCGTAGGATGGGACTCCAGTCCCGTCCGTATAATCGTATTTTCTCAACCGGACGGGAC
>JBJXFF010000120.1:0-43434 GCA_046153945.1 Pirellulaceae bacterium
GAATGGCGTTAAGTTAGTCGCAAGGTCTTGTCTCTAAAAGATTAACGAATGCTAGCGTGTATTGCTGTCAGTGTTAAATAATAGCGCGCAAAGCCGAGCCTCCGGTAGAAAGGAGTGATGTACCCAAACTCATTTCCACGGAGGCTCAGTGATGTTCGCCATTATCGCCAAGACCATTGCGCGTTTCAAGCAGACTTGCGGTTGTGAACTGGAGGAGGAAGCGATCAACAGGGCCGTGCGGGAAGCCGGGCATACCTGGCGTAACCGCGAGTTGAACCCGGTGACGACGCTCCGGATGTTTCTCCTGCAGATTCTGTTTGGGAATGTGGCCTGCGATTTTGTCCCGCGGCTGGCGGGCAAGCATGTCACGGGAGGTGCGTACTGCGCGGCCCGAGGGCGGCTGCCGCTGGCGGCTTTGCAGACGTTGCTGACGCGTTGCACCACCGCCATGTCAGCCGCGACGCGAGAAGCGGGACTGTGGTTGGGACATCGTCTGTTCCTGGTGGACGGTTCCAGCTTCTCGATGTCGGACACTGACGAACTGCGAAACCATTTCGGCCAGAGCGGCGGACAGGCTGTCGGGTGTGGCTTTCCGACCGCCCATTGGCTGGCGCTCGTGCACTTTGGGAGCGGACTGTTTCAGAAGGTCATCACCTCGCCGCTGCGGACTCACGATATGTCCGAAGTGGCCGAACTGCATCCCGAACTCGAGGCCGGAGATGTGGTGCTGGGGGACCGCGGTTTTTGCTCTTTTGCCCATCTGGCGCTGTTGGTTTCGCGGTCTCTGCACGCCGTTCTGAGGGTTCATCAGCGCGTGATCGTGGACTTCACGCCGGACCGGGCCTATACCCTTCCCGGCGGTGGCAAGAGCGGGAAGAAGGGGCTGCCACGCTCGCGGCAGATTCAAAAGCTCGGTCCGCTGGATCAGATTGTGGAATGGTTCCGGCCTGTCGACTCCCCCGAGTGGATGTCAGCCAAGGATTTTGCCGCGCTCCCAAAAGTACTTCGCCTCCGCGAGTTGCAATACACGGTCGCTCGACCAGGATTTCGAGTGAAGACTGTCAACCTGGTCACCACTTTGCTGGATCCCAAGGTCTACACGGCTGAAAAACTGGCGGAGGCCTACGGCCTGCGGTGGACCATCGAAACGGCCTTCGGCCACCTCAAGACAACCATGAAAATGGATGTGCTCCGTTGCCAAACCGTTCACGGCATCCTCAAGGAACTGACCATGTTCCTGCTCGTCTACAATCTGGTCCGCATGACGATGCTCGAGGCCGCCGAGCAGCAACGCGTTCCTGTCGACCGCATCAGCTTCATCGATGCCCTGCGCTGGCTGGCCACCACTCGTCACCCCGAAATCCTGCCCCCACTCAACCTCGTGCCGCTCCGCCCCGGCCGCTCCGAACCTCGCTGCCGCAAACGCCGACCCAAGAACTATCCCCTCATGAACAAACCTCGCGCCAAGCTCAGGCAACTGCTGGAATCGCAACATGTTACGAACTAACTTAACGCCATTCAACCCTGACCCCGTTTTCTTCCCTGAATCATCGGACCAACTGCTTAATAACTGAGCAGGCACGAGTTTGGCCTGCCGGTCAGCCCTACCGAGTGAGTCGTTCGGCGACTTACGACTGATATCGGGCGATAAGTCGCCCGATAAGCGCGATAAGTGACCCCGCCCCCCCCTCAACCGGGTGTGAGTGATTCACTGATTCAAGATCGTCCTCGCATGGGACTTACGGCGAATTACCTGGCTGCAACCTGTTTTGTGAACAGTTGTTCCAGCGATTCGATTCGCCGTAAACGTGATTCACAAGGGGTGGTTCACGCCGATTTTGATACACCTAAAAATGGCCTACAGATCTGGAAATGATAAGGTGTTTTCAGAAGTACGATTCGCCGTTTTTCACGCTCCAGTTGTCCTAACCAGCCAGCAGA
This sequence comes from Pirellulaceae bacterium, assembly GCA_046153945.1. GTDB lineage: Bacteria > Planctomycetota > Planctomycetia > Pirellulales > Pirellulaceae > SXOA01. Next base: position 1,942 of record JBJXFF010000120.1, read on the forward strand.
GCGCCCCCTAGGGCCAGCCTCCCCGTGCACAACTCTCCAGCACCACGCTGCCCAACTTTTCCACAACCAGATTGTAAAAGAGCACCCCCCTCCCTGGGCCTCCCGCGCAGGCCGAACCCTCCGCTGGCCAGCAAGTTAATTTTATACATATGTTCACTTTCTGTCAAGGGGCAGTAATCGATTCTTTGGCCTTGGAACACTCCGTGATTGTGCGAAGCACTGTCGGGCGTAACCGGCACTCCAACCTGTAATCTATTGGGTCGTTCGGTGTCCGCCGGGCTTAGGCAAGTCATCTCTGATCGTCTAGTCTGCTTGCCGGTCAACTCGTCACTTCGGTTCCACGTAAATCGGATTGGAAAGAACCCACACCCGCTCCTCGCCAGCCACATCAAGCCATAGCTCAGCGCGGTAGATTCCCGGCTCGGTGAGGCGACTTTGCAAGGTCGCGCTGGTCGTTTCTGAATGCAGCTTTCCGTTGCGGATCAGTTTCCAGTGTCCAGGAAGCGGTGAGCGGCCGGTCAGTTTCAGGTCGGCTGCGAATTTGAGGCGGCTCCCCATTTCGTGGCGCTTGCTGACCGATTCGGCGGCGAAGTCGAAGCCGGTGGCGTCGGCGAGCCAGTCGAAGGCGACGAAGGCCCGGCCATGATTCAGGGCGTCCCAAACGGCCTTCTCGGTCAGTTCCGGCATCAGCAGGTGAGTCCCCGCGTGGCGGAGGCTGTTTTCGTAGGGGTCGAGGCGGACCTGATACAGAATGCTCCCCGGTTTGGCGTCCTTCGGCGCGGGGCCGAGTTCGGCCAGACCGGCGGCATCGACTTCGAGGAGCTTGGCACCGAGTCCGTCTTCAATGCGGGCCTTGTTATTTTCCGTCAGCCGCACGGTCAGGCCGATATTCTGGTGGGCGTCGTTGGCGGCCACGCCGGTGTGGGGCGATTTCTGGCACAGTTCATCCCAGCGGCGGAGGTAATCGGCCGGGTAATCGTGGAGGGCGGAAAATGCCTCCTGCGGATATTTGCGGAATAGCTCCGCGGTCCCCAAGAGCCAGAGCGGATTTCGCATCGAGGCGAGGAGCCGTTTTTCGTCCTTGAAGTCGGCGTGCGTGTTGTAGATTTCGACGCCGGTCAGGCCGCGAATCTGCCAGTCCATCCGCTCTTCCAGATGGGACAGAAACGTCAGCCCCTGCTGCCGGCGGACCAGGTCCGAGAAATCCTGGGGCTCCCCCGTTTCGTTCCCCCGCGTGCTCTGCCGTGGATAGACGAGCAGCCCCTTCATCTCCGCGCCGGGAATGAGCAAGACTGCGTCCCGAGTGCCCTGATGGCCATCCCGTAAATAGTCATACCGCTCGGCCGGGTGCTCGGTAAACATCAGCACCTGGGTTCCCGCTGCTTTCGCGGCCGTCACGATCTCTTCAATCGTCCCGCGGCTGTCGTGGGAGAGGGAGGAATGGACATGCAGGTTGGCCCGGTACTCTTTCAGTGGGCCGGCTCGCGGCACGTCCCGCCGCTCCGTTTTCAACTTCTGGATCGCCTTATGAACCGCCTCCAGCCGCTCCGCGGTCAGCCTGGAAACAGCATCGGCGGAATCGGCGGCGCTGCTCATGCTCAGGGCCAGAGCAGCGGCCAAGAGTTCGCGGAGAAACCAATTCGGCATGGCAGGGCTCATAAGCGGGTGAGCGAACGGAACGAAACGGCCGCCAGCTACTCCATTCCGCACGCCCCCATGCCGCACTGGGGCAGTCCGCAGCCACCCTGCGGCATGGGCGGGCCGCACATCGGCAGGCTTTTGGAGCCGGCGGCATGGCCAGCCGGAACGGAGAGGAGTTTTTCGAGCTTGGTGGTGTGGCAGGTCGGACATTCCGGCTGTTCGCTGCCGCGAATGAGGAGTTCGAATTCTTTGTCGCACTTCTTGCAGGCGTATTCGTACAGGGGCATTTTTGTTTCCTCGGCGAGCGGGGGGCGTCAGCCCCCTGATGATACCTAAACGCTGGATGTTAGTATCAGGGGGCTGACGCCCCCTGCTCGCCTTGATCTCCCCATGCAGCTTCCAACCCTCACCCGCGAACAGGTCCGCTCCATCGACGGCAAGGCCATCGGCGAATTCGGGATGAGCGGCCTAGTGCTGATGGAAAATGCCGGTCGCGGCTGCACGGACAAGCTGTGCGAGCTAGGAATTCGCGGCAAGGTAATGATCGTTTGCGGGAGGGGAAACAACGGTGGCGATGGCTTCGTCATCGCTAGGCATTTAGACGCGAGGGGGCACGATGTTCGCGTGGTGCTGATTGCTAAGCCGGAGGAGTTGCGGGGAGATGCGGCAGCGAACTACTCCGTACTTAACAAGGCGGGATTTCTCGTGTTCGGCGAGGAGAGCCTGAAAGAGGAGTTGCCGAGCGCCGACTGGATTGTGGATGCGCTGCTGGGGACAGGGGTGAGCGGCGACCCGCGACCGCCGATATCGGACGTCATCAAATGGCTCAACGCGAGCAGCGCGAGGAAACTTGCCGTGGACCTCCCCTCCGGTCTCGATTGCGACACGGGCCTTCCCGGCAATCCCACGTTTCGGGCCGACCATACCTGCACGTTCGTCGCCCCGAAAGTCGGCTTTGCAAATACAGCGGCGAAGCAGTTTCTCGGGACCGTGTCGGTTCACGACATCGGCGTGCCGCGGAAGCTGCTGGAGGAGTTTTCTTGAAAGGGGGTCGGGAAGGGTTTTCGCATCAAACGGCGCCGCAATTGGACAATCGCTGCTGCGAAAACTCTTCCTGAACCCGTCCGCTGCGCACTGCCGGCGATAACGGGGTCGGGAGAGGTTTTCGCGGACGGAGCGTTTCGCAATAACCGTTCACTGGGCCGCGAAAACCCCTCCCGACCCCTAACATCACTACGCCAGACACTCCATTGGCTTCCACATGTCGCCGAGGATTGGGGCGGCAGGCCAGCCGAGCCATTTTTCCAGCAGGGCGGCGTAGATACTGCGAAAGTCGGTGTGAAATTTCACGTCCCCGTCGTCGAGGTCGTGCAGGCTGGGATGCTTGCCGATGAGGCCAGGCTTCACCTTGTTGCCAAGGAGGAAGACCGGGGCGGCGGCTCCATGGTCGGTGCCGCGGCTGGCGTTTTCTTGCAGCCGGCGGCCGAATTCGCTGAAGACGAGGGTCATCACCCGGTCGAGCTGCCCGTGGCCGGCCAGGTCCTCGGTGAAGGCGGCGATGGCTCCGCCGACCTGGTCGAGCAGGCTGGCGTGGGCTCCCGCCTGGTCGGAATGCGTGTCGAAGCCGTCGATGGAGACGTAATAAACCCGCGTCGTCAGGCCGGCGTCAATCAAATGGGCAATGTTCTTCAGCTTCTGGGCGAGAGGAGTGCCGGGATAGTTCACCGTCGTCTTATAGCCGCTGCCGGAAGCCTGCATCCGCCGGCTGAGGTCGAGGGCGGAGGTGGCGCGGGTCTGCACGAACTTCAGCAGGTCGTTCCCTTCCGCACGAGGGGCGGCGGTGGCGCAAGTGATGACGCTCCGCTGCTGGTCATCGCCGCCGGTTTCGAGGCGGAACTGTTCGAGCGACCGGATGGACGGTGCGGGCAAATCGCGGGCGGCCAGAGCCAGCGGCTGGACCTCTTCACCCAGGTGCATGCCGGGGGGATCGATAGCCTTGGCGAGCGTATCCTTGTGAGCATCGAAGCACCTTCCGAGCCAGCCGCTGTCCCGGCCTGAAGGCTTGGTGTGTGCGGTGTGCCAGATGTCCATCGACTCGAAGTGGGAGCGGTTGGGGTTGGGATAGCCGATCCCCTGCAGGATGGAAAGCTGCTTGTTTTCCAGCAGTTTTTCCCAGGCCTTTAGGCTGGGATGCAGGCCGATGCCATTTTCAATCTTGACGATGTTGCCGCCGTTGCCGTCGATCACGAGGCTCGGCCGGCTCTTGCGGTATTTTTCCTCGGAGTACGGCACCACGGTGTTCAGACCGTCGTTGCCGCCACTGAGCTGCACGACGACGAGGATCCTTTCTCCCTTGGTTACCGCGCCGTAGGCGGCTGATTCCAGCAGGAATCGGGGAGCCCGCGAGGAGAGTGCGGCGAGGCCGCCGGCGGTGACCGCGGAGACGGTGGAGAGGAATTTGCGGCGGGAGGTGGTCATGGGATTTTCCTTTTAGTAGCCAGCACACTCCGTGTGCTGGCATGTCCGCTCACGGAGTGAGCGGACCACTTTATGTCTATGCCATCTGAAATTCCGGCAAGGAGCCGAGCGTGTGTACGGTTTTCTTCAGTTTGTTCAGGCGGCTGTCGCGGCCACCTTCGATTTGAGCAATCAGCTGCGAGCGGACGTCCTTGGGCAGCGGAACGGCGAGGAGCAATTCGGAGAGGCCGTCCGCGACCTGCTCCGCCGTCTTCCAGCCGAGTTTGTCAATATAAGCTTCCAGCGTGACGCCGCCAAACAGCGTGTCGCCATCTTGCACAAGCTGGCGGACGAAATTCGCCCGCCCCAGGAGCGTGCTGGAGTTGATCCAGGCGAGGCCACCGGGCCAACCCTTCACATTCGGCGGGAACAGGGGCATTTGGCCGAGTTCCTTGATTTGCTGGGCAATTTGCGGCAGCCCCGCGGTGGCTTCCAAGGAACGGAGGATGCCGATGCCGAGTTCCACGGGAGAGCGGACCTTCTTTCCCACGCTTGCCTGAGAATAGAACAGGCGGCTGGTGAGGAGCATTTCCAAAACGGGGGCGAAAGTGTAATCGGAGGCGCGGAGCTTTTGGGCCAGCGGCTCAATCATTTCGGGAGAGAGGTCGCTTTCATCGGTGATGAAGTAGCGGGCCAGCTTGCCGCACAGGAAGCGGGCCGCGGCCGGCTGCTCGAGGAGGACCTTCACGCTGTCGCCGCCGTCGAAGTTGCCGGTCTTGCCGAGAACGGTCTTGCTGCCGTAGTCGTGCTGATAGCGATTGAACTTGAACTCGCCGTACTGAATCTCCCAGCCGGTGAAGCAGCGGGCCAGTTCCTGAATGTCCTTTTCGGTGTAGTTGCCGATGCCGAGGACGAACAGCTCCATCACCTCGCGGGCGAAGTTTTCGTTGGGGTGCGTTTTGCGGTTGGTCGCCGAGTCCAGGTAGATGAGCATCGCCGGGTCGCGGGCGATGCCGAGCACCATCGGCTCGAACTTGCCGAGGGCGTAGCGGCGGAGCATTTCGTTCTGGTTAAACATCAGCCGTGTGTCGGTGACTTTTGCGCTGCTGCTGGCGAAATGGCTGTGCCAGAAGAGGGTGGTCTTTTCCAGCAGCGGAGCCGGCGTGTGGAGCATGCGGTGGAGCCACCAGGCGGCCAGCGTGGGGGCACTGTTGGTCGCCAGCACCGTCTGGGCGAAGGTGTGCATCTTGCCCGCAAAATCCCCTTCATCAGCCGCGACAAGCTTCTTAGCCGCCTGCGCTGGCCCAAGCTTCACCGTCTCGTCGAGCTCCGCGGAATTCGCCGCAAAGCCGGCGCGGCGGAAGAGGTGGGCGGCTTCTCGCCGACCGAAGGGCCGAGCAGCGGCAGGCTCAAAGGGGAGCCAGGCTTCTTCGGGGGGAAGGGGGTTTTGATTGAGTGGCATATGTGGGTCCTTCGTCCAATTTCCGCGACATGGGTGCCACGTCCACGGCTTTGCGTGGGCGTGCAGAGCGACATCCGGCTCACCACGCCCATTCATCATTTGTTATTGCTTGAGCTTCAATTCCAGCGTCAATTGCAACGTCTTATCCTTCGACAGTAGTTGCAGCGACGAGCTTTCGAGTCCGAGCATGGCTTTGAGGAGGGCGTCGATTTCTTTTTCCGCTGCGTCCCGGCCGTGCCCCTTTTCCAGCATGTTTTGGGCGACTAGCGAATCGCGGTTGTCGACGAGCATCTGCCGGACGATCTGTCCGTCCACCTTGAGGGCTGTGTTGATGTTCTGGAGCGGAGAGGACGGTTTCTGCACGAGGTCCGTCAGTTCGGTAGCCAGCGTTTTCGAGGTCGAGATGATGCACTTGTCGCCGATGAACGCGATGGTGGGGCTGGCGTTGTACTGAATGGCTGCCTCGTTCTTCGCACCGTCCTTCGGGGGCAGGTATTCGGACGAGTAAACCGTGCCGCTGCCGACTTTGTCCACATTCTGTTCCAGCGGAGTCAAGCCGTTCATGCCTCCGGTGATGTTCAGAAAGCCGACAAGGCTCTGGAAGGTGATTTTGAACATGCGGGAAGTTTCGGGGGGGCTTTTCATCTTCACAACGATGGCACTCGCTGGAAGCTTGACGGCTGGGACGGGCGAGCCGTCCGCGTACCGCTGCCGCGTGACGACAATTTGCATTCCGGGCTCCAGGTTGGCCAGGATGTCGTCGCGGAAATTCCGGCCGGCAAACAGCGTCGTGAGCTGGCTTTCGGCCTCGGCGAATTTCGCATTGATGCCGTCGTCAAAGAGGTCCGGAGCGTTTTTCCACATCGAGCTGAAGTCGCGGAACGTCGAAATGGAAAGGGCGGTCTCCTTGGGACTAAGCAGCGCTTGGGCGGTTCCCTTGCCGTCCGTGCCGAAGAAGAATTCCCGCTTCTTTGCCAGAGCCGTGCTGTCGCCGGGAATGGAGGCGGAGAGGGCGATTCGGTTGGGCTCGACGTCTAGCCAGGCGGTGACATACGGAGCGTCCGGCAGTGCCCCGAGGATGCCACCGGCCAGAATCTCCGCGGGAGGATTGTCGCTCTTTTTATTCAGAGCTGTTTTGAGAATGCCGAGCGCCCGAACGGGCCGCAGATCACCGTAGACCCAGGCGGTGGGATTTGCCGGCCGGGCCTTGAGGACTTCCTGGAACTGCTCGTCGGATGCGAGCGACGGGTTCTCATCTTTGAACGTATCGATGACGAGGCGAGTCAGCAGGGGCTTGCTGGTCGTGACGAGATAGGGGCCGAGGTTGGTGTATTGCACCGGGCCAATGCCGTAAATCTTGATTCCCTTGTGTTCATCGGTGGTGACCGGATCTCCGCGGCCGTTGTTGGCGGCGTCCCCCCGGGCGAGTTCGAGAATCGCATCAACGGCCTTCTTGGCGAGGGCCGGGTCAGTCGATCTAGTGAGGACGGCAACTCCTTGCGAGGGCAAATCGAAACCGACGTAGATGCCGCCACCGGTGATGGCGTTCATGGCGGGCCGCCATTTCATGCCGAGCTTATCCTCGACGAGGCTGAGCACTTTGAGAAAATTCTGGGCCTGCCCGTCTTCCAGGGCCTTTTTGTAGTCGGGGTGGTTCTGCAACTCGACGACCGAGGGATGATCGAGAACCGCATCGAGCAGCTTCTGCGGCTGCGGCATTTCCGCATAGATGATCGTGGAATTCGGCAGCATCTCCCGCGGAGATTTATCCGCCGCAGCGGCTCCCCGGGCGAGCAGAATCGCTGCCGCGGTGAGCAGCAGGGGGGCGAAACGGGACAGAGTTCGGTGCAGTTTCATTCCAGGACTCCGGAAAAGCAGGGTTGATCCCCAGGCAGCCAGCAGGCGACATTCTACCCCGGTTTACCCTGAAATCCACGGATTGGTTTCGGATTTTCGCGAAACGGGGTAGACGGCTGAGGCGCATCTTGCTGCCGCTTTCCCGTCCAGATGGAATCAGTACCTTCGCTTCAGCGTCTCGCCCGTGACCAGGACATCCCCCAAGTTGTTGCGTCCTGGCTTGATTTCGATGTCCAAGCGTCCTTTTTTCCATTCCTGCTCTTTGCCGTCGTGTTGGACCTTGGTGACAGAGCGACACGTCTCATGCCAGACGCGAAAAGAATGCTTGCCGACAGGAAGGTTTTTGATGGTGAATTCGCCGGTAGTGGAGGTGAGGGCCATGTAGGGATGGTCTTGGACGAGAAAATAACCATTCTCCCAAGGGTGATTGTTGCAGCTTATCGGCAACGGAGTCGGCTCTAAGTTCTTCAGGATTTTGACAATTGGTCCACCAGACGGAATGAGAGATTGAAACTCTGGATTCTTGCCGGACTCAATTGGGGTGTTATGTCCGACTGGATCCTTATTCAAAATGGTCAATTTCTGGCCTGTCCGAAAAACCACACAGTGCGGCTGAAAACGCAGCCCCTTCATCTGCAGAACAACCGGATCCTTCTTGGACTTTTCATGATCAGGATGAGTCTCGACGAGCTTGTCGCGCTCGGGAACTAGCCACACGAAAACATTGGCAATGCCATGGGTCTTAGAATCAACTACCAACGATTCGTCAAAGATCGGCCCCTTCACGACTTCCCTGTCCTTGTTGATAACCAATTCGACAGGCTTCGGCGGCTCTCCGTCGAAAATGAAGCGGCCGGTCAGATCACCCCATTCCGGATCTTTTACGGCAGGGGGGGCGACGGCGAGCACGATGGGGCCGTGGAAGAGGAACAGGATTCCCAAGAAGAACAGGCGGAACATCGCGGCACCTCAATGGATGGGCAGGTGATTGCCCTACCACAAAAACCGGCGGTCCAGATGCCGGTTGATTGTAGAGGTCGCCACGGAAGAGCGTCAAACAGTTTACTTCTGCGCCGTCTTCCCCGTTGTTCCATTCTCCACCGGCTCTTCGGTGGTGCGGGAGAGATAGTTCATGTGGCTTTCGGGGCCGCTGAAGCCGAGGATGGATTCGTCGAGGTCCATTTGGCGGTGGAGGAGGCGGCCGGCGTCGACGTCGAACTTGATGGTTCCCTTTTGCATCCGCTGGACGAGCTGCGAGAGGACTTTGGGGTCGCGCACGGGGGTGAGAACCTGCGTCTCGACGGAGATGGTGGCGACCCCCGTTCGCACCTGCACCAGGCGGTAGAACTGGCGGACCTTGATGGTGAGGTTCACATCGTCAATCTTGAGGCGGATATCTTCCGGTGTCTCCCAGGTATCTCCTTCTTTGACCGGTCCTTCCGGCAGCGGCACGGTGATGTCGCCGAGGCCCGTGTTGAGCTGCGGGGCGTCGCCGTGGCGGTCCATCAGTTTGCCCGAAGGGCTGATGGTGAGCGTGGCGAGCGGCTTGCCGATAGAATCGGCGACGTACTGATAGCCAAGGGGCGGCGACTTGTCGGTGCGGCTGTTGTATTTGATTTCGGGTTTGCCCGTGACGTTCTGCCACATGTCGACGTCGGCGACGCTGTTTTCCAGAGTGATGTTCCCCTGACCATCGACGGCGGTGATTTTCCAAACCTTGGTGGAGACGCTGCGGGACTTGGCGATGGAAACGGCTCCCTTGATTTTCGTATCCACCGTGGACTGCTGCACCACCCGCGTGCGAACTTCCTCCCCGGAAGTGAACTTGTAGGCCAGGGTGTACTTCTCGCCTTCGTCAGAGAAGGCGATGCCGCAGGCGGAGAAGAGAATTGCGAGAGAGCAGAGAGTTTTCATCGCGTGCATCCTTGCAAAGTAGCTATGGTGGGCCGTCACTCCGTGACCGGCCCATTCTTCCGTGCAATCCAGAATGGGGCTGTTTCGGAGAAACGCCCCACTATGACTCATACAAATTCCCCGCCCATCCGAGTTTGTCCCGAAGGGTGCGGTAGTAGTTCTGGTCTTGAACCTCGATCATCTTAAAGCACTGCGGGGCCCGCTCCACCCGCACCCGGTCGTCCGCGGTGAGGTGGGCGAGAGGGCGGCCATCCACCATCACGGTCGTCCCGGCGTTGGGCTCGGGGACCACCATCTCATAAACGCGGTCAGCCGAATCGACCACCGGCCGGACCGTGAGCGTGTGAGGGCTGACGGAGGTGATGGCGAAGGCTTGCAGCGTCTTGCGGATGATCGGCCCGCCGGCCGACAGGTTGTAAGCCGTGGAACCGACTGGCGTGCTGATAATCAAGCCGTCGCAACTATAGGTAGTCACCAGAAGTCCGTCAACGTAAAGTTGAACGCTCAGAATCGAATAAGGGGGCCCCGCGGTGATGACCGTCTCGTTAAGCCCCAATTGCTCCGCCAGCACCTGCTCGCCGCGGCGGATCGAGGCGGTGAACATCAGGTGCTCGTCAATCCGGCAGTCGCCGCTAGCAACGGCTGCCAGCACTTCCGACAGGTCCTGCGGGCTGACATCGGCCAGGAAGCCGAGTTTGCCAAGGTTGACCCCGAGCACGGGCAACTGGCGAGAGCACATCTGCCGGGCAGCGCGAAGAATCGAGCCGTCGCCGCCGAGGACAATGGCGAAGTCCGCAGGGATTTGCGACAGGTCTTCCTTGAACTCGAAGTCCGTCAGCACGATTTCCACATGCTGCTCGATGAGCGGGCGGAGGCGTTCCGCCTCGGGAATGACATTGGCCCGCATGCCGGAGCCGAGGAGGAGGACCTTGGGGCGGCGTTTGGTTTTGGAAGTGGCCCACGCGGCAGCGGTCATATGCAACCTCGCTTACGCGTCGGGTTAGTTAAACATTCGCCGAAGCGCCGTGTGCAATCCCCAGCCGGTCGGCAAAATCACGGCAGGTTTGGATGATCCCCTGGGTGTCGAGCCGCAGGTCGGCGAGAAGTTCCCCCCGTTCAGCGTGTTCGATGAACCGGTCGGGAAGGCCAAGGCGATGGACGCGGCTGGTGTCGAGACCGAGTTCGGAGGCCGTTTCGAGGAAGGCGCTGCCAAAGCCACCCATCAGGCAACCTTCTTCGACGGTGACCACGAAAGTGGATTCACGGATGCAGCGCTCCACCATCTCGCGGTCCATGGGCTTCACAAAGCGGGCGTTAACAACGCCGACATCGAGTCCTTCTTCACGGAGCTTTTCCGCCGCCCGAAGGCAGTCCCCGAGCAGCGTTCCACAGCAGACAATCATGCCGTCGCGACCGGAGTGGAAAGTCTCGGCTTTGCCGAGTTCCAGCGGAGTCCGTTCGCCGCCGATGGTTTCGGCATTGGCCTTGGGATAACGAATACCGCACGGGCCGTTATGGCGAAGCGAGAATTCGAGCATGGCTGGGGCGTCGTAGGCATCGCCGGGGGCCATGAGGACCATGTTGGGGAAGACCCGCATGTAGCCGATGTCAAACGCACCGTGATGCGTCGGGCCATCCGGGCCAGTGAGCCCAGCGCGGTCCATGGTGAACGTAACCGGAAGATTTTGCAGAGCGACTTCCTGGAAAATCTGGTCGTAACTCCGCTGCAGGAACGTGCTGTAGATATCGACGATCGGGCGGAGGCCGGCTTTGGCCTGGCCGGCGGCGAAGGCGACGGCGTGCGACTCGCAGATGCCAACGTCGAAGAAGCGGTCCGGAAATTCGTCCCGCACCACTTCCAACTTGTTCCCTTGGCACATGGCGGCCGTCAGGACCACAACCCGCGGATTTTTCAGCATCTGGTCGCGGATGGCTTCGCTGACAATTTGCGTGTAGGCCTTGGCGGAGCCGGATTTTCTCGGCACCGGCGTCCCATTTTCCTGCACGAAGGCAGGGGGGGTGTGGAAAAAGACCGGGTCAGCCGCCGCGGGTTGAAAGCCGTGCCCCTTTTCGGTGACGACATGGAGCAGGATGGGGCCCTTAAGGTCCTTCACCATCTGCAAGTACTTGCGGAGGATGGCGATATTGTGGCCGTCGATTGGGCCGAAATAACGGAAGCCGAGTTCCTCGAAGAGCATGCCGCCATGCAGGCCGGCTTTGACCCCTTCTTTGATTTGAGCCAGGAAATGTTCGACGGGGTCGCCCAGGAGCGGGATGCTGCCGAGGATCCGCTGCACCTCCGTCTTGATGCCCGTGTAGACCTGATAGGTGCGGAGCTTGTCGAGATAGCTGGCCATGCCGCCGACGCGCGGGCAGATCGACATTTTGTTGTCGTTGAGAATGACCAGCAGGTCCTTCTTCATTCCGCCGGCGTTGTTCAGGGCTTCGTAGACGATGCCGGACGGGAACGCTCCGTCCCCGATGACGGCGACCGATTTGCGGTCCTTCTCGCCGAGCAGATCGTCGCCACTCTTCATGCCGAACACGGTGGAGACGCTGCTGCCGGCGTGGCCGGTCATGAACAGGTCGTATTCGCTTTCGTGCGGATTGGGGTAGCCCATCAGGCCCCCTTTGGTCCGAATCGTCCGAAATTCGTGATAGCGGCCCGTAATCAGCTTGTGCGGATAAATCTGGTGGCCCGTATCCCATATCAGCCGGTCGCGGCGGAAGTCAAAGACGTTATGGAGGGCCAGGCAGAGTTCGACGACGCCGAGATTAGACGCAAAGTGAGCGGTGCGCTCACTGAGCAGGTTACAGAGCACATCCCGAATCTCCACAGCCAGCTCGGTGAGCTGTGGCGTGTTCATGCCGTGAAGATCGGCGGCGGATTCGAGCTTGGAGAGGAGTTTGTGCATAAAGGGGAGTGACTAAGTCCTAATGTCTAAGGGAAGAATCGCTTGCCTTTTATTAGTCATTAGACATTAGTGCTTAGTCATTGGAATTAGTGATTTCGCTGCTGAACGTATTGTGCTAGTGCTTCCAGCGGTTGCGATCTTGGTCCGAATGGCCGTAGGGCGGCGCAGGCCTCGCCAATCAACTCCTCCGCCCGCCGGCGGCTTTCGGCCTCTCCCAGCAGGGCGGGAAAGGTGAGTTTGCCGCGGCCGGAGTCCTTGCCAGTCTTCTTACCCATCGTACTCACGTCTCCCCGCAAATCGAGGAGGTCATCGACGATCTGAAACGCCAATCCCAACCGCTCTCCGTACGCATCGAGGGCGGCCATTTGTTCTGGCGTGCCTCTGCCAATAATACCACCTAAACGGAGCGAAACGCGAATCATGGCCCCTGTTTTTCGGCGATGAATCCGTTCCAGATCCTCGATTCCCCCCCCTGCAAATTCGTTACGAAGGTCATCTTCTTGCCCGCCCACAAGCTGGGAAGCACCGGCTGCCCGGGCCAATTCGCCACAGCAGCGGGCGGCAAGTTCCGCCGGAGCGACGTCCGTCGCCACAACCTCAAAAGCCTGGGCCAAGAGGGCATCTCCCGACAGAATCGCGGTAGCTTCGCCAAATTGGATGTGGCAACTCGGCCGGCCGCGACGCATGTCGTCGTCATCCATCGCCGGCAGGTCGTCGTGTATCAGCGAATAAGTGTGAATCATTTCCACGGCGCAGGCAGCCGGAAGAGCAGCCCCCCGGTCATAACCGCAAGCCTGGCAAGCCATTAACACCAACAGCGGCCGAAGGCGCTTGCCCGGTGCCAGCAGACTGTGGCGTATGGCACTGGCGAGATGCTCGGGGCAATCGGCAGGGTACTCGGCATAGCGAGCCAGCGCCCCCTCCACCTCTTGCCGCAACAGCCGGGAGTGGGCGGAGAGGTCGAAGTCGCTGGTGGGGGACATGCCGGAATTGCCTGGCGAGGGAGTCAAAACCGTAATTGTAAGCGAACGAGCCTGATGCGTCTTTGCACTACGGGAAGAAAATTCCGCTCGTGAGAACGGACTTCGGAGGCTTCTTTTCACAATCCTTTCCGTTAAAATCGCGGCAACTCCACTACCTTCAGCAGTTTTTCGCCAGGATTCCAGTCATGTCACGCTCGCTCCTTCTGGTTGTCTCCAGTCTTCTGCTTTCAATTCCGCAGTTTTGCATTGCTCAGCCGGTGGCGACGGCTCCCACTTGGAGTGCGGCAGGTCAGAACGGTGCGGTGGCTACTGGTGAGAAAGAGGCGACGGAAGCAGGGCTGGAAATGCTCAAGAGCGGCGGCAACGCGGCTGATGCAGCGGCGGCGATGTTGATGGTGCAGTCGGTCACGGAATCCGGGAGCTACTGCTTTGGGGGCGAAGTTCCGATCATTGTTTACGACGCCCAGCGAAACGTCGTCGAAGTCATTAGCGGCATGGGGACCGCGCCGAAGATGGCGACGAGAGAATACTTCGCGGCCAAAGGAGGCATTCCCAAAAGCGGCATTGAGACCGCTGCCGTCCCTGCCGCGCCAGGGGCCATCATCACGCTGCTCGACCGCTACGGCACCCGGACTTTTGAGCAAGCCGCTCAGCCGATGCTCCGAACTTTGGACCGCCACGGCAAGGAGTGGCACGCCGACCTGGCAGTGAACATTCGCAAGATGATTGCTGCGGAGAAATCCCCCAGCGTCGTTGCCGGTCCCACGACACCTAACATGGACCGCCGCCGCGGACTGCGCCTTGCCGAAGATTGCTTTTATCGTGGGTCGATTGCCCGTGATATTGAGGCCTGGGCCATCGCCAACGGCGGGCTGCTTCGGTATTGCGACCTGGCGACCTACGCCACTCGCATCGAAGAGCCGACAAGCGTGGACTATCGCGGCTACACCGTCTGCAAGTGTGACACCTGGACCCAGGGACCGGTTCTGCTGCAATCCCTGCGGCTGCTCGAAGAGACCGACATCAAGTCTCTTGGCCCAGACAGCCCTGATTACATCCATCAAGTAACCGAGGCGATGAAACTGGCATTGGCGGATCGGGACATCTATTATGGCGATCCACTGATTAGCGACATTCCCCTCACTCAACTTCTTTCCAAGAGCTACGCCAACATTCGCCGTCCACTGATCGACCCGCAGCGGGCTTCGCTAATCTTCCGTCCCGGCGACCCACGGGGCAACAAGGCAGAAATCGCGGCAGCGGACGTTCCAGCCGGCAACAAGGTCGTGGCAAGCGACACGACGACTTGTCTTGCTGCCGACCGCTTTGGCAACGTTATTGCGGCCACACCGAGCGGCTGGGGTGGAGTCATGGCGGGAAAGACCGGGGTGCAACTCGGCTCGCGGCTCATTTCGCTCAATACGAAAGAGGGAAGCCCCGACTGCATCGAGCCCGGCAAGCGGCCGCGGATCACGCTCACGCCGACGCTGGTCCTCAAGGTTAACAAACCCTGCCTGGCAATCAGCGTGGCCGGCGGCGATTTGCAGGATCAGGTCTCTCTGCAAGTGCTGCTGAATTCCATCGAGTTCGGCTTGCCGCTAGAAAGGGCCGTTACTGCTCCCCGGTTCAGCACGGCCCATCACATCGGCTCCTTTAACCAGCCGCCGCCGGCGCTGGGAAGCCTCTCCGTGAATGAAGAGGTGGGTGAAAAGACGCTCGCGAACCTTGCCGCCCGAGGGCATAAGGTCAGTGCGACCAAAGGGGCCATCGGTGCACCCGTCGCCATCAGAATGGATGCAACGACGGGAAAGAAAAACGTTGCCGGCGATCCCAAGGCGGGAAGAAAGGTCGCGGCGTATTAAAGTTGCCTTTCGCTCCGCGAAAGGGCGCGCCCTTTCGCGGAGCGAAAGGCGACATTCAGGCTTCCGCCAACATCCGCGCCAGCAGTTCCATCGGCAGGCCGACGACGTTACTCTCGCTGCCGCTCAAAACTCGCACCCAGTCGTTGCCGTCTTGATAACCGAAGGCACCGGCTTTTCCTTCCCACAGGTCGGTGTTGAGGTAGGTCTCAAGCTGGTCGTCCGAAATGCGGTCCATGACGAGTTTGGTCACGTCCACCTGAACGTGATGTTCTTCACCAGGCCGCCGCCAGAGGCAGAGGCCGCTGTAAACGTGATGTTCCCGCCCGCGAAGGAGCGAGAGCATTTCGCCGGCGTGTTCACGATTTTTCGGCTTGCCGAGAATCAAGCCGCAACATTCAGCCACGGTGTCGCAGCCGATGACCAGGCCGGATTCGGTGCGCAGAGCGACGTCGTTCGCCTTCTGATACGCCAGACGGGCCACCAGTTCCGGCGGGGTCTCGCGGCTGCAAACGCCACACTCGGCTGATTCGTGGGGTGGCACAACCTGAAACTCGTACCCATGCTGCTCCATGAGTTGCCGTCGGCGCGGGGAACTGGAAGCGAGAATGAGCGGCAGAGCGGGCATCCTTGAACATTACCGGGGGATGAGGTGGATGGCTAGAATGGGAGGATGTCAACTTCCCCGCCCCTGCAAATCCTGTACGAGGACAACCATCTTCTCGTGGTCAACAAGCCGGCGGGCATCGCCACAATGGGAACCGCAGCCGGCACGAGGAGCATGTTCACGCTGGCCAAGGAATACCTGAAGCAGAAGTACCAGAAGCCGGGCAACGTCTACCTCGGCATCGTCAGCCGGCTCGATTCGCTGGTCAGCGGCGTGCTCATTTTCGCTCGTACCAGCAAAGCCGCCGCTCGACTCTCCGAGCAGTTCCGGGAGCACAAGGCACAGAAGACCTATTGGGCGGTTGTGGTAGGAACTCCCAATCCCAAAGAGGGAGAGCTCGTCCACTGGATGTCCAAAGACGAGGCTCGGCAGCGGATGGTCGTTTGTCCCAAGAAATCAGTCGATGCCCAGGAAGCCCGGCTGAAGTACCAAACGCTGCGACAGTTTCCAGAGGGAACGCTGGTGGATGTGGAGTTGCTCACCGGACGCAAGCATCAAATTCGCGTGCAACTGGCGGAGATAGGGCATCCCATCCTTGGAGACAAGAAATATGGCAGCGAAGAGACATTTCCCGCGGGGATCGCCTTGCACGCACGGAGCCTGATCATCGAGCATCCGACGCTGAAGAAGCCAATGACGTTTAACGCGGGGCTTTCCAAGGCTTGGGAGAAGTGGAAGAAGCAATTGGAGTAACCATTACTTTTTTCCCCTTCGGCTTGGCGCATCCCCCTGTTATTGGCTAGCGTGGAGTGTTGTCAAACCGTCCCCTGCTTCTCCAACGTCCAATTTTCGTGCCTACTACCGTCCGCTCCATGTTTCGCGATTACGCTCTGCTGAGCGGCCTCGTCAAAGAGGATCAGATTCAGCAGGCGCTGGAACGCATTCGTGGCGGCGGTCCTCCGACCCCGCTTGTGGAAGTCGATGACAACGCCCTCGCTGCCAAAATGGTGGAGATGGGTTTTCTCACGTCTTACCAGGCGGAGAAAATCAAAGAGGGACGGACCAAGTTCACCATTGGTCCCTACACGGTCATCGACTTCATCGGCCAAGGGGGAATGGGACAGGTTTTCAAAGCCACGCACGATGTGATGGGCCGCGAATCGGCGGTGAAGGTGCTGCCGCTCACGAAGGCGACGCCCGAAGCGATCAACAACTTCATGCGGGAAATCCGGACGCAGGCCCGGCTGGACCATCCGAACCTGGTCCGGGCCTATGACGCCGGCCGGGACGGCGAGGTGCATTATCTCGTAACCGAGTACGTTCCCGGCACCGATCTTCGCAAACTCATCCGCTCTCGCGGCCCGCTCAACCAGCAGCAAGCCGCCAGCGTCATCCTGCAAGCCGCTCGCGGGCTCGACTACGCCCACAAGCAGGGGCTCATTCACCGCGACGTGAAGCCGGGGAACATCCTCGTAACTCCCGAGGGAATTTCCAAGGTCTCCGACCTTGGCCTGGCCGCTTTCATGCAAGGGGATGTCGATCCCCGGGCCGGCAAGATCGTCGGCACCGCCGACTATCTCTCCCCTGAGCAAATTCGTACGCCCGGCGACATCACCCATGTCAGCGACATCTACTCGCTCGGCTGCACGCTTTACTACGCGGTTTGCGGCAAAGTTCCGTTTCCCGGCGGCACCACGCGGGAAAAGGCCCGCAAGCATACCGAGGAAACTCCCTGGCATCCGCGCCGCTTCAATCCCGAATTGCATGAAGAGTTTGTCGAAGTCATCGCCGACATGATGGAAAAGGATCCGACGCAGCGAATACAATCCGCCGCGGAAGTTGTTTCAAGGCTGGAGCAATGGGCGGGCGATGCGTCACCGCTGCTCGGAAGTGTTCGAGCTTCCTGGAAAGCCGGCCCGCTTCCGTCGGACTATGACGACCACCGTGTGGACCTGCCACAAGACACCGAGGGCAACGACCCCAGCAGCCCCAGCCAGCTTTCCCAGGGGACAGCTTCCTATGGTGCCCCGGTGCAGGAAACGCTGCCGATGCGGCCGGGAATGCGGCCAATCCCCGCGGGTGTCGCTTTGTATTCGGCCGTGAACTGGACTCACGTGCTCGCCACGGCAGCGGTTTGCGTCCCGGTTTCCATGCTGGCGGGTGCCGTGCTGGCGATGATCTTGAGTTGGCTGATGAAGTAGTAGTCCGCTCACTCCGTGAGCCGACGGCCAGTACACGGAGTATGCTGGTTGCTACTCTTGCCTTCGCAGTCGCCTGAACAACTCGCACATGATCCCCGCGATGTTCCAAGCATCGTCAATGCCCCGATGATGAGTCCCTTCCATCTTCATTCCCAGCCGCTCGAATGCGGTGTCCAGGCCAATCTCGGCTTCGTCGCCGAAGGCAATGGCGAACAGGGTCTTGATGTTGAGATGGCTGCGGCCGAACGGATACGGCACGGTGAGTTCTCGGCAGACGATTTCGAACTGGCGGCGGTCGTAATCGCCCCAACTTCCCCAGAGGCGGTCGAGGGCGCGGTACTCTTTTTTCAGGATGCTGACGGCGTCCGCTAAAGACCCGGCATGGACCACATCATCATTGGTAAGCGTGGTCAGCGACGTGCAGAATTCGCTCACCCGCGAGCGCACCGGCTTGACCATGATGGACCGCTTTTCCAGCCGCTCGAGCTTGCGCAAATCGACGGTGCAAATGCCGATTTCGATGATCTCGCTAAGCTGCCCACGCGGCGGCGGACCTTGCCAGCAAGTCGATTCAATGTCGATCACCAGCACCTGATCAAAGATTTTGGCCATACGGCCATGATAGCGGGAAGTGAGGGAGCCATGGAGACTTCCAGGAAAACCCTGAAGGGGCGCGCTAAGGGGCTGTCGGCCGGCGGCGTTCCCTCGCGCCCTGCCGAGCGATGGCAGAATGCGTCGCCGGTAGGGGTCGGGAGGGGTTTCGCGCCACCGATCTTTCTTCCTGCAAACATGTCGTTAGCGAAACTCCTCCCGACCCCGTCCGGGTGGCGCTGCTAGAGGATATCCGAGTTGGGGGACGTCACGCCGGGAAAATGGGGCCAACTCCCACTCGGCGCGAACGGGGGCAGGAAAGGTTTCGCGTCCCGCTTGCTCGTGTCGATCCATGATGGAGTCTCGCGAAACCCTTCCCGACCCCTCGGCTGACCTAGCGCGCCCGTTCCGGGCTCAAGGCAAGGGAACGAACGGTCCGGCATTGTGAGATGTTCCCGTTGTCACGCTGCCCCGTAAAATAATACGCATCGAAAAAGAACACGTTCAACGGCATCGACAGCTATGACTCTCACGCTGCCACAACTTGCGTTGATACAGGGCCGAATTATCTGTCTGCACGTCCCCGACGGACTCCATGACGACGGACAGGCCCTAATAGAAGCACTTGTGGAATTTGTCCAGAGCGACGGCAAATCGGTTGGCGTTGGCGGACTCGCAACACCTCGCCAAGGGGTTCTTGAACTATTCGGCCGGCAAACATCGCAGCAATGGCTGGCGGATGCCGCAGGCATTTCTTTGGAAGACGCGCAGAAGTTGATCTCCGGCTTTGGTGTGCCGGTAGATGAAGACTTGTCAGCCAATGCTGCCACTCCGCGCTGTCTGCTCGGTATCGCCGCCACGATTGTCAGCAAGCCCGATGTGCTGATTTACCGCACCGACGGCCTCGATCCTCGCGGGCGGATCGCCGTGCATCAATACGCTGCTGCCAAAACGCGCGAGTTGTGCCTTGTACACCTGTCGTCCCCGACCGTTTTCGGCGACGGGTCTGCCGCGCCGCGTCACTGCCCGCCGAATGCCGATTGCATTGCAGCGGTTAGCGATTGTGCGGATAACCTTCTCAGGCCCAACGGGCCGGCGCTAAGGTAGCCCAGGGCAAGCTCGGCGGAGCCGAGCGCCGCCCTGGGTAACGTGAAAAACGTGAACCGAAAGCCCTGAAGGGGCGCGCTAAGGGGCTCTCGGCCAGCGCTCGCGGTCCCTAGCGCGCCCCTTCAGGGCTGCCGACATGTCTGCTCACCTCCCCAGGGCGGCGCCGGCTGACGCCCGGCTCGCCCTGGGTTGACCTAGCGCGCCGTTCCGGGCTCAAGGCAAGGGAACGATCTGTGCGGCATCGGTTGCCGTGCGGCTGGGCTTTCAGGTAGCATCGGTGGAGGCTGCCGTGGCCGTGTGGCCATGGCAGACGCGAGGAATTGCCATGACAGCACAGTTTCACGAAAACGTCGCGTCGATCCTCAGCGCCGAGGGATGGCATGAGAGCCGTTTTGTCGATGCGACTCATTGGATTGACTCTCTCAAAGATGCGGGATTTACTCCGACCGTCCAAGTCGAGAGATTTCTGAGCAACTTTGGGGGGTTGAAATTTAAGCCCCCAATGAACCCAAACGGCGCATACAGACCAGGTGAACTCTCTTTCGACCCTAGTGATCCTGTCTGTGACTTCAATTTGGTATCGCATTGGTCAGAAAAGTTTGGGGAGGATTTCTGTCCCATCGGTGCTGCAAGCAGGAGAGCGACCATCGTAATCGGGAAAAGTGGCTTGTTTTATCTTGTGTCGGACATCGGAATCC
Source organism: Pirellulaceae bacterium (assembly GCA_046153945.1). Taxonomy (GTDB): domain Bacteria; phylum Planctomycetota; class Planctomycetia; order Pirellulales; family Pirellulaceae; genus SXOA01. Next base: position 22,234 of record JBJXFF010000120.1, read on the forward strand.
ACCATGTAGGAAATACGCTCTCGGAGTGCCTTGACTGCCTCGTGGGCGCAACGTCGAAACCTAGCGTCGCGTTGCTTGCCCTTGGAGAGACGTAAGGGGTTGCGGCCAGCACTCGCGGTCCCTAGCGCGCCCCTTCAGGGCTGCCGACATGTTTGCTCACCTCCCCAGGGCTGCGCCGGCTGACGCCCGGCTCGCCCTGGGCTGACCTAGCCCGCCCGTTCCGGGCTCAAGGCAAGCGAACGAACTGTCCGGCATCGGTTGCCGTGCGGCTGGGCTTTCAGGTAGTATCGGTGGAGGCTGTCGTATTGGCGGTGCAAGAGCTCGGAGCCGAGAGTTACCTAGTGGAACAGCAGTTGCCTTTTCCGATTTCCACACGTCCCTGGTCGGAATTGTCCGAGCGGGAACGCGGCTTCTTTGGTTTCGGTGACGCCTATTTGCCGCTGCATCCCAACCATGCCGCCCAAATCGCGCTGCTGGCATCTGCCGACGTTCAGCGTCTCACCTCGTGGGCGTCTACGTCGATACCGGCGGGCTGGCCCGACCGCACGGAACAGAGATTTCCGTTTGAGGAGAAGAAAAGCGTCTGCGATTGTTGGAACGACGAAGTGCGCCGTGCCGAGATCCGGCATTGGCTCTTCGAGCGCGGAATTCCACTCCGGCGCACGGTGTATCTCATTTACGAGAAGGATCGAGTTGTCCAAACAACATGGCGGATGGTGGTTCGATATTGGGACGCGTTTTCGTGGTCAGTGGGGTACGCCATGATTGGGATGGACCATATGCTCCAGTGGGCGTGTTGTTTCCACCATGAGGAATTCATCGTGTTCGGCAGCCGCTCCGCCGTTCGCGGGTCCAACGGGCCTGCGCTAGCCCCTGAGCAGTAATGGCTAAAGCCGGGACAGATAAGCCTCGCGAACGAGGCTGTAGAAATGGAACTCGGTTGCCGTCAACCCGCCGTAAACGGCGGGCCTAACAGGGAGAAGCCTGGTGAACCAGGCTGCGGCACTGGCGAAGGGCAACGTCAACCGAGGCGCTACGTCAGGGGGTCGGGAGTCTTTGGCGGCAGAGATTTTAGGTAAAGCGGAGTTGGGGACGCCAAAGACTCCCGACCCCGGTTTTTTCGGAACACCAAAAAAATTGCGGCCCCCCTTGGCTTTTGACCCTCTATAGTGTACAATAGAACCAATACGGGACGGCGGGAAACCGGTGAGTTCTTTGACAAGTTGGGAGCAGAGGAGTGAGCGGGGGAGAGGGTGCGCGCGGAGGGCTGGGGAAAGCGGAGGTCGGGATTTGAAATTTGAGATTTGAAATTTGAGACGATGAGATTTGGGAAATTCGGATTTCGAATTTCGGATTTGAAACTGGGGGTGTTGGTTTAGTCGGGGGGTTTACCAACAGATTTTGTTGGACGGGGCTGGGGGGACTGTTGGTTTACCGGGGGGGATTCACAACAGATGTTAGGTGAGTGCGGAGTGTAAATTGCAGAGTGCAGAATGGGACTCCCTCACTGGCGCTTCGGGTTAGTGGAGCGACTGGCGCGTCAATCGAGACGTATCGAAAGTGGGGGTCGTGTATCAGGGTTACGGCGCGTGGAGTATATGGAACATATGTCCACGCAAGGGGTTAGGCGAAGGTGAGTCGACGTAAGTCCCGAAATCAACTTCCTGGAAAGCTGTATCAGAAAATTGCCTTTCGGGGGGGGGTAGGACGGGCTGGGAAGCCCGTTCTACGGGGAGAGCGCGGCCTTCTCCGCGGTGCTGGAGTATCAGCCGGCGAGCGCTGGCCGCTCGCCGGTTGGCTTGCTGAGCGACTCTTTGACGCCGGCGAGCCATTCGGGGGAGGGGAGGCCGTAGGGGCGGAATTTTTCCGCCGAGCCTTGCTCTTCGCTGTAGAAGATGCTGACGTGGCCGCCGAGGCGGCTGGCGGCGGGGCTGTCCATGAGGTTGCTGCTGTCGGTGGCGCTCATTTGGAACAGGACGCGGAGTTCCAGGTCCCGCATGCTGGGGCGGTCGATCCAGCGGCTGACGTTGTTGTAGGAGTCGCACCAGATGAGTGTGTGGACGCCGAGAGCCGGCCCTTCCCGCAGAATGGTGGCGAGTTGCTTGTCGCCGCTCGCGCCACCCTCTTCTCCGAAACTAAACTCCTCGGACTTTTTCAGGTCGCGGAAGCGGGCGAGGTTGTAAATGAAGAGGAAAATCGGCTCGGCGTTCTGGTCCCCCGAGGTGAGGCGGCGGTCGACCTCCGCGGCGATTTTGGCGACGGCGCCCGCCGCGTCGCGGGTCGTCACGATTTGGGCGTCGATGGGGAGTTCGGCCTTCAGCTTCCGCCAGAAGCCGGCTTCGGGAGAGTCGGGGCGGGTGCCGTCGAGGATGTAAAAAGTCGAGAGGGGGGAATCCACAGATGACACAGATTCCGCAGATGGGGGAGCGGCCAAAGGTTTCATTTGCGGGGCGAGGCTGAGGAGGCAACTGTTGAGGATGCCAAGGGCCAGTTCTTCCTGCTGGCCGACGATGAGCAGGTTGGTTCCCCCCTGGCGGCGGAAGTGGACTTCCGTCGGGTCCTTGATGGCAACTGCCGCCCCGAGCCAGGCCCGGGGAGTGAGCCGCTCGGTCGGTGGTTGACGGAGGACTTCGGTGAGGAGGTGATTGTCAGCGATGTCGGCAGCGGCGTTCCCTTCAAACACGGTTGCGGGAGGCAGATTGAGGCGCCGCTCGGCGGCCATGGTGGCGACTTTTCGTAAGTAGGATTCACGCAATTGATCAGAAAGCCAAACAACTTGAAACGGATGGTTCCCTTCGAACAGGCCGTTGGCGTCGTTGTAAATCGCTTCGCCCGGCCGGCTGAGAAGGCGGGCGGCGGTGTTGTCCTCGCTGAGAATCAGGTGAGCATCGGCTTCGCTGCATTGCAGGGCGATGCGAACCGCCATCTGGCCGATGGTGCTGCGGGCGAGCGAGTACGCCCCCGCCAGAGTTTGCGACCCGAGGAGCAAGTGGATGCCGAAGGCACGGCCTTGCCGGACGAGGCGGTCGAGGAGGAGCGAAGAGTCATGCGAGATGCGGTCGTCGGTGGTGAAGAACTCCTGGAACTCGTCGATGATGAGCAGGATGCGCGGCATCTCGGCTTCGGGCTCCGCCCGGCGGTAGCCTTTGAGATCCTGCACGCCATGCTTGCGGAACAAATCGCCGCGGCGCTTCAGCTCCTGGTCCAGCCGTTCCAGCACGCTCATGCCGAACTCCCGCTCGCTCTCGATGGCGATGACCCGGGCATGCGGCAGCTTGGCCGTGGCATAAGCCTTGAACTCGACCCCCTTCTTGAAGTCGATGAGATAGAACTGAAGCTCGGAGGGGGAATAGTGCAGGGCAAGGTTGGTGATGAGCGCGTTGAGCAGCGTCGATTTGCCCGAACCGGTTTTGCCCGAGATGAGAACGTGCTGGCTCGTTCCTTTCCCCAGTCGCATGTACTGCAGCTTGGTGGCTCCGGCTCGGCCGAGCGGGACTTCAATTTCGCTGCGGCTGTCGCCGGTCCAGAGTTCCGCGTCGCTGGGGGTGACGGATTCAAATGGCACTTCTACGCGAGAGGCGTCTTTGGCCAGCTTGCCGACGGACTTGATGATTTCGGTGAACTGCTCGTCACCAGGCGGCGATTCGAGCACGAGGGGGAGACTTTTGAGATCGTCGTGCTTCCAGGCGAAGCGTTTCTGCTCGACGTTCCACACGAGCGTGGCGGCTTGGCTCTCCAAATCGGCAATGTCGAAGTTGCGGGGGACCTTCAGCTTCTCATCGGTGCTGATCAGAGTGTAAACGCCGCAGCGGGCTCCGCTGGCGGCGATGCTGACGAGTCGGCGGGCCGCTTCGTCCGAAAAGTTGGCGGGGAAGTTGGCGATGACGAGGATTTGGAATGCCTCGGCGACTTCGCCGGCGTGCTCGTTGTATTCCTGGATGGAAGCGAACTCGTTGCGGAGATACTTCTGGATGACGTTCTCCATGTGCTCCGTCAAGTCGGTCAGCCGCTGGTTGATGTGATTCGACTCCGTCCAGATGCGGTTGGTGACGAGGCGTTCGTCAAAGTCGGCGAGGTGCATGAAGGCGGAGAAATTCTGCCCCAGGCCGACGGGGTCGATAATCGTGAACCGGACCTTCCCCGGCGGCAGCGAGGTCAGCAGCCGCAGCATCATGTTCTGGATGACCTGCGTGGCGGCGTCGCGGCCCTCGCCTTCCGCTTCAAGCAGCAGCGACGGGCACTGCGGATAGGAGAGGATGGCGGGGATTTCAAATTCGGACTTGGGGACCAGCAAGTCCTTGGACGATGGCAGGCCGCCAGGAAGCGTTTGCAGGTTGAAGTCGAACCGGCCAAAGCGGATGGCCGGAATGCTGCCGGCGAGAGTTCGTTTTTCGTGCGTGCCGTTCTGTTTCCAGGGTGGAAAATGGTGGTCGCAGAACTCGTTCATCTGGTCCACGCCGGCTTGGAACTCGGCCAATCCGGCCGACCACTTAGCCGCGAGTTCGCTCCACTCCCGCTCGGACTGTTCGGTCAGGGCGATCCGCTTCACGCGATAGGCTTCGCCGACTTCCACCATCCGCCGCGCAAAGTCCTGTTCGAACTTTTGAATTCGGTGCGGGTATTTCGCCTCGACAGCCGCCAACTGCCGTTCGTTGAGATCCTCGATCGCCCGCCGCTTGCGGTTGAAATCGTCCGTGATGTTGGCAAGGCGGGTTTCGTGTTGAGCCCGAAGTTTATGGCGAGTCTCCTTCCACTGAGTCTTGGCCGTCGCCAGATCCAGGTCTCGCTTCTCCACCATCTTGCGGTACTTCAGTTCGGCTTCGACCTTGGCGGCGTGGACAGTGGTGGCGATCTCCACGCGCGTCTGCACAATGGCCTGCTGCAAATCGGGGATGAGGCGAAGGGTTTGACTCTTTGCAAAGGGACGGGCAATTTGGCGCGAAGCGATGGCGACGACGATGGGAAGAAGCACTCCCGCGGCCACGAGTGCCGGCCAAGGAATCTCCCATTTTCCCCACAGGAAAAACACCCCCAGCCCTGACGCCACGAGCGTGAACAGGAAAATCAAAAACGGCCAGCCGTCCTCGAGGAACCGAGCAGCCGGGGCTTGCTCCACGATGTGCAGCGTCTCGCGAATACGGCCGATGGCGGCGACCGCACGCTCGTGGCAGACGACGCGAGACATTCCCAGCGGAGGCGCAGTAGCAGAAGCAGTGGAGGGGGGCCATTCACACCGGCGGCGAACGATGGCTTGCCCTTGTGCTTCCAGAGCGTCCACTTCCGCCAGGCTGCCGTCGCACTGCTGCTTGTAGGAGAGAAACTCTTTCTGCGGCAGCCCTTCCGTGTCCCTAAAGGTGACTTGAATTTCCTGATGCCGGTGCTGCCAGAGTGTCTTGGCGTCTTCGAGAGCCTCGTTGTGCTTCGCCGTCACTTTGTCGACAAGCGACTCTTCCTGTTGAGACAGTGCGTATCCATCGGACTCGTATTTGAAGAGAATCGCCTCGCGGGACTCGCGATACTCCGCCACCAGCGTTCCGTGGTCTCGCTCGAAGGCCGCGGTCGCTCGGTTGCGCTCGTCCTCATGCTCGGTCTTGGCCTGCTCATTACGAGCGGCATCCCGCTCCGCCGTTTCACGCTCCTCTCGAGCCCGCCAGGCAACCAGTTCGGTCACCTTGCGAAGCAATTCACGTTCGCGGTCGGTGGTAATCGGGGCAGCGGTCAGACTCATTTCTTACTCGTACTCCTACTCGTACTCGTACTCGTCTTCCTCCCTAGGCAGAGAGTAAGAGTACGAGTAGGAGTACGAGTATGATTAGGGGCTCTAATGCTCCGGCTTATCTTCGCACTCTTTCGTCGCTTTTTCCACCACTTCCATCAGCCGCTGAGCTGCCGCTGTCAGGAGTTGCATCTGCGGCAGAATAGGCTGAAGCTGCGTCTTCTCAAAATCTCGACTGACGTCGTCGTTCCAGACGTCCTTCGCCTCGCCCCAGCGGTCTTTCAGATCGGTAAATGCCTGCGTCAGCCGGGCCAGCCCGGTGTTCAAGTCCATCACTCTCATGTCGTGCCTTCTCCCTCGGGGAGTGGGTTAGAGGCTGGTGCCCCGCCACCTTGCCCCACCGTCCGCTGCACGTACTGATCCAGAGCTTCGCTCATCCGCTTGAGCGAGGCAATGCTCCGCACTAAATCGCTCTCCAAGTACTGCCGCAGCTTGGCGATTTGCACCTGGAACTCTTCTACCTCTTTGCGAATCTGCACTTTCCAGCGGCGGACAGCCTGCACCTTCTCTTCCGCCAGGCGGAGACGGCGTTTGGCTTTCTCCAGCGCCTTCCGCTCGTCGTAGCAGCTCCGGCCTTGTTCGCCGCTAATCGTCAGTTCACATCTTTCCAAGGCAAGGCGCGCCTCGCTTTGAGCGTCGGAAGCCTTGCGCACCTCCTTCGGCCAGTACATGGCAAGCTCGTCAATCCACGTCACCGACCGGCGAGCCTCGATCTCCAGTTGCACCGCGGCATCCTCGGCCCCATCCTCAAACGCCATGAGCGCCGTGGTGAACGCACGGATGGCTTCAATCGAGGTGATGTTTGCGGAGCGGGCTGCCATAAGTACCGGGACGAATCCGGAGAGTGAGTGTCACGGAACTAAAGTCTGTCGCCGTGAAGTGCCATAGGCGGGGAATGACGAGTAGGAGCAGGAGTACGAGTAGGATTAGGAGTTCTGCATCCTACTCATACTCCTGCTCTTGCTCCTACTCTCTTCTATTCCATTTTTACCGCTAAAAACTCGCTTCCTCTATTTCTGCAAGTAATCCTCAATATGCTCCGCCTTCCGCAGCAGATACGGCACGTATTGGTCTGCCGACTCGGTGAAGCGGACGAGGACCTTCATATTGGTCTCAAACTGCTCCGCGAACTTCTTATGTTCCTGGTCCCGCCAAGTGGCACTCAGAGCCGACAGCTTGTTGGCCAAGGCCCCCGCCTGCTCGCGAAGGCCATGGTTGAACTTCTTCAGGCTCATGGCAAACTGCCGCAACTCTTCCGGATCGACGACTGCTTGGGGCATGGAAATATCTCGCTGAAAAGAACAATAGAGCGCTGAAATGCGCTGCGAAACCCCTGGCATTTCATCATACCGGTGGAGGGTACGAAACGCTACTTGTGGCTGCTGAGAAATTCCGGGCACGACCGGGATTTGGAAACGTTCAAGGTCGACGAACCTCTCGGCCTTGATGCCTTTTTAATACATTCGGCTGCAAAATTGACCCTCTTTTGACGCTGGCGTTGCGATACTCCCAGTAGTTGCTTGTTTACTTTCGTGAGGTTGTACACGTATGGACCTGCTCTTTCTCGGACTTGGCCTGCTCTTCTTCGCCCTCGGCGGCGGAGTGATCGGCCTGTTTCACCTTTTGCACAAGGGCCTGTGATATGGACTGGATCTACGGTCTGACATCGATCGTCACCTTGGGCCTGGCGATCTACTTGACGGTGGCCCTTCTCAAGCCGGAGTTCTTTTCATGACTGCCAGTGGATATTTGCAACTCGGTCTCTACATGGCATTGCTGCTCGCCGCGGCCAAGCCCTTGGGCCTGTACATGGCCTGGGTCTATGAAGGGACGACCTGGGCGCAGCGCAAGCTCGCTCCCCTAGAACGCTGGCTGTACCGGCTGTGCGGCATCGACCCAGATGAGGATATGAACTGGCGGCAGTACTCAATGGCTGTGCTGTGGTTCAGCGGGATCGGCTTTGTCTTCCTCTATTTCATGCAACGACTGCAGGTCTGGCTGCCGCTGAACCCTGAGGGGATGGCGGCGGTGACTCCTGATTCCTCTTTCAATACGGCCGTTAGCTTCGTGACCAATACGAACTGGCAAGGGTATGGGGGAGAAGCGACGATGAGTTACCTCACTCAAATGCTGGGGCTCTCCGTGCAGAACTTCGTTTCCGCCGCGGCAGGAATGGCTGTGCTGGTTGCCTTGGCACGGGCCTTCACTCGGCACAACACTTCCGGAATCGGCAACTTCTGGGTCGATCTGTTCCGGGGCACGACTTACATTTTGCTCCCGATGTCCTTGGTCTTGGCGATTCTGCTGGTATCGCAGGGGGTCGTACAAACCTTCGACAAATATCAGACGGCTACCCTCACTCAGCCGCAGAACTATACCGAGAAGGTGGAGGACAAAGATGTGGCGAAAACCGCGACTGAGCAAAAACTCCCGCTCGGCCCGGCCGCTTCCCAAATTGCGATCAAACAGCTCGGCACTAACGGCGGCGGGTTCTTCAATGTCAACTCGGCTCATCCCTACGAGAACCCAACTCCATTTTCCAATTTGTTGCAGGTCCTGGCGATCCTCCTGATCCCGGCTGCTCTCTGCTACACGTTCGGCAAGCTCGTCGGCGATACGCGGCAGGGCTGGGCTTTGCTGACCGCGATGACCATCATCTTCGTGACTCTCTTGGCCGTCTGTGTGTACAGCGAACAGTCCGGCACCCCCATATTGGCCAAAGCTGGCGGCAACCTGACTGCAGACAGCACGCAGTCCGGCGGCAACATGGAAGGAAAAGAAACCCGGTTCGGCATTGCCAACTCGGCTCTCTGGGCAACGGCCACGACAGCCGCTTCTAACGGCTCGGTCAACTCGATGCATGATTCGTTCACCCCGCTGGGGGGCCTGGTCCCCATGTGGATGATGCAGCTCGGCGAAGTGATTTATGGAGGCGTCGGCTCGGGGCTCTATGGAATGATCGTGTTCGCCGTCGTCGCCGTTTTCATCTCCGGCCTGATGGTCGGCCGCACGCCGGAATATATGGGAAAAAAGATCGAAGCCTTCGAGATGAAGATGGCCTCGCTCGCCATTCTATTACCCTGTGCCGCCGTCCTCCTGGGAACGGCCATCGCCCTCATGTCGGACGACGGCAAGAAGACCATCTACAACCCGGAAGCTCACGGCTACAGCGAGGTGCTCTACGCATTTTCCTCCGCCAGCAACAACAATGGCAGTGCCTTTGCTGGCTTGGGTGCGAACACGCCGTTCTATAACACGGCGCTCGGCATCGCGATGCTTATCGGCCGGTTTCTGGTGATGTTGCCGGTGCTGGCCATTGCCGGCTCGCTGGTGGAAAAGAAGAAAGTTCCGGAAAGCGTCGGAACATTGCCCACGCATACCATCTTGTTCATTGTCCTGCTGATCTCCGTCATTATCGTCGTCGGTGCGCTTTCATTCTTCCCCGCGCTCGCGCTGGGACCGATTGTGGAGCACCTGAAGATGTATGCGGGGAGATAAATCCGAAATCCGAGTGCGAAATTCGCATCGGAAGTTGACACTGACTTTTACCTTTGAATCTTGAACGGAAAACAATCATGTCTAAGAAGACACAATCTCTATTCGGCAACCAGAAAATCGTCACCGAGGCGCTGCTCGCCTCCCTCTCCAAGCTGGATCCGCGAACCCAGGTTCGCAATCCGGTCATGTTCGTGGTGTTCGTCGGCAGTATCTTGACGACGATCATCGGCATCAACGCGCTGGTTTACACCGGCGAGCCGGGGGAATCCTCGTGGTTCATCCTGGGGGTTTCGCTCTGGCTCTGGTTTACGGTCCTGTTCGCCAACTTTGCGGAAGCCATTGCCGAAGGGCACGGCAAAGCCCAGGCGGACAGCCTCCGCAATTCCCGCCAGCAAGTGCCGGCCCGCAAAATCTACGACCGGCAGAAGATGCTCACTGCCGAAACCGCGGCGGAGAACCTTCGCCCCAACGATGAGATTCTGGTCAAGACCGGGGAATTCATCCCGGCTGACGGCGAAGTGATCGAAGGTGTCGCTTCCGTGGACGAAAGCGCCGTCACCGGCGAGAGTGCGCCGGTCATTCGTGAGAGCGGTGGCGATCGGAGTTCCGTCACTGGGGGCACCAAAGTTGTGTCTGACTGGCTCATCATCCGCGTCACCACGATGCCCGGCGAAAGCTTTCTGGACCGGATGATCGCGATGGTCGAAGGGGCCAAGCGGCAGAAGACCCCCAACGAAATCGCACTGGCAATCCTTCTCGCCGGGTTCACTATCATTTTCCTGCTTGTCACCGCCACGCTGCTGCCGTATTCGCTCTACGCGGTGGAAGTGACGAAGCAAGGTTCCCCCATCACAGTCACGGTGCTCGTCGCCCTGCTGGTCTGCCTTATTCCCACCACCATCGGGGCACTCCTATCCGCCATCGGCATCGCGGGAATGAACCGGATGAGCCAGTCCAATGTCATCGCCATGTCCGGCCGGGCCGTGGAAGCAGCCGGCGATGTTGATGTACTGCTGCTTGATAAGACGGGAACGATCACCCTCGGCAATCGGCAGGCGACGAAGTTCATACCCGCCGAGGGAACCGGTGAATTGGACCTGGCAGATGCAGCGCAAATTGCCTCGCTGGCGGATGAAACCCCCGAAGGCCGCAGCATCGTGGTGCTGGCCAAGAATCAATTCAATCTTCGCGCCCGGACACTGGAATCCCTGAATGCCCATTTCGTCCCCTTCTCGGCCAAGACCCGCATGAGCGGCGTGGATATGGCTTGCGGCATTCTCCGCAAAGGCTCTGCCGAAGCAATTGAAGGTTTCGTCAAACAGAACGGTGGTAGCTTGTCGCCGGCAGTTCGGACCGTTGTGGAAAACATTGCCAAGGAAGGAGGAACCCCCCTTGTCGTCGCCCGTGGTGGCCAGGTGCTCGGTGTGATTCAACTCAAAGACATCGTGAAAGGGGGGATCAAGGAGCGATTTTCCGAACTCCGTAAAATGGGGATTCGCACCGTCATGATCACCGGCGACAATCCGCTCACTGCCGCAGCCATTGCCGCCGAAGCAGGCGTCGATGACTTCCTAGCCGAAGCAACGCCGGAGGCGAAGCTCGAACTCATTCGTAAGTACCAGCAAGGAGGCCGGCTGGTGGCCATGACCGGCGACGGCACCAATGATGCCCCGGCTCTCGCCCAGGCCGACGTCGCCGTCGCCATGAACAGCGGGACTCAAGCGGCCAAGGAAGCGGGAAACATGGTCGATCTGGATTCCAATCCAACCAAGCTCATCGAGATCGTCAACATTGGCAAACAACTGCTGATGACTCGGGGAGCGCTTACTACCTTCAGTATCGCCAACGATGTGGCCAAGTACTTTGCCATTATCCCGGCGGCATTTGCGACAACCTACCCCGCCCTCAAAGCTCTCGACGTTATGCGGCTCCATTCGCCGGGGAGCGCGATTCTGTCCGCCGTTATTTTCAATGCCCTGATCATCATCGCCTTGATTCCGCTGGCACTTAAGGGAGTGAAATATCGTCCCGTCGGCGCGGCGCAGGTGCTCCGTGACAACATGCTGATCTACGGCGTAGGCGGGCTGATTGTCCCGTTCATTGGAATCAAGGTGATTGACGTTCTGTTGACCATTACCGGCATTGCCTAACGAAATTCAAGGAATCGTCCTATGTTGCGCCAACTTTTAAATGCGACTTTAATGTTCGTCTTGCTCACGATCCTGACGGGAATCCTCTATCCTCTCGCCGTCACCGGAGTCGCGCTCGTCGCGTTTCCGCATCAGGCTGGAGGGAGCCTCATCATGGAAGGGGACAAAATTGTCGGTTCTTCGTTAATAGGGCAGTCGTTCGACGACCCCAAGTACTTTTGGGGACGACTCTCGGGAACGGGACCCTATCCCTATAACGGAGCTGTCTCCAGCGGCTCGAATCTTGGTCCGCTGAGTCCTGTGCTTCAAGATGCGGTCAACGGTCGCGTTAAGGCGCTGCGTGACGCCGATCCGGAGCTGAAAGGACCAATCCCCGTCGATCTCATCACCGCTTCGGGCAGTGGTCTCGATCCGGAAATCAGCCCCGCCGCTGCCGAGATTCAGGTCGGCCGCGTCGCCAAGGCCCGCAAGCTGACGGAGGAGGCCGTAAAGGCCATCGTTGCCAAACACACCCAGCAGCGGCAACTCGGCATTCTTGGCGAGCCGCGGGTAAACGTGCTGGAACTGAATCGCGACCTCGACAAGTCCGCGAAATAAAGCCGAGCTTTCACATGATAGAATGGGAGCAATGCCCGAATCCCGCCCTAATCCCGACGAACTTCTAGCCCGCGTGAAAACCGAAGAGGCCAGGAACCAACGCGGCAAACTCCGTATCTTTTTCGGCTATGCGGCTGGCGTGGGAAAGACCTATGCAATGCTTCTGGCCGCTCGCCGCCAGCAGGCTGCGGGTACCGAGGTCGTCGTCGGCTATTGCGAGCCGCATGGCCGGGCCGAAACGGAGGCCCTGCTAGAGGGCCTGGAGTCGCTCCCGTTCAAAATGGTTGAGTATCGCGGCGTCAACGTCCGCGAGTTTGATCTCGATGCGGCACTGGCCCGCAAACCACATCTTCTCCTCGTCGACGAGTTGGCGCACACCAATGCCGAAGGCTTGCGGCATGCCAAGCGCTGGCAGGACGTGCAAGAGCTTCTCTCCGCCGGCATTGATGTTTATACCACGCTCAATGTGCAGCATCTGGAAAGCCTGAACGACGTAGTTGCTCAGGTGACCGGCGTCATTGTTCGGGAAACGCTCCCCGACAGCATTTTTGAGCAGGCCGACGAAATCGAGCTCGTGGACATTACCCCCGAGCAATTGATGGAGCGCCTGAAAGCCGGCAAGGTCTATGTCACGCCCCAGGCTCAGCGAGCGCTCAACAGTTTTTTTCAGCGTGCCAACCTGGTTGCCCTGCGCGAACTGTCGCTTCGACGCTCGGCCGAGCGGATCAGTGCCGACGTGCAGTCCGAGCGGGCCAGCCGCGGTGGGGAGAAGACCTGGCCCACTTCCGAAAAGCTGCTGGTTTGCGTCAGTCCCAGCCCGCATTCGGCCAAGCTCATCCGGAGCGCCAAGCGGATGGCAGCTTCGCTACAAGCGGAGTGGATTGCGGTCAGCGTGGAAACCCCCGCCTCGGCCCGCATGTCCGGACTGACGCGCGAGCGGCTTCTCGACCATCTCCACATGGCGGAGCAACTCGGCGCGGAGACGGTTACGCTGAGCGCCGCCGATGCCGCGGACGAAATCGTCCGCTATGCCCGCAGCCGCAACGTCACGAAAATCATTGTCGGCAAGACCGACGAGCCGCGCTGGAAGTCGTTTCTCTTCGGCTCGTTCCTCGAAGATCTGCTCCGCAAGAGCGGCGAAATCGACGTCTATGTCATTCGCGGCATTGGCGAACCCTCCAAAGCGGATGCCGCGCTCCCCCGCGAGGTCCGTTGGGACTGGGTTCCGTATGCGTGGGGGACCGCCATTTTGGCGGTCTCCACGGTCATTGCTGCGCTCATGTATTGGGCCAGCCTTGCAGAAGCCAATTTGATTGCCGTGTTTCTGCTGGGCGTGCTGCTGACGGCTCTGCGCTTTGGCCGCTGGCCGGGGATTTATGCGTCGATTACCAGCGTGCTGGTCTTCGATTTCTTTTTCGTTCCACCCAACTTTACATTCGCCGTATCGGACGCGCAGTATCTCTTCACATTCGGCGTCTTCCTGCTGATCGCCCTCACCACAAGCGCTTTAGCCGCTCGCGTCAGTGAGCAAAGTGACTCAACGAGGGAACGGGAGCGGCGGACGCAGTCGCTCTACCGTCTGACCCGGCAACTCGCCGGGGCCTCCGGCAGCGATTTTCTGCTCGGCATGGCCGGGAAGCAAATGGCCGAACTGTTCGGCGGCGAAGTAGTCATCTATCTTCCTAACGAGCAACAGCAGCTTCAGCCGCGGTATGGGCGGGAAACGGCCGTGGCTCGCAATGCAAACAGCCAGGCGGTGGCCCAATGGGTTTTCGACCACGACCAGATTGCCGGCTCGGGAACCGATACGCTTCCTCAAGCTGTCGCCACCTTTGTCCCGCTTACCGGCTCGCAAACAGTCGTCGGGGTAATGGCCATTCACCCACCGGAGGAAGCTTATCTGTGTTCGCCGGACCAGCGCCGACTCCTGGAAACCTGCGCCAGCCAGATTGCCCTCGCTCTGGAGCGGGACAAAATGACTTTGGAAGCAGGCCGGATCTTTATGGAAGCGGAAACCGAACGGCTGCGGAGTTCCCTGCTGGCCAGTGTTTCGCACGATTTGCGGACGCCGCTGGCCGCCATTTCCGGAGCCGCCAGCGCGCTTCTGGAAGCTTCCTCCGCGCAGGACGAAACGATCCGCCGCGAGTTACTGCAATCCATTTGCGAGGAATCCCTCCGCCTCAGCCGACTGGTGGAGAACCTGCTACAAATGACCCGAATCGAATCCCGCGGCATTGAAGTGAAGAAGCAATGGGAGGTGCTGGAAGAAGTCGTCGGCTCCGCCTTTCGCCGGCTCGAGACACAGTTGCGGCAGCGCAAAGTGGAAATTGATATTCCCGCCGACTTGCCGCTCATACCCATGGATGGCCTGCTAATGGAACAAGTGCTGATTAACTTGCTGGAGAACGCCGCCCGCTATACTCCGCCCGAAGCCGCGATCAAAATCACCGCCCGAACCACCGCCAAGGAGTGCATCTTGGAAGTCAGCGACAACGGTCCCGGCCTGGCGAAGGGAGAAGAGGAACGGATATTCGAGAAATTCTATCGAGGTTGTGAAAGCCAGAGGCCGGGGGATCATCGCCGCGGTGCCGGGTTGGGTCTGGCGATTTGCCGGGCCATCGTGCAAGCCCACGGCGGCACGATCCGGGCCGAAAATCAGCCGCGGGGCGGGGCTCGATTTCTGCTATCGATTCCGCTGGAGGGACCGCCTCCCGGTGTTCACGCCACTCTACCGCTGGAGATGGCCAGCGCATGAATGCCGCTCCGCTGATTCTCATTGTTGAGGACGAACCGCCGATTCGCCGTTTCCTGCGGGCCTCGCTGGGGGAAGAAGGGTATCGGTTCAATGAGGCCGAAACCGGCAAGGAAGCTCTCAAGTTGGCCGCCCGCGAGCCGGCGGATCTGATGCTGCTCGACCTCGGTCTGCCGGATATGGACGGCCTGGAGGTCCTGCGGCAGTTCCGGGACTGGTCGCAGGTTCCCGTTATCGTGCTCTCCGCCCGCGGGCAGGAAAACGACAAAGTGCGGGCTCTCGACGCCGGAGCCGACGACTATCTCACCAAGCCTTTCGGCGTCGGTGAACTACTAGCGAGGATCCGCGTCGCCCTCCGCCACGCCGCCAGCAAATCGTCCCCCACCGCGGAACCGATCTTTCAAACGGGGGACCTGAAAGTGGACATGGCTGCCCACCGTGTCTGGGTGGCGGATAAGGAAATTCATCTCACCCCGATTGAATACCGCCTGCTGACGACCCTAATCCGCCACGCGGGAAAAGTCCTCACGCATCGCTTCCTGCTAAAAGAAGTCTGGGGGCCCGACCAAACCTATGAAACGCACTACCTCCGCGTCTTCATGGCCACTCTCCGCCGGAAAATCGAGACGACTCCGGCTCGACCGCGCTACGTGTTGACGGAGCAGGGGGTGGGGTATCGGCTGGCCACGGAGTCCTAGAGGCAACTTCCTTTCTAAGGCAGAATACACCGTTCGATTGACGGTGCCCGACCCTGTAGGTAGGTTAAATTATCGCAACTGCCAATACCATCGGCCGCATTCGTTTGCAGCATCCGTCGTCTTGATCGCGGTTTTGCAGAATCCGCTTGAATTGCTGGTCCCCATGGATTCGAACACTCTCCAAGCGCCTCCGTCTTTTGACACACTAGCGGCCAGTATTGCCTCGAGTGGCTTGGTGTCCGAGGACGAACAGGCTGCTGGAATTGCGGGCGCGAAAGGGGACGGGCAAGAGTTGCTAAAGCAGTTAGTAGCGAAAGGATTGCTAACGCAATTTCAATGCTCTGCTTTCAGCGAAGGGCGGCGAGATTCTCTGCGGGTCGGCAATTATGACATTCTTGACCGTTTGGGTGCTGGTGGAATGGGAACCGTGTACAAGGCCCGGCACCGCCGCATGAAGCGCGTTGTCGCGCTCAAGGTTTTGGCGGCCAATCTTTCCAAGAACCCTGTGTTCGTCAAGCGGTTCCAGCGCGAAATGGAAACTATCGCTGCACTGGGTCACCCCAATGTGGTGATGGCCTACGACGCCGACGAAGCGGAAGCCGGGCACTTCTTGGTGATGGAATTTGTCAACGGGCGTGACTTGGCGGCGTGCGTGGAACGCGAAGGCCGGATGTCGCTGGCTCGCGCGGTTGATTGCACCTTGCAGGCTGCGCGAGGGCTGGCCTATGCCCATTCACAAGCAATCATTCACCGCGATATCAAGCCGCACAATCTGCTGCGGGACGAAAGCGGCGTCGTAAAGGTGACCGATCTCGGTTTGGCCCGTCTCAATCACGGTGCCGACGGCCCGGCAGCCGGTGCCGATGTGACCATGGCGGGAGGAGTGATTGGGACTGCCGACTATATGCCGCCTGAACAAGCGGTTGACTCGACGACGATTGACCATCGGGCCGACATTTACAGTCTGGGCTGCACGCTGCATTACCTGCTGACCGGGAAGCCCCCGTTCAGTGCCGCGACCATTATGTCGCTGCTCCTGAAGCATCGGGACGCCGAAATACCCTCGCTGCGAGCCGTGCGGTCTGATGTCCCTACGCAATTGGACGATTTGTTCCGGAGAATGTTAGCCAAATCGCCTGATGAGCGTGTTCAGCAAATGTCGGAAGTAGTCACCGAACTAGAGGCTATTGCTGGCACGATCGGCCCCGATAAAACAGGGGAGGTGCATTCGTCGACCACTCTCGATTTGCCTACAGGCCTGGGAACGTACTCGGGCTCAACGGTCGTTACCGGGCAACTTCCGGATGCGACTCTCTCGATGAAAGCCGGTGACGGGCCAGTGACCGTGCTCGTCGTTGAGCCGTCGCGCGTTCAGGTTTCCATTATCCGGGGCTTTCTACAGGAGCACTCCGCGACATTGCTGGGAACGGCGGCAAATGGACGAGATGCCATCGAGGCCGTCCACAAGCTCCGCCCCCAGGCCGTGATTTCCGCGATGCATCTTCCGGATATTAATGGTGTGCAATTAGCGCAGCAAATTCGCTCGGAGATCAAAGTCAATGCGCCTGGCTTTGTGCTCATCACCAGCGAAGGGGATTCTGGGGAATCGGCCACGCTCAGCAAGCTCAACCGAGTGCAATTGCTCTCCAAGCCGTTCACTGCTCGGCAACTGGTCGAAACGATGAATCTGGTGACCGGCTCGTCGATGACGCTGCAATCGCCGGGGATTGCAAGCGGCGTCAATGGCGGTACGACCGGAAAAACCCATCGCAGCCGCGCTCGAGTTTTAATTGTGGACGACAGCAGTACTGCCCGGATGCAGGTACGCACGGTTCTCCAAGGGCTCGGTTTCTCGCAGTTTCTCGAAGTTCCCGACGGAGCCCACGCGATTGCCGTCGCGGCGCGCGAAATTTGCCATTTAATTGTGACGGATTACAATATGCCTTTGATGGACGGCCGGGCGCTGGTGAGCTATTTGAAGCAAAACCCCGCTACGGCTGCGATTCCGATTGTGATGGTGACCACGGAAACCGAGCCGCGGATACTCGACCCGGTGCGGAAGTTGGGGGTCGTCGCCATCGTGGAGAAGGCGTTTCCGGCCGGCGTGGTGGGACCACTCTTGGACTCGCTGTTTCAATAGAGTTCTACAGCGGCCCAAGTGCGGCTGAGAGGCTTGTGACACGGGGTCGGTCAGGAAAGTAGCTTCCAAGGAGGAGAGTCTTGCAACAGTATCAAGTTCAGCAACCACTGGCAGGTCAAACGAGCGGGCGATGTCGAACACAGAGATCCTCCGCGAATTCCTGCTAGAGACGCACGAAAATCTCGCGCTGCTCGATTCGGATCTGGTGACGCTCGAGAAAAATCCCTCCGAACAGAAGACGCTCGCTCAAGTATTTCGCACTTTGCATAGCGTCAAGGGAACCGCTGGATTCATGGGGCTCGTCAAGCTTCAGGCGGTCGCCCACTCTGCCGAAAGCCTGCTCAGCCGGCTGCGCGCGGGAGAACTTCGCTTTAATCCCTCCATCGCCACGGCGTTGCTTTGCGTCGTTGATGCCATTCGCGAGATGCTGGCGAACATAGAATCCACTGGAGAGGAGGGTTCCGGGGACTATACGGCAATTACGGCGGAAGTAGATCGGCTGCGCGAAACTGGCGGAAGCGAAGCTCCCGAGCCAGCGCCGGCTGAGACACCTTCCGTGGAACCGATTGTAGTGCCGCCTGTGGCTGTCGAGCCACCGCCTCCAGTGCCGCCTGCCATCGAGTCGCGGATTCCAGAATCGCTACCTCCTCCCTCTCCCCCAGCGTCTTCGGTCACGCTTGTCGAGGCCGCGACTGCCGAGCCTGCCGAGGTGCGATCCCCCAGCGTGGCCGACGCCAATATCCGCGTCGATGTGGGGCTGCTGGACAAGCTTATGACGCTGGTGGGCGAATTGGTTCTGGCACGCAATCAGATTTTGCAATACAGCACTTTGCATGAAGACAGCGGATTTCTCGGCGCGGTGCAGCGGCTCAATTTGCTCACGACCGAGTTGCAGGCGAGCGTGATGAAGACTCGCATGCAGCCGATTGGCAACGTCCTCAACAAGTTTCCCCGCGTGGTGCGCGATCTGGCCCTGGCTTGTGGAAAGAAAGTCCGCTTCGAAATGGAGGGGCAGGATACCGAACTCGACAAGACACTGATTGAGGCGATTCGAGACCCTCTGACTCACATGGTCCGCAATGCCATCGATCACGGGATTGAATCGGCGGCGGTCCGCACCTCCCGCGGCAAATCAGAGGAGGGGCGGCTGCGGATGGTTGCCTTTCACGAGGGGGGGAAGGTGATCATCGAAATCACCGACGACGGCTCGGGCGTGGACGTGGAACGAGTGCGGGAAAAGGCCATTAGCGCCAAACTGGTTTCGCCGGAGATTGCCTCCCGGATGTCCCGTCAGGAGATTATGCGGCTCATTTTGCTCCCCGGCTTTTCGACGGCCGAGCGGGTGACGCAGTTTTCGGGCCGCGGTGTGGGGATGGACGTCGTCCGGACCAATATCGAAAAGATCGGTGGAACGGTTGACATTGAAAGCACGCAGGGACAAGGGACCACGATCCGCACTAAGATCCCGCTGACCCTGGCAATTATTCCCGCCCTGATTATCGTTAGCAGCGGGGAGCGGTACGCCATTCCTCAGGTGAGCTTACTGGAACTCGTCCGTCTCGATCCCGAGCAGGCGCGACGGGGGATCGAATGGATGCATGGAGCCTCGGTCTATCGGCTGCGCGGCGCTCTGCTGCCGCTGGTGTTTCTGGATGAGCAATTGCAACTCGAATCGACCCGCACTTCCCAGCACGACCTGAACATCATTGTGCTTCAAGCCGATGACCGTCCCTTCGGTTTGGTAGTAGATGCCATTCGCGACACCGAGGAAATCGTCGTCAAGCCGCTGCAAAAACAGCTCAAGGGAATATCGGTGTTCGCCGGAGCGGCCATCATGGGAGATGGACGGGTCGCCCTGGTGCTCGACGTTCTTGGGTTGGCGCAGCGGGCCACTGTGATTTCAGGAGCCAAAAGCAGTTCGCTAGGCGAACACGAAACACCTCCCCAGCAAGCAGTCGTCGAGAGTCATCCACTGCTATTATTCGCTCCCAGTGCCGGCGGACAAATGGCGATTCCTTTGTCGCTGGTGGCCCGGCTGGAAGAATTCCCGTTGGCGTCGCTCGAAACCCTCGGAGCCCGGCAGGTGGTGCAGTATCGCGGTGAAATCCTGCCGCTGATTGACGTTTCTGATGAGTTGGAGCAACTGCGGCTTAACGGTTCGGGAACTTTCGGGCCACAAATGGCGAATGATTTTCATTCCGCCGAGGAGACCATTCCCGTAGTGGTTTACTGCACGGGGGATCAGCAAGTCGGTTTGATTGTCGGCAGAATTATCGATATCGTCCATGACCCAATCACGACTCGCTCGCGGGCGAATCGGTCGGGCGTGTTATTTACGGCTATCATTCAAGAAAAAGTCACGGAATTTGTGGATGTGGCGGCTCTCATTCGCGAAGCCATGTCCGACCTCCTGCAAACCACCACGTAACCGCAAGATCAGAGCGCCAAGCACCATGTCCACCAGCAAACAATTCTGCACCTTCTACCTGGGCGGGCAATGCTTCGGCCTGGACGTGCTGAAGGTGCAAGAAATTGTCCGTTATCAGCCGCTGACGCGCGTGCCGCTGGCGCATCCGATGGTGCGGGGGCTAATCAACTTGCGAGGACAGATCGTGACGGCGATTGATCTGCGGGCGCGACTCGACCTGCCGGCACGCGACGACAGCCGCGAGTCGGTGAATGTGGTCGTGCAGACTGACGACGGCGCGGTGAGCCTGCTCGTGGATGAGATTGGGGATGTGTTGGAAGTGACCGAGCAGCATTTCGAGCGTCCGCCGGAGACTTTGCAAGGCTCCGCGCGGGAGCTAATCCAGGGCGCTTACAAACTGCCTGACCGATTGCTGGTAATTCTCGATCCGGAGCTGATCGTGACCGTCCCCACCGGAAAAATCTAACGGCCCCAACAATTGCGAAGAAAAATTCAACTGCATTGACAAGCAACTTGTGAACCTGAGAAAGAATCCCATGAGTAAGAAACGTTCCCTAAAAGCCGCCGCCATCGCGAAACCGGCCACGAATCCCTGGCTGAAGTTGGCCTCTGCATCGCTCGAGAGCTTGCAGGCCAATGTCTTTATCGCCGATCTGGACCTGAAGATCATTTACATCAACGGCTGCGCCCAGCAGACACTGGGCAAGATTGCGGGGGAAGTCCGCCGGGTCTTTCATGTCGAGGTGGACAAGATTCTTGGCTTGTCGATTCATGCGTTCCACAAGGATGCCGCGAGAGTCGAAAAAATCTTGAATAATCCTCAGGCACTGCCGCATCATGCCGAGTTCACGTTCGGCAAGATTACCTTGGAAGCCCGGATCAACAGCATCGCGGGAGCCGCCGGCGAAGTCCTGGGCTACGTCGTGGCGTGGGAGGATATCACCTATCGCCAGCGGCTCGAACTGGATTATGCGGGCCAGATTGCCGCGATCCAGCGCTCCCAAGCCGTGATTGAATTTGAACTGGACGGCACGATCATCGATGCCAACGAAATCTTTCTGAAGACCCTGGGGTACACTCTCGAGGAAGTGAAGGGGCAGCGTCACAGCATGTTTGTCGACGAGGGAACCCGCATGAGCGCGGAGTATCGCGACCATTGGCA
>JBJXFF010000128.1:0-17269 GCA_046153945.1 Pirellulaceae bacterium
GGCGAAAGAGAACGCTTCCCGGTTAGGACTCACCGGCCAGCTTGCGCTGGTCCGCTTGGACGGGAGACATTATCAGCCAGCTTACGCTGGCCGCTCGCCAGGAGGTTTTTATGTGCCGAATTTTACAGATTGAAAACGCGTTACACCGGTTCCGCGGGGATGTCGATCCAGGAGCGGCGGGTGTGAGATTCCAGCACCGAGTCGGCGACGACTTGGGCGCGGAGGCCGTCGTAGAAACTGGGGATGGCTTGGCGCTCTTCGCAGATGGCGGAGACGAATTCCCAGACGAGGTCGTAGCGGAAGACGGTGGCGGGTTCTCCTTTGGCGGGATCGCGGGGGCTGCCGGCGGGTTTGAGGAATTCCGCGGGGACGTCGATGGGGGCGAGATCCTGGCCGGTCTTGCCGAGCATGAGCTGATTGGGCATGTGCAGGCGGTAGACGCAGGAAGCTTCGCTGCCGTTGATTTCCGCCCATTCGTGGCCAAAGCCTTTGAAGCCGTAACCTTTGGCGAGCGTGGTCCCTTCCCAGACGCCGACCGCGCCGCTGTCGAATTCGGCGATGAGGCTGGACCAGTCGTCGACTTCGCTGGGAGGGCAGGGGGCTCCTTCCTTGGTGACGTTGCGAGGAACGAAGCGGGCGACCGCGCCGCAGAGGGACTTGAGCGGACCCATGAGGTCGATGGCGAAGTCGATCCGGTGAATCGTCATGTCGAAGAGGTCGCCGGCTCCGGCTTGGGCTTTGTATTGCCGCCAGCCCCAGCTTGTTTCCGGCCAGTCGAGGAATCGCTGGCTGCGGAAGTGGCGGAGGTCACCGAGGGCCCCGGTTTTGGCCAGGTGGTGCATGTACCGCATCGACGGGGCGAAGCGGTAGGTGAAGGCGGTCATGTGAACGACGCCCGCATCGCGGCAGGCGTGGTACATCTGCCGCACTTCGCCGGCGCTGAGGCCGAGCGGCTTCTCGCACATCACATGCTTGCCATGTTTGGCGGCGGCGAGCGTGATGGGAAGGTGCGTGAAGTTGGGAGTGGCGATGATGACCGCATCGACGCCGGGATCGGCGCAGATTTTTTCCACGTCGGTCGTGAGGTTGGTGATGTTCCAATCCTTCCGCCGCTTCTCCAGCAGCTCCGCGCTGGTATCGCAAGCACCCGCCAGCCGAGCCCGCGGATCGAGGCGAATGCCGGGGACGTGGTGGTAATCGCTGACGGCACCGGCCCCGATGATGGCGATGTTGACGGGACGGGAAGTGGAGAAAGTAGACATTCGGGAAATTGGCGGTTAGTGGAAGGCAGTTGGCAGAAGGCAGTAAGCAGATGGCCGCGAGTTTGTTGTGCTAACGTCTTTACAAGGTTAAGGATGGTCGCGAGTTATGCGAATCAGGCCAGAAAACTAAGGGTTTCTTGGGGGTTTCACAAGGTGGGCAGCGGTTTGCAAGTGCGGCAGACCTTGCCGGAAATAATTTCGAGACACCCCCCGGTTGAGGGTGTCCCGAGCACGCGAAAGCCGGTACATTGGGACAATCATGTTTATCTGGGGCGGGGGTTGCGGGAGCCGGGACGGACCGGTTCTTGCGGCATCGAATGGCTAATCCCGCCGGCCTACCTAGAAAGGAAATTTCCGCACATGTGCCTCCTGGCAGTTCAATACAAGTCGGTTCCCGAAGCGCCCATTCTGGTGGCGGCGAACCGTGAAGAAGCTTATGACCGCCCCTCGCTCCTCCCTTCCATCCAGCCGGGCAAGCCGCGGGTGCTGTCGGGCGTGGACGCGAAAGCCGGCGGGACGTGGCTCGGCGTGAATCAAAATGGACTCTTTGTCGGCCTCTGCAACCGCATGCGAATGGTGGTGCCGGCTGCACCGCGTTCTCGCGGGGCGCTCTGCCGCGATTTGCTGCGAGCGAATTCCGCCCGGCATGCCGTGGACATGGCGATGGAAGAGCTGACCGCGAATAAATATGAAGGCTGCAATCTGATGATTGCGGATTACGAATCGGGTTGGTGCGTGCATGGCAACGACGACCCGGAAGTGACGGAACTCGACGAAGGCCTGAACATCGTTTGCGGTGGCGATTTGAATGACCCTCGCGATGAACGCCAGAAGCTGGCTCGCCGGCTGCTGACGCTGCAGACGCTGGATTCGTCCGTCAAGTTTTTGGCTGTGGCGAGCAAAGCCTTTGCTCGGCCGTCCGCTGCTCCGGAACGTCCCGGCATGATCACCCGCGGCAAGGAGCGAGGGACGGTGAGCTCCACGTTGATTGCGCTGGGCAAGAAGCCCCGGGACGCCATCTTCCAGTACGCAAACGGTTCGCCGGACGTTGCTAAGTATGAGGACTACTCGCCGCTGCTGCGAGACATCCTGAGCCGCGGTTTACGGGAAGCGCGTACGAAGCAGAAGGCGTAGAACACAAGGTGTGAAGTCTATGCAAAGCATCGCCATTTTTCCGGTGCTCCCTTTACAGGGAGCACCGCGTTTTCGTGCCGTGTCACACAGCAGCCAATCCGAAGGGACCACGGTTGGCGAAGCACTCGATGGAGTGCGGGCCCAGTTGACGGATGATGCCTCGGGCACTGTGGTCGTCATTCAGCCGTATCAGCCAGACTCGTTTTTCACTGGCATTCAGCAATCCCGTCTCTCCGAATTGATGGAAAAGTGGCGGGCCGCGCGTGATGGAAAGGGGGGACTTCTTCCCGAAGAGTCCCGAGAGTTGGAGTCGCTTGTGGACGCGGAGTTGCAAGCTGCCGCCGCGCGAACGGCGAGAATGCTGAAGGACATGGAGGGATGAACCCGGCATATCCCGCGGTGGCTCGCCGAGCGGAGCATCGCTGCGAATACTGCCATGCTCCCGAGGCGGTGTTTAATTTCCCGCTGGAAGTCGAGCATATTCTCCCTCCCAATCAGGGCGGAACCGACGACCTCGCAAATCTGGCCCTTGCTTGTCGAGCGTGCAATCTATTCAAGAGCGATAAACAAACGGCGATCGACCCAGTCACTGGTCAACAGGCTCGACTCTTTAACCCACGCGAGGGAGATTGGCTGGAGCATTTTCGGGCTATGGAAACAGGGGAGATTATTGGCTTGACGGGTGTTGGGAGAGCAACGGTGGAACTGCTCAAGTTGAACGCACCCCATCAAAGAGCTGCTCGCAGGATGTGGTGGAGATTGGCCCTCTTTCCCTAACGGTAACGAAACATCGTCGCGGTGAGGAATGGGCAGCGCTTAGCGCGGCGAGGACTTTGGGGCCGCCCCAATTTCTTCTTGCCACTCGCCCAGCAGTTGCAGAGCGGCGTACGGCGTGAGCGAGTTGACGTCGAGTTCCCGCAGCTTGCCGATCAGGGGATGTTCTTCCGGTGCGAAGAGCGTCAGTTGCAGGTCCCCCTTGCGCTTAGACTTTCCGTGGACGGCGATTTTGGATTTGCCGTCGCCATTCAGATGCTCGGCTTCGAGTTGCGCCAGGATTTGTTTGGCTCGCTCGTTCACACTGCGGGGAACTCCCGCCAGCCGAGCGACGTGGATGCCGTAGCTTTTGTCGGCTGCGCCGGGAACGATCTTGTGGAGGAAAACGACGTGGTCTTCCCACTCTTTCACGGCGACGTTGAGATTGGCGACGCCGCGCAGGCTTTGGGACAGGTCGGTTAGCTCGTGGTAGTGCGTGGCGAAGAGCGTACGGCTGCCGAGGTGGTCGTGCAGGTGTTCGACGATGGCCCAGGCGAGCGAGATGCCGTCGTAGGTGCTTGTGCCGCGGCCGATTTCGTCGAGCACGACGAGGCTCCGCGGCGTGGCGGTGTTCAGGATGCGGGCGGTCTCGGTCATTTCGACCATGAAGGTGCTTTGCCCGCGGGTCAACTCGTCGCTCGCACCGACGCGGGCGAAGATGCGGTCGCAAATGCCGATGGTCGCTTCCTTGGCTGGCACGAAGCTCCCCATTTGGGCCATCAGAGTGAGCAGCGCTACCTGGCGGATGTACGTGCTCTTTCCCGCCATGTTGGGGCCAGTGATCAGCAGAATGGTTCCCTCATCGCCGCCGGCTAGGCAGTCGTTGGGAACGAATGTCCCTTGCGGCTCGAGAATGTCGAGCACGGGATGGCGGCCGTCGATAATCCTCAAGACCGGTTCTTCGACGATGCTCGGCCGGACGTAGCCGCGTTCTTTGGCGAGTTCCGCAAGGGCGGCCAGGACATCGAGTTGGGCCAGAGCCGCGGCTGTTCCTTGCAGCCGTTTGGCTTCGCGCTGCACGCTTTCGCGGAGCTTCAGGAACAGCTCGTGCTCCAGCTCCTTCGCCCGCTCGTCGGCAGTCAGGACTTGTTCTTCATATTGCTTGAGCTGCGGCGTGACGTACCGCTCGGTGTTCACGGTGGTTTGCTTGCGGATGTAATCGGCGGGCGTTTTGTCTTTGTGGGCGTTGGTGATCTCGATGTAGTAGCCGAAGACCTTGTTGAAGGCGACCTTAAGATTGGGAATGCCGGTTCGCTCGCTCTCCTCTGCCTGATATTTGGCAATCCACTGCTTCCCGCCGGCTGCCAGGTCGCGAAGCCGGTCGAGGTCGCCGTTGTAGCCGCCGCGGATGATGCCGCCGCCCGTTGCCAGCAGCGGGCAGTCTTCGACCAGGGCCGATTCGAGCGAGGCCCGGATTTCCGGACAGAGATCGAGTCGCTGTTCGAGGTCCTTGAGCAGTTCGCTTTTTCGCTCGGCGAGCTTGGCCTTGAGTTTTGGTAGACTGGCCAACGTGCGGCTGATGCAGGAGAGATCGCGGGGACTGGCGCGGAGCGTAATCACGCGGGCCAGCAGCCGTTCCAGGTCGTAGATTTCCTTGAGGTAGTCCCGAAGGTGGCTGCGGAGGGTGCTGTCCGTGGCGAGTTCTTCTACGCTTTCCTGGCGAGCGGTGATGGCGGGGATGTTCGTCAATGGCGCGGCGACCCATTCGGCCAAGAGGCGGGCACCTAGCGGCGTGACGGTCCGATCGATGACGGCGAGGAGCGAGCCTTCCCGCGAATTGCTCCGGATAGTCCGGGTCAATTCCAAGCTGCGACGGGTCGCTTCGTCAATTTCCAGCAGTTCGCCAGGACGATACGGGGTGAGTCGATCGATGTGGTCGAGCGAGGCCTTCTGGGTCTCTTGCAGATAGTCCAGGACGGCTCCCGAGGCACGAAGGGCCGGGCCATCCGTCTCGACAAATCCAAAGCCGTCAAGGTTGGCGGTGCGGAAGTGTTTGGAAAGGCTTTTGGTGGCACTGTCGAGTGCGAAAGACCACGGCGGTCGGCGCGTGATCATCGGATGGCCAGAGAGTGGCGGCAGATCCGGGGCCTCTTCGCTCAGCAGCACTTCCGCCGGGCCGATGCGGGCCAGTTCATCCGCCAGCCGATTGGCCGGGAAAACGGCGGCGTGGAAGCGGCCGGTGGAAAGTTCGGCCCAGGCGAGGCCCACTTCTCCCTTTCCCTTGTCCTTGGATGCGGTCGTGATTACTGCCGCCAGAAAGTTGCTTTCCCGCGGATCGAGGAGCGCGTCGTCCGTCACTGTCCCCGGCGTTACCAGCCGAGTCACTTCTCGCTTGACGAGTCCGACCGCCTTTTTCGGGTCTTCCACCTGCTCGCACACCGCCGCTCGAAAACCGGCGGCGATGAGCTTGCCTAAGTACCCTTCGAGCTGATGGTACGGAAAGCCGGCCATGGGGATCGGGTTTTCCCCTTTATCGCGGCTGGTGAGGGTGAGGCCGAGGGTGCGGGCGGCGGTCTTCGCGTCGTCATAGAACAGCTCGTAGAAATCCCCCATCCGAAAGAGCAGGAGCGCATCACCGCACGCCTGCTTTGCGTCCATGTACTGCTGCATCATCGGGGTGGCCATGAGCCGAAATGTAGCAAGCAGGGGGAGGGGGAGACAGGGGTCAGGAGACAGGAGTCAGTTTTTCCGACGCCGATTTGTCGAGGTTACTCCTTTACGATTTTCAGCACGCGGTTGTTGCTGCTGTCCACGATGTACAGCTCGCCCGAAGGATGCAGAAAGACTCCATGGGGCTGGTTAAGCTCGACGGCAAGCGGTGAGCCACCGACTCCAGCGGTTCCTTTCTTTCCACTGCCGGCGATGCGGATGATCTTGCCTTCCTTCACGAGATACTTGCGGACAAGGTGATTCTCGGTGTCGGCAATAATGATATTTTCCTCCTTGTCGGCGCAGAGATGCTTGGGGCCATTAAGCGTGGCCTTCATTGCCTCGCCACCATCTCCAGTTGCTCCGACTTTGCCCGTTCCAGCGACCGTGCGAATTTTGCCATCCGGACTGACGACGCGCAGAGCATTGCCGCTCCGCTCCAAAACATAGACATTCCCCTTGGAATCGAAACAGGCTGCGCGAGGATCGACAAGCGGCGACTTTGCCGCTTCAGCGCCGTCGGCAGGAACTCCTCTCTCTCCATTCCCTGCGATGCTTGTCACGATGCCACTAGCGAGTTCTATCTTGCGGATGCAGCGATTGTCGAGGTCCGCCAGGACGATGTTCTTGCCCGCCGCATCGAAAGCGACCGAGTAAATCCCGCCGAACTGTGCCTTGAGCGCCTGGCCGCCGTCTCCGGAGAAACCCTTTTCACCAGTGCCGGCGAAAGCCGCGATTTTTCCCGACTTGGGGTCATAGGTCCGAATTCGATTGTTCCAAGTATCAGCGAGGTAGACCGATCCATCCGGTCCAATCGCCAAGCTGTGCATTCCGTTGAAGGCGGCATCTTTCACCGATCCGCCGTCGCCGGAATTCCCTTTCTCTTCATGGCCGCCAAGTGGGGTCAATGTTCCTTGAGCGTCGATCTGCAACAGTCGACCGCCGGCGAGTTCCACCAAGAATGCAGTGCCGCTCTTGTCGAAATCGATTCCAAACGGAGCGACGAGCTTCGCCTCTTTTGCTGGACCAGCAGTATTCGTTCCGCCACCAGCGACAAGTACGATCCGCTCGGCAGCCAAGCAACTTGCGGAGACTAAAAGCAGCGGTAAATAGAGGCTGAGAGGTTTCATGGCGTTGAAGATTGGAGATAGTGGACCGGCAAAATCATGGATGGCAAGATCATAAGGCAGGAATCGGCAAGTGTCTTGCGTTACCTTTTCCACTTCGGCCACGCCACTTGTCCCGGCGTAGCGACCCTCGTAGTGAACAACGTCTTTCCTGCGGTGACATAAATAGTGCGGCCGTCATCGCCGCCGAAGGCGAGGTTGGTGATGACGTCCTCGGGAATGGGTATGCGGCCGAGGACTTGGCCTTGCGGCGTGATGACATAAATGCCCGTTGGCACGTCGTCCGTCTCGTGGGGGCCGCGGGCGTGAAGGACTCCGGCCGCGACATACAAGTTCCCCTCGATATCCAGCCGCATGCCGTCGCCACCGCGGCCAGGGGCGAAATCGAAGATGAGCCGCTGATCGTGCGGCTGGCCGTCGTCGTCGAGGTCAAAGCCCCAAATCTTCCGATTGCCACCGGGAATCGAGCAAGCGTCAACCACGTACAAACTGCGGCAGTCCTGCGTTACCGCCAGGCCATTGGGGCGATGGACGGCCGGCTGGTCGAGGATGCGGGTGACGCGGCCGTCGAGGTCGATCCGATAGACCCCTTCGCTCATCTCCATCTGGGAGCGGTCGTGGTACATCGGGTCGGTGAAGTAAACCCGCCCTTTCCCATCGACACAGATGTCATTGGGGGAGTTGTACCGCTTCCCTTCGTACCGGTCCGTCAAGACAACTAATTCGCCAGTCCGCAAATCGGTCCGGGTCACCTGCCGATTGCCTCCCGGCCCAAACTCCGCCCCCTCGCAGTGCAACAGCCGCCCTTGCAAGTCAAAGGTCTGCCCATTGGTTCTGCCGCTTGGCTCACGGAAAACGGCCCAGGCCTCTCCTGGCCGCCATTTGATAATCCGGTTGCCAATGATGTCCGAAAAATAGACGGTGCCGTCCGCATCCACCGCCGGCCCTTCGGTGAAAGCAATGGAAGTGGCAACGCTTGTCCCGGCGGCTACGACTCCAGGAGGAACGGGCAACGATGGGAAAATGGGATTTATCATAAGTAGCCTCATAATTTCATTGAAGTTCGGATGGTAAACAAGATACGAGAAGGAGAACGACAGGATCATGGAGGAGAGGTCGGTGAGTTCCGCCCCACTCATTGTGAGTGTGCGGCGAATTCCTTTTGCCGACGGATATTGACCTCGCAGAGGAATGCCGACCGCTTGACCCGACCGGAATCAACTATTATTTTGAAAAAATCATTCTTAATTATATTACGACATGCACTTCCTAAGGGTGGCTCATGAAGCGCCCCGTTTTCACGACTCTTGCTGGCGCACTCCTTGGTTTGGCGTGTTGCGTATCGGCAGGTTGCGGTAGACCCACCGACCACCCCCTGCCAATCCATGCGGTTGTTACCCAGTCGAAGTTGCCTCCTTGGTTTGAAGATGTGACCGAGGGAAGCGGCCTGGATTTTGTGCATGACCCAGGGCCGGTCGACGGTAAGTATTTCATGCCGCAAATTATCGGCTCGGGGGGAGCACTCCTCGATTTTGACAATGACGGCCGCCTGGACATCTACCTTCTCCAGTTCGGAGGCCCCGATTCAAAGTCGACTAACGCCCTCTATCGCCAACTCCCGGGGGACAAATTCCAGAATGTCAGCCAGGGATCTGGCTTGGATATCAACGGGCACAATCACGGTGTGGCAGTGGGAGACGTCAACAACGACGGCTGGGTGGACGTGGTCATCACGCAATATCTTGGAATCAAGTTGTTCCTGAACCAGCGAAATGGAAACTTCCGGGAAGCGACCAAGGAGGCAATGCTCGAAAACCCATCGTGGGGGTCTTCCGCCAGTTTTGTGGATTACGACCGGGACGGTTGGCTCGACCTGGTAGTCGCTAACTACCTAGTTTTCGATGAGTCCCGCGTTTGTACTTGGCGAGGTGGGAAACGAGATTACTGCATGCCCAAGACTTTTCTGGGCTCATCCGCGAAGATTTGGCGAAACCTTGGCACGAATGCCTTGGGTAAGTGGCTGGGTTATGAAGACCAGTCCGTGAAATCGAACTTCAGTTCTCAAACCGCACCCGGGCTGGGGGTTTTGTGCAGCGACCTTACCGGCGATGGATGGCCCGACATTTTTGTGGCCAATGATATGGCGGCCAATCACCTTTGGGTGAACCAAAGGAACGGCACCTTCCACGAGGAGGCTGTTTCCCGTGGATTGGCATTTGATGACCAAGGCATGGCTGCTTCCAACATGGGAGTCGCTTACGGGGACGTAGACGGTGATGGATTGTCCGACTTATTCATCACCCACTTCAACGATCAACACCATGGGCTCTGGCTCCAGCAACCCCGCGGATCATTTGCCGAATTGACTATCAGCGCGGGCTTGACGCAAAGCCGCTGGCATGGCACAGCATGGGGCGCGATGTTGGCCGATTTTAACCAAGACGGCTCGCTCGATCTGGCCATGGTCAACGGCTTTGTGTTGCGTCGCGACACGCCGGCAAAGTCTTTTTGGGACCCATACCAGGATCGCAACCAGGTTTTCTGCAATGATGGAACCGGACATTTTCGCGATATCTCCACCGAGAATCCCGCCCTGTGCGGCGAGCCCAATGTCGGCCGCGGATTGTGCTTGGGTGACATCAATGGGGACGGTTCGCTGGATTTGTTGACCACGCAAATCGGCGGCCCAGCGCGCATCCTTCGTAACGTAGCCCCGGGGCGCGGACACTGGCTGATGATACGAGCCCTGGACCCTGTACTGCACCGCGATGCAATTGGCGCCGAGATTCACCTGCGATCCGGGGCTCGGAATTGGCACGGGTTAATCCAGCCGAGCCAAAGTTTTCAATGTGCCAATGATGTGCGGGCGCACTTCGGATTGGGTGACACGGATAAGATTGAGCTCATTGAGATACTTTGGCCCGACGGCAGTTTCGAGGAGTTTGCCTGCCCGGGAGTGGACCGTGTGCAGATAATTCAGCGCGGTCAGGGAAAGTTAATACAACCGAGGAAAGGGGGGGGGCCATGAAGTCGGCCGACTTCTCGAATTCCTCGCCCCAAAGGTCGGGCCATCAGGAGGTGGGTGAACTACGTCCTCATGGCAAAGGTTCGCGTCTGTTGTTTGGGTGGAAGAAGCTTTTGCTCATTCTGGTTGCGGGAGTCTTGGTCGCTTTTGCCGTGCGCTTTTGGATGTCGTCTCAGAAAACACCGGAGATGCCGAAGATTCCAACAGTTAACCTGGACGGCGTTGACCCGGCAATCTCTCAACTGGTTCAGACATCCCTTAAATCGCTGCAAGACTCTCCTAATTCTGGGATGCTCTGGGGCCGGTACGCCATGGTTCTGCATGCGAACGGATTCGATGATGAAGCCGCCCTAGTCTGCTACGATGCCGCAGCAAACTTGGAACCCAAAAATCCGAAGTGGCCCTACCTTCGCGCGGACCTTACCTATGCCGGATCTGACGGCCCAGGAGTAGCAATTACCCATTTTGAAGTGGCGGCCAAGCTTAGTCCTCCTGATTCGCTGGCACAACTTCGCTTCGCCAATAATCTTTTGGAGTTGGGGCGACTCGATGATGCGGAGCAAGAGTTTCGTAAAGTGCTCGCAGTAAGAAGCAGTGATCCGTACGCTCAATTGGGCCTTGGGAGAGTGGCCGTCGCACGTAGGCAGTATCGCGAAGCTCTCTCCTATTTGCAGCCGGCAACCGAACACTCTCTCGTTCAGAATAAAGCTTGCACTTTGCTTATCAGTATCTTCGAGCGACTCGGGGATCGGGCCTCAGCGGATCTCGCCAGGAAACGGTTGGCGACAATGCCACCAGACCAACCAAAGTCCGATGACCCCATCAATGAACTCGGCCAATATACCGCTGGGATGTTCGTGGAGTTGAAAAGAGCTCAAGCCCTTAGGGACCAGGGGCGCGTCAGCGAGATGATGGAAGTGGTTGAAGCGACGGTCCATCGATACCCCGAAGCCTTTGAGGCCTGGGCTGCGCTGAGTAACGCATATGGTCTGCTCGACAATCCCGCTGGAGCGGAAAAAGCCGCACGCAAGGGAGTTCAATTGGCATCGAAAAACTCAAACGCCTGGCTTAGCCTGGGAAACGTGCTGATTTGGCGGCGCCGCTTCCAAGAGGCTGTGGAACCGCTAAAGAAGTCAATTGAACTGAATCCTCAAAATGTCGAGGCTCACATTTCGCTCGGCGAATGTTGGCAGAACTTGGGAGATTCCGCCGCCGCTGCTGACGCCTATCGGACGGCAAATCGCCTTGCGCCCGACCATCTGGAGGCACGCCGTCGACTGGAAGAGTTGAAGTCGACGCCTTGATCTCACCTCGGCGTGTTTGACGCACGGGGCAGCGGTAGTTACCTTGCCAACCTGGGGGAGAACTGTTTTCCTCCCTACGAAACCAGGCAACAATCATTTGGAGACTTCCATGAAGAACCTTGCGAGCTCACTGGCCTTTGCCGTCTTCACACTCGTAGCCCTGACGGATCTCAAGGCCGGGGACGCCCTGGCGGACAACCCTGAACTAAAAAAGTTTCAGGGAAGCTGGAAAATGGTTTCACTTGAGGACAAGACGAAGAAATGGGCCAAGGACGAGCTCCCCGTGGTAAAGCTTGTCATTGAGGGAGAAGACATGATCACCCATCTGTCCGATGGCGGCACAGTGAAGTCCAAGATCAAGCCCAATGGCGATGCTGATCCCCATGAGCTCGATTCGACCGCCGGGGGCAAGGTATTTCGCGGCATTTACAAAATCGAAGGGGATACGCTGACTATGTGCAGCACCGGCATTGACTCGCCCCGACCGAAGAAGTTTGACGTCAAGGAGACCGAGGGGAGCGGCGGTTTGACCGTCTATCGGCGGATCAAATGAGCGACCTGTAGAGTTGCCGGATGTGATAAAATGCCAGGAACCTCATGTCCCCCATCCTTCAACTCACGCCGCGGATCACCCTGCTGCCGATTATTCACGGCAGTGGGGAGTTTGCGCTAGCGGTGCGGCGGGTGATGCTGGAGGAGAAGTTTGATTGTTTGGCGGTGCCGCTGCCGCCGTCGTTTCAGCAGGATGTGGAGCGGGCGATTGAGTTCTTGCCGTCGCCGAGCCTGGTGACACAGGCGGAACAGGGGCAATTCAACACTCAGTGGTCGCCGGAAAGTGACGCGGACGATGACGATGGTGAAGAGCGGCGGCTTAGCTACGTGCCGATTGATCCGTGCCAGGGAGTGATTGCTGGCCTGCGGGCGGCGAAGTCTGAGCATATCGCCCGGGCCTTCATTGACTTGGAAACCCGAGACTATGAGCCGGCGGCGGCCGTGCTGCCGGATGCCTATGCGCTGAAGAAGGTTTCCATCGACAAATTCGCGGCCGCTCTCTTGCCCGCAATTCCTCGTCCCACTGGCCAGCAGCATCAGGCCCGCATCGTTCACATGGCCCGTCGGCTGCGCGAGCTGGAGGGGAAGCACAAGTCGATCCTCTGCATCGGTTCGGTTCTTGATTGGCCTTGGATTCGCGAAGCATATCAGGAGAACACGCCTCCGATTCTGAGCGATGACGAGGTTGAAGAGACCATTTGCTATCAGACGGAGGAGCAAACGCTGCTGTTTCTGCTAGGTGAGTTGCCGTTTATCACCAGTCTCTACGAGCGGGCTCGGGCGGAACTCGAAGAGGACGAGAACCTCTCCATCGACGGCGTGAAAGAACTGTTGCTGGCGGCCCGCGAAAGCTACCTCACCGATATGAAGCGGCGGGCCCGCAAGATCACTCCGCACCTGCTGCGGCAATGCTTGAAGTACATCCGCAATTTGTCGTTGCTTGAGAACCGTTTCACGCCGGACCTTTACACGTTAGTCATTGCGGCCAAGCAGGTCTGCGGCGATCAGTTCGCCCTGCATGTAGCCGAGACTGCCCGCGAATACGCCGTCAGCCGAAGCATTACACCGACGTTCGAAGAGGTAAAACTCGGCATTGACCGAGCCCGTCTTCCCGATGGCGAGATGGTCGGCCTCGTCAGCCGTCTGCCGGGGCCCCCGATGGTCTGGCGGTCGCTGGAATTGCAGCGCCGCCCGGAGCGGAAGGAGAAAGAACAGTGGGAAATGCGGTGGAACCCTTACTCGCAGTGCAGTTGGCCGCCGGAGGACGAGAAGATCGAGGATTTTCGGGCTCACGTTTTTGATCGGGCGAAGGCAGTGCTCGGAGCGGATCTGGCCCGCACGGAGAAATTCACCACCAGCATCATGGACGGCATCGACATCCGGGATACGCTCCGCCATTGGTACGACGGCGATATCTACGTCAAGGTGATGCCCCCTAGCAGCGGCAAGCTGGACTGCGTGGTGATGCTGTTCGACACTCCGGCGGACCCTCGGGAATATCCGTGGCGTTCGACGTGGTACGCCGAGCACGATGAGGAGTCAACGCTGGCTTTCTATGCCACCGACTTTTCCCAGGAAATGGTCGGTCCCGGCATCGCCCTAGCTACCTATGGCGGTGCGATGTTCTTGTTTCCGCCGGTCCACATCCCGGACATTTGGCGAGATTACGATTTGGACTTCACCGAAACGCTGGAGGAGCGGCTGGTGGCGTCGGCGTGCCTGCACAGCCAGTGCCCGCACGTCGCCTTAGTCAGTCCGCTGCCGCCGGGGGCCGGCTTTCGCAAGCTGGCGAAGCATTTTGGCAAAAAACTGGTCCACATTCCCCTGGGGCAATTCGGCGATGGCGTGATTCAGCAACTCCGAATGATGCATGTGCTTAATGGGCATCACATCCGGAGTTATGCGGCGAATTTTATCAGGAAGGCGTAGTGCAAACTAGAAAGCAGGAAATCTCAAATCTCAAACAAATGAGAAGTCGGAAGTGAGGAAAGAGGAATCGGCAAGTCTTCTCATTCAGTGCTTTCAGCTTCGGCATTGTTTGGAATTTGAGATTTTATAGTTTCACTTTCCTGTCCATATTCCACCCACATCAAGAACAACCCCTGGGGTGGAGCGGTCATACCGGCGACGCGGCGGTCTTTGGCGGCGAGTATTTCCAACGGCCAATCAGATGGGTGCTTTCCCTTGCCGATGAGCATCAGCGTGCCGGCGATAATTCGAACCATGTTGTAAAGAAATCCATCTGCTTCGACTTCGATGATGACGCGGTCGGTTCGTTCCGCCTCTCGCCGCTCCACCAGCAGGTCATAGATTGTCCGGACCGTGGTCAAGCGGGACGAGCCGTGCGCTTCAAAGCTTATGAAATCATGCGTTCCGACCAAATGTTTGGCCGCTTGCTGCATTGCCTCCACATTCAGCCGCGAGAATACTTGCCAGACGTATTGCCTATCGAAGATGTCTCGCACCCGACCATCTTGAATGACATAGCGGTAGCGTTTGCGGATGGCGTCTTTGATGGGATGAAACTTGTCGGGAACCACGCACGCTTCAAAGACAAACACATCCTCCGGCAACTCTGCATTGAGAGCCTTGGTGATGGCTTCCGGTGAATGTTCCGTGATGGACTGAAAGGTCACCACTTGCGCCAGGGCATGCACGCCGGAATCGGTCCGGCCGCTCGATAAGCACCGCACTTCCTCTTGCAATATCTGCTCCAGCGTCTTTTCCAGCACTCCCTGCACCGTTCTGCGCCGCGGCTGCCGTTGCCAGCCGGTGAAATGGGTGCCGTCGTAGGCCAGAATGAGCTTGAAGGAACGCATGCCTGCGTTTGTAACGCAAAGGCGCGGGGGCGCAAAGACGCGGAGGAAGAAGGAAGGGCTGAGCGAAGGCTACTGAACAAACTCCTCAGCCGCCTCATTCTGGTGCACCGTGATTTCGCCCGCATCTTCCAGCTTGCGAACAACGTCCACGATTTGCTGCTGCATTTTTTCGACTTCCGAGAGCCGCACCGAGCCAAGGAATTCCATTTCTTCCTGTAGATTCGTCGCGGCACGGCTGGACATGTTGCCCAGGATTTTCTGCTTGAGTTCGGCACTGGCTCCCTTGAGAGCCAGCGTCCACTGGTTGGTTTCGATATTCTTGAGAACGGTCTGAATGTCCTTGTCGCTGAGCTTGCAGAGATCCTCAAAGATGAACATCAATCGGCGGATTTCCTCGACGAGTTCGGCATTTTCCTGAGCCAGATTCTCCATTAATGCTCGCCCCGTTCCACGGTCGGAGACATTTAGGATTTCCGCCACGCTATGCACGCCCCCCGCCTTCTGGAACGACTGGTTCATCAGGTTGGCCATGCGGCTTTCCAGGCCCCGCTCAACTTCCTGAATGACTTCGGGGCTGGTTTGTCCCATGTGGGCGATGCGGCGGATGACCGCGAGTTGCCGGTCGGCCGGGAGCCCCTTAACCACTTCGGCCCCCAGCGTCGGTGGCAGATGAGAGAGGATCAGGGCGATGGTCTGCGGGTGCTCATCCATGATGAAGGTGAGCAGGTTTTGTGGATCGACCTTCTTGAGAAAGTGGAAGGGCAAGGCCTCAATCGAGTGCCGCAGGTTTTCCAGTGTGTTTCCCGCCTGATCGCCAAAGGCTTTTTCGACGAGGCTCTTGGCGAACTCGACCCCTCCCGCTTCGCCGCCCAGCGTGTGGGGATTCGACTCACCGAACTCGCGGAGCACCGATTCCTGTTCATCGGGCGTCAAGCGGCCCAGCTTGGCGATTTGAATCGTGACCGCTTCGACCTGTTTGGGATTGAGCTTGGCGAGCAGCAAAGCCGCCTGGTCCTCCGGCAAACTGGTCAGCAGAATTGCGGCTTTGCGAAGTTCGGAATTCATGCGGGCAACCTGCTAGCAAGTCGGTACAGGGCGGTCCTTGGTGCGGAGTATCGGAAAATCACCAGCGAAAATCGAGGCCAATTTGAGCCGCTATTCTCCGGCGAATTCGCACACTCCCCACTGGCCATTGTTTTCATCCACCCCGATTCGCACCCGCTCCGGCCGGCTACCGGTCCGCTCTTCCAGGGCCGTAAGCAGCCGCTGGCCGATCCAGTGGGCTAAGAGTTCCGCCGTGGTATTGGGGACGGGAAGGATCACGCAGTCCCCCGCGGGAAAGATCCAGCGACGGCTGTCGGGGAGAAATGTGGCGGTTACTTCCTTCGCATCCGCCACGACCCGAATCAGCGGATGGCTCGCCGGCAGCAGCATCCGGTGTTCCAGCTCTTCGAGAATCTTCCGCAACTCATCCCGAACGGCGATGAAGTCCACGACATACTGATTTTCATCCAGTTCCCCATGCACCTCGCACGCCACGCGGTAATTATGCCCATGCAGTCGTTCGCAAATGTTTCCCGCGAACGTGATGAAGTGCGCCGCGGAGAAGACGTGGTGCTCTTTGTCGAGGCGGATGTGGTAATAGGTGGACATGACACTATCTTACCTCAGCGGTGGCTGAAGTTTGCCATCTCGCAGCAAGGCAAACAGACCTGCCGCGATCAAGTCCGCGATGGTGCCTGGATTTCGCCGATTCCCATCGCTGCGGAGGAAGAAGTCCAGGTCTGCTGCAGCCTCGTGGTAGGCATCGTCGCCAGGGGAACCAGCGGCAAGGACTGCGGCAGCGTAGGTGCTAACTTCGCGGGCCATCTCCAGGCCACATTTGCGGGCGATAAGGCTGTCGGGATACACTGATAACAGCCGAAGGTGGGTGTGGATAATCGCGTCGGTCAGTGAACAGCGGTTGGCGGATTCGCTGAGCCAGGGGGCGACTTTGCTCAAAACGAGGTCAAAGTCCGTGACGTACTGCTGGGCGACGAGGTCTCGTTCCGCTGCGCCCGCCATGGCGACCAGAAGATTGTCAGGCGGCTGCGCGGCAATGTCCATTTCCTCGACCTTTCCCATTCCACCGGGCTGAGCCAAGCGGATCGCTTCATAGATCAGGCGGCTGTCGCCGGCAGAGAGGCTGCGGAGAACTTTTCGGATGCCGCTTGCGAGCGGCTCTTGTCGCGGAACAGTAGCGAGAGGCGCGAGGAGCAGGACCATGCCGAGATTGGTGTTGGTATCGACGAGTTGGCGAGTGGCGCGGATGGCTTCGAGAATGGTCGCTCCGACGCTAACCCGCTGAAGCGGGTTGCTACAAGCTTCCATCGCCGGGCTGATGGCGACGGCACTGACCACAAAGTCGGCGAAAGTCAGATTCTCAAAGTCGGCTCCGCGATGAACATTGCCGACTTTTGGCGCGGTTGCTTCTAGCAGGCAGGCGAGCGTGGCGCATTGGCCGATGGAGAGAGGCGGTGTCAGGGGGTCGGGAGTCTTAGGCGGCATTGGTTCTTGCCAATATAATAGTTGTTGACGCCTAAGA
>JBJXFF010000134.1:0-9721 GCA_046153945.1 Pirellulaceae bacterium
CCTTACGGCCCGGCTCATGACCGCCCCTTCCCCGTCGGCCAGGTCAGCGACTCCCACTGGGAGACCCAGCAGACCAACGCCGAAGCCGCCGACTTCATCTTCTATGACCATGAGTTTAAGCGGCACACGACGGGAAACCACGAGGAAACGGCTCAGCTCAGCCCCCTCGCCAAGAAGAAGCTGGAACAGGTTGCCCTGCGACTGGAGCATGTGCCGTTTCCGGTGATCATCGAGCAATTCCCGCGCACCCATGACGCCGCGAAAAACCATCAAAAGGGGCTTGTCGAGGAAGCTCGCCGCAAGACGGTTGTCGAACAGCTCAACCGCCTTGGCATCACCAATGCCGACGAGCGGGTGGTCCTGTCCAATGCGTTCCCCGAAGGAGTCACCGGCATTGAAGCTGAAGGAGCTTACTTCAACGTCATCGGCGGCGGCTTTGGCGGCGGAGCCGGACGGCGATTCGGCGGCACGGGCGGAGCTTATCGGTAGTCGTTAGTAGTCTGCTCACTCCGTGAGCAGACATGCCAGCACACGGAGTGTGCTGGCTACTTTAAGCCAAGAAGGACACCATGCGAACCAGCATTCTTGCGGCATCCGTTCTCGCCCTCGTCATGCTCCAGGCCGGCTGCTCGCAACTGCCGCAGCGGCCGAACTGGCTGACTTGGAATTCGAAAGCCGCTTCCCCGGGGCTTCCTTCCCCGGATGCCACCATCGCGTCCTCGGAAAAACCCCCTGGGACAAAGGCCTCTTCCAAGCAAAGTTCCAAGGACGAAGCGATCAGCGCGGAGATATCTCGCGGCAAGTTGATGGAAGCCAGCGGCAAGCCTGACAAAGCCCGCAAAGTTTATGAAGGGGTCTTGAAACAGAACCGGGACAATCCCGCAGCCGCTCACGCCCTGGGTGTGCTGCTCGACAAACAAGGCAAGCACGCCGACGCCGAACAGTGCTTTCTGGCGGCGCTGCAACAGCAGCCACGGAATCCGGAACTCCTCAACGATTTGGGCTTTTGCTACATGCAGCAGGGGCGGCTGGATAGCGCGGAGTCGGCCCTCGTGAAGGCGACGACATTGGATGCGAAGAGTTCCCGTTATCGCAACAACCTGGGACTCGTGCTGGGACATCAAAAGCGATACGACGACGCCTTTGAGCAGTTCTCGAAGACAGGAACGGAAGCCGAAGCCTTCTACAACATGGCCTTTGTATTTGCCTCGCAGGATTTGCCGGAAGAAGCGAAAGGTTGCTTTCAACAGGCCCTCGATGTGGATCAAACTTTTCAGCCGGCCCGCGATGCCCTGGTAGCCTTCGAAGAGTTTGACCGCCTGCCGCCCGAGCAGCAGAAGGACGCCGCTCCCGCTCTGGCGAACAACGGTGTTCGCTATGTTCCCTATATCGAAGGCGGGGCGAAGTCCGACGCCTCACCCGGATCCGGTGACGTGAAGCAAGCGTCCGCCACGGCTCCCCTCGGAGCCATGCCCGCCAGCCGCCACGCCGGCCGGGCGACCCGCAACTTGCAGACTCAATCGCGCGGCATGCTGGGCGGACACATGCAGAGCGAGCGAAATGCGCAGAGTGCGGCAAATGCAGCTTCGCTGCCAAGTGCGCGGTAGTCGAAGGGAACAAAAATCAGAATTCTCAAATTTCAAACAAAACTGAATCGTGAAAGGTGGAAATTCTAAATTTCCCAATTTGAATTTGTTTGAGATTTGAGATTTCTGGATTCATTCTTCCTTTTTACCGTGGCTCTGCTGATAGATGGCGGCGAGGAGTGCTTCCACGTCGCTGTATTTCTTCTTCGTCTTGAGCACTTCATCCAGCAGACGGCGGGCATCGGGGGAGGAGTGCCCCAGGGTGAGAAGCGCCGAGTACGTCTCCTCGACTACGTCGCGCTTGACCTCCGCGGAGTAGTCCTGCTTCGCGACAACCAGCAGGGCGAACTTGCTCATCTTCCGCCGCAATTTGGCGACAATCCGCTCCGCCATGGCGGCTCCGATGCCGGGAAGCGAGGAGAGTCCCTTCGTATCCTGCTCCTCGATCATCACCGAGATATCCTGCACCGGCCGGCCCATGGCGCGCAATGCCTTTTTCGGCCCGACTCCGTCCACGGAGCAGAACATCTCAAAGAACTCCCGTTCCACCTCGGAAATAAAGCCGACGAGCTTGGGAGTCACGCGCCCGCGGGATGGGTCACCTTCCATGTAGTGAATGGTGTGCAAGCTCACCACGTCACCGAGCTGCGTTTGCAGTTGGCGGCGCGTGTATTCGGGAATCGAAACGTCGTATTCGAATGGGTCAATGGCGAGCGTGGCGGAGTCGTCCGCCAGGCGGAGCAGCTTGCCGGTGATTTTGGTGATCAAGTAAGCGTCGCCTCGGCCGTCTGCCGGCTCAAATAGTGGTGGCACAGCGCTATGGCCATTGCATCCGCCACATCCGGCGGCTCCGGTGGGGCGGCGAGGCCGAATTCGCGGCAGATGGCCCGCTGGACCTGGCTCTTGGGGGCCCGGCCATTTCCTGTCAGCAGCAGTTTGATTTGCGTCGCCGCGTAGCTGCGGATGGAAAGGCCCGCTTGCTCCGCCGCCAGGCAGATGACTCCCCGGGCGTGACCCATCAGTATGGCCGTCTTGGGGCGTTCGTAATGCGAGTACAACTCTTCAATGGCCATGTCCGTTGGCTTCAGCGATTCAATCACGTCGCTCACACCTTCAAAAACTTCCTTCAGCCGGGCCGGCATGTCGCCGCGGGACTTGCCGCGGACGACTCCCGCCTCCACCAGCTTGAGCTTGCCGCCAACTTTCTCCACGACCGCATAGCCTGTGATGTTCAGGCCGGGATCAATCCCCAGCACCCGCTGGTGGGGCTCGCTCATGACGAGCCTCCGACCTTCCATTCCGTCACACCCTTTTTGTCTTCCAGCGTGACGCCAATTTCGGTCAGGCCATTGCGAATTCGGTCTCCGGTCGCGAAGTCTTTCTTCGCCCGAGCCTCGGCTCGCAGAGCGATGAAGAGGTCCATGAGCTTGGGAGAGAGATTGTCTCCACCACTCCGTTTGGCGGGTGTGGACCCGAAGAGTCCGAGCATGAGAGTCAGCTCGCGGAGGACCGTGGTCGCTTTCACCAAGGTTTTTACATGCGGATCGTCGAAGGCCTGCTTGAAGTCGGCCGATTTGAGTTCGGCAAAACGATCCAGGTTGTTCTCGTTGGCAAACTTGTTCAGCTCGCGAATAAAATCGAATAGTTCGGCGATGGCTCCGCCAGTATTGAAGTCGTCGTCCATCTTCTCCAGGAAGTTGGCCCGTAGCTGCTGCACGGTCTTGAGCAGCGGCTCATCGCTCTTGGCCGCATCCCCTTCTTTCCGCGTTTTGGGAGCGGCCAGATTGAAGTACCGCTGCTTGGTGATCTTGTGGAACCGTTCGAAGAAACCGTAGAAGGATTCCAGCGATTTCGCCGCTTCTTCCAGTCCGTCCTCGCCAAAGATCACCGTGCTGCGGTAAT
The DNA here is from genome assembly GCA_046153945.1 of Pirellulaceae bacterium. Lineage (GTDB taxonomy): Bacteria > Planctomycetota > Planctomycetia > Pirellulales > Pirellulaceae > SXOA01. Next base: position 3,489 of record JBJXFF010000134.1, read on the forward strand.
GCGTCCGGAGCAGGAAGAAGCGAATCCTCTCGCCGCTGAGCCGGGCGATTTCGTCCGCCAGCCCTCCCGCGCCGCCGCTGCGGCTGAGCTTGCCACCCGCCTCGGCTGGGGCTGCTTCGCGATCGCTCTTGCCCCCGATTTTGCCGCTCGATTCACCCTTCCGGAGCAGGCCGTTGTGGAGCCAGTATTTGACCATCGGCTTGCCGTGGCAGCACTGACTTTGGGCCAACTCGTTCTCATGATGCGGGAACATCAAGTCCAGGCCGCCGCCGTGAATGTCAAAGGTCTCGCCGAGAATCGCTTTGCTCATGGCCGAGCACTCGATATGCCACCCCGGCCGCCCCTTCCCCCACGGACTGTCCCAAGCGGGTTCCCCTGGCTTGGCACTTTTCCACAGGGCAAAGTCGCCACTGTTCCGTTTCTTGGAAGCCGCACCGCCCCCTTCTCCCTGCTGCTCCTCGGCGTTGCGGTTGCTGAGCTTGCCGTAGCTGGGGTCCTTGGTCACGTCGAAGAATACATCGCCGCCACTGGCGTAGGCGAACCCCTTCTCAATGAGCGATTGCGTGAACTTGATAATCCCCGCCATGTGCTCCGTCGCTTTGGGCATGTGGTCGATCTGGTCGACGCCAAGAGCCCGCAGATTATTGAGATAGTCGATCGTCATTTCCTCGGCGATCTCGCTCATCGGGATCCCCCGCTCGTGCTGCTGGCCGATGAGCTTGTCGTCCACGTCGGTGATGTTCACCACCCACGTCACTTCATAACCGCTGTAGGTGAGGAACCGCTTGATGGTGTCAAAAATGACCGGTCCGACCATGTGGCCGATGTGGCTTTCCTTGTAGACGGTCGGCCCGCAGAGGTAGATGCCGACCTTGCCGGGGACGACGGTTTGGAAGGGTTCTTTGTCGCGGGTCAGGGTGTTGTAGACGCGGATCATGGGGGTAGCAAAACTCGAAATTCGAATGTCGAAATACGAAACGAAGGCAGGTTATGCGGAAGGGCGGGCATTTTCTTCGAGCAGGCATACGCACTCAGCGACGATGGCCTCTTCGCGGCCGACGATGCCGACTTGCTCGCCGGATTTGGCTTTGATGCCGACGCGGCCGGGAGGGAGTTTCAGGATTTCGGCAATGCGGTCGCGCATCACCAGTTTGTGCGGAGTGAGCTTGGGACGCTCGGCGAAAATGATGCAGTCGACATTCACCAGCCGAAAGCCGGCTTGAACGATTTTCTCGTGCACGGCGTGCAGCATTTGGACGGAACTTCGCCCCCGGTTGGCCTCGTCGGTATCGGGAAAGTGCTCGCCGATATCCCCCAGCGACGCGGCTCCCAGAAGTGCATCCGTGATGGCGTGCAGCAGCACGTCGGCATCGGAATGCCCCAGCAAATGGTGATCGTGGGGAATATCGATTCCCCCCAGCCGCAGCGGTCCCCCTGAGGTGAGCCGGTGCGTATCGTGCCCAATTCCAACGCGCATAAGATGGGAAATCCTTCTCCAAGCGATGTCTAACGAGTGGACGCGATTATACCGGCAGGCCCCTGTGCCAACAATGCGAACCGGCACTAGGGATGGATTACCTTCCAGAAAATCAGCGTTTAAGGGGCGCGGGGAGCCCCCACGATCAAGCAGTTCGGCAGCGATTGCTGAAATGTCGCCACTCCTTCGCTCGTCACCTGTGTGCCGGTGATGTCCAAGCTCTTGAGGCCCGAAAGTCGTGACAGGTGGATGAGCCCGGCATTCGTCACTGGCGTGTTGCGCAGCGACAGGTTTCGGAGTGTCGACTGATAGGGCAGATGACTCAGCCCCGCATCAGTTACCTCTGTATCGTCGAGAAACAGCGAAACCAGTTTTGGCAGGTCGCAAAGTTCTAGTAATCCGGCGTCCGTTAACTCTGTTTCGCTTACATCCAGAATCACGAGTTCACGGAGCGACCGCAGATTGGGTGCCGAAGCATCGGTCAGGCGTGTTCCTCGCAGATAGACCGAACTGAGTTGACTCAGGACCTTGAGCCGAGCGATATCCTGATCCCGAGCGGGCGAACTGTCGAGAGAAACACCTCCAGCGACATCGATGTAGTCCCGTGGCAGCACCTCGCGTAGCTGATCGACTACCCAATATTCCTCGTAGGGAGACCCACGGCGAATTGCTCCTCCCAGCCCTTCCACCATCTGCGCCGCTCCTCGCTGCCGCTCGGCTGGGGCGATGACAAAGTGCCAGAATGCCCCCAGGATGCCGCAGAGGACAGTCATCAGCACCCACAGACTCTTCAGGCTGAATTGAAACCGGCGGCGCTTAGGGGTGGAGTCCATAGAAGGAAATGCCTCGGTGATGCCCATTGTACTCATCCGGGAAGGAAGAATTCGCCGGCTCTGCTAAATTGACGTCGAAAGGGAGACGACCATGCATTACTTGCTGTTCTATGACGTGGTGGCGGATTACGCCGAGCGGCGGACGCCGTTTCGTGCCGAGCATCTGGCTCTGGCCCGTGCGGCTCACCAGCAGGGAGAGTTGGTGCTGGGGGGAGCATTTGCCGACCCCATCGACGGGGCGGTGCTGCTGTTTGTGGGCGATTCGCCGGCTGCGGCCGAGAAATTCGCGGCAGCGGATCCCTATGTGCGAAATGGACTGGTGACGAAGTGGCGAGTCAGGGCGTGGGGGACAGTCGTTGGCGATGGGGCGCAGGTCCAAGTACCGCCGTAATCCCCTCATTGTTCCGTCACGTTCTTCCCAATGGGCATCATGGTCATGGGCCTACATTCCCGGCCGGGAGGGGTGATTAGAATTAGGCAGAGCTACGGCTCCCACCTTTTCCCCTTGCCCCCGGAACTGAGGATGATGACCACGGCGACGATGACGCACGCGACGAAAATCAGAGCGCATGCCGAGCCGCCGATAATCTCCAACTTCAACAGCCACGCTTGGAAGGCTTGCTGTGCGTTCGGTGCCATGCCCCCCATTTTACTCGCCTGCGCATCAAAAAAGCCCCAGTGAGGCGACGAACCGGCTTATAATTCACCCATGAAGTACAGCCTGCGGAGCCTGCCGTGAGCGACCCTAATCCGTATGAGTCGCCGAAGGAAGTCAAGTCGCCGCCAAAGGTAAAGGCTGGCGTCGCGCTCGGGGCGCTGCTCTTGCTATCCATTCCCGCTGGCTGCATATGCGGGACTGTCACTTGCCACTCCGTAATGGCTGCTACCCGCTGGAACCAAGCGGGAACCTTGCTCGGAATGTCCCTCGGACTCGCCATTATGTTGCTGGTTCCCGTCCTGGCCGGTTGGCTATTTGGAGTACGGAAATCCCCATGAAATTCACCATCCGCGACTTATTCCTGGTGACAGTGATCGTGGCTCTGGCTCTGGCGCTGGGGTGGTGGCTGGATAGGAGCCGGCTAGTGGCGCGATTTCGGCCCTACGAAATACAGCGCGAGCTTGACGAATACTTTCGCGTGCCGCCGCCACAGAACGACGCACCCGCCCCAAACAAGCCCAAAAAGTGAGCAGGTCCACGTAATCACGCATGACCCTTGACAGGCAAGTGAACAAAAGTATTATTAATAGTATACTTTTGTGTCCACAGTCCCTGTCTCAAGGAGCGTGCCCATGAATACTGCCGCTTGCCTGGTGTCTGAAGTTGATGTGTTGCCGCAGGAATCTTGTAGGGCAGGCTCTGCCTGCATTCACCCCGAGGAGGCAGGTACAACCTGCTCTCCTCCAGTTGTGGCAGGCACAGCCTGCCCTACGGTTCCCAGCGACCGGGATTTGCAGATTTATGAAGCGGCGGTCTTCGCCGGCCGGTCGCAGCGGGATGTGGCCAGGGAATTCGGCGTTTCGCAGCCGCGGGTGAATCAGATTTTGAAGGAATTGGCGGCTTGGATGGCGGATAATACGCCGAGTTTTTGCTCCGGCCTCACTCCGGAGCAGCGGCTGCGGCTGGTGCATTACAACGTGGTGCAGCAGCTCGAATATCAGCGGTGCAGTCTGATGCAGGCGTGGGAAGAGTCTCGCCACGGCACCGAAACGGTGAGCCGGACCACGATTGTGAACGGGGTGAGGCGGACGACGGCCGTCAACCGCCCCTGTCGAGCCAATGCCCGCTACGTGGACGCAGCGGCCCGCGTCTCCCTTGCCGTTGCCAAGCTTTCCGGCTGGACGCCGACGGCTACGGTGACGGATGCGCCGCAGGATAGCCCGTGGTGGCAGGTGGAAGAGGAGTCAGGGGTCGGGGGTCAGGAGTCAGGGGGGGATAGGCAGACGGCTGTAGGCAGTGGGGAAGTAGCGGACGAGTCGAAAGTTACCTTATCACCCTGGGACGAGCGGGCGAAGGATCCGAATTTGACCCGGGCGAAGATGGACGCCGTAACTGCCGAGCAGGAAGCAGTTTGCGCGGCACTTCAGGCGCAGATCGAGGACCTAAAATCGAAGATTCAGCAATCTGAAAACGGCTTATCACCAGGTTCCGGCCCGTTGCTGCCGAAGCGTGGGAGCCAGGATAAGAGGCGAGAATTCCTGCGCGGGGAGCCGACGCGGCCGTCAATTCACGAATACATTAAACCGGTTTCCTAGTTGGGAAAGAAACCATGCGAGTTTTCATCTATGAAGCGATCACCGCGGGGGCGGGGTGCGCTCCGGGTGCGGACCCAGCAGCCGCCGACGGGCTTTTGGCGGAAGGACTGGCGATGATCCGCGCCGTGACCGAAGATTTCGCAGCCCTCGATGGAGTTGAGGTTTGGGGATTGAAGGAGGCGAGGTATGGCGAATTTCTGCTCCCCCGCAGAGAAGCAGTCATTGGTTCGGTGGCGGAAGAGCGGGCGGAATTCCAGCGACTAGCCGACTCTTGTGACTGGACGCTGATAATAGCCCCGGAACTTGACGGGATGCTGCAAGAGCGGGTGGCGTGGATTGCAGGATCGAAAACGCGGCTGTTGTCGCCGATGGGTGATTTTTTGGCCATTGCATCATCCAAAAGCCGGACGGCTAAGCATCTGCGAGAGTGCGGCATCCCCGTTCCTATTGTCGTTGGAGTCCCGCCTTCAGGCGGTCTTCAGGAGCCGCCTAAAGGCAGGGACTCCAACTAGCTATTTTGCCGCTGCCGGCTGCTTGGCAACTTTGAGCAGGTGCGACAGCCGGCTCTTGGTGCGGCTGGCGACATTGGGGTGGATGACCCGCTTGGTGCCGGCCCGGTCGAGCTTTTTGGCGACCAGGCGGAACTCGGTCTCGGCCTTGGCGGCATCGCCTGCCTTGGCTGCCTCACGGACTTTCTTGATCTGGGTCTTCAGAGCCGACTTGGTGGCCCTGTTCTTCGCGCGGCGCTCCAGGCTTTGGCGATGGCGTTTTTTGGCGCTTGAGGTGGTGGGCATGCTTCTCTAAGTAATTGCAGGAAGGACTTTTGCGGGCAATTTACGAACCAAGCTTTATCGCAGATTCGCGGGAGTTTGTCGAGGGGCGGCGGTCCTGGACTTCGCCGCAAAATTGCTCTTCCTTCCCACTCGTGGTACGCTGAATCTTTGACAATCCACGCCATTGTTGACACTCTCTCTACGGTTTAAAAATCGGCGGGAGGCGAGGACCGGCGTTTTTACTGCGGGAGATGCAGCCATGCTGAGAATTACGGGCGAAGGGACGGCTCATACGTGCGATGGAGTGACCCGGCGGGATTTCCTGCAGGTGGGGGCGCTAGGGGCTGTGGGGCTGACCCTGCCGCAATTGCTGGCGGCGGAGGCGCGAGCGGCTGAGGAGAAGAAAAACGAGCATGACAACCGCTCGGTGATCATGATCTTCAATCTCGGTGCGCCCAGCCAGATGGATACCTTCGATCCCAAGCCGGAGGCGGCTGCGGAGATTCGGGGGCCGTTTGCGCCGATTTCGACGAAGGGGGATTTTCAGATCACGGAAATCCTGCCGCGGCACGCCCAGGTGGCCGACAAATTCTCCATCGTCAGAAGTTGCTACCACACTGCCGCTGCCGTGCATGATACCGGGCATCAGATGCTGCAAACCGGGCGGCTCTTCACGGGCGGCATCAACACGCCGCACGCCGGCTGTGCTTTGGCATATCTGCGCGGGCCGAAGACCGATCTGCCGCCGCACGTCGTTCTGCCGGAGAAGATGGGCTCGACCGGCGGGAACTTACCGCACGGCCAGGAAGCTGGTTTTCTTGGCAAGGCTTATGACCCTTTCGTGCTCCTCGCCGACCCGTCCAAGCCGAATTTCAAGGTGCCCGACCTGCTGCCGCC
>JBJXFF010000140.1:0-2855 GCA_046153945.1 Pirellulaceae bacterium
AGTTATGTATCGGAAACTATTTTCGATAAAATTGGTGATTTGTAGTCGCAAGATATTGACTGTGTCACTGATAGTTGTCTACGAATAGATGATGGAGACTGATTGTATAGCCTGCGATGCGATCGAATGTCGCCGCTATGCCACTTAGAAATCCGAGAGTAACACAACCGGAATTAGACCGCTGAAAGCGTGACAAGTTCCGGCAGTAAAACGTGAATAAGAAAGTGCCATTTATGCCTGCAGTGAATAAGACTTACGTCAATCATGAATAATGCATCCGATTGGCATGTAAGCAGTTGCGGCAAAGGAGATTGACGTAAGTGTCATTAACAACTCAGGTCGAAAAAGTGAATAAGAAACTCCCAAGCCGGGGGGGCAGCTCGATTCCGTCCGATATTGGTAAGGATCGCCTCCTCGCCCTCTACCGGGCGATGCTCGTCATCCGCCTGACCGAGGAAGAACTGGCCCGCTGCCATGCCCGCGGGCTGGTGCACGGGGCCTGCCATACCTATGTCGGGCAAGAAGCAGTGGCGACCGGCATTTGTGCCCATCTGCGGAAGGACGATGTGGTCTTCAGCACCCACCGGGGCCACGGCCACGCCCTTGCCAAGGGAGCACATCCCAAGGAGTTGATGGCGGAACTGTTCGGCCGCCAGACCGGGCTTTCCCGCGGACGGGGCGGCAGTATGCATTTGTTTTCACCAGAAATCGGCATGATGGGGACCAGCGGCATCGTTGGCCCGTGCATCCTGCAAGCCTGCGGCGGCGGATATAGCTTCAAGATCAAGGGGACCGACAACGTCGCGGCTGCGTTTTTCGGCGATGGGGCATCCAACAACGGCGCATTCCACGAAGGGCTGAACATGGCCAGCATCTGGAAGTTGCCGGCCCTGTTCATCTGCGAAAACAACCAGTTCGCCACCGAAGTCCCCAACTCCTACGCTGCGGGAAATCCGAACGTCGCCACCCGCGCGGCGGCGTACGGCATTCCGGGGATCGAAGTGGACGGGAATGACATCCGCGCCGTCTTCGCCGTTGCGGAAGAAGCCGTCGAGCGAGCACGGTCTGGTCATGGACCGACACTGATCGAGTGCAAGACCTATCGCACTCGCGCTCATGCCGAAGGAATGGGAGATTTTGGCTATCGGACCAAGGAAGATGTGGAAAACTGGAAAACCAAATGCCCTATCCAGCGTTTGCGAAAGTCAATGATTGACGATGGCACCGCTTCAGCCGCGGAACTGGATGCCATTGATGCCGACGTTCTCAAGCTCGTGGCGGAGTCTCGCGACTTCGCGGAAAAGAGCCCCTGGCCGGAACCGACGACCGCGGCGGAGCATATCTATGCCATACCTTCGAGTTCTGCGATCGCGAAACCGCAAGCGACGTCCGCAACTCGTGAGTTGACGTATACGCAAGCCACGACCGAAGCCCTTAGCGAAGAAATGGCCGCCAATCCGCACATCTTTGTGATGGGTGAAGGAATCGGCAAGCGCGGCGGCAATTTCCGCACTACAGCCGGCCTGTACGACATCCACGGGCCGATGCGACTGTGCGATACGCCGATTTGCGAGCGGGGTTTTGTCGGCCTCGCCTGCGGAGCGGCCATGACCGGGACACGGCCGGTGATCGACTTCATGTTCGCCGACTTCGTGCTCGACAGCGTTGGCGAAATCATCAATCAGATCGCCAAAATGCAGTATATGAGCAGCGGCCGCCTGAAAATGCCGGTCCTCCTCCGCGGCTGCGTCGGCATCGGCCACTCCGCCGCCACGCACCACAGCGGCAATTACTACGCGATGTACGCCCAGGTTCCCGGCCTGCGAGTCGTCGTCCCCTCGACCCCCTACGACGCCAAGGGACTCTTCAAACGGGCCCTTCGCTGCCAGGACCCTGTCCTATTCCTCGAACCCCGCGAGCTGATGAACATCAAGGGTCCAGTTCCGACCGAGGATTACGAAATCGAATTCGGCCAGGCTTCAATCGTCCGCGAAGGCAAGGACCTGACCGTCGTCGCCATCGGCCGGATGGCCCATGTCACAGCCGGCCTGCTCGATCAACTCGCCAAGGAGCAAATCTCCGTCGAGCTGATCGACCCTCGAACCGTCCTGCCGCTCGACACAAAGACCATTCTCAAGTCCGTCGCCAAAACGGGCCGGCTGCTGATCGTGGACGAGGCTTACGCCCCGTGCAGCATCGGAGCCGAAATCGCCGCCCAGATTGCCGACGCCGGCTTCGACGACCTTGATGCTCCCATCCGTCGCATCAACGGCCTCTTCACCCCCACTCCCTATAGCCCGTCGCTGGAAAAGGCGGTCGTGCCGACCGTCGACGAAGTACTGACAGCGATTCGCGATTTGGTGAAGGAGTAACCATGCCACACCCAATCACCGTACCGCGGCTTGGCTGGTCGATGGAGCAAGGGACGTTCCTCGGCTGGAAAAAGAAAGACGGGGACTTCGTCCGCGCGGGGGAAGTCCTCTTCGAGCTGGAAGGGGAAAAAGCGGCGCAGGAAATCGAGTCGCTCGACAGCGGCATCCTGCGGATTCCGCCCAATGCTCCGCGGGAAGGTGCGCTCGTCCCAGTCGGTGTGCTCTTAGGATATCTGGTCGCGGAAGGAGAGTCGACTCCGCCAGAGTTGCCCCCTCTCCACCTGGGAGAGGGGACCGCCGCAAAACGCCTCCAACCAGTCGCCACTCCCGCAGCGCGTCGTCTGGCGCGTGAGATGGGAGTGGATGTCAAAGTCGCCGTGTCCTGGAATGGTGGCCGTGTCACGACCGCGGATGTGAGGTCGCTCGGACAATCGGCTTCCTCTAGTTCCAAAACCAAGATCATTTCCAGCCCCCGCGCTCGCC
>JBJXFF010000143.1:0-6498 GCA_046153945.1 Pirellulaceae bacterium
GACGCGGCGGCTAAGCATGGGTTGCGCCCGTCGCGCACGTCAGCTCTTGCTGAAATGACGGCTCATGCAGCGTCATTGGAATGAACGTCACCGCGCTGCTCGCGCAGATATCACGTCCCACCGGCAGCCGCGAAACTCACCTGAGAATGTTCCGCCTTCCCCATGAAGACGGCTTCGCGCGCCGGCCGAAAGCGATGTCCTAACTACTTGCGGATGCCGAGCTTGGCAATGATGTCTGTATACGACTTCGGCTTCACGCGGTTGAGGAAGTCGAGCAGCTTGCGCCGCCGACTGACCATGGCCAAGAGGCCGCGCCGGCTGGCGTAGTCCTTGTCATGGGTCCGCATGTGTTCCGTCAGGCCGTTGATCCGGGCGGTCAGGATGGCAATTTGCACTTCCGGCGAACCGGAGTCCTTGTCATCCCGACGATTTTCCGCAATCAATTCCTTCTTCCGCTCTTTCGTAACAGTCATTGGCGCTCACGATTCCTCCACGCTGCCGAGCCGGGTCTTAGTCAAGACCAGCCAAGCGACGGGCAACAGAATCTCCTTCTGGTTTCGATTCCTGGACTATTTTCACACGTCAAAAAACTATGGTCCGTCAGTTTAGCAGAGGTGGCGGTGCTGGCAAGGAGGTTGGCGAAACGGCGAGCGGGGGGCGTCAGCCCCCTGATACTTGCGGACAGGAGACAGGGGACAGGGGACAGGGGTCAGGAGACAGGAGACAGGAGACAGCGTTCTCGTTCCCACGCTCTGCGTGGGAACGCCCGTCTTCGCCGCTCCGCGGCCTCCTGGTGACTCGCTTGGGCCGGTACATTGTCCACTCCTTGCCTGCGTTTTAGCCCGATAACGGCGTCTTCCTCCCAAAAGCGTCTCGAATGTTGGTAATCGTGGGCTCCTCTCTAAGGAACTCTCGCCGCTGCTCAGGCTTTTTGTCCTGCTTGCGGCTCCGGCTGGCCCCGTTCCCCTCCTCCGGCAACAGCGGGCCGGAACCGGGTGATAAGCTGTTTCCACGCTCGCGAATCTTGGATTCCAGCTCCTCGACCTGCGCCTGAAGCGCCGCGCAAACTGCTTCCTGCTCAGCAGTTATGGCGTCCATCTCCGCCCGGGTAAGATTCGGATTCGCCGCCCGCTCCTCCGCAGGTGATAAGTCAACTCGCGACGCGTCCGCCTGCCCACTGCCAACTGCCGACTGCCTACCTCCCGCTGTCTCCTGTCCTCTGTCTCCTGTCCCCTGCTCCCCCACCTGCCACCACGGACTATCCTGCGGCGCATCCGTAACCGTAGCCGCCGGCGTCCAGCCGGAGAGCTTGGCGATAGAGAGGGAGACCCGGGCCGCTGCGTCCACGTAGCGGGCGTTGGCTCGGCAGGGGCGATTGACGGCCGTCGTCCGCCGTACCCCGTTCACAATCGTGGTTCGGCTCACCGTCTCGGTGCCGTGGCGAGACTCTTCCCAGGCCTGCATCAGACTGCACCGTTGATATTCAAGCTGCTGCACCACGTTGTAATTCACCAGCCGCAGCTTTTGCTCGGGAGTGAGGCCAGAGCAAAAACTCGGCGTATTATCCGCCATCCAGGCGGCGATTTCCTTCAAAATCTGATTCACCCGCGGCTGCGAAACGCCGAATTCCCTGGCCACATCCCGCTGCGACCGGCCGGCAAAGACCGCCGCTTCATAAATCTGCAAATCCCGGTCACTGGGGACCGTGGGGCAGGCTGTGCCTGCCGCAACCGGAGGAGGGGAGGTTGTACCTGTCTCCTCGGGGGGAAGGGAGGCAGAGCCTCCCCTACAAGATTCCAGCGGCAACACATCAACATCAGACGCCAGGCAAGCGGCGGTATTCACGGGCACGCTCCTTGAGACAGGGAATTGGACACAAAAGTATACCATAAATAATACTTTTGTTCACTTGCCCGTCAAGGGTCATGCGTGATTATGTGTCGCCAGCGATTGAACGCGAAATTTCTAAGCTTTTTTCCACGCAGTCAGCATCCAAATGAGACCGCCGATTCCCGACAGGACAAATCCCCCCGGAAGCAAGATACCCGCAGCGATTAAGAGAGCCCATAGCCAAAGTGGCGGCTCTGGGACGCCTGCGTTTTCGAGAAAAGATCCGCTGACGGCGGCTACAGTAAACGCAGCCAGTCCCGTTCCAAGCATTGCTAGACCTATCCCGAAGATTAGCATACCGATGGTTGCCTTTCGTGGGGTCGCCGGCGCTTCCGTTTTCGTCGTCGGTTGATAGGGATTTGTCGCCATATGGTCTGCCTATTCCTCACTGTCTTGCCGCCAAAGACTCCCGACCCCAGCTCATTTTTTGTGTTCCTCCAGGAATCGTTCGAGCGAGCCCTCCTTGCGCTTGTTCTCTGCGAGCCAATCCGGATTCCACTCGGCAATGCGCTCACCTTCGGCGATTTCAAACACACCGGGAGATGGTTCGTTGATGTGTTTCAATTGTCGAACCAACACCAATGGCTTCTCCGCACCTGCTGACTTATTCGAAAAATCTAGGGCTCGTTCGTACTGCGCAAACGATACAAAATAGTCATCGTCACCACTTATCGGTTGCGCTCCTCTTTCCGGATGGAGCCAGACGCGATACTCAAGTACATCGTCATAAAAGTAACCGGCACCAGACTTCACCAGCGCAGGATAGCTGCCTACTTTTTCGACATCGATCGCAACTGGGTACTTGCTTTCTCCCGTGACTACTCGGTCGTCCGCCGGTAAATCAGGAGTTTGCACCTTTGGCGAACACCCAGAAAGGATCACAACCAATGAGGCGATGCACTTCAGTATCTGGTCCGCAACGGAGAGTCCACTAGCTCGTCTCACAATATCACCTTCACGACAAATCCAACCGATTAAACTGGCCGCTTCGGAGACTCACCGGCCAGCTTACGCAGGCCGCTCGCCGACGACAAATAAATGCGGCCTACGTCTCCTCCGCTACCGGCTTCTCCCGGCGGAAGACAGCCACGACATCCTCCACGGGAACGACATAGAGCGCGTTATCCGCCTCAAAATCAACGGGGATGGCGTTTTTGGGGTGGAAGAGAATTTTGTCGTATTGCTTGAGGGGGACGTCTTCGTCATTTTCGATTTGGGCCGAGATGGCGACGATGCGGCCGGTGATGGTGGGAATTTCCGACGAGTCGGGGAGGGCGATGCCCCCTTTCGTCTGCCGTTTCGGTTCATCTTTGCGGACCAGGACGCGGGCCCCAATCGGTTCGACGTATTCAAAGGTCTTGGCGGCGGTCTTGGCCATAGTGCTGTTAGCAGGTGACTGGGTGGCACGCCCACGGCTTTGCGTGGGCGTGAATCTCGATAGCGGGTAAGTCGGAAAGTGGGTGCTATCATCAGGTTACAAGCGACACCCAGCGGCGACAAGGGCGAAAGCTGGACGTGGACATCACATGCTGGCCGGTCATCGACCGTCGTCACGCCCACGCAAGGCCGTGGGCGTGCCACCCACGATTTCTTCGTAAAAATCCTCGTCGTTACCCTTGTCAGCGACAGGGTTTTTGGCAGAATAAGGAGTTTCCAAAATTGGCCGGAAAAGAAGACGTAACTCGGCGATAGCACTGGCTATCCCGCCGACAGCGATCTCCCAGGTGAGCCAAAGAATTGGCATCTCGGCAGGACCGCCAGTGCCACCCCGAACACTTCCAAGTACTAATCATGGCTGAAACACTGAACGTCAAAGTCCGCGGAGAAACGGGAACGTCCCGCATGCGGCGGCTCCGGCATACCGGGTCCATCCCCGCCATTCTCTATGGCCACGGCGAAGCGAACGTCAACCTCGCGGTCATCCACAAAGAACTGATGGCAGCCGTCAAGCATGGCGGCAAGCTGGTTTCCCTGAAGGGGGATGTCAGCGACAGCGCCCTCATCCGCCAGGTGCAGTGGGATACCTACAGCAAGGAAATCATCCACCTCGACCTGATGCGGGTGGACCTGGCCGAAATGGTGAATACCACGGTCCGGCTGGAACTCAAGGGAACAGCCGCGGGGGCCTCCGAGGGTGGCGTGCTGCAGTTCATCACGCACGAAATTGAAATAGAATGTCCGGCGGCGTCAATTCCGGACAAGATCGTCGTCAGCGTAATGGAGCTCAAGCTCAACGCGGCGATTCACGTCTCCGACGTCAAGCTTCCCGACGGTGCCAAGCTGATTACCCACGGTGAAGACGTGGTGGTCCAGTGCGTGACGCCACGGGCCGACGAAGATGCTCCTGCCGCGGGTGCCGAAGGGGCCACGGGAATCGAGCCCGAGTTGATCAAGAAGGAAAAGACCGACGAGGACGAGGCGGAGGAAGAGAAGAAGAAGTAGTTCCATCTCAAGTCTCAGATTTGAGATTTGCGATTTGAGATTTGAGACGGGTATGAAGTTAGTCGTGGGACTGGGAAATCCTGGCACGCAATACGCTGGAACGCGGCATAATGTCGGGTTTGAGGTGCTGCGGGCTTTGGTGGCCAAGTATGGCAAATCCGCTCCCAGGGCTCGGTTTCAGGGGGAAACCTCGGAAGTGCAAATCGGCGACGAGAAGGTTTTGCTTCTCACGCCGCTGACGTTTATGAATCTGAGCGGCGGCAGCGTGCTGGCCGCCCGGGACTTTTATAAGATTGAGAACGAAAACCTGCTGATCATCTGCGACGATTTTGCCCTGCCGCTGGCCAAACTGCGGTTTCGGGCGAAGGGATCGTCCGGGGGACAGAAGGGACTGGAAGATGTGATCCGCCGCCTGGGAACCGACGAGTTCCCGCGACTGCGGATTGGAATTGGATCCCCGCAGCCGGGGCGAGACGTGACGGGCTATGTGCTCGGCAAGTTCACAAAAGACGAACAACCGGAAATCCAAACTGCTCTGACCCGCGCGACCGAGGCGGCTGCCGCCTGGACGAAAGTGGGAACGCAGCAGTGCATGAATCAATACAACGCAACGTAAAGTACTCCTCACGCCTGGCGTGGGGTCCATCATCGCATGGTGCGGTGAGTACTTTCCAGCGAAACGAAGGAGATTGCCTTGGCTCAGAATGTGTATGAAAACCTGGTGATTCTGGACTCTAACAAGTACGCCCAGAATCCGGCCGAAGTCGGGGCCCAAATCCCCAACTTGGTCGCCAAGTTCGGCGGCGAGGTCCTCGTCAGCCGTCTTTGGAACGAACAGAAGCTGGCCTATCCCATCGACGGCCATAAGAAGGGGACCTACTGGCTCACCTACTTCCGGATCGACAGTCTGAAGCTCATCGAGTTCAGCCGGGAGATCCGGATCAACGAAACCATCGTGCGGGACATGACCCTGAAGGTCGATCCTCGGCTCGTCGACGCCCTGGTCGAGCACGCCAAGGGTGGCGGCAAGAGCCGGGCTGCGGAAGTGGTCATCCCACCAGTGGACGAGCCGGAAATTCCGGACGTTGTTGATGATGGGCTGGAACTAGGGAATTAACTAGTGGTCCGCTCACTCCGTGAGCGGAACGTTACTGGACAGATAATGACAAGCAAGGGTCGTTACTAATCGCAATGACTGCTCCCTAAGGTTCCGCTCGCGGAGCGAGCGGACCACGGGAAAGAAGAATTTTTCGCCCGGAACTTGAAACCAGGAAATCGATTTGATAAGCTGTACAGGATTAGTGACTTTTGTTCACTTAAAACCCTGTTCTTCGCCGAGGACATAATTATGGCCAGCTTTAACCGAGTAATCCTGATGGGAAATTTGACCCGCGACGTGGAGCTCAAGTACACGGGCACGCAATTGGCAGTGACGGACGTCACTGTCGCGGTCAATGACAAAAGGAAGAATCAACAAGGGGAATGGATCGAGGAAGTGACTTTCGTGGATGTCACCCTGTGGGGCCGCACCGCGGAAGTCGCAGCCGAGTATCTCAGCAAAGGTTCGCCGGTTTTGATCGAAGGAAGACTGAAACTTGACCGCTGGGAGAAGGACGGCCAGAAGCACAGCAAACTCCGGGTTGTCGGCGAAGCCATGCGGATGCTCGGCAGCAAGGGGGGCGGAGGAGGAGGCGGTCGCTCCCAAGGAAGTAGCGGCAGTAACTACGACGAAAGTGAATACGGCGGCGGTGGCGAGCATGAATCATCCGGTCCTCCCCCCGCCCGCAGCAGCGCCCCTTCGCGGGCTCCCCAAGCCACTCAACCCCCGCCGGATGAAATACCGTTTTAACTACACACAGTAGGATGGCCTTCCCAGGCCGTCTCGAACTCGGACGGGCTTGGAAGCCCGTCCTACGACCAGCACTTACTTAGACACTATCATGGCTACCAAAACCAAACACACCCATTTCAAAGCTCTCCCCAAAGGTCCGACCGGGGGCGTGCAACTGCTCCTCATTCAGTCCGTGGACCACCTCGGCAAGCAGGGGGACGTGGTGCAGGTGAAGCGGGGTTACGCCCTCAACTACCTGCTGCCGCAGGGGCTCGCCACCGTGGCCAACGACCACCATCGCCGGATGGTCGAGAAGCACCGGAGCAAACTGCAGG
>JBJXFF010000145.1:0-11492 GCA_046153945.1 Pirellulaceae bacterium
CGCCAACGCCTACGAAATCCTCTTGAGCATCATCACCACCGCCCACCAACAAACCCGCGACTTCCTTACCGAACTGGCCCAATCCCTCACTCTCAAACCAGCGCTAGCAGGCTAAGCACGTACATGATTCATTGATTCACGCCATCTCGCCGACAAATCTTTACGTCAATTCCATTTGCCGCAATCCCTTACTCTGACGGAGCCTGTGGTGATTCACCTCGCTGTAAGTCGATTCACAGGGGGCTAAAAATCGTGATTTCTGATTCACGGTTTTTTGATTCACTTCAGGTGATGTTGATAAGGCCCTCGGAAGAGAATAATTGGTCCCCGCAGGTCACATTCCTGTCCTAAATCGCCCTGCTTGCTAATCCGCTTAATCCGCCGAGCGGGAATGCGCAGCAGCGACCGCTCGATGGGACAGATCGTCAAGTCGAATTGTCAAAGATCTTGCCAGTTTCTCGCCGGCCCGATTTTGTTCAATTGTATACATTACCTAAGTGTCTGGCAAGGCCCCATACGGGGGGGCATCCGTGCTCGCGGAACGCAGCCGGTCATGCGCAACTGGCCAGTTCGCCGGCCTCGGAGAGAACGAGGAACTTGACGGCCAACGCTGCGAACAGCGATGCGACTACCTTCCGAGACCGCTGTCGCTATAGAACCGGTTGCGGACCGGCTCCGGGCTTTGCCGCTGGTAGTCGCGGGGGCGGGCGTCGTCCACCGGCGGACCCTTGTCCTGGTCCGGATAGGGATCGTGCACCGTTGCCCGAATTCGCTGGGCCTGGACGTCGTTCGGCCGGAACGGATTATAGAACCGCCCATTCGCACAGCCGGCGGAAACCGTCGTCGCCAAGGCCATCGCAACCAGGGTCAATCGGCGTAGCATCACACGGCATCCTTGCCCTGGGGGCGGGAAACGGTCGGTCCGGCGGGATGAATTCGGGCGGCAAGCGGGCCGGAGTATAGGAGGCATCCCAGCCCCTTCCAAGCCCAAGTGTGGTAGCACCTACCAGCAGCATCGTACGCCAGCACCAGCCGGCTTGAGTCTGCCGCCGCGCGCTGGCATCGCAGGAACACGGCAGTCCGCGAAGATTCCGGCTGACGAAGATATCGGGCTGCTAGCAGCGGATGGCGGGCCGTTACTTCTTGAGGCAGCTGTCCACAAATTCAAACAGGGCCTTGGTAGCCGGATCGTCCGGTTTGCCGAGATCCGAGTTGATTTTGCCATGCGTGGTCTCTTTGGCCCCGAAGACAGTGACGGGAAGTCCCGCTTCCTTGAGGACGTTTCCCAATCGCTGCGCCTGGGCAGTTGTATCGGGATGGTCGGCGACGTGCAGGATGAAAAACGGAGGAATGTTCTTGTCCTTGGCCACATGCGTAACGGCCGAAAAATCGCGGTGTTTTTCCGGGGAGTTGCCGAACTTTTCACGGTGGCCAAACTTCGCCTGCGGCAAACCATGCACTCGGCGGCGGGTCTCCGCCGTCTCAATGATGGCCGGAATGTCGAAGGTGTCCCCATCGACGGGGACACAGCCTTTGGTGATGGCCAGGGAGAGGCCCTCGGCCTTCAAATAGCGCTCGTCGGTGCAGATGATCGCGGCGAGTTGTGCGCCGGCGGAGTGTCCCATGATGAAAAGTCGTTTGGGATCCCCTCCATGCTCGGGGATATGGTCATGCACCCAGCGAACCGACTTGGCGACGTCACGAATAATGGTCCCCATGTCAACATCCGGCAGCAGCCGGTAGTTGGTGGAGACAAAGACGAACCCTTTGTCCATGAAAACCTGGGGTTTCACTTGGACATCCGATTTGTCCCCCGCCTGCCAGCCGCCGCCGTGAATCCAGAAGACCACGGGAAGGCCTTTGGCATCGCGGGGGGAAAAGACATCAAGCACTTGCCGCTTTTGTGCGGCATACGGAATGTCCTTTTTGACATCTTGTGCCTGCGCTGCGGAGAGGAATGCGAACGCGAGTAGCAAAGAGAGGAGGTATTTCATGGCAATGACTGAGCAGAAAAAAATGTTCGTCGAAATGCACTGCGAGCCGTCATCAGATCAACTGCTTGATGGGATGTGTTTCTTCCACTCCCACGAGCCGTTGATCGAGCCCGCTATAGAAGTAGGAAAGGCGATTGGGATCGAGCCCCATCTGCCAGAGGACCGTGGCGTGCATGTGCTTGACGTGGAACGGACTTTCCACAGCGGCTGCGCCGAGCTCATCGGTGGTGCCGACGCTCTGGCCGCTTTTGATCCCGCCCCCGGCCATCCACATCGTGAAGCCGTAGCTATTGTGGTCGCGGCCTGTTCCGGAAGCGTACTCTGCCGTCGGCTGGCGGCCGAATTCGCCCCCCCAGACGATGAGGGTGGAGTCGAGCAGTCCCCGGTCCTTGAGATCTTGGAGAAGGGCGGCAATGGGTTGGTCAGTATTGCCG
The DNA here is from genome assembly GCA_046153945.1 of Pirellulaceae bacterium. Lineage (GTDB taxonomy): Bacteria > Planctomycetota > Planctomycetia > Pirellulales > Pirellulaceae > SXOA01. Next base: position 2,429 of record JBJXFF010000145.1, read on the forward strand.
GCGTGGTATTCGTGGTTTTTCACAAGGTCGCCGTGCGCGTCCCAATTGGAGTCGTTGTGGCTCCCGCCCGAATAAAGCTGAATGAACCGGACTCCCCGTTCCACCAGGCGGCGGGCCATCAGACAGCGGCGGCCGAAATCGTCGGTTCGCTTCTTGTGCCCCACGCCATACAGATCGAGAGTCGCCTGCGTTTCCTGGCTCAGGTCGACGGCATCGGGCGCGCTGCTCTGCATCTTAAACGCCAGCTCATACGACGAAATCCTCGCCGCGAGTTCGCTGTAGTCGGCCCGCGAACGAAGGTGCTCCTCATTCGCCAGGCGCAACGCTTCCAGCAATTCGCGGCGATCCTCGGCGGTGGTCCCTTCAGGAAGACTGAGGTCGACGAGGGGGGCCCCCTTCGCCTTGAGAATCGTCCCCGCATAAGTCGCCGGCATATAGCCGCTGGACCAATTCTTGGCCCCGCTGATCGGACCTCCGGTCGGGTCGAGCATCACGACAAAGCCGGGAAGATCGGCGTTCTCGCTCCCCAGGCCGTAGTTCGCCCACGAACCGAGGCAGGGACTGCCGCTGAGAAGCTTACCGCTGTTCATCATCAGCATCGCCGAGCCGTGGATCGGGCTGTCCGCCGTCATCGATTTGAGGAAGGCGATTTTGTCGACATGCTGTGCCAGGTGGGGGAAGAGTTCCGAGACCCACTGTCCCGACTCGCCGTACTGCTTGAACTTCCATTTGGGCCCGACAATGCGCCCCTGATTTTTGGAGCCTCCCCGCCCCTTGGTCTTGACGTCAATGGTTTTGCCGTCGAGGGGGTACATCGTCGGCTTGTAATCGAACGTGTCGATATGGCTCGGCCCGCCGTACATGAACAGGAAGATCACGCTCTTGGCTTTGGCCGGATGATGCGGCGGCTTCACCGCAAGCGGGTTCCCCGAGACCGACCTCTCGGCAGCAGCCGCCTGGGAGAAAAATCCGTCGCTGGAGAGCAAACCGGTCAGACCCAGCGACGTGAAGCCCGCTCCGGCTTGCCAGAGAAATTCTCGCCGTGTCCGGCCGCAAAAAGTGTTGCGAGGTGTGTTCGTCATCGTTTCACTGCTCGTTAATCGAGGTAAATGAACTCATTCAAATTGAAGAGGAACAGACAGAATTTGGCCAGAGCCTGGTCCCGATTTTTGCCATGCTTCGCTTCATACCGCGCAACCAAATCCCGCCCCCGCTCCAGGTCCTTCGCCGTCGCCACGCGGCTCGTGGTGAGCCGATAGGCGAGCTTGATTTGGGCGTCGAGATCATCGCCGGCCTCTTTCTTCAGCCGCTCCGCGAACGCGGCGGCCTGGTTGCCGATGAATTTGCTGTTAAGCAGAGCCAACGATTGGCCCGGCTGCGTTGTGGTGAACCGGGCTTCGCAGCTTGTGTCGGTCTCGGGGAAATCAAATCCGGCGAGCACCGGCAAAATCAAGGATCGCTTCACATGGACGTAGACGCTCCGGCGGGCCTGCTCTTCTGGCGGCGAAACATGCCAGCCAGCGCCGGGGACGGATTGGCCTTGCAGCACTTCCGCCTGAATTTCTGGATAAATGCTCGGCCCGAACTGCTTCAGGTTCAAGCGGCCGTCCACCGCATAAATACTGTCTCGCACTTCCTCGGCGCTGAGCCGGCGCAGGTCCATCCGCCAGAACAAATTGTTCGCCGGGTCTTTCGCCAGCCCTTCTGGATTTCCCTTAGACGACTGCTGATAAGCAGCGCTCATCATGATCAGCTTGTGCAGCCGTTTGAGCTTCCAGCCTCCTTCCACAAAATTGCTGGCGAGCCAATCGAGCAGTACCGGATGCGTCGGGGGTGTTCCCAGTCCGCCGAAATTGTTCGGGCTGCGGACAATTCCACGGCCAAAGTGTCCCTGCCAGAGGCGGTTCACCAGCACTCGGGCCGTCAACCTGTTGTCCGGCGAGCCGATCCAGTTGGCGAGTGCCAACCGCCGGCCTGTCGATTTTTGACCGGGCACTGGTGCGGGAATATTTGGCTTTTGCGATTCGAAGAGCGTTGGAAACGCCGGCTCAACTTTGGCACCGGGATTTCCAGGCATCCCTCGTCCTAGGATGAAAACGTCCGGCGCTGCCGGCCCCGTCTCCTTCACGCACAAGGCCTTTTCGAGCGGAATGTCCTTCTTCAACTCGTCAAGCTGCGCCAATGTCTTCTTATATCGGTTCGTCTCCTCGGCCCCGACGTACTCATGCCCGTTCGCCTTGAACAGCCGGACGATGTCAATTTGCTTCTCCCCTTTAACTTTGGCAGCGGAGAGAGTGCGGCGTTTGACTTCCGGACCTTCCCAGGCAACAGAAAGACCTTTGTCGCCGAAAGATCCCTGAAAGTAATCGACTCGAATCGGCACGCGCCCCTGCTTGAGCTTCAACTTGGCCGACTGCTCATTTCCTTCCCCATGAATCCCGTCATATTCAAGGACCATTTTTCCGTCGATTGTCAGCCGTGACCCGTCATCGGAGTCTAGATAAAACGTGTATTCCCCGTCCTTCGGAACTTTGAGTGTGCCGGCAAAAACAAAGCCAAAGGAGAACTCGCGGCTGGCCAAAGATATATCGAACAATCCCGACTCGATCTTCCCTTGGTCTTCCGCTTTGAGGGTGTCGAAGGCGGGGAGTTTTTCCCATGTGTCGCGATAGAACGAGTACTTGAGGTCGTCAATGTCGCGGCTGGTGACTCGGTCGGCGTCAAAGGCGGCGATGAATTTCTTTTCGAGGCGAGTGATCTCGGTCTGGAGCTGATTCATTTTCTCGGCCCGGCCGGCCACGGCTTCTGCATGCTTTTTGCGAGCCTCGTCGCTCAGGAATATTGGCACTTCGATGCTCTCACCCCCCGTCTGCATCGGCGTGACATTGCGCACAAACGCCACCAACTGGTAATAGTCAGCCTGGGAGATCGGATCAATCTTGTGATCGTGGCAACGGGCACAATTGAAGGTGAGGCCGAGGAAACCCTGGCCGATGGTGCTGACCAGGTCGTCCATGCCGTCATAGAGGGCGAGGTCGCGATCCGCCGGCTCGTCGTCCCAAACTCCCAGCCGATAGAACCCGGTGGCAATCAGCGAGTCGGCCGTCACCTCCGGCAGTTCATCCCCCGCCAACTGCTCTTTGAGGAAGAGGTCATACGGCTTGTCGGCGTTGAGCGAGCGAATCACGTAGTCCCGATAACGCCAGACATGCGGCTTAGGATTGTCGCGCTCAAAACTGTTCGTTTCCGCATAGCGGACCACATCCAGCCACTTGCGGCCCCAATGTTCGCCGTAGTGCTCGGAAGCGAGCAAGGTATCGATCAATCGTTCCCAGCTATCCGCGCGCTGGTCGTTTACGAATTCATCGACCTGGCGAGGACTCGGCGGGAGACCGGTCAGGTCGTAATATGCCCGCCGGACGAGAGCGACTTTGTCCGCCCGCGACGACGGCTTAAGTCCGGCGTCTTCCAGTCTGGCAAGCACGAAGCGGTCGATCTCGTTTTTGGCCCAAGCAGTCTCGTTAGCTGCTGGAAGCCCTGGCTTTTTCAGCGGTCGAAACGACCAGGGCTTGGTCCACTCGGCTCCCTGGGCAATCCAATTCCGCAACAACTCAATCTCCGCAGCCGAGAGGGGCTTCCCTTCGGGGGGCATGCGAGCCGATTCCTCGTGAGACGCCACCCGTTTCAAAAGCTCGCTCTTCTCGGGCTTTCCAGCAACGATGGCATACTCCCCCGACTCCGCGGCCGCAAACGCATGTTCGGGCGTATCGAAGGCAATCCCCCCCGAAGCCTTCCCCCGGCCATGACACTTCGCACACCGGGCAGCCAAAAGCGGCTGCACTTGCAGGGCGAAATCGACTTTCCTTTCGGGCTTCTCGGCGGCAAAGGTCTCAGCGACACCCTGTATCAAGCCCAAGATTGCGATCAGGGAAAAAGTACGATGCCACATACAGCGATTCGGTAATATTGGAGGGAAAGGGGTCATTTATCGCATTAGACATATCTTACCCTCTCGTTGTGTTCCAATGGCATGGGGACTGAATCGCAACTCTCTCATCACTATTTGCTCGCCTTCACCGGCTTCTTCTCCACATCCTGGAAACGCTCGTCGATGATGGGTGTGTCTGCCGGCAGGGGTAAGCGGTTCAAGTCGACAATCTCGCCGTCCACGACAAGTTCGATGTACGTGGCGTTCGTTCTCCACTCGCCATGCGCCTTCTTTGCATCCTCGCTGGAAACCTCGGCGACGGCTTGCTCCTGACGAGGGTCCAAGGGAGGAGTCTGGATGTGAACTCCCGCGGGCTTCACCGAGAAGAAACTGGTCTTCGGACCGCGCACCAGAATGATGGGGGCTCCCTTGGTCTTCACCTTGAGGAGATGGGGCCAGGCCGCCTCAAATTCCTCCCGTTTGGTGAATGGGATGAGGTAGTGCCGGTAGAGGACGCGCGGACCTTCGTACGTCTGGGCATGTTTTCGCAGCGGTTCGAGTTCCTTCGGCCAGGTGTCGGGCCACTCCCCTCGATCGGAGACGGAATAGTCCGCATGCACTGCGGAAAATATTGCACTAACTGTGATTACGGCCAGGAGGGCGATCGTTCTTTTCATGGTGATGTCTTTCTTAAAGGATGTGCGGCTCGCGGGCGAAGTCGCGACCTTGTTTCATTTCTTCTTCTCGTCCTTGAACCGCTCGTCGATGATCGGAGTATCGGCTGGCAGGGGAATGCGGTTCAAATCGACGATTTCTCCGTCCACCACGAGTTCGATGTACGTGGCGTTCGTTCTCCACTCGCCATGCGCCTTCTTCGCATCCTCGCTGGAAACCTCGGCGACGGCTTCCTTCTGACGAGCGTCCACGGGAGGAGTCTGGATGTGAACTCCCGCGGGCTTCACCGAGAAGAAACTGGTCTTCGGACCGCGCACCAGAATGATGGGGGCTCCCTTGGTCTTCACTTTCAGGAGATGGGGCCAGGCCGCCTCAAATTCCTCCCGTTTGGTGAATGGGATGAGGTAGTGCCGGTAGAGGACGAGCGGGCCTTCGTAGGTCTGCGCTTGCTTGCGCAGCGGTTCGAGGTCCTTGGGCCAGCTATCGGGCCAAATGCCTTTATCCCAGACGACATATAACGCATGCACTGCGGAACTGGCCATCAAGCAAGCGATTGCCGCCAGGAGAGCGGTTCTTCGATTCATGGGGACTTTCTCCAAAGATCTTTGTAGGTCGAACTACTACTTCTTCTTCTCGGCCTTAAACCGCTCATCGATTATTGGGGTATTCGCCGGCAGAGTGATACGGTTCAAATCCACGATCTCTCCATCGACCACTAGTTCGAAAAATGTGGCTTTCATCCAAGTTGTTCGGGGATTGTTTTGCCCGGGGATCTGCTCCACGGGATCGGTCCCCTTCGCATCCGTGGGGGGAGAGTGAATCAGCAGCCCCGCGGGTTTGATCGCGAAAAAATCGGTCTTCGGACCACGAACCAGGATGATGGGGGCACCCTTGGTTTTGACCTTCAGAAAATGCGGCCAGGCGGCCTCGAATTCTTCTCTCTTGGTAAACGGGATTTGGTAATGCCGATTGAGAATTTCGGGGCCGACCAAGGTACGAGCCTGCTTCCGAATCGGCTCCAGTTCCGCGGGCCAGTCCTTCGGCCACGCTCCGTGGTCGATAACATCGTACAGTGCATACACGGATCCAGCCGCGGCACCGACGGCAAGCGCGGCAAGGAAAGCGGTTCGTCGGTTCATTGGGAGTTCTCCAAAGTCATCAGGGTATTTCGGGGTCCAATCACTTCTTTTTCTCGTCCTTAAACCGTTCATCAATGATCGTGGTATCCGCCGGCAGAGCAATGCGATTCAAATCCACAATCTCACCGTCCACCACCAGCCAAATGGTGGTAACAATATCTGCCGGAAGCTTTTCCGCCTCTGCGGAAGTGACCTTACGAGGAGGGCAAACGCGCACACCGGCGCTCTTTCCCTCTCCGACACGGAGGTGAGAGCCACGCAAGAGATAAATGCGAGCATCTCTGGCTCTGAGCGTCAGAATGTGAGGCCAAGCCGCTTCAAACTCCTCCCGAGTCGCGAAGGGAATGTCGTACGACATCCCCCCAAAACCATGCTCCCAGGTCCAGGCTTCCTTGCGGAGCGGCTCCAGTTCCTTGGGCCAGGTTTTGGGCCATTTTCCGCCTGGGCCGCCGAATGAAATCGCGTAGACGGACCCGGCCGTGCAAACGGCGATGGCGGCGGCGAAGATGAGCGTGAAGAGACCGGGTCGCTTCTTAAGTAAAGCATGATGGGACATGGCAACTCCTTAACTGCTAATGTTTGGGCTCTGAAGATTTTTTCAGACTCTCGGTTTTGCTGTGCAGAACTTCGTGGCTGCCATCGCTGGGATTGACTCGGTGGAGCAGACCGCCACTGACAATGTAAAGCTTGTCGCCGACCGTCAAGATTGCCTTGGCACCTGCCCAATCCGGTTTACCCACGCTGCGGCGTGCACCGGTTTTTGGATTCACCTCGAAAAGCTGATCGTCGCCGACGAGGTACAGGTAGTTGCCAGCCGCGGACATTACCGCCGTGTTCTGCCAACGGTCGTCTCCCACGCTGCGGCGCGAGCCGCCATTTGGATTGACTTCGTAAAGGCGGCCTCCGTCGACCATGTACAGCATGTCCGCCAGAGCCGCGGCTGCCGATACGTTCGGCCACTCCTTCACCGTCGTGGAGGGAACCGACATAGGAATGGATTTGGAGAGTGCAACCAGTGCGCGTTCTTCCGAAGCGAGATTTTCGTTTCGCGGGGTCCGAGCTTCAGAGGAAAACTTGCTCTCGCTTTCGGGCCTTTCGCTCAAGCTTTCGCTGAGGGTCAAGGTTCTGGGATGAGTGCTGAACGAATCGGGGCGCACACTTTCGCTTTCCAAGGCCACGGTATCGAGGTTCCGCTGCGCTACGCGGCGGCCTTCGGTCTTTTCTCGACGAGCTGATTCTCGAACGTTGCCGGAATCCGGTCGATTCAAGATCCAGAGGACGGCGAAGATGGACGCCGCGACGGCGACAAATCCGACGCAGATCGCCAGCAGTGATCGCCGCGAATTCCCAGAGGTTTTCAATCTTGGGGAAAGAGACGTAGCTTCGACTTGCAATCGCGCCAGTAAATCCGCGGAGAACTGCTTGTCCAGTGGCGGAGCGCCATATTCCTCGCGCAGCAAGGTTTCGAGGTCGTCGGATTCATGGTCGGGCTGCATAAAATCTTCCCACACTATTCCATCGCGGTTTCATAAGCGGTGCGAAAGGCATTTCGCGCCCGGTACAGCAGCGCTTCGACCGCTTTCTCGGTTCGCCCCAGCCGCTGGGCGATTTCGCGAACCGTACACCGATCCAAATACTTCCACTCCAGGACGACACGTTCTTCCGGCGACATCCCCTCAAGCACATCCGCGACCACACTTCCCGGCGAGGTCGCTTCCTCGCTTGCCAACTCGGCTTCGCGACTCGCCGCTTCCCCACGCTGCCGATGCCAATCGGCGAGCTTGTTCCGGGCGATTCCCGTCAGCCATCCGGCCACGTTCTCCGCCGTGGCCCCGCTTTTGAGTGCTCGGATGGCGGCGAGAAACGTCTCGCTGAGCACATCCTGACCGGCGTGCGTATCTCGTCCCATCCGGGCAAGGACGTACCGCCAGACGACCGGCGCATACCGCTGGTACAACTCCGCCACTGCGCCGGAGTCACCTTCACGGATGCGGCTAATCAACTCCTGATCGGTTGGCAAATCGGTGCGAACTCCTCGGCTCTACCCTAATGTCGTGTTCCAGAGCCTAAATCACGCAGAGGGTATTGAAGAATGCCAAAAATAGTGGGACTCCACGATTGCCCATCTTCGCAGAATCTTTGGCGACACAGCAACGGGCAGATTCTCAGAGCCAGACCGACCCCAAAAAAAAAGTGCCCACGGAGAACCGTGGGCACGAGAAAGACAATCGAGCTGGACGGGCAGGCTGGAAGCCTAACCCACGATGAGCTAACCCAAGTTAATAGTCTCCAATCGGTTCGCCGTCGTTCATCTGCAACAGCCTTTTCAGCGTGGCGGGGTCGAGTTTCTCGCTGAGGGCATGCACGCTGCCGTCGCAGAAGGCGGTGATGAAGGCGGAACCGGTGCCGCTCTTCCAGAGTTCCAGGCCGTTCTTGAGGTTTTTCCAGTCGATTTTCAGGTCGTCCGGTTTGGTCCAGATCACGGCGTGTTCAGCGTCGGCTTCCAGGACACCGATCGTGTTGGAAGTACCGTCGGTGACTTTGGCCAGCGAGATCCCTTCGTTTCCTTCCCAAATCGTCTTTTCGCCAACGGGGGCGACGTAGCTGGCCATGCCTTTGGCCGCCAACTCGGCGGGGAGCGATGGGGAGGCGAAGACCTTGGGCATCTTGGCAATCAACTTCTTGTTGTGGTCGCTGTCCCAGGGTTCATCGAGGTGGAACTCCTTGTACAACGCATCCTGTTCCAGGAACGGCAACAAGTAAACTCGCCAGGAGAGGAGCTTGGTGCCGTCCTTCTTCATGCCATAAGCGGCTGGGAAGTGGCGATAGGTGTCATGATAATTATGCATCGCCAGCATGATCTGCTTGAGGTTGTTCGTGCTCTGGGCGCGGGCGGCGGCTCCGCGGGCGGCGACCACGGCGGGCTTGATCAGTTCATCCATGATTTTCTTGACCTTGCCGTTTTCTTCCGTCAGGTCCAGAACCAGCTTGTCCCCCTTGGCGTCGGGAATCAGCATAGGGAGCAGCCTTTGGAGCGGCGGGAAATTGGCGGTCGCTTCTTCGTTTCCCGCGACCATATTCACCAAGGCGGATAAAGTGGTGCGGACCTGCAGGGCCGATTTGGCATCCTTGGCTTGCAAGGTGAGAGTCACGGAGAGCTTGGGGGGAGCGTCAATGCCTATGGCGAGCCACTGCAGGCCCCCGGCCAGATCTTCCCCACTGCCGCCACCCAGTTCCTTGGGAAGCTTGTCGAGCGTTTCGGCAAGCACCCGCCGCATATCATCGTGCAGCGCGGCGGCAATCTGGATGGTGGAACCCCGGG
>JBJXFF010000146.1:0-67332 GCA_046153945.1 Pirellulaceae bacterium
CGCCAACGCCTACGAAATCCTCTTGAGCATCATCACCACCGCCCACCAACAAACCCGCGACTTCCTTACCGAACTGGCCCAATCCCTCACTCTCAAACCAGCGCTAGCAGGCTAAGCACGTACATGAATCAAACAGTTCTATCAGGGGGGTAAATGTCGCTTATCACCCCCATCCTGGAAAGACGCTAGCGGCGGTCGTAGAATGGCCCTCCCCATGCTGCCTGCTCATCGGCAAGGCGGCTGCCAGGAGTCTTGTGAGAAGGATCTAAACCCATGTCTTCCCCTGTAATCGCCGCTGCTCGCCCGTTTGTCCATCTGCACTGCCACTCCCATTACAGCCTGCTGGATGGGGCGTCGGAGATTGAGGCGCTGGTGAAGCGGGCAAAGGAGCATGGGATGAACGCCCTGGCCCTGACGGACCACGGCAACCTGCATGGCTCGCTGGAGTTCTATCGCAAAGCCAAGGAGGTCGGTATCAATCCGATCCTGGGGTACGAAGCCTACATCGCCCCCGGCAGCCGGTTCGAGAAAAAGGACGCCGGCAGCAGCAAGGAGGCGAGTTACCACCTCACGCTTCTCGCCCAGAACCGGACCGGCTTCAAAAACCTGGTCAAGCTCGCCTCGGCTGCCTATCTCGAAGGCTTTTACTTCAAGCCCCGGATCGATAAGGAAATCCTGGCCGCTCACAGCGAAGGGATCATCTGCCTCTCCGGTTGCGTCAGTAGCGAGCTGAGCCGCAATCTGATCAAAGGGGGAGCGGCGGACGAGGATTTCAAAGACGCCATCGAAACGGCCCAGTGGTTCCAAAAGGTTTTCGGCGAGCGGTACTTCATCGAGATCATGAACAACGGCGTTGACATCCAGCGGCTGCAACTGGAAGCGGCCGTGGATCTGGCAAAACGCATCGGCCTGCCGCTGGTGGCGACGAGTGACGCCCACTACATCAATCAGGAGGATGCCGAAGCCCAGGACGTGATGCTCTGCATCAACACGGGAAAGTTCCGGACGGACACCAACCGGATGAAGATGGAGAACAACTCCTTCTTCCTCCGCCCGCCGGAAGAGATGTACGCCCACTTCCCTGGCCTGGAAGACGCCGTTGCCCGGAGCCAGGAAATCGCCAACAGCGTGGATATCGAGCTGGAGTTGAACCGCAGAAACTTCCCTGTCTATTCGCTGCCGCCGGAGAAGACTGCGGAAGACTACCTTCGCGAACTCTGCATCGCCGGTCTGAAAGAGAGGTATGTGGATGACGAGACGATGTGCAAGGACGGCGTGCTGGCCGAGGTTGTAGTGCAGCGGCTGGAGCGGGAACTGGGGGTCATCAACAAGCTCGGCTTTCCCAACTACTTTTTGATTGTCTGGGACTTTGTTCGGTTTGCCCGCGAACAAAAGGTGCCAGCGACTGCACGTGGTAGCGGCGTTGGAGCGCTCGTTTGCTATGCGCTCTATCTGAGCCATGTCTGTCCTATCAAGTACGACCTGCTGTTTGAGCGGTTCCTGGATTTGAACCGCAAGGAAGCCCCCGATATCGACATCGATTTCTGCAAGGACCGCCGAGGGGAGATCATTCGCTACGTCAAGGAGAAATACGGCGAAGAAATGGTCGCTCAGATCGGCACCTTTGGCACGATGGCGGCTCGGGCAGCAATCAAGGACGTCGGCCGGGTGCTAGGAGTGCCGCTGGCCCGCGTGAATCAGATCACGGCGATGGTCCCGACCACTCTCGGCATTTCGCTGGAGGACGCCATCGAGCAAAGCGAAGAGCTGAATAAGCTCTACAAGACCGATGCGGATGTTCGCGAGCATCTCGATCTTGCCCGCAAGCTGGAAGGGCTGGCCCGGAACATCGGCACCCACGCCGCCGCCGTCGTGATCGCCGACAAGCCCCTCTCCGAATATGTCCCCCTCTGCCGCGTCACCGGCAAGACAGACGTCATCACCCAGTGGTCGATGGGAGACGTGGAGGCGGCTGGCCTGCTCAAAATGGACTTCCTGGGGCTGAAGAACTTGACCAGTCTGTCGCAAGCGGTGGACCTCATCGAGCAGACGACCGGCAAGCGGGTCGATCCGTACAAGTTTCCGCTCGACGACAAGAAAACGTTCGCCCTGCTGCAGCGCGGCGAAACGAAGGGCATTTTTCAGCTCGAATCCGGCGGCATTCGCGACCTGCTGCAAAAGATGAAGCCGGACCACTTTGGCGACATCATCGCCACCAACGCCCTCTACCGCCCCGGCCCGCTGGAAGGGGGCATGGTGGACGACTACGTGGCGGTGAAGAACGGCCGCAAAGCGGCGGAATACATCCACCCCATCTGCGAGAAAATCCTCTCCGAGACCCACGGCGTCATGGTCTATCAGGAGCAGGTGATGCGGATCCTCAACGAGCTCGGCGGCATTGAGCTGGCCAGCGCGTACACCGCCATTAAGGCGATTAGCAAGAAGAAAGAAGAGACCATCAACAAGAGCCGCGAGCAGTTTCTTATCGGCGCAACCCAAAAGGGCCTATCGAAGACTCAAGCCGAGGATTTTTGGAATTTGATTATCAAGTTCGCGGGTTACGGCTTTAATAAGTCTCATTCGACCGCTTACGCCCTGATCGCCTATATGACGGCCTATCTCAAGGCCCACTATCCGGTCGAGTTCATGGCGGCGTTGCTTTCCGGCGACATTCACGGACGCAACTTTGTGAAGAAGGACTCGCTGGTAGAACATTTGGAGGATGCCAAGCGGATGGGAATCGACGTACTGCCGCCGAGCGTGAACAGTTCGCATAGCGACTTTGCGGTTGTCGAGGGAAAGATTGCGTTCGGCCTTTCCGCCATTAAAGGCTGCGGCGGAGCGGCTGCGGAGGCGATTGTATCGGCGCGGAAGAAGGGAGGGCCGTTTAAGGACCTGTTCGATTACTGCGAGCGGGTCGACCAACTCGGTGCGAATAAGACTTCGCTGGAAACCCTGATCAAGTCAGGTTCGATGGATTGCTTTGGAGCGAAGCGTTCGCAGCTCTATGCGTCGATTGAACGGGCGATTCAGTCCGGGGCCACGGTTGCCGCGGATCGCAAGGCTGGCCAGAAAAACCTCTTCGGCGGTTTCGATGACGCCGCTCCATCCCCCGCCGCGGGACTGCCGGAGATTTCGGAGTGGGCGGACAAGGAGAAGGCCCAAGGGGAGAAGGAAGTACTGGGCTTTTATCTCTCGACGCATCCGCTCGCGGAGCATCGACGCGTGCTGGAAACCTACCGCTCGCACACGACGGCGGAGATTCCGGGTGTTCCGGAGCGGGGGGAAGTGATTCTCGGCGGTATGATCGGGGCCATCAAACTCGCCAACACCAAGGATCCCAAGCCGGGCAAGCCGAGCCGGTATGCCAACTTTGATTTTGAAGACACGGAAGGGATCATCCGCTGTATCGCCTGGCCGGAGCAGTATGCCGAGTCCGCGAATTTGATCACGGCAGACAACATCCTGATGATCCGCGGCAGCATCGACCGCCGCGGCGGCGAAGAAGCGAACCTCGTCGTCAACGAGCTGATTCCGCTCGACCAACTCGACGCCCGCTACACCTCAGGCATCGTAATACGGATCAGTGAAACCGAGCACCCCGCCGACGTATTGCAGAGGGTCCGCGAAGTACTCCGCACCTATCCCGGCACCGGCGAACTGCAATTCTGCTTCTACCTCGAAAACGGCAGCCGCGTGTTCTTGAAGGCGCACGCCACCAAGGTCAGCATCACTCGCGAACTCCGCGATCGGCTCGACGACCTGCTCGGCCCCGGCAACCTGCAACTCATCACCACGCCGCCACGGCCCGCACATGGTTCTCGGCCGCATCGACCGCCTTATCAGAAAGCGGGGGCAAGATGATCGAGCCGCGTGACGTTATTCCCCCACCAAACTCAGTTGCGGCTCCTTGGCCGGCATACATTCCTTCAGCACCCGCTCAATGCGTGCGTTCAGCTCTTCAAGTTGATCCAGTATTTCATTCTGGCGGCTGTCGAGTTCTTCCAGAAGAGACTGCGAGGAAGTGCTAGCAGTGGACATGGGGAAGACGGAAGGTGAGGGACAGGCATTTCAATGTAGGAAGGTTTGTCTGTCCCATCGGCGACTTGCGATGGCCGAGTGCATCCCGCAGCCGGTCTTCCGAGTCGCGCCACCTGCGTAAACTACACCGCCGGGCTGCAGCGACCCTTTTGGGTGGCCCGGCCGGTGTGACCGGCATTTCCGGAACTGCCGGATTTTCCTCTAGGAAGAGAGGAGCGGTTCGTGGGACAATGGCTCGCCACTTTTGGAACAGGAAACTATGAAGCGCGCCGGCTACTTTGCGGTTTACATTGCCTTGCGGATCTTGGTCTCGATCATCCAGGCTCTCAGCATTGAAACCTGCGCGGGGATTGTGCGGCTGCTCGCCTACGTGCTTTGCGACGTCGTGAAATTTCGAGCCGCTACCATCGAGGAAAACTTAAGCATTGCCCTTCCCGAGTCAACTCCCACGCAGCGACATAAGATTGCGCGGCGGATGTGGCGGCACCTGATGATGATGGTGGTGGAAGTCATTTACGCTCCGCGAAAGATTCACGACAGTAATTGGCGAAAATTTGCGGTGGTCAAGGATCGCCGGACCATTGTCACAGCCATGCTTTTGCCGCGGCCCAAGGTGCTTGTGACTGCCCACTTTGGGAATTTTGAGGTCGCGGGCTATTTAACGGGTGTTTTTGGATTCCGTGCTCACACCGTGGCCCGGGCCATCAATAATCCGTTCATCGATGCCTACGTCAATCGCATTCGCGAATCGCGGGGACAATACATCCTTCCCAAAGTCGGCAGCGCCCCGCAGGCGGACGGCGTACTCGCCTCCGGCGGCCTGTTGGTGCTGCTGGGTGATCAACACGCGGGGCCAAAGGGCTGCTGGGTGGACTTCATGGGGCGAGCATCATCTTGCCACAAGGCCCTGGCGCTTTTCACTCTTATCAATAAGGCACCCATGATTGCCGTCTATTGCAAGCGGACCGCGAAGCCGATGCAATTTGAACTGGGGCTGGCCGGCCTGATGGATCCCCAAATCCCCGCGCCGGAGCTCGAGGGCGTCCAGCAACTTACCCAGTGGTACAATCACGTTTTAGAGCGGGAAATCCGCCAGGACATGCACCAATACTGGTGGGTCCACCGCAAGTGGCGGGAGGAGCCACCGCCGAAGAAGAGAGTTATCGTCAAACAGCCCGAGGATGCGGCGGTGAAGGCGGCGGCGTGAGGAACGCCGGCCCGGCGGAGAGCAGGAGAGACAATGAGAATGGGAGAGAATTTTTGAGGCGTTCGCGTCACAAAAGTGATGTTTGCACGCTATTGAGGGAAAGGCCGAACATTCACCCTCAAATGCGGAGTCCCTCCAATGTCCGTCTCTCCCCAAATTGTTCCTATTGGCGCTGGCCGAACCGTGACCGTCCTCGGCGGCGATGTGGTCACTTTCAAAGTAACCGCGGCAGAGACCGACGGAGCCTTTTCCGTCTTTGAGACGATCACTCCTCCTAATGGTGGCCCGCCTCCGCACGTTCATCAGCGAGAAGACGAGACCTTTTATGTGCTGGAAGGCGAGTTCCTTTTTCAAATCGGTGGAACAACTGCCGTGGCTCGGCCGGGAACAACGCTTGTCGCTCCTCGTGGCATTCCTCATTCGTTCCGGAATGTGGGGTTAACCGCTGGCAAGTTGCTGGTAATCATCTCCCCCGGCGGCTTCGAGCGGTTTATCGAGGACTTCAGCCAATTGCCCGCAAATGCACCGCCGGACATGGCAAAACTGGCGGCTATCGGCCAGAAGCATGGCGTGAAGTTCCTCGCTGCTTGTGAAGCCACCCGGGAATCGCCGCGAACGCCGCGCAGGCATTTCAGGTTGCCATTGTGGCACGCCATGTTCTGGCGTAAATTCCTGCCGGCACGCTAGTTGTGCGCTCTTTCGATCAAGGAAGATCATGGCCGTTCCCGTCATCGTCAAACATGTCATTACGATTCTGCTTCTGAGCGCCGCGGTGATGCTCACCGGCCTGGGAGCGCCGCGCTTGTGGGATCGCGATGAACCCCGGAATGCCGGCTGTGCGCGAGAGATGCTGGAACGGCTGGACTGGGTTGTGCCGACGTTCAACGGTGAGCTTCGTGCTCACAAACCGGTGCTCCTCTATTGGTGCATCATGGCCGCCTACTCGTTGGGTGGCGTGAACGAGTTCACCGCCCGGTTGCCGTCGGCTCTGTGCGCCATTGGTTCGGCTCTGGCGACTTATGGTATCGGCCGCCGGCTGTTTAACCCCACGATTGGCCTGTGGAGCAGCATCGTTTTGTCGACGAGTCTGATGTTTGGCGTGGCCGGCAGGGCGGCAACCCCGGACTCAATACTGATATTCTGTGTCACGCTGACGATGCTGGTCTATGTCCTCTTCGCCTTCCCAAGCAAAGACGGCAGCTACTTTCCTCCGCACAGGTGGAAGGCGGCATTAGTTTATGGGGCGATGGGGCTGGCCGTCCTTGCGAAAGGTCCTGTCGGACTCGTCCTGCCGACCGCGATCATTGGCATGTTCCTACTTATCCAGCGGCTACCGGCGAGTGCGCCTCCCGAGAGTGGTTTGGACAAGTTGCTGGCGATCTTGCGTCCATTCCAACCTCTGCACTTCCTGCGGACGTGCCTCGCCATGCGCCCTCTCTTGGCCATCGGCGTGGTGCTGCTCGTGGCTGCACCCTGGTACATCGCCGTCGGAGTAAAGACGGACGGGGCATTTCTTCGCGAGTTCTTTCTGACTCACAATCTCGACCGCGCTACAAGTTCGATGGAAGGGCATCGCGGCGGTCCGTGGTATTATCCGCTCGCCATACTCGTCGGATTTTTCCCCTGGTCGATCTTCGCGATTCCGCTGGTTCTGGAAACCGCCCGCGGACTGCGAACAGACGACCCTCACAAAGCTGGCTACGTGTTTGCCGTTTGCTGGATTGGAGTTTGGGTCGGGGTGTTCTCGCTCGCCGGAACCAAGCTGCCGAGCTACGTCACCCCCTGCTATCCCGCGATCGCCCTGCTCACCGGCTGCTTCATATACCATCTTCAGCAGGGCTCCTTGCTAATCCATCGCTTCTGGCTGCCGGCATCCTTCACCACGCTGGGTGCTACCGGTATTGGACTATCTATTGGAATCCCGCTGGCGACCCGGGAATTTCTCCCGGGCGAAGCCTGGTTAGGTCTGCTCGGCATTGTTCCCATTATGGCAGCGGTTCTTGCGGCGATTGCCTGGCACGGGCAAATGAAATCCTGGCCCGCACCGCTCGTGGCTGCAGCGGGAGGGCTCGTGGTAGTTGGCATTTTGGGCCTAGGTGCGTACCGAGCGGACCAGCATCGCCAGGATCAACAGTTGGTAATGGATTGGGCCAAGGCCTCCACGAGCGAATCTCCACTTGCTACTTACGGCATCCTGGAACCTAGCTGGGTTTTTTACTCGCATCATGTTATTCCCCAGATCAGCGGCGAGCCTTCACAGGGGGCGCGCCTATTCAAAGAGCATCCCCAAGCTTCATTGCTCACTAGGGAGCAGTTTGTTTCCTCGATCCGCCGGGAACTCGGAGGTGACTTAGAGATCGTTTCTTCGGCTCCGCGGTTCTTGAAGAGAGAACAACTCGTGATTGTTCGCCGCAAAACTGCAACTAGCACTTCGGATTCCGTCCGCGCCGCCCAAGGGAAGAGATCTTTGCGTTAATCAGCCTAGAATAGGGGTTAACGGCGATTGCGAAGTGGGATGCAACCCCGATAGCAAGTCGCAACCATTGTTCTGGCAAAGCTTTAGAAAAATAAATGGTGCCTGTAGTTTTATCGGAACTATTTTCTGCCAAAATGGTTTAACTCCCAACTGGGGATTCGCATCGCCTGCTCCTATCGAGATTTTCAATTTCGGCCAGGCAATCTGCGAGGTCACTCACAGCGTTTGGGCCGGTGGTATCCGCGATAAAGCGGGGCGGCAGCGCACAACATTTTTTCGTGATGAAGGAGTGGTTTATGAAAAGCTGGTTTCGTTTGAGCCTGGCGGTCGGCTTGGTGGTCTGCTCCATCAGCGTGGCGTTCGCTCAGCCTGGCGGCGGCCGTGGTGGTCGTGGCGGCTTCGGCGGCGGCGGCTTCGGTGGCGGTGGTTTTGGCGGAGGAGGATTCGGCGGCGGCGGTGGCCTGATGCTCCTAGCCGACGAGAACGTCCGCAAAGACCTCGGCATCACCGATGACCAGGTGAAAAAGATGGAAGCCTTCCAGGCAAAAGTTCGGGAGGAAATGGGCCAGGTTTTCCAGGGTCTTCGCGACCTCTCCGACGAAGAGCGAACCGCAAAATTCGCCGAAATCCAGAAGAAAATGACCGACATGACGTCGGCTGCCGAAAAGGAAATCCTTCTTCCCAAGCAGGTTGATCGGCTCAAGCAAATCGGCTACCAGTCTCGCCTCAACCGAGGCGGCACGGCAGACGCTCTGGCCAGCGATGACATTGCCAAGGAACTTGGCATTACCGAAGCTCAGAAAGAAGCTCTGAAGAAAGCCTCGGAAGAAGCCACCGCTGAAATGAACGAGAAGATGACCAAGCTTCGTGACGAAGCCCGGCAAAAAATCCTCAGCGTTCTCACCGCGGAACAGCAAGCCAAGATCAAGAAACTGACTGGCGAACCGATCACCTTTGCACCGTTCCAATTTGGCGGCGGTCGTGGTGGCGCAGGCGGACCCGGCGGTGCCGGCGGACGTCCCGGTGGTGGACGCCCCCTCAGCCGTCCGGCTGAAGGTGACTAATCTCAAGGAACTGTTAGAATGAAACCAGCGGCCCGCTTCGCGGGAGATCTCTCCCGCGGAGTGCGGCTGGTTTACGGCTCTTTTTCTCTGCACTTGGGAGGTGCAAGTGCTTGAAGTGAATGGAGTTGCAGAAATTCCTGAAACTTCACGCGCGGCGATCGGGTATTACTGATTACAGTAAATACTTTGGAGAAGTTCCCCGCCTATTCTCCTCTGGCACGTATCGGTGTCTCAGCGTTTGTCGAACAGCCTACCCTCCTTTAGCCCTGCGCGGTAAGCACGAATGGAAGCCGGCGAAATCCTAATCAAGAGCGGCCTGCTGGATCGTCAGCAACTAGATCGCTCGCGCACTCAGGCCAATGGCCATTGCGACGGACTTCGACTGATCGAATCCGCCGTTAACCTTGGCTATGTCTCCGAGGAACAAGCCCTCAAGGCCGTCGGCAATGCGGTCGGCCTGGAATACATCGATTTGGCGGAGGCCAATGTCGATTTGACCCTGCTCAAAATCTTCCCGCAGAAGCTGATTCACCGTCAGACACTATTTCCTATCTCGCGGCAGAATGGCCAACTCGTTGTCGCAACGAGTGATCCCTTCGATCTTTACCCGTTGGACGAAGTCAGTGCCGCGACCGGTCTGTCGGTCCTGCCTGTTCTCGCCGGCCGCGCCGATATCGCCAAGCTGATCAAGCGTCATCTCGGCGTCGGCAGCGAAACAGTCGATGGCCTCGTCGCCGCGGCCGGCGAAAAAGAAGAGGGTGTCGAGCTCCTCAGCGACATCGAAACGGACGGTTCCGAACTTTCGGAAATGGCGCAGGAAGCCTCCGTAGTTCGGCTGGTCAATGAAATTCTGCTCGAGGCGATCGAGTCGCGAGCCAGCGACGTGCATATCGAATCGCAGCAATCGGGCATCGCCATTCGTTACCGCATCGACGGCATGCTGCAAACCCAGCCGGCACCCGCCGAGATCAACCGCTTCCAAGCCGCCATCATCAGCCGACTCAAGATCATGGCGCGGCTGAATATTGCCGAAAAGCGCCTCCCCCAAGACGGCCGCATGAAGCTCCGCGTCTCCGGCCGCGAGGTGGATATCCGCGTTTCGATCATCCCGATGATCAACGGCGAAGGTCTGGTCCTCCGCATCCTCGATAAAGGGGCGATGGTCTTCGACCTCCGCAAGATCGGCATGGAGGAAGACACTTACCAGGTCTTCCGTCAGCTCATCGATATGCCGCACGGCATTGTACTGGTCACGGGTCCAACCGGCTCCGGAAAAACGACCACGCTTTACAGTTCGCTGATTGAAATCAATCAGCCGGACGTCAAAATCATCACCACGGAAGATCCGGTTGAATACCAACTGGAAGGAATCAATCAGATTCAGGTCCATGCCAAAATTGGCCTGACCTTCGGTGCTTCTCTCCGCAGCATCCTGCGGCATGACCCGGATATTGTTCTCGTCGGCGAAATTCGCGACTTGGAAACGGCTGAAAATGCTATTCAAGCTTCCCTCACGGGTCATTTGGTGTTCAGCACGCTGCACACCAATGACGCCGCTAGCGCTTACACGCGGCTTGTGGACATGGGGGTGGAGCCTTTCCTCGTCGCCAGCACGGTGGAAGGGGTCATGGCCCAGCGGCTTGTCCGCCGCCTGTGCGAGAAATGCAAAGCGAAGTGGAGCCCGAAGAAGGAAGAAGTTCCCGGCGATTTCCCCTGGGACAAATTCACGGGCGAACTCTACAAGTCCGTCGGTTGCCGCGAATGTCGCAATACGGGGTATCGCGGGCGCATGGGTATTTACGAGCTCATGGTGACGACCAACGAAATTCGGGAACTGGCCAACGACCGGGTCAGCAGTTGGAAGCTCATGCAGTGTGCGGTGGAGCAAGGGATGTTGTCGTTGCGGCAGGATGGCTGGCGAAAAGTTCTCAAGGGCACGACCAGCGTGGAAGAAGTGGTCCGCGCCGCCAAGGCCGACCATACCCTTCTGCTTAAGAAGAAGTAGCACCCTTACCCTGCCATGCCTGATTTCGCCTTTACCGCCCGCGACCTGACCGGCCAGAAAGTGACCGGCTTCATATCCGCAACAACGGATCGGGAAGTCCTGTCCGTTCTGGAAGGTCGCTCGCTCTTTCCCGTCGAAATCAAAGCCGGCAAGGCCGTGATTGTTCCGGGTGCCAATCTGCGGGTCAGCGGCCAGACCATGGCCGTGCTTTATTCGCAGCTCGCCTCTCTGCTCCGCAGCGGCGTGCCGCTGATGCGTTCCCTGACGGTGCTTCGCGAGCAGACCTCGAATAAGAGACTAAAAGTCATTCTGGAAGATGTCTCCAGACGAGTGGAAGACGGAACTTCCCTTGGAGAGGCGATGGCTCGGTATCCGCGCGCCTTCAGCGAAATGGCCGTCAACATGGTTCGCGCCGGAGCCGAAGGCGGCTTTCTGGAAGATGCGCTCGAACGAGTGGCGACTTTCACCGAGACGGCTGAGGATCTCAAGGGAAAAACCGCCAGTGCGATGGCGTACCCGATCATATTGGGGACCGTCGGGACGATTGTTGTTACTGTGCTAATTGTGTTCTTCGTTCCCAAGTTTGCCATTATGTTCGAACGCCTGCGGGCGCGGGGCGAACTCCCCGCCGTCACCGACTGGCTGCTGTTCGTCAGCGACGTCGGCCGTCATTACGGCATTTTCATTCTGGCGGGCGCGGCGGCCCTCGGGACCTGGCTCTACTTACAAGTGCAAAAGCCGGAGGGACGCCGCAAGGCGGACTGGCTCAAGATCAAAATGCCGTTGGCGGGCCCAATTTTTCAAAGCTTCGCCGTCGCCCGCTTCTGCCGCGTCCTGGGGACCCTGCTCCACAACGGCGTTCCCATTTTGAAGGCACTTGAAATCAGTCGCGAAGCGGCTGGCAATAAGGTGTTGTCGCAGGCGATTGCGGATGCGTCCGAGAATATTTCGTCCGGGCAGTCGCTCGCCAAGCCGCTCGCCGCCAGCGGGCATTTCCCCAAGATTGTGGTAGAAATGATCTCCGTGGCGGAAGAGTCGAATACCCTGGATAAGGTCCTGGTCGAACTGGCCGATGGACTGGAGAAGCGAACTACGCGGCAACTCGACTTGATGGTCCGCCTGCTCGAACCCTTGATGCTCGTGATCCTGGCGGGCGTCATCCTGGTTGTCGTTATCGCCCTGCTTGTGCCAGTTATCCGGATGAGTCAGACGCTGGGGTAATTCCGTGTTTCCCGGAGGCCAGCTTGGGAGAGGGCCACCTCAGGCTACGCCTCGAATTGGTGCCCCGAGACTATGCCCCAGCAGGGCCTGGGACCAAGTATAATGATGATGAAAGCGCAGTATTTTTGCAAAACAAACCCCCTGCTGGCGGGTTGATAATAGGGTAACCCGCAGCAACTTAAGCCACTGTTTCGATAAGGGAGTTAGAGATGTCCAAGAAAATCAATCGTCGCCGCCGTCGCGGCTTTACCCTGATGGAAATCCTGTTGGTGCTGGCGATCCTGGTTGTCCTGGGATCGCTCGTTACGTTCGGCTATGTCCAAATCAAGCGGAACGCGGATATGGACTCCGCCAAGACTCAAATCCGCATGTTTGATCAGGCAATCGGCATGTATCGGCTGGATGTGGGGAAATTCCCATCGGGCGATCAAGGTTTGGAGTCACTTCGTCTTCAGCCGCCAGATGCCCCGGCCAACAAGTGGCGTGGACCGTACATCGCTGTCGAAATTCCAATGGATCCCTGGGGCAACGCGTACCAATACCAGGAGATGACAGATTCCCTGAACCAGCCTTCCTTCGAGGTGATGTCGAACGGCCCCGACGGCGCGAACGGCACTCCTGATGACGTGCGGATTCCCAAGTAGTCTCTTCACTGAGACGTCGCGTCCACGCGATGTGTGATTCACCGCGACCAGTCACCGCGTGGACGCGGCGCCTCAGCTTGAGAATGCGATGCCTCGGACCCTTCCAGCTCGAACCTTGCGGCGTGCCTTCACGCTGATGGAGATGTTGCTTGTCCTGGCAATTCTGATTGTGCTCGCTGCCGTGGCCACGCCGGTTTTTTATCGCTCGGTTCGAGATGCAACATTGCGGAGTGCCGGGGAGCAGGTTCGGACAGAATGGAACAAAGCCCATATCAAAGCGATGAAGAGCGGGCAGATCCAGGTCTTTCGTTTTCAGCCCGACGGACGCAAGTATCAGATCGAGCCGTACGCAGCGGCCGATGACACTTTGGATGCGGCTAGCAGCGTTAACACTTTTGCAACGCCTCACACCCCTACCTCCACCGACGACCCCAATAGCCGCTTTCAATTGCCCGAAGGGATCAAATTCTTGGAGGGTATGACTGCCGAGGAAGAGCGCGCCAAGGCTGTTGAAGAGGCAATGGGCAGCAGCGGCGGAGGAGCCTGGTCGAGGCCGATTCTTTTCTATCCCGACGGGGTTAGTTCCGACGCTTGGCTGGTAGTTGCCGACGAGCATAACTCGGCTATTCGGGTAGAACTGCGCGGTCTGACGGGTTTGGCGGTGATTGGTGACCTTACGACCCCGGCCGAAGCCCAAGAACCGAAGTAAAATTGCGTTATGCCCATGTCGCGGATTCCCCAGCATCGAAAACGCCGCCGCCGAGGCTTGACCCTGATGGAGGTCATGCTGGCGATTGCCATTTTTGGACTGGCCCTCGTTGCAATTGGGGAACTCATTCGCATCGGCTCTGTGAGCGCTGCCGCGGCCAGAGATTTAACGGAAGGCCAGCGGCTGTGCAACAACGTGATGGCGGAAGTGGGGGCCGGGATCATCCCGCCCGAATCGAGCACCGAGACACCCATTGAGGGTTCTACCGATTGGTTTTACACCATCGAGTCCCAGCCGCTCGACGAACAGGAAGGGATGCTGCGAGTGTCGGTCACCGTCCAGCAGGACCCGGCACAATTCATCAAGCCAGCCAATTTCACGCTCGTCCGCTGGATGACCGATCCCGCCGCCACGGAAGCAGCCAAAGCAGAAGCCGCCGCCGCGTCAGAGGCGGAAACCAGCTCCGCTGGCACCACAAGTAGTAGCGGCACAACCAGCAGCGGAGGCGCAGCCAGCGGCAGCAGCCCGTCGGGCAGCGGTTCAGGCGGGAGCGGCGGCACTACGAAGACAGGAGGTTCCAGTGGCAGCTAAGCTCACCGCGCGTCGCGTCGGCGTCACCTTGCTCGAACTAATCCTCGCCCTGGGCCTCTCGGTAATTCTGTTGTTCGCAGTGTCCATGGCGCTGCGGCTCTATTGGCGTTCGTTCGACACTAAGCGGACGAATGTTGAGCAGGCGCACCTGGCCCGCGCCTTGCTGCGAAAAATAGAAGATGACCTCCGCAGCGCCATTCAGTTTACGCCGGTGGACTTGAGCGGGCTGGAATCGATGACCAGTGCCAGCAGTTTGGCCGGGGCCGTGGCGGGAATGACGAGCTCTGGTTCTTCCGGCGCGACTGCCGGTGGGAGTTCCACGGGGGGCGCGGGCTCCACCACGGGTAATGCTACCGGAAGCTCTCCGTCCGCCGGCGCATCCGGTGGTTCAACGGCAACTCAATCGTCTGGCGGACAAGGTTCGAGCGGCGCTGCGGCAACTTCCGGCGGTTCGAAAACGGGCTCGACGACAACGGGTGGTTCGGCTGCCTCACCATCCACGGGCGGCGCGGCAACCAGTGGCGGAGTCGGGACCTCGGGACAGGCCGCCAGCGGCGAATCGACCGCCACGGAAACTACCGAAGACATTCCCCCGGCCGTCATCGGCCTGTACGGCAGTGCCTACCAGTTGCAGTTCGACGTGAGCCGTCTGCCTCGCGTGGATGAATACGGCAGTGGCAACCCGGCAAGCATGGTGCAGATTCCCAGCGACATCAAGACGCTCACCTACTATGTCAGGGGCGAAACGTCCCAGGGTAGCGGCACCATCAGCACGTTCGGCAGCGGCAGTTCTAGCAGCACTCCCCCTACTGGGAGTTCTGAACCCAGCACCAGCGGGCAGGGACGCGGACTGATGCGGCTGGAAATGGACCGGGCGGTGAGCGCCTATAGCGAAAGCAACGGCTCTGCATCTTCCGGCTATGACGGGGCCAAGCTTTTGGCCGACGAGGTGACTAGCATCGCCTTTCGTTATTGGGACGGCACCGCCTGGGTGAGCGACTGGAACTCAGACGAAATGGGGGGGCTGCCGCTGGCCGTCGAAATTGTCATGACGATGGCCGATTCGAACGCCGAATCCGCGAGCGGCCCGCCGGTTCAGAATTTTGGTGCGTCCGCAATGTCCAGCACCGAGCCGACCTACCGGATGGTCGTAAGTCTCCCCACCGCCAGCTTGCCACCTCCCGTGGAAGAGCCGGCCGAAGGGGATGCAGCCGCAACTGGAACAACAACAGCTACGGGGTCCACCGGCACCAGCGGATCCCCCAGCGGCAGCGGAGCTACCGGCGCAAGCGGCAGCACATCCAGCAAAAGCAGCGGCGGCTCGTCGGGTGCCAGCAGCGGTTCCAGTTCCACCTATGGCACCGGCAGCAAGACGGGGTCCAAATGAACAAGCTTACTCGTCGCCGAGGATTCGTCCTCATCGTCGTGCTGATTGTCGTCGTCCTGCTTTCGCTGGGGGCGTATTCTTTTTCGGATTTGATGATCACGCACCAAGAATCGGCGCAGCTCTGCGGCACTCAATTGCAAACGCGGCTGCTGGTCGATTCCGGAGTCGATTTTGCCAAGGCTTTTTTTGCCAAGAACGAAGCCACTCGCACCGACGCCGGGGGTATTTTTGAAAACCCCGACATGTTCCGCGCTCGAACGGTAATGGATGATGAAAACCCCGAGCTTCGTGGCAGCTTCACGATCCTCTCGCCCAACTTGGATGACGAAGGAAACCTGGGCGGGGTCCGATACGGATTTGAAGACGAGTCGACTCGCCTGAATCTCAGCACGATCATGACTCTCGAAAACACTCTGCCCGGCAGTGGCCAAAGCCTGCTCATGGCTCTGCCGGAAATGACCGAGGAAGTAGCGGACGCGATTCTGGATTGGCTTGATGAAGACGACGAGGCCCGCGAGCTTGGTGCGGAAGTTTCCTACTATTCCGGTCTTTCTCCTCCCTACGCACCGAAGAACGGGCCGCTGGAAACCGTGGAAGAGCTGCTCCTCGTTCGCGGGGTCACGCCGCAACTTCTGTTTGGCATGGACACGAATCGCAACGGCATGATCGACCCGCACGAAGCGTCGGGGGATGGAAAGGCGGGGCAATCCACATCCGCGGGAGTGAGCGAACGGGGCTGGTCCGCCTATCTCACGCTGTTCAGCTTGGAGGCAAATTTGAATGCGATGAGTGAGAAGCGAGTCTTCCTGAATGTGGAAGACATGACGCAGCTCAATACCGAATTGACCGACGCTGGACTCAATGCCGAGTGGGCCACCTTTATCGTCGCCTATCGGCAAAGTGGACCTTACACCGGCACCAACCAGGCACAACTCGGAGTAACGGGAGAATTGGACCTGACCAAAAAGGGAGCCACGAAGATCAATCAACTGCTCGATCTGATTGGCGCGAAGGTGCAAGTCACCTTCAAAGGTTCGTCAACACCGACGGTGATCGACTCGCCGTTTTCCAAAGAAATTGGGGCCATGGGGCTGTACCTCCCCGTGATGATGGACAAATTGACCATCAACGAGGCGACCACGATTCCCGGGCGGATCAACATTAATCAGGCCTCCGTCACAATTCTGAAAGGGATTCCCGGCATGACGGAAGAAATTGCCAACGAGATCCTCAGCCGCCGCGAATACGAGCCCAGTGATGAAAAGCTCAACCATCGTCACGAAACCTGGATCATGGCCGAGGCGATTGTCACTTTGGACGAAATGCGGTCACTAATGCCGTACATCTGCGGTGGTGGGGACGTCTACCGGGCCCAGGTGGTGGGGTATTTCCAGGGGGGGCAGGCAGCTTCTCGAGCGGAAGTGATATTTGACGCTTCAACCACGACCCCCCGCGTATTATTGTGGAGAGATACCAGCCACCTCGGTCGGGGCTTCGCCCTGGAAACCCTGGGGGTAGATTTTTCGGAATCGTCTGGATCCAAGTAGTCCCTTCCCCCATTGGTAATAAGTCATTTAAGAATTTCCTTATGTCCCGTCTGTTCGCAATCGAGTGGGATGCCGCGGAGGCCCGTGTGGCCACGGGGCGAGCGCGCACCGGCGGCGGATTGGTTCTGGAACACGCTTTCACGGTGGAACTGCCGCAGGCTGCTGATGGGGGGCCGGAGACTGGCCCCAAGGAGATTGGGGCGCGGATTGCCAAGGCCCTGGCGGAGCGCGGACTGACCCGCGGCGAAGCGCTGGTCGCGGTCGGACGAACCAGCATTGAGTTGCGGTTTCTCACCCTTCCCCCCATGCCGCCGGAGGAGCTGCCGGATTCGGTACGGCTGCAGGCGGTGCGCCAGTTCAGCACGCTGGGCGAAGACTGGCCGCTCGACTTTGTGCCGCTTGATTCCAACAAGGATGGCGGCACCAATGTTCTCGCCGCTGCCATTTCTCCGGAACTCGTCAAGCAAACGCAGGAAACTTGTGCTGCCGCCAACCTCACTTTCTCGCGGCTAGTCCTGCGGCCTTTTGCCGCAGCGGCTCTGGTCAAGAAGTTGGCTGTCGATGGCAAGTGCCGTCTCACCATTGATTTTCAAGGTGAAGAAGCCGACCTGAGCGTGCTCGCCGGCGAAAAACTGGTTTTTCCCCGTACCGTTCGGCTGCCGTCCGGCGCGAATGCGGAGACACTGGCCCGATCTCTGGTGGCGGAAGTTCGCCGCACGGTGGTCGCCGCGCAAAATCAACTTGGCGGACGTCGCGTCGAGCAAGTCATCATATTCGGTGATAGCACCCATCACGAATCACTTCGGGCGCTTCTGCAGCAGGAGCTGTCGCTGGATGGCGGCGTACAATTGCTCGATCCACTCGCCCAGGTCGAGCAGTCGCGGGAGTTGCAAGCGAGCCCGCCCCGCAACCCGGGCGCATTTGCGCCCGTTCTAGGAATGCTCCTCGACGAAGCGGCCGGCAGCGCGCCGGGGATCGACTTTTTGCATCCTCGCAAGCGTCCTGTTCCGCCCAACAACCGCCGCCTTTTTGTCGGCCTTGGCGCAACTGCCGCGGCTGTCCTGTTGATCTTTGCTGGTTACATCACCTTCGATCTGCGTCAACGAGATTCGCAAATCGCCAATCTGCGCAAGGAAAAAGCGGCGCTGGAACTCAAGAACAAAAAGGGGAAGACGCTTTACGAGCAGACGAAGAAGATTGATGAATTCGTGGCGGGCGATGTCGTCTGGCTGGACGAACTGCGGGTTCTTTCGGAGAAAGCTCCACCGCCGGAGAAGGCGCGCATTGATGCTTTTTTGGCGGATACGCGGCCTAGCCGGGAAGGTGGCTTGCAGCTCGACGCGCTCATGGCCGGACCCGAAGTTGTTCCTGAATTTGAAGGTTCCATGCGTGATGAACGTCACACCGTGGAAGGTTTTGGCGGCAAAAGAGATGAAAAGGCGGTCGGCCTGAAATGGCGTGTCCGCGAAGACATCGTCATCGCCCCCACGGACCCCGCTGCTCCCTCGCCGAGAAAGGGCACTACGGACCAAGGTAAAAAGCCGGCAGCCAACTTGAAACCATTGCCGAAGGCGGCTGCTGGTGCAATTCCAACAAAAGCCGCCCCGGCAACAGCCGCTCCGCCGAAGGGAGGCCGCCCATGAATTCCCGCGAGCGGATTTTAGCGATTGCCGTTGGTTCCGCAGTGGCCCTGGGTGCTGTGTTTTGGCTTTACACCAGCATTGCCGCGATGTATGCCTCGCGAAGCAAAGAACTCGAAACCCTGGAAACGGCAGTGACTCAGCAAAGGAATCTTGATCGCCAGATTATGGCGGCGGCTGGCCGCATGCGAAACTACGAAGAGAAATCCTTGCCCCGTAGTTCGTCGGTCGCTCGCTCCGTCTATCAAACCTGGCTGCTCGAGTTGTTTGGAAAATCCGGAATGGGACAGCCGCAAGTCACGATCGGCAAAGGAAAGGAAGAGAAGAAACTCTACTCGTCCCTTAAGATCACCATGCATAGCCAGGGGACATTGCCCCAAGTCGTCAAGTTTCTGCACGGCTATTACAGTGCCGACTATATGCATCGCATCAGCAAGCTCCATTTAAAGCCGATCAAGGAATCCAAAAACCTGGATGTCATCGTCGATTTTGAAGCGATGTCGCTGGAAAGGGCTCCGGATGGAAACTTGTTGAACGAGCGGCTGGCGGATCGCTTGGAACTCGCCAAACAAGAGGACTACGTCCGGATCATCAGCGAGCGAAACCTGTTTGGCTCTCCCAACCGAGCACCGCAAATTGCCGGATTGGGAAGCCAGAAGGCGACTCGTGGCAAAAGCGTGGATATTGCCGCCCGTGGGAGTGACCCCGACAGGTTTGATAAGCTGACCTATAAATTAGTAAAGTCAGGTGCTGCTGACGCCCGCCTCGACTCCAGCACTGGCAAGCTCGCGTGGACGCCGCGGACCAACGGCAAGTACGAATTTCTGATGCGGGCAACCGACGATGGCTGGCCAGCAAAGGAGTCCAAAGACGAGCTGTTGATCGTGACCGTGGAAGATCCCCCTCCCCCTCCGGCAGAGCCTCCGAAAAAGCTAGCCTTCGACGAGGCTAAGCACACTGTTCTGACGGGGGTCATCGACGTTAACGGCACTGGGCAGATTTGGCTCAGCAATCGCCCCAAGGGGGAGACGCTCAAACTGGGAGTCGGAGACAAATTCGAGGTCGGCTCCATCAAGGGGATTGTCACCTCCATCGGCGACGGTGACTTCACGTTTGAAACCGATGGTAAAGAGCGTAAGGTGCTGAAGGGGAGCAATTTGGGGGAAGCGACGACGGTACCCCAGTAGTGGAAAAGCGAAGGTCGGAATGTCCAAGGCGGAGCAAGAGTCGACTTTCAGCATTCCGAATTCCGCTTTCCTACTCTCTCTATCTCCTTGCCTGTCAACGGTTTTCAATTCTCTTCCTTGCTGCTGAATTCTGACGATTGGATTCAGTTATCTGGCAAGATTTGCCGATTATTCCACCTACGCAGATTTTTCCGGCGCGGCTGCGCGCATGGAATGTATTCACTGCAGGGGGATTCGCTGATGACAACTGCACGGAAACTTGGGCTCGGCATGGCCAGGTCGCGGATATTCGCCGGCGCGCTGCTGGCGGGAACGGCGGGACTGTTCGCGGATGGCAGTCTTTACGCTCAACAGCAGCCCGAGCCCGCGAGAAAGCAATTTCGTTTTCAAGAGCAAGTCGAGGAAGAAGCAGAACAGCCGCGGGAAGCCGCTCCCGTGGATGCTCCCGAAGCGGGACCGGTGACCGAGTTGCAAGCCTACACGATTGCGCCGGATCGACTGGAGGAAGTCACACTCGAACTTCAGAAAAAGTACATCCGCCGCAAGGATGTGCAGATCAACGTCAACAAACGGGTCCAGCAGATGATTGTCACGGCTCCGGTTGCCGTGCATGAAGAAATCGCGGCCTTCCTCGCTCCCGATTTGCCGGAAGAGAAAGCCCTTCCGGCCCCCAAGCCGGTCGAACAGCGGGCACTGCCGCCGGCTGCGGCGCGGGTCCGCGGCACTCATCCGCTGAGGAACATTTCGGCGGAGGACTTTGAAATTGCCCTGGCCCGCATTTGGAACAACCGGGCGAGCTTCACGACCAGTCATGACCGGAAGTCGACTCTCGTCAAAATTCCGTTCGGCGCGGAAGGGCTCGTGTCGCTGACCATCGACCACGAGCGGGATCTGGTGACCATCGACATGCCTCGCACGGCTCAGGACTCCTGGCGGCAGGTGCTCAAGGCGATTGATTCGCCGCGGCGGGCCGGCGGCATTCAGTCCGAGCTCGTGGCCCTCAATCGAGCCGAGCCAGACAAGGTTCAGAAGGCGCTGGAGTTGATCCGCTCGGTAACGCTCCCGTTCCTGGCAGGTGACGGTCCCAAGCAGCACATCGGCCAGTTCGTCTCCATGATTTTCCAGCCGGAACCGGCGGCAGGCGCGGCGCAACCGGCCGCAGCTCAGCCTCCCGCGGAGGCTCCCCCTGCGGGAGAGCGCCCGGCCGGCGAGAACGCCGCGGGGGGAGAGGCTGGAATGGAAGGAGAGGATGCCAAGATCGGTCCGGTCCGGATTGAGTACATCGAAGGGCTCGACATCTTCCTGATCTTCGGCAAGAAGCGGGATGTGGAGCGGGTGCAGAAGATCATCGCCCAGATCGAGGCGGAGAGCGAAAAGACCAAGCCCGAGGTCGAGATCTACATGATGGAGCACGTCGACGACCAGGCAATGGCCGCCATGATCAATCAGATTTACACGCCGGCCCTCGGCGCGCGGCAGGGAAACGTCACCGTGGTCCCGTTGGTCAAGCCGAATGCCCTGCTCTTGATTGGCCGCCGCACGGCTATCGATTCGGTGACGGAGCTCATTAAGAAGATCGATCAGCCGGTCGCGCCCAACAAGCAATTGCGAATATTCAAGCTGAAGTATCTCTCCGCCATTGATGCCGAAACCAAGCTGCGGATGTTCTTTACCGACCGTCCGGGACAAGGAACAACGCTCCGCACCGGCCTGGGAACGCGCGCCCTGATCATTGCCGACTACCGCAGCAACTCGCTGATCGTACAGGCCAGCCCTCGCGATATGGAGGAAGCGGCCCATATTCTGGATTCCCTGGATGTTGACCAGAACGAGAGCGGTGTGAAAAACGAGATTCGGGTCTTCCGGCTCAAGAACTCTCTGGCCGACGAGTTGATTCAGGTGATCCAGGAATCGATCTACGCCCAGCAGTTGCAGCAATCGATTTCGCAGGGACAGGGACAAGGACAAGGACAGAACATCAATCAACAAGGGGGACAGGGAGCACAAGGTGGACAAGGTGGCGGGGCCGGCACTCCTACCAGGGCAGTGGCTTCCCCCAAGCCGACGCAGCTCATCTTTCAGAATACGAACAAGACGGGCGTTTCAGAGCTGCTGGAATCGGGCATTTTGTCCGATATGCGCGTGGCCGCCGACCCGCGGGCCAATGCCCTGGTCGTAACCGGTCCAGCTTCCAGCATGGACCTGATGGCGGCCTTGATCGAGCAGCTCGACGGCCTGCCGATGGTCTCCGCGCAGGTCAAGATTTTCCGCTTGATTGAGTCGGACGCCACGCAGATGGCCACCATGTTGACCACGTTGTTTGGACAGCAGACCAATCAGCAGCAAGGGGGAGTGCAAGGCTTCCAGTCGGCCACGTCGTCCGGGGAGAGCACGCTAGTACCTCTCAAGTTCTCCGTGGATACTCGCACCAATAGCATCATTGCCTCCGGCAATGCAGGCGACCTGGCCGTGGTGTACCGTGTTTTGGTTGGGCTGGATGAAAAAGACCTCCGCGGCCGCCTGACAAGCGTCTACATGCTCAAGAACACGACTGCGGAGCCCGTGGCAACCGCCATCAACCAGTATCTGACCAATCGCCAACAGCTCAATACGACGGCAACCAACCTGGTCAGTCCCGTGACGGTCTGGGACCAGGCGATCATTGTCGTGCCCGAGGCGATTACCAACAGCCTGATTGTGAATGCCTCGCCGCGGTATGCGGAGGACATCAAAAAAATCATTCAGCAACTCGATCAGCGGAAAAACATGGTCGCGATTCAAGTGCTGATCGCGGAAGTCAAGCTCAGCGACAGTGAGCAGTTTGGAGTCGAATTAGGTCTGCAGGACTCGCTGCTGTTCGACCGCGGCATTGGCACGGTGGGCTTTCCCTTTAACCAGGCCGGCGTTGGAAATAACAGTACTGCCGAATCGCTAGCCACGCGAAATGCGGCGGCATCGCAAGGGTTGTCCAATCTGGGTGTGGGCCGCACGGACGCGGCACTGGGTTACGGCGGACTTGTGCTATCTGCCAGCAGCGATTCCGTGAACGTGCTGATTCGAGCGCTCCAGCAGTCCAGTCGATTGCAAATCCTGAGTCGGCCGCAAATTCAGACGCTGGACAACCAGGAGGCGAATATACAAGTGGGTGCGGAAGTTCGCTTGATCTCGGGAACAACAATTACCAACGGCATCGCCCAGAACAGCGTGACTCCGGTGGAAATTGGCATCATTTTGCAAGTCACGCCGCGGACCAACGCGGACGGAAACATCATTATGTTCGTAGACGTGTCGAAATCCGAACTTGGCCCGGAAGCGGAGGGAACCACAATCCAGGGGGCAACTCCCACTCAGGCACCGGTTAAGATCCCGCAAATCAAGAAGACCGTGGCCAGCACCACGGTCAACACCCGCAGCGGACAGACAGTCATCCTGGGAGGGTTGATCACGAACAATCAAGCCGAGATCACGCGCCGCGTCCCCTACCTCGGAGACATTCCCGTTTTGGGTCGACTATTTCGATTTGATTCCAAGACGCAAGACCGAACCGAGCTCTTGATCATCATGACACCGTATATTATCCAATCCGACGAGCAACAGAACTGGCTCAATCAGCGGGAGTCGGAACGGATGGGCTGGTGCCTGGCTGATGTGGCAAATATTCATGGAGAAGTCCCTTATCTGACGAGCAATGACGGCGCTGGGGGAACACCCTCACCGTTGATCTTTCCCGATGAGAATCCCAGCGTGCCGGAAGGCGTTCTGCCGCCGCCGGCTCCGGGGATTGCTCCGCCGCCACGAGGTCCCATTTCACCGCCTCTCTCGAACGGTCAACGCAGAGGCCCGCAACTCGAACCGATCAATTTGGGCTCTCCGCCGGGAGTCCCCGCGAGTTACGAGGATGGGGCGACAGGAAATACCTCATCGGCTCGCCGAAATGGAATTACAACTCCCACCGGAGCCGGAGTTATCGGCACGAGTAGCCCGCCAGCAGAGGCTCCATCCGAACCAACGCCCGCGGCGCCTCCTAGGACTGCAGGAACCGCACCGGCCAAAACTCGCACCATTCCTAAGAGCAGGGCGACAGGCTGGCCGTGGCAGAATCAGATGGGAAGGATGTCGCCCCCTCCTAAGCTCTCGCCGTCGACCACTGCAGAAGTCGAACCGGCGGGCTATGCCGAGCCGGGGCAGCAGAATGAACAGCCCGTGGAACGGGCTTATCGATAGGGTTGTTGTGGGTCCACAGAATAGGCCCTTTTTGAATTCTCGCAGGGAAGTTGAGCCATGAAACGACTCTTTGTCTTATTGCTGATTGCGGCCTCAACTGGCCTGACAACCGGCTGCGCGGGGATGCCGAAAAGCTGGACGTCGACGATGCCTTGGGCCGAAAAGCCAGCGAAGATTAGCGAAGGCAAATACCAATCACCCGTCAAAATGGTGGCGATCTGGTCTCCCGCCATGTACAACGCGCCCGGCAAGACCCCCACCCGCGGATTCGGGGGGCGGCTCTACTTCTATAACGCGAAGAACGAAACGATTCCCGTTCAGGGACAGTTGGTCGTCTATTGTTTTGACGACACGAATAAGACCAATGACCACAAGCAAGCGGATCGACGGGTAGCATTCACGCCGGAGCAGTTCACTGGTCACTTCAGCCCCACCGAACTGGGCGCTTCTTACAGTGTTTGGGTTCCTTGGGACGCCGTCGGCAAACCGCAAGCGGAAGTCAGCTTGGTGCCGATTTTCACCGCCGCGGCCGGCAAGGTTGTGGTGGGACAGCAGTCTTTAGCATTGCTTCCAGGGCCTGAGACCCCAATTCAGGAGAAACGGGTCGATGTTCAAGTCCTCACCGCCAAGGCTACTCAAGACGGCGACGTCACTCGTGTCGGCTATACATCAGATGACTCGGCAACGCCATTTGGACCAAGTGGCATCAAGTCCATGTCCATTACGCTCCCGCAAAGCCTTGCGGAACGGGTTGCCGCCAGCCGAAATCAAGAACTGCGGGAGATATCACCCGGGGAAGGGAGCGCCGGTTCCCGGCAGCCACAACTCTTGCCGGCGGATTTGCCACCAGCCGGCAAAATCGAAAATGCCCCGGCCGACCTAAATCTTAGCGAGAGTTCGAAGGCGAATTCAGCTCTCCCGCGCCAGTCTCGGAAGGTTGGACCGTCAATTCATTCCGAACGGAGTCAACCTCAGGCTCCAACAATGCAACCCCCTCGGCCAATTGCCGGTCCTCCTCCGATGCAACAACCCCTTGGAGAACGGCCGTCGAGCCGTCCATAGTGACGCGAATGGGGCCGATGGCGGAGAGTCCCGAGAGTTTCGTGATCCGGTTTTCAAACTTTGACGTAAATACCGTGGTGGAAACCGGTTTGGGGCTGAAGCCAATTCGCAGAGGAATGCGAATTGTAGAGCGGGCCGCATTGCGTCCGCCTTGCTGATTGAAATTTCCTCCTTGGTTCATCTGCCGGCCAATTTGCGAAAATAAGTTGGCGAACTGGTTGTTATTGCCGGTCGCTTGTCCGCCGATGACGTCGTAATTAGAAGTGATCAGGCTTGCGCCCGACGTATTTCTTGCCAGCGGCGATCCTCGCTCCAAAGGGGTCGCGGAACCGATGGTTCCAGTATTGATGGAAGTCTGATTGTTCCCGGCCGTAGCGCCCGAACTGCTTCCGCTGCTGCTACCGCCACTAGAATTGCTGCTACCGGAGCTGAAAAGCGAACTGCTGCTGCCACCGCTGCTGCCGGAATTAAAGAGCGAGCTGCTGCTGCCACCGGAAGAGCCGCCTCCAGAATTTCCGCTGCTGGTCGAACCGTAACTTCCTGCCGTCGGAGCAGAGCTAAATCCACCACCGCCACCGCTCATTCCTTGCCCGTTCACGACTCCGGCAAATACCCCTAGCGCCAGCGAAAGGGCTGAAATACTTGACAAAAATGCTGGGGAGATTTTCATAATTCACCTGCTAGCAGGATAATCGCTGTCCGCGGCTTGCTGAGACTCTTCAGCCTCATCGTCACCACCGGAGTCCACGGCACAAAGTCTCGGCGGAAGACCGGTTATGCCGCTTGGCGAAGGCTTTCATTGTGAGGGAAATATCTGGCCAGGGCAACAGCTGAGCTGAAATGCTGTGATTCCTCGCACGCTGCTAATTATTTAACGTCAGCCCAGGTTAAAGGTTCCTTCTAAGCTTTAACTAGGACGACAGCGACGCAAAAACCCGTGGCAGCAATTCACTTAACTGCCGTATATGAAACAACTTGTGACAATTTTCGGAATGTATTAGTCGCCCCGAAAGCCATTTTTACCCCCAGCAATTCTCGCCCCCTTTTGAAACAAACTACAGGCCGGTAGGGTAGTTTCAGGCAATCGCCGTCACCTTTCGCGGCTATCCGCATCCAACTTGGGGAATTCTCGTGAGTAAGCAATCTTGGCTCGCCCGTTCGCGCAAACTCTTCGTTCTTCCGTTCCTGGTGCTGGGAGTGTTCATTTCCGTCGCCAAAGCGGAACGCCCAGTCGCGCCGAAACTGCTGCCGGAGGGGACGCTGGCGTATCTGCGGATCGCCGACGTGCAAGACATGGTGGCGAAGTTCAAGGATACCGCCACGGGACGGATGTTTCAGGACGAGAATATCGCGCCGCTGGTGAAGCAACTCTACGGCTCCGTCGAGGAGCAGTGGAAGCAGATTGAGGACCAGGTTGGCTTGCCCCTCAATGACATTTTGAAGATTCCGCAGGGGGAAATCTGCGTGGGAGTCGTTCCGATGGGGGAAGGGACCCCGGCGATCGTGATTATTGTCGATGTGAAGGACAAGATCTTAAGCGTCAACAAGCTGCTGGAAAAGGGAGAGGCCCTGCTGACCGAAAACGGCGGCACCAAGACCAGCGAAGTGATCAGCGATGTGAAAGTGAATGTCTACACCGGCCCAGGAGGAAACACGGCGATTCAGTTTGAAAAGGACGGGACGCTGGTACTGGCCTCTAATAAAGACGTCGTGAAACCGCTGCTGGCCGCTTGGAACGGCGAAGCCAAGGAAGATGAAAAGTCTCTCGCCGACAATGTCAAATTCAATTCGATCATGAGCCGCTGCAGCGGTTCCAAGGACGAGCGGCCGCAAATCACCTGGTATGTGGATCCCGTGGAAATCGCCCGCAAGGTGCTCCGCAATGGGCCGGCCTCGCTGGCCCTCGCCTTTTTTCAACCGCTCGGCCTGGACGGCGTGAAGGGGATGGGGGGAAGCATGATCTTTGGAGTCGGAGAGTTTGACGGCGTGACTCATTTCCACCTGCTGCTCGATAATCCCCGGAGTGGCGTCGTCGAGTTGATCGCTATGGGTTCGGGCGATACCGTGCCGGAAGCCTGGGTCCCGAGCGACGTCACCAGTTACATGACCATGCATTGGCGGGTGGAGGACATGTTCAAGAACGGCAACAAGCTGTGGGACAGCCTGCAAGGTGAAGGGAATTTCAAAACCTTTATCAAAGAACGGCTGTCGGACAACATTGGGATTGATGTAGAGGCGGAGATCATTCCGGCCCTCGACGGCCGCTTCACGCTGACACAGTGGATTGAGAAGCCAATCACCCCGAACAGCCAGGTCAACATTATCGGAGTGAAGCTCAAGGACACGAAGACATTTCAGGCCAACGTGATTGACAAGGTGGTCGCCAAGTTCCCCGATGCCGTGGAAAAGAAGGCGTTTGGCGGCGTGACCTATTGGGCGGTCAAAATGCCGGAGCGGC
This sequence comes from Pirellulaceae bacterium, assembly GCA_046153945.1. Taxonomy (GTDB): domain Bacteria; phylum Planctomycetota; class Planctomycetia; order Pirellulales; family Pirellulaceae; genus SXOA01. Next base: position 27,464 of record JBJXFF010000146.1, read on the forward strand.
CCGAAGGTGGGCCCCAACCCCCCGCCGGTTTCCGCGTTCCCACTCCCGCAGTTGCCATCATTGGCGATTACGTGATCTTCACCGATAGCACCAAGGGACTGCACCACTGCATCACCACGACCAGCGACGCCACGCAGGGCCTGGCCAGCGATCTGGAATACAAGCTCATCGCCGGCAAAATCAAGCGGCAGGTGGGGGGGGATGCTCCCGGTATGGTTCAGTTCTCCAAGCCCGAAGAAGCCCTTCGATTCGTCTATGAGCTGATTCGGGCGGAGAACACGCAGAAGGGGCTGGAGAGCGCCTCGGAAAACAATGATTTTCTGAAGGGGGTGAACAAAGCCCTGAAAGACAATCCACTGCCGGCCTTCTCCGTTTTGGCGAAATACTTTGCCCCCGGTGGCGGCATGATTGTGAACGACGAGACCGGCTACCACTACATGACGTTCACGCTGAAGCGTAAGCAGTAAAGTCGCCCGCTCACTCCGTGAGCGGAAAAAAAAGGAACCAGCACACAGGGTGTGCTGGCAGCGATTCGGCTACTTGGCGAGTATCCGCACCATCTCCATCGGCAGCGGGGATTCGAACCGCAAGTGCTGGCCGGTGATGGGATGGTCGAAGCCCAATTTGCGGGCATGGAGCGCGAGCCGTTTGTAGGGCCACCAGCGATGACTGGCAAGCGCTGGCTCATAACGAGGATCGCCGAGAACCGGGTGGCCAGCTTCGGCGAAGTGGACCCGGATCTGATTGCGGCGGCCGGTTTCCAGCCAGACTCTGACTTGGGTCATCCCCTTCAGCCGCTTCACCACTTCGTAATGCGTGATCGCCCGCTGGCCGATCTCTTCGTCATCCGTGGAGAATCGGTTGAGGTCCTTGTCCGTGGCCAAGAGCGTGTTGAAGGTCCCCTTGTCCTTCTTAAGGTCGCCGGCAACGAGCGCTGTGTATTCCCGCTCCGGTTTGTGAAGAGCGAACTGATCCCGAATCTGCTGAGAGATTTCCAGCGTCTTTCCCATGACGAGCAATCCGGAAACGCCACGGTCCAGCCGATGGGCGGTGTAGGCCAGCTTGCCGCCGGAGACATGACGGATGTATTCGCTAACTTTGGCAACGAGGGTATTCGTTTCGCCACGAATCGTGGGGACGGTCAGGATTTCTGGCGGCTTGTTGACGACGATCAAGTGGCGATCTTCGAAGACGATTTCAAATCCTAGGTTCGTGCGGGGCTGCTTGCGAGGGTGATAAATCTGTTTGGCGTCGAAGCGGACTTCGACTTCATCCCCCACTCCCGCTTTGTAACCGGGGGCGGCGCAGGTCGCGCCGTTGAGGAGGACGCAGCCGTGGTCGAAGAGGCCCAGAACCTGAGCCCGGGGGAGCATGTCCGTGAGCGATTGCACGACGCGGTCGAGGCGTCTCCCCAAATGGCGGGAATCTTTATCGACGAGGGCGGTCCTTTTGGTCAGCGGCACTATTTCACTCCTGCCAGGTCAGCGATGACACGTTCCAATCCGGCGACGACGCGGGCCATCCGCTCAAAGTCGATTTTGTCCGGGGTGTCGGTCTTTAGATGATAATGAGGATAGCGGAAAGGAGCGGTGTCCGTGACCATCAGGCCGGAATATCCCATTTTCCAGAAGGACCATTGGTCCGACCAGCCGACGCCAGGAATGTTGTCCGGCATGGCACAGCCGTAGGCGGGGAATTTGGTCGTTTCGCGGAATTTGCCGACAACCTGCTGGACGAGGGGGCCGGATTTGACGTCGCCGACGAAGGCGATGAAGTTCCCCGTGTCGGGATAGAGGAGACGGAGCGGCGGCAGATTGTCGAAATTCTGGCTCCCTTTTTCGTCGCTGTAATAGCCGATGGTCTCCAAGCTGAGCATGGTGACGATATTCTCTTTCCGCTCCTTGCAGCGATTGGCGTAAACCAGGGAGCCCATGTCTTTGGTCTGAAAGTACGGCGGCTCTTCGTTGACAAAGAGGACAAAACGAAGGCTCCGAGCCGGCTGTTTTTTGGCGAAGGCCCGGGCCATAGCCAGCGTTGCGGCCGTCCCGCTGCCGTTGTCATTCGCTCCCGGGCAGCCCAGCACGGAATCGTAATGCCCGCCGATGACAACGATTTCGTCCTTCTTGGCTCCACCGAGGATTTCGACAATCAGATTGGCGACCTCCGTTCCCCGCACCGCAAACGACTGACGTTCCACTTTGTAGCCGGCATCTTCCAGGGATTTTGCGAGGAACCGTTCGGCTGCGAGGAGATCGTCGTAATGAAATCTGCTGGCATTCCGCTCGCCGATTTCCACGGCGAGCTTGATGACATCCGCTTCGAGCGACTTGGCCAGCACCCGTTCCCCCTCCGTCAACTTTGGCAGCGGACCTTTATGGACCTCTCCCGGCATGCTGAAGAGGGGAAGAGGTTCCTCGGTATTCGCGGCTTTGTTCTTAGAATGCACTGGGGACTCGTCCGCTAAGAGCATGGAGTTGCAGCAAACCGCAGTGAGCAGGGAAAGCAAGAATAGGAGCTCATGACATACGCAAGGATGATTCGCGGGTCGCAGCGTGATCATGGAGACGATTTGCCAGTTGAGTAATCTCTTCCCGTAGGGCCAGGCGTGTAAGCCACTTTTCGGGAATGCCCCGTTCGCCCCACAGCGCCCCGGCCAATTGTCCATAGACCGCGGCAGTCGTGTCGGCGTCGTCCCCCAAGTTTACCGCAAGCAAGCACCCTTCTTCAAACGTTTTTGCCCGGTAGAACGCCCAGAGGGCGGCCTCCAGGGAGCGGACCACATAGCCGCTCCCTTTAATCACGGGCGGTTCCCGGGTGCGAAAGGAGCCGCCGGCGACCTCAGCGATTTCGGAAGAAAGAGGCTCGTCGTGCCAGTTGACTCCGGTAGGAGCATGGTCGGGGGACAGCAATTCTTCTTTAGGGACGCCGCGAATTGCCCCCACAATCAAACCCGCCAAATAGCGGCAGGCCTGAATCGCATTGGGCGCGGCATGGGTGGTGCGGGAACTGTCCGCCGCGGCGGTTATGGCCCGCGACGGCTCCGCGGCAAAGTATAACGGGACCGGTGCCAGCCGCATGATCGAGCCGTTTCCGGCCTTTCGCGGGTCAATACTGCCGCAGAAAGGACTACCTGTTCGCCGAAACAAGGTCAGGGCTTCACGCGTGGCATTGCCGATGTCAAAACACTCGCCGGTACAACTCCAATGCCCATCGCGCCACCAGCGGCAGTACCGTTGCAATTGATCGACAGGGTCCATTCCTTGTTTTTCGAGCAGACTCTCCGCGAGGCAAAGTGCCATCGACGTATCGTCCGTCCATTGACCGGCGGCGAGCCCAAACGGCCCGCCGCCAATCATATCGGTTACGGGGGCAAATGACCCTGGCGTACAAAACTCGACCGAGGTTCCCACGGCATCGCCGCAGGCCAGGCCGAGCAACGAGCCCCGAAATCGATCAATGAGAAGACTCGACGTCGCCATCGATTTCTTTCATTCGCCAAACGAGTCACGGACTTCCTCGACTTACTTCTCACCCATCAGTTTATTCACCGACTCTTCAGTCGACTCCGCCCACGTGCGATAGCTCTTCTCGTTGAGGTGGAGTAGGTCCGGCATCACTTCCTTGCTGAGGCTGCCGCTGGCGTCCAGGAACTTGGGACCGATGTCGAGATAGAAGACGTTTTTGTCGTCCGCCAGTTTAGAGATAATCTCGTTCGCACCAGTGTTAACCTTGCGATTCTTGTTGTCGTTGTTTTCGCCGCGGGGGAAAATGGCGAGAACGAGAACTTTCGTCTCCGGCAGCTTGGTCCGGAGCTTCTCGACAATGGCCTTTACCCCTTCGGCGATTTGCTCGGAGGTGTTGCTCCCGGAGTTGTTGGTGCCAATCATGAGTACGGCCAGCTTCGGCTTGATCCCTTCCACATTGCCGTTATCGAGCCGCCACAGAACGTGCTGCGTCCGGTCGCCGCCGATGCCGAGATTGACCGCGTTCCGCTTCTCGTAGAATTCCTTCCAGACCTTCGCTCCGGAGCCTTCCCACCCCTGGGTAATCGAATCGCCAATGAGGAGCAGATCGACGTTTCCCTTTTTCACTCGTTCGTTGAAGCTCTCGTGCCGTTTCATCCAGCCCCCATCGCGGGGAACGGGAACGACGGCATCATTGGCCTTCTTCGTATCTTCGGCCAAAGCGGGGGCGACAAACACCAAAGCCAGAATTGCGATCAGCCAGTTTCGATTGAGCAGGGACATGACGGCCTCCAAGAAAAAAGAGAGGAAAATCTGCCGTCAGTCTGGCACTGCCACCACGAATGTCAACACCCGGTTTCACCTCCGGCCCCGCAGTCCGTGCCAATCCGTGTTCCATCCGTGGCTACTCCTTCTTCTTCTCTTCCTTCGCGGGGGCCCGCAGCAAATCGGCATGCACATGGGCCACATCCCACATATAGTGGCCAATCTTGTGCTTCTCCGCTTCCAGGATGTGCTTCTTTGCCAGGGCTTTCTCCCCAGCCGCTTCATGCCAGAGGCCGATGTAGAGGTGGGCGTAGAAGAGCCGCTGATTCAAGGCCTCCTTTGACGGCTCACCGGCCTCGGCAGCGGCGAGGACGTCGGCTGGTTTCAGCTTGCCTCGGTAGAGGTCGTAGATTTGCATCATCGGGACGCGGCGGTCGTCGGTGATGGGGAGCAAGTTCTTGACCGCCTTGTCGACGCCATCCTGCCGGGCGACGCACAAATAACGCCAGGTGGAATTCTCCACATCCTGATCGTGAAAGGTTTGATAGAGTTCAAACTGCTTGGCCCCCTTCTCGAATTCTCCCGCGTAGTAATACGAAATCCCCCGCTCCCACTGCCGGGATTCCGCCTTGGGTTCCAACTCGACATGCTTGTCGAGGTCGCTGACCGATTCCTTGATTTTGCCGGCTCGGAAGTTCTCCCGCCCGCGCAAGTAGAAAGCTAGCGACTGCTTGGGGTTCTTGGTGATGACTTCCGTGAGCACGCCAATCGCCTGCTCCACATTCCCTCGGGCGGAATCTTGCGCAGCCTTTTGCAACAGATCTTCCTCGGTGTCATCCGCGGATGCCATCGTGCAAAGTAGAGCCACCGAAAGAAGTACCAGCAAGCAATGGATGCACGACGGATGTGAAACGAGTTTCATGGGATTTATCAAAGTTCGGGGACTGCGAATAGGAGTGCCCGTGGATGGAGCTAGCTGACCGCCGATTGGCATCTTAACGCAAACATCTTGTACCGCCAGCGTCCACATTGAGCGAAAACAGCGCATTCATTTTGCCACAGCGGCAGCGCCAAAGACTCGCAGCTCGTCGTAAAGGTGCCAGCGTCCAAGTGTTACACACCTTGCTAGCCACGAGGAGAAGAGTCTCAATCCAAGATTCCTTCCCCAAATGAGAGCCTTCTTTGAGCGAACAACCCTTTGCAAGACAGAAATCCGGAGTGAATTTCCGGGAAAATCCGCGGCGGCGCCAATTTTTCCTCATGAGTTCACCTTGGGAACACAACTTGCAGCACACAATCATCCACGCGAGTCTGCCGAATCGGCAAACTGAAATTCGCCGGGGGGCGATAGAAAGATTCTCGTGCGTCGGAAATGAAATCCAGCTCGCTAGCAGCGGGCGCACCCCAAGGAGGAATAAGTCATGTTAGTTCTCAGTCGCAAAGTTGGAGAGCGTCTCGTCATCGGCGGCAATATCACGGTTGTAATCAACCGGGTTGCCGGAAACCGCGTCACCATTGGCATCGAGGCTCCCGACACCGTCCGCATCGTCCGCGGCGAATTGGATGGGTCGAAAAACGAATTCGTTCCCCTCCCCGCCAGCAAAGAACCGCACGCCGAAGTCAGCAGCCGGAAATTCGATTCCAGCGATGAAGTCGCGAGCGTGGCCCTGCGGCTGGCGAAGTAGACTGTTTCGAGGCAATAGGACAGAGAAGAAATGGTGGGCGCGCCAGCTTGAGCGCCCCGCTCGTGAGAGACATCATCTCGCATCAAGTCTCCGGGACGCCGCGGCAGGTTTTCTTCCGCTGTGCCCCTGTGCCTTTGTGTGAGATTTTTTTTGCGCCAGGTGCTATCTTGAAGCACATCTACTCCGTGTTTCTTGCCTTAGCGCCGACGATCCATGAAAATCGCCTACTTCGACTGTCCCAGCGGTATCAGCGGGGATATGACTCTGGGAGCCCTGGCCGACTGCGGTGTGGATCTGGCCGCGATGCAGGCGGGAATCGATTCGCTCGGCTATCCCGGCGTGAAACTGGTTGCCGAAGAGGTGCATCGCAAGGGGTTTCGCGGCCGAAAAGTCCATGTCCAGCATGAGCCGGAGAAGGCCCATCGGCATCTGCATCATATCGTCGAGAAGATTGATGCCAGCACGGTCCTCACCACCGCTCAAAAGGAACTGGCCAAGCGGATCTTCACACGGCTGGGGGAGGCTGAAGCCAAAGTGCATGGGACGACAATCCGCAAGGTCCATTTTCACGAAGTGGGAGCCGTCGATTCCATCGCCGACATCGTGGGGAGCGCCGTCGGCCTAACGCTGCTGGGAGTGGACCGAATTGTCTGCTCGCCGATTCCGACCGGCATGGGCTTTCTGGAAATCGAACATGGCCGGGTGAGCATCCCCGCACCGGCCACCGCGGAACTGCTCAGGGGGATTCCCCTCGCGCCGTCCGTTTGCTCCTGCGAGCTCACCACTCCCACCGGAGCCGCGATCGTGGCGACAGTCGCCGACGAATTCGGCCCGCTGCCGGCGATGAAGATGCAGACCATCGGCCTGGGGGCCGGCGACCGGGATATGAAGGAGCAGGCGAATTTGCTGCGGCTGATTATTGGCGACGCGGAGCAGAATATCGTCAGCGATCAGGTTTGGGTGCTGGAAACCAACCTCGACGACATCAGTGGCGAAATCGTTGGGCACTGCACGGCCAAACTCTTCGATGCTGGGGCTCTCGATGTTTACACCACGTCGATCCAGATGAAGAAGAACCGCCCTGGTGTCTTGCTCAGCGTCCTCTGTGGTCCAGATCTCGTATCCAAGATGGAAAAAATCATCTTCAAGGAAACCGGCACCCTCGGCATCCGCCGCTGGCCCGCCAGCCGCCATAAGCTGGAGCGCCGACCGCATCGCGTGCAAACCACTTGGGGGACCATCGAAGGAAAGCTGGCCGTCCTCTCCGACGGCAGCCTCAGCTTCTCCCCTGAATTTGAATTCTGCCGCAAGATTGCTGCCGAGCAAAACCTGCCACTGAAGGATGTTTATGAAGGAGCCATGCGCGCGTTCATTCCATCACCATAGCCCAACCCTCGCTAGAACTCGGATCGGGTCCCCTCGATTCAAGCGGCGGCGGCAACTTCGCGGTGGGCTCGGGTCGTTCGCAGCAAAAGGCAGCCTTGGGACACTTCCCTCTCGCCCGGATTTCCCACGGCAGCTGTGGGACAAGCGATGATTCCGTGGAGCTTTCCCCAGGTCTTTTTGAGCGCATAGGGGATTGAACAGGAGCTGACATTTCCCACCTGGCCGATAATGTCGTTGACCACTTCGCCGCCAATGCCCAGCGACTCCATTTTCATCATTGCCAGGCGAACGATGCCCGTCCCGGCCTGGTGAGGAACCACAAACTGGATATCGTTGGGTTGAAGTTCCGTTGCGACTAGCGCTTCTTTCAGGGCACTGGTCATCGCCCGCGGGGCAGCGTCCGCAATCCCCATTCCATCGAGCGAGAACACCAGTCGCTGTTGGGCATGAGCCTGCCCACCACTTCGCGAGGGTGTCAGTACGTTATTTCTCAGGTGAAAGTTGAAAAAGACCCCGTCCGCGTCCAGCTTGCGGGCATCCGCAAAGAGCAGTTCCAAATGGGGTGGATGGAGTGCGCTGTCGGTGCGAGTTACGAGAGTCGCGGTCGCCATGTCTCCAAACAGCGGCGCAGTCTGCCGGCAGCCATAATCCGTAATCCGGCTGATGCGGCTGCTCGTTACCACGAGAATGAAGTCGTCCCGCTGCATGTTCAAAGTCGGTGCGAGCGAGGACGCCATCGACATCGCCCGCGCATAACCGCTGCAGAACCAATTCGTCGCGTGCACCCGGGAATCGGGAATTTTTAACCGGTGGGCGAACTGGCGAGCGGCAAGTGCCAGCCGCTCCTGCCGTACACCCCGGGGACTCAGATATTTTTTGGCAATCCGAAGCGGGATGAAGGAAGGGGAGACAAAAATGACTGCGGCACATTTGCGCCAATCGCACTGCGTATCTTGTTGCAGCAAGCCAGCGGCGCGAACCGCCATGGTCACTTCATCTTCCTGAGAAACCGCGCGAGCCTCAATTCCTGTTTGCGCGATGAACTTGCGGGGGATTCGATCATCAAACCAGCCGTTGGAGAGGATCCACGGAGGAACGTAAGTCGCAACGGCAGCAATGCCAATGCTCGGGACAGAGGTAATACCCATGGAAGCCGACTCCGCGAATGTTTGCGAACCGAACTCCGCAAACAACCACCTTCAGTTCTGGGACCAAGTAACTTCATCGGCCAAGTCTGAGTTCGACGGCTAACACTGGAGTAAGAAAAAAAGATATGCGCAATAAGCGGACTTTTCTGTCCAGGCAGGTTGCAACGGAACGACCACCTGCCGCTGGCAAAGCATTGATTTCTGTGCCTAAAGGGGGCAGGCTATGTCAGCCTTGGGCGGAGTCTTCGCACCCCAGGGCAATTTTTCCGAGAAACCCACAAGTCCCGAAGAGAAGACTCTAGGAGGGGTCGAATGTCGCGTAGGCTGGCCAAAGTGCGGATCCACTTGGCCTGGAACAATAAGCACCGCTTCCGGTTTTTCGGATCGCGGTGACATTTCCGTCGATGTGACCTAAGTACTCTGAATCCGTCATGAACCCTGCTGATCCTCTTTCAATTTGTCTTGTCGGCAACTTTCAAAACAGCCGCCACGTCGGCCCAGAGTTGGGCGAAGGCTTTCTGCTCGTCGGCGGAAAGTTTTGCCAGGAGGGCCGCGTCGCGGATGGCGGCGAAGTCGGCGTCCTTCTGCCAGCGGACGAGACTCGTCTTCACGAAGTTGCTTGCCATCGGGTCGGGATTCTCCAGCACCTTCGTGAAGAAAGCCAGGTCGCCGCGGAGCCAGTCGAGAGTCCGTTTGCGGAGGCCAGTCCGCTGCTCGCCGTTGAGCTTGAAGGCGTCCTCCCCTTTGCCGGCGGCGGCCCGTATCGCGGACCGAACGGCTTGATCGCGAAAATTCGGGTGCAATTGCTCGAACATCCCCGGCTCGCCGTCCAGGGCTTTGCCGTATAGCTGAGCGGCGCTAAAATAGCGTTTCTTATAGAAGCAAACTTGGGCGAGAGCGAAACGGGAGTCGAAGTCCCCCGGTTCATCGTCCCCGGCGAGATACTCCGGCAGCTTCTTTTCCATCTCCACCATCTGTTCACCGGCTAGCACCCAGGCCGCCGAAGGATATTGCCAGCCCGGCTCCAGGCTTCCCCATTTGTGTCCGCGCCGGTAGGCCGCCAGGCTCTCGGCAAACTTCGCCCGCTGGAGCAGCATCTGGCCGAGATTGCAATTCGCCTGAGGATTGCCCGGGTCGAGGTCGAGCGCCTTGCGATAGGATAATTCCGCCTCCTCGTGTTTTTCCAAACTCTGCAGGGCGAGGCCCAGGCTGTAGTGGCACGAGGCGAGTTTCGGGTCGAGCTCGCAGGCTTTCTCGTAGCTGGTTCTGGCCGGCTCGAATTCGCCTTTGCTGAGGTAGGCGTTGCCGAGGTTGAAATAGGCCGAATAATCCCGAGGCTTGAGCGCGATGGCCTTTTGGTAGTTGAGGATGGCCTCGTCCACCCGGCCATGTTCCGAGAGGAGCGAGCCGAAATTGACAAGCAGCCTGTAGCTGCTGGGATCGACTTCGATCGCTGTGCGGTAATTGGCAATGGCATCGTCCGTTTTGCCCTTCATCGCCAGGCACTGGCTCAGGTTGTCGCGCGCATGGGAGAACTTCGGATCGAGTTCGATTGCGGCGCGGTAGCAGGCGATGGCCTCATCGACGCGACCGCTCTTCTGCAGCAAGTTCCCCAAGTTGTCATGGTTCCAGGGATGTTTTGGCTGGAGCTCAATGGACTTGCGGCAATAGGAGATGGCCTCGTCCCATGAGCCTTTTTGAGCCCCCAGCAGGCTGCCCAGATTGGAATACGCCGCGGCGTAATTCGGATCGAGCTTGACCGCCTTCCGATAGCAGGACAGGGCTTCCGCTTTCCGACCGTTCTCATCGAGGGCACGGCCCAGATTGAGGAGACAGCCCGGGCTCTCGGGTCGCAAGGCGGACGCCGTCGTCAGGAACCGCACCGCCTCGTCGAGTTGCTGCGGCGTTGTCTCCCCCAGCGCTTGACCCAGATGATGGTTCACCCAAAAATCGGACGGGTATTGTTCCTGGGCGCGGCGCAGCAGCTTGACCGCGTTGGCGGGTTCCAAATCGTTGTCAGCGCCAAGGGCGTTTAGTGTCCCGAGCCGCGTCAGGGCCCGCACGGGGATTGTCTTCACGTCGGCAGACGCCGCGAGCGCCGTCAGCGCCGCCCGGCGTTTGGCTTTGTCCGGCTCCGCGCGGGCGGCGCGGACCGCGCGGCTCCAGGCGTCGTCCGGCTCCAGGGCGTCGCGCACGGCCCGCAGCCAGTTGCGATGGGGCTCTGCCACCACAACCACGGCGTTGCTCGTCAGGTCGTCCCAGTCATCCAGGGCCGCGACGATCGCCGCGCGGACGGCTGGTGGACGCTGGCGAAGCCGGTCCGCCACGACTGCCGGCTCCCCTTCCCCCGCTGGCACACCGTACGCCTGGAATGCCTCGCGGAACAGCGGCACCGCCCGCTCGCTGGCATACTGGCTCTTGAGCGAATGAATCTCCGTCTGCTTCAAACGGATGTCTTCGAGTGTGGCGATCAGCTTGTGGTCTTTCTCCTCCTCATCAAGTTCGACCCCTAGACTCGTCACCCGGTCCCGAAGCGCCGCGTCAACCGGGACATTTCCGACGAGCGTCAAAGCTCGCTGTGCCTGCTCCCGGGCCTGGGCGAACAGGGCAGCGCCGCCCGTGGTGGCCGACAGCGCTTTTTCGCGGAGGATCGTGGCCTGGTTGAAAGCTTCTTCCGCGCCCTGTGTCGCTCGGGCGATGCGCGCGTCGCGCTCCGTCTTGATGTACAGCCATCCGCCGCCACCAAGGGCCATCGCCAGCAGCACCGCTGCCGCCAGTACCACCGTCAGCCGTCGCCGTTTAACTTCTTCGATCGCCTTGGCCTTCGCTGCCACTTCCGCGAATTCCGCCTGCCGCAGCCGTTCCTGCACGCCGTTCAAGTACGCTGTGAGCGAGTCCGCCACCACCTGGGCGTCCTTCGGCCGGTCGATCGCCTCGGGCGCGAGACAGGCTTTTGCCAGCGTGATCAGTTCCGCATCGGCGCCGCAGGCATTGAGTCGCGCCATGGCATCCGCCAGATCGCCGTTGGCTGCCTGGCGACGAGTTTCCTCGCCGCTGCGGCCCACATACGGCGGCTTGCCGGTCAGAATCTCGCAGAGGATCGCGCCGAGTCCGAAAACGTCGGCGCGGCGATCGAGCCGCTCCACGTCGCCGTTCGCCTGCTCAGGGGGCATGTACGCCGGCGTCCCCAGGAGCGAACCGGCCTGCGTATCGGTGCCATTGCTCGTGCCGGTGCTTCGAGCCGTCCGGATCGTCGTCACGTCGCTGGGCTGCTCTCGCTGTCGGCTGCTCCTTTCCTCGTCGGCGATGCCCCCTTCCGCCAATACCTTGGCGAGGCCCCAGTCCATCACCTGCACTTCACCGAAAGCGCCGACCATGATGTTGGCCGGCTTCAGGTCCCGGTGGATCACCCCTTTGGCGTGGGCGTACGCCATTGCCTGCGCCACCGGGGCGAAGATATTTAGCAGCCGTGGCCGATCCTCCGCGGGGGCACTCCGCTCGCCGAGAATCGCCGCCAGCGTTTTCCCCTTGACCAGTTTCATGGTGAAAAAGGGTCGGTCACCGAAGCGGCCGATGTCGTAAACCGGCACCACGCCGGGATGCTGCAACTGACCGCCGATCTGCGCTTCCTCGAAAAACCGCTGCGCAATCTCCGGCCGGTTCACGTACTTCTCCAGGAGCACCTTCACGGCCAGGTCACGGCCGAGGTCCACGTCACGCCCCCGCAGCACCGCCCCCATGCCGCCGCGAGCGATCTCGCCGGCAAGCTGATAGCGGTCCCCCGCATCGGACTGGAGCGGCATCGCATCCGAGTTCGGTTTGACGATGGAGGCGCTCTCCCCCTCGGCTTCCTTCAGCAGCACGGAGCGGTTCCGGCCGCTCAGCGAGGACCGGGGTACTTCGGGCCTTCCGAAGCCGGCGGCCAGGCCGACGTCCAGCGAATCCGAGGGTGGAAGATCCGCAGTTACGTTAGGATCGTGTGGTTCGGGCATGTTTTGGGCTCCTTTGGTCCTCTCTATCAAGCCGGCGATGGTTTTCGCGGACCAAAACAGGAAAACGCGGAGCAAAAAGTGGAAATATAGTTAGGAAAGTGCCTTCAGTAGAGCTGCCGCCTCATTTTCCAACTCTGCCGGACTGGCGGGATGATGAAAGGCGATTACTTCCAATAGCGCCGTCCGGAACTCCTGCCGAGCCAGAGCGTAGTCGTGGTGGAGCCTTGCGGCGTCGACACCCCAGCGTGCGGCGATATCCCGGATGGGGAGACCCTCCTCGAACCGCAAGCGAAGCAGCTCGACGCGCTGCAATGCCTCGTTTCCCCGTGCTGCCGCCTCCGTGCGCTGGCGCTGGGCGGCTTCGACCATGATGGCTTCGGCCCACTTGCGGTCGAACACCCGCGAAAGTCCGGCATCGCCCTCCGCGACATCGGTGAGCAGAGCGGCCGCTCGGGCTGGCCGGCTTTCGAAACGTCTGGCAATATTGCGAACTACGCCAAAGAGGAATGCTCGAAAGTGCGGCACGCGACCGTTGCCGACGGCTTGCAATGCCCCCCCTTCGCGGAAACACTCGACAAAGACCTCCTGAACGGCATCCTCCAGATCCTGCGACAAGGGGGAGCCCCGCCAGCGGGAACCGAGCGAAGCGCGGACCACGCCGAGATAACGGCGGGCCAACTCGTCTCGATTAGCCGCACTCCCCGCCGCGGCAGCACGGACCACGGTCCAGCAAGTGGATTCAGGGGGAGAAGGCATCTGTCTGGGATAGCAGAAAAGGGGTCGGGAAGAGTTTTCGCAAAGGTGGTGGATAGCTTACCTCAAGACACTGCCGCGAAAACTCTTCCCGAGCCCGTTCACGGCGCAGCGCGAGGGACATAGAAGCCGATTCTGGGTCAAGACTACCGCCGAGGAGTTGGGGATTCAAGCAATGCTTCGTTCGCGATGTCGCCCTCGCGTCACCAGCGGAAAATGAGCTATATATGGACCTGTCATTTGTATTTGTCCCCATTTATGAGATCCATGGGATGGCGACTGAAAAAGTTAAGCGTCTCACCCCACTTCCGGAAACGCTCAGGGAACTGTTCCTAAAGTCGGGCAACTGCTGCGCTTTCCCCGGTTGTCAACGACTGATGATGAACAGCGAAGGAGTCTTCATCGGCCAAGTCTGTCATATCGAGTCTGCCGAAGAAGGTGGTGAGAGATTCAACGCGGCACAGACGAATGAGGAACGTCGGCACTTCTTGAATCTGATGCTCATGTGCTACGACCACCACACGATCACGAACGATGTGACAAAGTACACCGTGGCGGCCCTCCACAAAATGAAGGCTGACCACGAGATGAAATTCACCGACATCGCAAAGGCAATAGGCGAAACGGCCGTCAATAATCCGCTCCATGTGATTATCGAGTTGCTAATTCAGTATTATCGCGCGCTGGACCAGGTCCACCATGCCCGCACCGTTCAAGCCTGGGAAGAATCGCTCGACGAGTGGCGCACAATTCACCCTACCATCTGGGCAAGCAGTCCTTCTAATCGGAACGACACGATCCGAAATCTAGCGGACCCCGCGAAGGCTTGGCTGAGCTGTATCAATTCGCGATATGTCACCGTAGAAGATTTCGACCTTGTTGAGGAGTGCGTTTACATTCTTTCCTCTTTCGCGATCAGCGCTTCCCCCATGGCTATGCCGGAAATCTACTCAAAGACTTACAGCACAGAAGAAAAGCTCTGGGAAAGGTGGACTGAGCAAGGTAATCGGCTACTGGCGCTGCATAACTTGGTTGCGCGACTTAAAGAACTCGCGGCTCGGGCAGGGGCAACGTGGATTTCAAAAACCCTCGTTCAGCCAGAATCTGAGAGACAAACAGAGGTGGCAGGTCCACTTATAGATGCAAAAATGCTACGAACATGAACGACGACATTTCCCAACGCGTTCCCTCGCAAAATCCCCCCGCTTCTGCAAGATTCTCGCGGCGCAGGGCAGTTCTATTGTTATATGGGTTCTTCATATTTATCTGCTTGGACGTGGCGGCGATAGCGTTAGGGCTCAGAGTGTACAATCGCGCGATTGAGAACCTGCAACAGCGGCGAGGGGTGGTCGTTCCTACGCTTCCATCGAATGGCAATCTGAACGAAGCAGACACCGACGAGTAGGGAGACTGAAAATGGAAGCGCCGCCCGAAAGGGGTCGGGAAGGGTTTTCGCAAGAGTGGTGGATAGCTTTCCTGAATAGATTGCTGCGAAAACTCTTCCCGACCCCGTTCGCATCGCGTTAGGAGGGGCATCGATTCTCAGGGACTCGGTTCCGATGTCCCTGGCTTGACGAAGGTTAGAATCCGTCGGCATCAAGGGAATCATCGCCGATGGTGAGCTTGTCCTGCTGAATTCTGTAGCGTACCGACTGCTCCCAAAGGTCAAAGAACTTCCTCACGATAGGGACCAATTCGAGAATTCGTTCATTGGCGGCTGCTCGGGCCGCACTTTCGCACTCTGCCAGCAATGACTTTAGATTCGCGAGGTAATGCAAAGTCCTTCGTTCACTTTCCGTAACTTGCTGCGGCCGATCGATCCATTCCTGCAACACAAGGTCGAAACTGACGTACTGGTACATGAATCCAGAAAATGTTTTTCGTTTTCCTTCGATCAGTGACCACCATTCGATGTCTATCGCGAGGTGTTCACTCCCAGGCCAGATGATTTCGCGACCGACACAGTCTCGCCGACAAACAGCATGCGCGATGAGAGCCTGTCGGGCCGGATGGTCCTCGGCGAAAGCCATGATAGGCTTGTTTCGCTTGTGAATTCGCAGATTCTTTTCCACAATGTCGAAAATAGACTATGCGGCCAGTCGCGTTGCAAGCGGAGAAAGAGTGCGGAAGGATTCACCCCATTCGCATCCACACTGCATTCAGGTATTCCGAAGCAGAAAAATCCCAACGACGCGGTCGGCAAGAAATCTTCAAGAAAATGCGCCAGCAGGGCTTGCTAGTGCCAACAGAATGTATACAATTGTGATGTATTCAGGCGGCTCCAGATGCGGGTGCGTTGCCAATCCGGGCTGGCGGGAATCCGGCGCTGTTCTTTGACAATTTGCGACAAGGTTTTGTGAAAGTGAGGGGGAGGTGCGCGCCTGTTGGGAAGATTTGAGATTTGAGACGTTAGGAAGGGAAGCCAAGGGGGGCTGGCGAGCTCATGACTGTGCCTTTGCCGACAATTATCAGCCAGCTTACGCTGGCCGCTCGCCGGGAGTTGGCAGATGAATCAAGAGTTGGATTCAGGGGTTAAATCCTTTCCCGATAATGGTTTGCGGCGCCGCCATGAATCAAGAACTGCCTGATTCTGGCTTGATTCAGAGACTTGCGTCGATTGCGTTTTCCATAAGTTATTAATCTGCAATTGCTTAGGAGAATTTAAATCGACGTAACTTTTTGACGAAAAAAGCCTCTGGATCCTGAATCTTGAAGCCCTGAATCTCACGGAACTGCTTACGGCAGAATGGCTTACGGCAATTCTATCCCATCCGCATCCAGACCGCGTTCAGGTACTCGGTTTCCGGGCAATTCGTGGCGATGGGATGGTCCGCCGACGCGCCGGTTTTGTAGAGGATCTGGCAGCCGCGGGGGGCGTGGCGGGCGGGGAGGGTGGGGGTGGCGGCGGAGACGAGGGGGCCGGCCTGGCGGGCGCAGAGGTGCATCATGCGGGTGAATTCCTCGCTCGGCAGCAGGCCGGCGCAGGTGCAACTGAGGAGGAGGCCGCCGGGGGAGACGAGCTGCATGGCGAGCTTGTTCAGGTCGAAGTGCTTGTGATAGCCTTCTTCGTATTCGGCCCGCGAGCGGATGAGCTTGGGGGGATCGAGGACCACCACGTCGAACTTGCGGGATTGGGCGATCATGTCCCGCATGTAGGCGAAGGCGTCCGCCTGGGTGAACTTCACCCGGACCTGGTTCAGGTTCGCGTTCTCCTTCGCCAGGGCCAGCGGCTCTTCGTCGAGGTCCACGCCGATCACGTCCGCCGCCCCGCCGAGCTTCTTGGCCTGGATGGCGAAGCCGCCGGTGTAGCAGCAGAGATCGAGGACGGTCTTATCGCGGCAGAGGGTGGCCAGGAGGCGGCGGTTGTCCCGCTGGTCGCAGAAGAAGCCCGTTTTGTGCCCCTCCGCGAAATCGACCCGAAAGCGGGTGCCGAATTCCTGAATGGTGACGCGGGGGGGAAGGTTTTCGGAGACTACCGCATCGCCGTCGAACCCCTCCTGGGAGAGAGTTGCCGGACCTGTACGCAGGAGCGTGTGCTTCGCTCCGACCATGGGAGCCAGGAGGGCCAGAATCGCCGCGCCCCGCTGGTACATCCCCATGCTGAAAGCTTCGGCGGAGAGGACGTCCCCCAGTTTGTCCACGACCAGCCCGGAAAGGCCGTCCCCTTCGGCATGGATCACCCGGTAGCTGTCGGTTGCCTCATCCAGATGGAGCATCTCGCGGCGGAGCGCGACGGCTGTCCTCAGCTTCGCTTCCCACCAGGCTTCATCCGGCGGAGCAGCGGCATCGCCGAGCATCCGGAGGGCCAGTTCCGCCCGGGGGTTGTACATTCCATACCCCGCATGCCGCCCTTCGGTATCCATCACCCGGACAATGTCCCCCGGAGCAATGTCCCGCTCCACATGCTCGATCCGCTTGCGGTAGAGCAGCGGGTGGAGGCCGACGGACTTGACCGTGACGGTGGCCAGAAACGAGGCATCGAGCGCGAGAGGCCGCTGATCGGAGGGGGAAGCGGGTTTGCGGGGGTCGGGCATTGAGTTTTTCTTATCACTAGCCCGACGCGCGAGCGAGGGTATTTCGTTCGGCAGCGCGGAGAAGCTAGTTTTTGGCAGTGCCGTGCGGATCACCCTCGCTTGCGCGTCGGGCTAGTGTGTCGATAACAGATTAATACGGAAACTTGTCATCCAGTTTGGCGGCGGAGAGTTCGGCGAGGAAGGTCCCGAGCCGTTCGGCCAGCAGGTCCATCATTTTTTTGGCCTTGTCGGCGGAGGCGGCGTGCGGGTAGCCGCTGCCGGTGTTGGTGGTGAGGAGGTGCCAGGGGCGGGTGATGCCGACCCAGCCTTTGTTGATGGCGTCGAAGCGGGTTTTGGCGGTGGCTCCGGCATCGGCGGCCAGCTTGCCATCGGCTGTTTTGGCGACGAGGTGGGGGAAGTAAGCGAGGCCGAACGAGGTTTCCATTTCGCCGCCGTGATCGTCGGGGTATTCATAGATGTTTTTGTATTCGTCGCTCAGCACCTGATACCAATTGCAGAGAAAGATGTGCCCCTCGACCTTATCGGCAAGTTCGCGGAGCAGCGGCTTCATGTCGTTGCCGCCGTGGCTGTTGAGGAGGACGATTTTGCGAACGCCGGAGTGGATGCAGCACTTGATCAAATCGGTGACAAAACGGAACAGCGTCGTCGGGTCCACATTCATCGCCAGCGGCAGCCGATGCATGTTGGTTTCGGTGCCGTAAGGAACGGTGGGGAGGAGCACGACCTTGCCACCTTTGTTGTGAGCGGCTTCGCAGATTTTCTCGCCGACGATGGTCCCTTCGAAGAGGTCGGTGCCATACGGCAGATGCAAGTTGTGCGGCTCTGTCGCCCCCAGCGGCAGGACGGCCACTTCGTAAGGGTTTGCTTTGGTGTAGGCGTAATTGGCTTCGGCAAGGATGTAGGGACGCATAGTTTTTGTAGGGTGTATGAGCGGAGCGAAATACACGCGTTAGAGAGATGGTTTCAGGGGTGAAGGTAACGAGGATAGTGGAGTTGTTTACGCGTGCATTGCGCTGCGCTTCATGCACCCTACCGTTTTACGGTTCGATCTGTTTGCCGATGGCTTCGAGTTGGTAGTCGCTGGGGAAGTCGCGGACTAGGTAGCGTTCGGGGTAGGTGCCGGTCGGTTCCATGAGGTTGCCGACGATTTGCTGGACGTGGTCCCAGGAGCCGCCGGCGACGATTTCTCCTTCCTTGGCCCCCTTCGGGCGGAAGAAGAAAATCGAGTCGGTCTGCGGCAGCAGGATGTCGAGTCCTTCGGACCAGACGCTGTAGCTGGTGACCTGGCCGGAGGCTTTGTTCTGCATGGCGTTGAACTGGGCGACGTACAGGCCGGCCTTGGTGGCGGCATGGACTTCGTCGAGCAGCTCTTTCTGGTCGTTGTACTCGGCCCCGACGGTTCGGAGCCGCAGCTCATGCAGCTTGGCGAACGATGGGGACGACCGCGGCGGCAGCCAGGGCATCCATTCGTCCCCTTCGAGGCGCAAAGCGACGGTGCTGATGGGGCGGGGCTTCTCGTGGGAGTCTTCGGCGATTTTGGCCATGATCTCCAGGCCGTGCTCATCCTCGGTGCCCGTGACGACGAGCGTGTCCCGGTTGGGGACCATTGCCACGTAATCGCCGGTGACCTTGAAGCGGCGGATGAGGTCGAGCATGACGAGGCGCGAGGCGTCGTAGTTGTCGCCGGTGGCCGAGGCGTAGACGCAGCTATCGAGCGTGGCGAAAGCGACGTCCCCCATTTGCTCCAGGTTCTGACGAGCCGCTTCCACCGCCTCGTAGAAGGAGACTTCCCAACTGTCGAGGTCGGTCTGGCTGATCGTTCGCATGGCGGACGGGAGGTCGTAGACCAGCGAGAGGGCCAGATGCTCGCCGATGATCTGCTGCGGCACCTCCAGGGCGTCGTTCCCCCGGACTTTGGCCTGCAGCAACACCGATTCCAAGTAAAAGCGGCTCCGGATCACCGGCAGCAGGTCGGGGTGGATGTCGTCGAACTCCGCCGGCAGTTCGTAGCTCTTGGTGGAGACGCAGTTTCGCAGAAATCGCCGCAAAACGGCGTCCCGCTCGTTCTTTTCGGCCCGGCAATACTCCTGGTAGATGTTCCCCAGGTTGATAAAGCCGTCGTCGGGGCGGGCGATTTGGAACCGGTCGGCGTTGTAGACGTACTGGCTGGCCGGGTCGAGCTTCCGCAGCTCTGAGAGCACAATTTGGGAGAATTTCTCCTGCGTCAGGGGGCCGGAAAAAAAATCGAAAATTCCCATGGTGAGCGGCGACTTTAGTAGCAGAGGATGTGCGGCTCGCCCGCGGGATGAGAGCGCCAGGGAAGGCAACGGAGAAACTTCATTATGCCAGCGAGCGGCCAGTTTGAAACCTGGGGATGTTTCGCTTGCTCTGATAGCGTTTATCGCCGACAATAAAACACGTATTTAACCGAATTCATTCGCAGGTGCCCCATGAACCAGTTCAATCGTCGCCAGTTGCTGCAGGCCGCTTCGCTCGGACTTTTGGGGGTCAGTGCCAGCGGCTGGTTTCCGGCCTTTGCGGAAGAGGTGGAGAGCAAATCTAAGAAGCGGCGGCACTGCGTGCTGCTGTGGATGACCGGTGGGCCAACGCAGACCGACACGTTCGACATGAAGCCGGGGCACGCTAACGGAGGAGAGTTCAAGGAGAAAGAAACCAAGGTCGCTGGCCTTCGGTTCAGCGAGCATCTTCCCAAGCTGGCGGCGATGTCCGATCAACTGGCGGTCATTCGGAGCCTGAGCACCAAAGAAGGGGACCACGGCCGCGGCACCTACCTCATGCGAACCGGCCATCAACCGCAGGGACCGGTGCAGTATCCGAGCATCGCATCGAGTCTCTCGAAAGCCCTCGGTGACGAGAACGACGCCGTGCCGCAGAACGTCAGCATCTCGCCGTATCGGGCCTTCAATCAATCGGCTTTCGGGCCGGGATTCTTGGGGCCGAAGTACGGGCCGCTCACCGTCGGCGCGACGGACTCTTTCCAGCCGAACCAACCCGGCGCTGCGACGGCAGGCTATGCGGAGTTGAAGGTGGACGACCTGACCCCTCCAGCCGGCGTTGCCAAAGAACAATTTGAAGGACGGCTGGAATTGTGGCGGGCGATGCAGTCCCGATTTCTCGCCAGCCATCGGACCGCTTCGCCGATCGCCCAAGACACGGTCTATCAGCGAGCGGTCCGACTGATGCACAGTGGGGCGTCGAAAGCCTTCGACCTCTCCGAAGAGCCGGACAAGGTGCGGGAGGCTTACGGCAAAGGCCGTTTTGGCCAGGGATGCCTGATGGCCCGGCGGCTGATTGAGCAAGGAGTTTCGTTCGTCGAAGTGACGCTCGGCTCCGCCACGGGCGGTTCGTTCGGCTGGGATACTCACCAGCAAAACTTCACCGCGGTGAAGGCCCTCTCCGCGGAACTCGATACCGGCTGGGGGACGCTGATGCAGGAACTGGCCGACCGGGGCCTGCTTGAATCGACCACGTTCCTCTGGATGGGTGAATTCGGCCGGACGCCGATGATCAATCCGCAGGGTGGCCGCGACCACTTCCCCGCCGCGTGGAGCTGCGTCCTCGGCGGCGGCGGCATCAAGGGTGGGCAAGCCTATGGCAAGACCAACGACGCCGGCACTGAGGTAACGGAAGGCAAAGTGGATGTCGGCGATGTCCTCGCCACGCTCTCTACGGCTCTTGGAGTCGCGCCGGATTCGGAAAACGTCTCCGAGGTCGGCCGACCGATTAAGATTGCGGAGGGGAGAGTGATTAAGGAGTTGGTCCGGTAGCGGAGTTGTGGGTGGAAGCAGAAGAGGAGTAGGAGTACGAGCAGGAGTAAGAGCAATTCCCAAATCCTACTCGTACTCATACTCCTGCTCTTACTCCTCTTCATCCGACACTGCATGCGAGGTTCTGCCGTTTTCTCCATCTTCGCGTAATCCCTTCGCCCATTCCCACTCGCAATACGGCGGACGCCGAAAGATTTCCAGGTAGCTACCCGGCAGCAGGCGGACCACTTCCGCGAATTCTTCCCGATCACGCTCCGTGATTTCCGTCTTCACCCCGGGTGTTCGGTTCTTGCTCCCGTCCAAATGGATCTCCTTCCCTTGCCGCGCAAGGTCCAGGAATTCGAGTAGCGACTGCACCTTAGCCGCGTCATTGAGCTCGACCGGCGAGTGCAACGTGAAACAATCCCTCGCTTTGTCGTGCTTCGTCAAGAACTGCATCGCTCGGTTCTCAATCTCAATCCATTGAACGACGTACCATTGGAAGCGGCTCAGCGGCTTGCCCGCGACGTGGGAGAAAATCGGCTCCAGCCCCGTGAGCGCCCAACGGAAATACTGCTTGGCATCTCCGCCCCGATAGTTCCGCAGCGGCATTCGCCAGCGATGGATGAGGTCTTCGCGAATCGCTTCGCTCTTGGCAACGGAAAGCGGGTTGCGGACCAGATGAATAAGCTTCATCTGCGGAAAGAACTCTACCGCGATGTCCGCCCACGACTTCAGAAGCGCATGGCTCGTCTCCGCATACGCAGCCGCTCGGGAGTACCCTTCAATCAACCGTCGCTTCCGCTCGGCCAACTTCCTCACCGCCCCGTCATCTCCCACCGCATGGTCATAAATGGGCCGCCCGAACATCGACGGGTTCCAGACATACGGCTCATGGCGGCAGACGACGCCGCGCGTATTCCGTCGCAAGATTTCGTACAGAAAGTGCGTCCCCGACCGGCCGCTGGCGAGACAGAAAATGGTCGGTATGTCTGCCATGACAGGAAGTGCCGGGATTTTTTGGGTGTGAGGGCAATAAGTATAATGAATCGCGCATCGTACCTCATTGCTATCCATCCGAAGAATTCTCGCACAGAGGCACGAAGACACAGAGCAGAGGGACAAGAATTCGGCACCTCCCGTCTTCTCCTTCCCTCTGTGCCTTCGTGCCTCTGTGTGAGAAAATCCCGCTGCCCGCCATCCTACCTGCCTGGAGCTTCCATGCGTCGCATTCATCGATTGACCATTGCAGCAGCCATCTTCTCTGTAACCGCTGTCCTCTGGACTGCATTGCGGATTGGCTTGGCCGCCGACACGGAAAAGGCAAACCTCACTTCGCTCCCTTCCTGGCCCCAGTGGCGCGGTCCCAACCGGGATGACATTTCCCCCGACAAAGGCTTGCTCAAGGACTGGAATCAGAAGCAGCCGACGCTCGTCTGGACCGCGGACGGAATGGGGAGCGGTTTCGCGGGGGTCTCGCTGGCGGACGGAAAAATCTATACCACGGGGAATTTCCCCGATGGTCAGGGAGTCGTAGCAATTGGCCTCGACGGCAAGGTTCTCTGGACCAAAAAGATGACCGAATCCCCGCCCAAGCACGATCACGACGGCTCGCGCTGCACTCCCAGCATTGACGGCGCGTTTCTCTATGCCATTTCCTCGGGGGGCAAGATTGTTTGCCTCCAGGCCGAAAATGGGGAGCAAGTCTGGAGCCGCGACTTTGCGGAATTCGGTGGCAAGATGATGTCCAAGTGGGGATTCTCCGAGTCGCCTCTCGTGGACGGCGACCGGGTCCTCTGCACACCCGGCGGAGCCGACGCGATGGTGGTCGCCCTCGACAAGCTGACGGGCAAGGACATCTGGAAGTGCAAAGTTCCCCAAGCGGACATCGGGCCCAAGGGGAAGGACGGCGCGGGCTACTCCGCCATCGTGATTTCCAATGCCGCGGGAGTGAAGCAGTATGTGCAACTCATCGGGCACGGCGTGATTGGCGTGCGGGCCAGCGATGGCCAGTATTTGTGGGGCTACAACGGAGTGGCGAACGGTACGGCCAACATTCCCACTCCGCTCGTCAGTGGTGATTTCGTCTTCTGCTCCACCGGCTATCGGACCGGCTCCGCCTTGCTGAAGCTGACAAGAGAGGGGGACGGCGTGAAGGCCGAGGAACAATACTTTCTCGATGGCAACAAGCTCCAGAACCACCATGGGGGGATGGTGCTCAAGGATGGCTATGTTTACTGCGGCCACCAGCACAACCAAGGCTTCCCGATTTGCGTCGAGATGGCCACCGGCAAGACGGTTTGGGGTGGCGAGGAACGGGGTCCCGGCAGCGGTTCGGCGGGAGTAACTTATGCCGACGGCAACTTGATTTTTCGTTACCAGAGCGGCGAAGTCGCCTTGATTGAAGCTAGCCCGTCGGCTTACAAGCTCAAAGGAAGCTTCAAGCCAGAGTACGTAGGCAAGAAACCTTGCTGGGCCCATCCCGTCGTCATTGGTGGACGACTTTATCTGCGGGACCAGGAGAAGCTTATGTGCTACGACCTGCGGGGGTAAGAGATTCACCACCCGCGTTTGGAGTGCCCAGGCAAATACTATGCAGGGGCGACGTTTTCGGCGCAGGGACCCTTCGGGCCGCGGCCTTCCGTGTAGGTGACCTTCTGCCCTTCGCGCAGCTCTTCGAATCGCACGCCGTTCAGGCTCGAGGAGTGGAAAAACAGGTCTTTGCTGCTTCCAATGTTAATGAATCCAAAACCCTTGTCCGTCAGTTTCTTGATCGTACCTTCAGCCATTTGAAAATCCTTGAGTTCTTGCCGTGGAGCCGCAAGACAAATCGTCCGGTGGTCCCAAAGCAGTGTGTTATCCTAACCGCGACGGGCGATAGCAACAATGCTCCCTGCGGGGTGAATCGGCCCAAGGGTGCTGCCGGGATGAAGTGGCGGAACGGCTATTTCACGCAGTAGATCTTGGTCTGAGTCCGAATCAGCAAGCGGCCGCCGGCAACCGCGGGAGTCGCCAGAGCCATCTCTTCCAGCCGATTGGTGGCCACGACTTGCAGCGTGCTTCCAGGCTCGATGACGAGCGTATCGCCATCTTCGCTCAGGCAGAAGAGCTTCCCTCCTGCCGTCCAAGGAGAGGCGGTGAAGGCTGTCGCTCCCCCGAGGCGCGTTTTGGGAAGCACTTCGCGTCCCGTTTTTGCCTCGTAACCGGCGAGCAATCCGCGGTCATTCAGCACAAACAGCGTCCCACCAACCACCACCGGCGTGGGATGGTACGGTCCGATTTGAGACAGGCTCCAGGCAATGAATTCGTTGCTGGTCTGCTCCCCCTTCAAGCTGATGTCTCCCTTGGCACCGGGGCGGATGGCATAGAGCGGTCGTACTTTATCCATCACATACCCCGAAGTGACAAACAGCAGTCCATGCGCGACAAACGGCGAAGGGATGGCCGTGATGGACATCGGGCCTAGTTCCCAAAGCAACTTGCCGTCGAGGTCATAGGAACGGACTCTGTGCGTGCCGGCTGTGACAATTTCG
The DNA here is from genome assembly GCA_046153945.1 of Pirellulaceae bacterium. Taxonomy (GTDB): domain Bacteria; phylum Planctomycetota; class Planctomycetia; order Pirellulales; family Pirellulaceae; genus SXOA01. Next base: position 51,991 of record JBJXFF010000146.1, read on the forward strand.
GTGCGGAGTTCATTTTTCCAGACCAGCGGCGTCGCCCAGTTGCTCTTCTCTTCCCGTGTCACGCGCCACACGTCCTTGCCCGTCGCCGCGTCGATCGCCACGAGGTATGAGTCTTTCTCATTGTCGTTCACAAGGTAAAGCCGCCCCTCGTGCAACGCGGGAGAAGCCGCCGTCCCCCACCCCAGCCGCGTTTCAACCGGGTCAAAGGTGCGAGACCATTTCAGCTCCCCGGCAAAGTCGTAGCAGAAGAGGCCGACGTTGCCGAACCAGGCATAGACATGCTTCCCGTCGGTCACGGGCGTTTCCGACGCGTAGCTGTTTTTGAGGTGGATCGTGGAAGTCGGCTTTCCGGCAAACGCTTCGCGCCGCCAGAGTTCTTTTCCCGATTCCAGATCGAGGCAAAGCACTTGCCAGTGATGCGTCCCTTTGGGAACGGTCCCTTGCAGGTCTTGAATGTAAAGTCCTTTGCGCGGCTCGCGTCCTGGCTCATCGCTGGTGACGGTGGTCACGAAAACGCGGTTTCCCCAGACAATCGGCGAGGACCAACCCTTGCCGGGAATATCTGCCTTCCAGGCGACATGCTCGGTAGTGGACCAGCGCTCCGGCAATGGTTGCCCGCTGGCGATGCCGGCGTTTTGAGGCCCGCGAAATTGCGGCCAGTTGGCCTCCTCGCTCACTGCCGCGGTCGCGAAGATCGAAAGGATAACGGCGATTGAGAACAGCTTGATAGTTGTCGTCATAGAATCAAACTCCGACTGAGTTTTGATAGGAGTTCAGCTTGACTTCGGACGTATCCGCGACGTGGACCCAAACATGCACATGCGGTCGGCCGCGGAAGTACCAGACAAACGACGGCCCTTCCAGCCGCCAGTTGTCCCAGATGCCGTCGTTTCCCAAATCACCTTCTTTGTAGAAAGCCAGATGGCAGGCATCGAGTCCTCCTTGCACTTTCAGGCAGCGGACCACCTCGTCTTGATCGGACTGACGGAACGGTTCGAGAAGGAGCTTGAGCACCTGCTGCAAATGCTCCTTCTGATCCTTCGCCAACTCGGTGACCGCAATGCCGTCAAAATCTCCCTTCGCTCCTCGAAAACCAACGAGTTCTTCGCTCGGCATTCCCTTGAGAACCAAAGACTTCTCCCTTTGTTTGCCGTCGAACATGCCATATAGCTTGTTGGCGGCCTGGGCCTGATGCCAGAAGACGTTACTGGGATGATTCGGCTCTTCAAAGGTGTTTTCTCCTTCATGGGCATAGAGAATTGGCCCGCCGAAGGCGACGTGCTCGGCGCTGTTGCCGTCGCACCGCAGCGTCATGTGACGGCTGGCGAGGACGAACTCAAATTTGTCGGTCCCCGGTTCGCCAAAAATGGCCAGCGATTGATTCTGGCCAAAACCGCCGACATCCCCCTTGAGCTGCTTATCCCACCGCTCGTGCCAGTCGGGGTTGGTCATTCCCTCAAAGATTTTGCGGATCAAATGTTGCTGGTCGGCCGTGTAATAGTTGCTCTTGATCGATGGCGACGTAATTTTCCAGTTGTTCTCCAGCCGCGTTCGGAGCAGGCCCCGCTCTTTCTCGACGTAATCCCAGGCGAAGCAAACATCCTTCTTCTGCTTGGCCGTCATCGATTCATACAGGACCTTAACCAGGCTCTCCGGCGTGCTCTTTGCCAGCGCGGGCTCGGCGGCCAGCAGTGATCCGCCTGAGGCAGCCAGAGCCAATGCGCCGGACTGGATGAGAAACTCGCGCCGCGAATCGCGGGCCGGGAAGAGAGGGGTGATCATCGGCTGGGTCTCCGGGAGAGTTGGAATCGAGCGCCGCAGGCAAGGACATCTTACCACTACCTTCGTCAGCGATGGTAAAATAAGCCCTCTTCCCAACTTTGCTTCGACCGAAACGAACCGCCATGTCCTTCGTCCGCTTTGTAACCCTTATTGCCGTTTTGCTTGCCGCGGTCGCCACTTCCGCTGCCGAGCCGAAGGTTTCGTTCAATCGCGATATTCGGCCGATTTTGTCCGACAGGTGCTTTGCTTGCCACGGCCCCGACGCCAACAAGCGGCAGGCAGGGCTCCGGCTCGACATTCGCGACGTGGCGACCAAGCCGCTCGAATCGGGCGAATCGGCTATTGTTCCCGGTAAGGCAGCGATGAGTGAGTTGCTGAAGCGCGTCTCAGCCGCGGACGAATCGGAAGTGATGCCGCCCCCCGAATCCAAGCTTGGCCATTTGACCCCCGAGCAGATTGCCACGCTCAAACGCTGGATCGACGAAGGTGCTGAGTACCAGGGGCATTGGTCGTTCTTGCCCGTGGCGGAAGTTCCCTTGCCGGAAGCTCCCAAGTCTCTCCCTATCGGCGTGAAGATCAATAATCCAATCGACCGACTGGTCTTCGCTCAACTTGCCGCGCGGAAGCTGTTGCCTCAACCCGAGGCAAACCGGGCGACCTTGATTCGCCGCGTGACCTTCGATCTCACCGGTCTGCCGCCGACTCCCGCGGAGGTCAAGGCGTTTGTCAATGATCAAGATCCGAACGCCTACGAGCATCTCGTCGATCGGCTGCTGAAGTCGCCTCGTTATGGCGAGCGGATGGCGGCTGACTGGCTTGATTTGGCCCGCTATGCCGACAGTTACGGTTTTCAAGTGGACCGCGAGCGGGATATGTGGCCGTGGCGAGATTGGGTCATAAAAGCATTCAACGAGAATCTGCCGTGGGATCAGTTCGTCACTTGGCAACTCGCCGGTGATTTGCTGCCGAGCGCGACGGACGAACAGATTCTGGCCACCGCGTTCAACCGGCTGCATCCGCAGGAGGCCGAAGGGGGCTCGATTGAGGAGGAATACCGCGTCAATTACGTGAACGACCGCGTGGTGACGTTCGGCACTGCCTTCCTCGGCCTGACGCTCGAATGTTGCCGCTGCCACGACCACAAGTTCGACCCGATCACGCAGAAGGAGTACTACCAGTTCTTCTCCTTCTTCGACGACATCGACGAGGCGGGGCTCTACTCCTATTTCACCCAGTCCGCCCCCACGCCGGCGATGTGGTTGCTCGATGAGGGTCAAAAGAAACAGCTTCGCGAGGCAGAAGCGGCAATTATTGCCGCCGAGACACAGCTCGCTGAACTGAAGACGACATCGGACAGAGAATTTGATACGTGGCTTGCCAGTCGGCCCGCTATGCCGAAATCTCTCGCTGGCGAACTCGCGAGATTCTCGCTCGACGAGCGCGACGCCGCGGGCAAATTCACCAGTTCCGCGGGAAAAGATATGACCGCCAGCGGCCCTCTGGAAAATTCGCTCGTCGATGGCAAGTTCGGTAAAGCGGTGCAATTCACGGGCGACCATGCCCTGACTGCGAACCTCGGTAATTTTCACCGATACGAACCCTTCTCAATCTCGCTCTGGCTCAAAACGCCGGACGTCAAGGAGCGCGCCGTTGTGCTCCACCGGTCGCGAGCCTGGACCGACGCCGCCAGCCGCGGCTATGAGCTGCTGATTGAGGAAGGGAAGTTGAAATGGTCGCTGATTCACTTCTGGCCGGGAAATGCGATCTCGATTCGCGCCGCGGAGCCGCTGCCGACAAAAGAATGGGTGCATGTGACGGTGACGAGCGACGGCTCCAGCCGTGCCTATGGTCTGACGATGTTCATCAACGGCCAGCCCGCCAAAATGGAGGTCATTCGGGACGGCCTGACGAAGGACATCACCGGCGGCGGCGGCGATACGATTGCCCTCGGTGAGCGGTTCCGCGATCACGGCTTTACCGGCGGCGCGGTCGATGAGCTGCGGATATTTGGTCGGGCACTCACGACTCTTGAAGCCAGCGAAGCCCATGATTCCGCGTCGAGCCAACTCAAATTGCTGCTCGAAAAGGATGTCGCGTCTCTCGCGGATGGTGAGCGAAAGTTGTTGCAGGACTTTTACCTCAAAAATCACGATGCTACATACCAAGCGAAACTCGTCGAACTGCAAAAGGCCCGCTCGCGTCAATCGCAACTGGCCGAAGTCACGCGCGAAATCATGGTGATGAAGGAACTCCAGCCGCCCAAGACGGCTTATGTTCTTAAGCGGGGCGAATACAACCAGCGCGGCGCAGCCGTGGAGCCGAATACCCCTGCTTCGCTTCCCCCGTTTCCCGCCGATCAGCCAAAGAATCGCTTGGGGCTGGCCAGGTGGCTCACTGATCCGCGGCATCCATTGCTGGCCCGAGTGACCGTCAATCGCTTTTGGCAGGGATTTTTCGGCCGCGGGATTGTGAAGACCTCCGAGGATTTTGGCAGTCAGTCGGAGCGGCCGGAGCATCCCGAACTGCTCGACTGGCTCTCGCGGGAATTCATCGCCTCCGGCTGGAATACGAAACAGCTCTTGAAGACGATAGTTCTCTCGCATACCTACCGCCAGCAAAGCATCGCCGACGCCAAGGTCATGGCCGAGGACCCCGACAACGTCTGGCTGGCCCGCGGCCCGCGGCACCGGCTGCCGGCCGAAATGATTCGCGATAATGTCCTTGCCGCCAGCGGACTACTCGTCGAAAAGATTGGCGGCCCCCCTGTTAACACCTATGACTTGCCCGAGTCCTTCAAGCCCGCGGCAGCAGGGAAAGGGGACGACCTCTATCGCCGCAGCATCTACACATTTTGGCGACGGACCGGCCCCGCGCCCGTTCTCGAATCGTTCGATGTGCCAAAGCGAGTCGTTTGCCTCGCACGGCGCGATACGACCAACACGCCGCTTCATGCGATAGTGCTGCTCAATGGCCCGCAGTTCGTGGAAGCCTCCCGCGTGATGGCCGAAAAACTGCATCAAGAAACCGAAGGCAAGCGTGACGCCATCATCGAGCAAGCCTTCGTCCGACTTGTCAGCCGAGAGCCCGACGCGAAGGAGCGAGAGATCCTCGCTCGCCTCTACGACGAACAACTCGCCTACTACGGCAAACATCCCGATCAAGCGGCCGCTCTGCTTGGCATCGGCGAGAAGAAACGAAACGACAAGCTTCCCGCCACGGAAATCGCCGCTGCCACAAATCTGATCAACGCCCTGATGAACTACGACGGCTGCATGGTGAAGAGATGAACCTCCGCAGAAACCAACAAACCAATATGAATCCCTCCAATCCCAAGTGCACCGGCCCGGAGCCCTGGCTCTCTCTTAGCCGCCGCGAGTGCCTGAACCGTCTCGGTCTGGGGCTCGGCGGCATCGCACTGGCCGATCTGTTCGGCCAATCGGCGGCGGGGGAGGAAACGTCAAACACCAAGGAGAATCTCGCCGGTTGCCACTTCGCACCGAAAGCCAAGCGGGTGATCTATCTGTTCCAGTCTGGTGCCCCCTCGCATCTCGATCTCTACGACGCCAAACCGCGGCTCGTAAGAGACAACGGCCAGCAACTTCCCGAAACAGTCCGCGGCACCCAGCGGCTGACGGGAATGTCGTCCAGCCAAAGTTCGATTCCGCTCGCCGGTTCCCCCTTCAAATTCACCCAGCACGGCAAATCGGGGCAGTCCCTCAGCGAACTGCTGCCGCACATTGCCAAAGTTGCCGACGAACTCTGCGTCATCCGCTCGATGTATACCGAGTCGATCAATCATGGACCCGGCATCACCTTCATGCAAACCGGTTCGCAAATCCCCGGCCGGCCCAGCATCGGGGCCTGGCTCGACTACGGCCTGGGCAGCGTCAACGAGAATCTCCCCTCGTTCGTGGTCCTGATCACCAAGAACAAAAGCGGCCAGCCCCTCATGGCCCACCTCTGGGGTGCCGGCTTCCTCGACCCCAAACACCAGGGGGTTCGCTTCCGCTCCGGCGGCGATCCGGTTCTCTATCTCGGCAATCCCGCCGGGGTGTCGCCGGAGAATCGTCGGCTGGTGCTCGATCGCCTCCGGGACCTGCACGAGCATCAGTTCGCCGGCACGCCCGATGCCGAAATCACGGCCCGTATCTCCAACTACGAGATGGCGTTCAAAATGCAGTCCGGCGTCCCCGAAGCGACCGACCTCAGCCAGGAGCCGGCCCATGTGCTGGAAGCTTACGGCCCCGATGCCAAAAACCCGGGAACCTTTGCCGCCAACTGCCTCTTGGCCCGGCGGCTGGCGGAGCGGGGAGTGAAGTTCATCCAGCTCTATCACCAGGACTGGGACCATCACGGCAGCTTGCCCGGCCTCATCCGCGGCGAATGCCAACAAACCGACCAAGCCTCAGCAGCTCTCGTGGCCGATCTCAAGCAGCGGGGCATGCTCGACGATACGCTGGTGGTTTGGGGGGGCGAATTTGGCCGAACCAACTACTGCCAGGGGCTGATGACTCCCGGCAATTTCGGCCGCGACCATCATCCCCGTTGTTTTTCCATCTGGATGGCCGGGGGCGGCATCAAACCCGGCACGTCGTACGGCGAAACGTGCGAGTACGGCTACAACGTGGCCAAAGACCCCGTTCACATCCACGACCTGCACGCCACCATGCTCCACCTCCTGGGATTTGACCACGAACAGCTCACCTACAAATTCCAGGGCCGCCGCTACCGCCTCACCGATGTGCATGGCAAGGTGGTGAAGGGGATTCTGGCCTAGCCCCCGGCATTCGACACTTACCCGAATCGCCAGCGAGGGAGTTCCGCGTGGAATCTGCCCGCCCCCTCACGTAGAATGGGCGGCTGAATTCCATCCTCTCTAGGTGCCGCATGACTGCCAATCACTTTGCGTGTCTCGTTCCTTTTCTTCTCCTCGCCGCCGGAACCGCGTTGTCCGCGGACAAACTCCCCGCCGCGAAAAACGCGGCCCCGTTCAATCTCGAAAAGCGCGAACTCTGGACCACAAACAACATCCAAGGCTCCCCCGACCCCGCCGATCCCTTCACCACGCAGGACGCCTTCCCCAAGCTCAAGTTCTTTGAGCCCCTCTCCGCCGGCCTGGTGCCGGGGACGAAGCGGATGGGGATCGCCACGCGGCCGGGAAAAATCTACACGTTTGAGCTGAAGGCGGATGTCGACAAGTCGGAATTGCTCGTGGACATCGGCAAGACGACCTACAGCGTCGTGTTCCATCCCCAGTTCGCCGAGAACGGCTATTTCTATGTGATGTATATTCTGGAGCCCGGCAAAACCGAAGAAAAGGGAAGCCGCGTGGTGAGGTTCAAAGCGACGGGCAATCCGCCGACTGCCGACCCCAAGAGCGAGACGATCATTCTCGAATGGCCCTCCGGCGGCCACAACGGCGGCTGTTTGCGATTCGGGCCGGATGGGTATCTGTATCTCGCCACCGGCGACGGCAGCGGCATCGCGGACGGAAACATCACCGGCCAGGACATCAGCGACCTGCTCGGCTCCATTCTGCGGATCGACGTCGACCGCGCCAACCCCGGCAAAGAATACGCGATCCCCAAGGACAATCCGTTCGTCGGCCAGAAAGACGCCCGGGGCGAAATCTGGTCCTTCGGCCATCGCCAGGTCTGGAAGTTCAGCTTCGACGGCCAGAAGCGGCTCTGGGCGGGAGAAGTCGGCCAGGATTTGTGGGAAATGGTTTACCTTATCAAACGGGGGGGCAACTACGGCTGGAGCGTGATGGAGGGAAAACACTCCTTCCGCCCCGAACGGAAAAAAGGCCCCGGCGAATTCGTCCCGCCGCTCGTCGAGCACCCTCATAGCGACTTCCGCTCCCTCACTGGCGGCTACGTCTGGACCTCAAAACGAATTCCCGCTCTGAACAGCGCCTACATCTACGGCGACTACGATACGGGCCGGCTTTGGGCGCTCCAGTACGAAGATGGCAAAGTTACCAAAAACTGGCAGCTCGCCGACACGCAAATCCGCATTGTCGAATTCGCCCAGGACAATGCAGGCGAAGTTTATCTCGTCGATTTCGCCGGTGGCGGCCTGCACAAGATCGTCCCCGCTCCGCCGCAGGTCGCGACGAAACCGTTTCCCAAAAAGCTCAGCGAAACGGGGCTCTTCGCGTCGACCAAGGACAACACGCCGGCCAAGGGACTGATTCCCTACTCCGTCAACGCCCCCCTCTGGTCCGACGGGGCGGAGAAGGAGCGGTTCATCGCCCTCCCCGGCGATACGCAGATTGAATTCGACGACGTCACCTATCCCCACGGGCCGACCTACCCCGACCTCGGCTGGCGGTTCCCGGATGGGACGGTCCTCGTCAAGACGTTCGCGATGGAGATGGAGAAGGGGAAACCGGAATCAACCCGCCGGCTGGAGACCCGCATTCTGCAATACCGAAAAATGCCCGGCAACGACGACGAGTACGGGGCTCAGTACTGGTTCGGCTACACCTACCTCTGGAACGACGACCAGACCGACGCCGAACTGGCCCCCGCCGAAGGAGCCGACCGCAAGCTGACGATCCTCGACCCCCAAGCCACCGGCGGCAAACGCGAGCAAACCTGGCACTTCCCCAGCCGAGCCGAATGCACCCTTTGCCACACGATGGCGGCGAAATACGTCCTGGGCATCACGACGCTCCAAATGAACAAGGACCACGAGTATGGCGGTACGCGCGCCAATCAACTCGCCACCTTCGAAAAACTCGGCATCTTCAAAGACAAACTCCCCAAGCCCGCCGCCGAACTCCCTCGCCTCGCCGACTACCACGACCCCAAACAGAACCTCCACCTCCGCGCCCGCTCCTACCTCCACGCCAACTGCGCCCACTGCCACCGGATGTGGGGAGGGGGGAACGCCGAATTCGAACTCCACGCCAGCATCCCCCTCACCGATACCAAAGCCGTCGACACTCTCCCCGGCCAAGGTCTCTTCAACCTAAAGGACCCCCGCATCATCACCCCCGGCGACCCGACTCGCTCCATGCTCCTCCACCGCATGGAACTCACCACCCTCGGCCGCATGCCGCATGTGGCGAGCAAGGTCGTCGACGAAGAGGGAGTGAAAATCGTCCGCGGATGGTTGACGAAACTGAAGGACGAGGAACTGCTGAAGAAGCCGGGGGCGATTAACCCAAGGGTTGTGGAATAATGACATTTCGATAATGGGAAATGGAGGTCAGTCGATTGCGACTTCAACCTTGACGAGATCTGTTCCACTGGAGGACACTTGTCATGGCTTAAACGGCTGCGATAGAATTCTCGTTTCGGGACGAAGGACCTCTGAATATTCCTTTATGATGTTGCTTTAGAGCCAACATTTTGAGCGTATTCATTCCGAACTTCTCCGACTAACTTCAGCAACTCCATTTTTTCCATGGCCAATTCCACGCCAAGTGACGCGCCCACTGGTCCCAAAGTCGAAGAGCGAGACCAAGAGTCCCCTGTTCCCTTGAACAAAGAGGGATTCGATATCGTCCGCACCATCTTGGCGGGTGTGTGCGCAATCATTGCATTTTTCATCGGTCGAGGCGACAGGGAGCAGGAGCGTACCGAGCGAATCGCAGCGGTATCGCGAGCAGAAATCGCCGAAGCGAAAGCCCGCGATGCCGAAAAACACTTTTCGCGAGTGGAAAAAATATCAGAAGTCGTTAATTCGACTAGCAAACTTTCAGGGATGGCCCATCTTAAGATTATAGACAATGCTATAGGTGGGCCGCCACAAGCGCTCCCTTCACAAGATTTTTGCAAGAAGTGTATCGAACCACCGATTGTTGGAAAATGGTCATTCCGATTTTTCGATGTCAATTCAGCGCAACTAAAATACTGGGAGTTGTACACGAAAGGCCATCTTCACTCTGACCCTAAATTTCCGGATAAGTTTGACGCTGAAGGTGTCAAAGTACTTGAAGAAGCAGTATTACCAGCCATGCACGTTGCGCGGCTTGATTACGCCAGCTACGATTCGTCTCGCGTCGCGGCAGCATTAATTATCGCTCGACGCATTTCAAGAGAACTCGAGAGGAAGAATGCGATACAGCAATCGGAGCCTTGTGATCTACGGGCAACGGTCTGCTACTGTGTTGACTTCGGGCGGGCAAAGTTCATTGATTTTGAAAATTGCGAACTAAGTGGCAGTACTTTTTCAGCGTGTGCCTTCGGGATTCAGTCATCGCAAAAAGCAACAAAAATGAGGCCACAATTCTCGCATGCTTTGGAGGAGGCGGAACTCTCTTGGTGTCGATTTCACAACACTGACTTTCGTTCGGATCTAGATAAGGTTACATTTCATGGGTCTAAATTCTGTTACTGTAACTTTGGAGGCGAAACGCGTAATATATTCACAAATGTCACCTTTTCGAATCGGAATGATTTCTTCAAGATAGACAACAAACTCACTGTTGAAGGCTTTGGAACGGAAGACGCAAATTTGCCGACATTTAAGGACTGCGTCTTTCAAAATATTGCTTTTACCGATGTGACGTTTACCGATGTGACGTTTACCAATTGTGTGTTTACAAAATGTGTGTTTACAAAAGACAATAAAGATATTACAGAAGAACGTAAGAAGTCAATTAACATCGAACCGTCGAGCGGTAACAAATGGACTGACTAGCGCTAGCGACATTCCCCTCGATGGTGCGGTCACTTTCGTCAGGGAGAAGATCGGGGTGAGTTCGAATGGTCCCGTTTTCAGTTGCACGAAGTCCTTGCCGCGAATGATTTGAGACTCCTCCTCGGGTGTCAGGGTAAACCCCAGGTCACCCAGCGCCCGGACGATGGCCTGTCCGTTTTCCGGAGACCTGTCAGGGAACAAGTCCGCATCCTGCGTAGTGTCGGGGAACCCAAGCAGAATAGCCGCCGACTTGCCGAGAAAAAAATACTTGACCCCCTGCTTCGCAAAGGCGTCGCGCACCTCTTCCGCCTGGCGATATTCAAATGCGGCCATAATCTATTCCGTAGCCCGTCCATACCCCAGCCACGACGGCAGATTCTCCTCGCACCACTTTCGATAATCCGCCATCGTGTCGAACGCGCGGAACGGTTCGTCGTCCATGACCGGCTTGTAGGTCTTGATGAAGGCGTATTTCAGCCGCTGTTCCAGCGGCCGGCGGGCGGCGGCTGCGAACTCTTCCTCCCACTGCTGTTTCTCGGCTGGCGTCGGTTCGCGGAGTTGCATGAGTTCATTGTAGCACGTCGTTCTTATCGCTGATAATTGGCCGACTCGACCGAGACAAACCCGGGAGGTGGTTAGCCGTACCCTCTCCCAACGCAACTCACTGATGCTATGCTGGTGGTCCACAACCAAAACCCCTGAAAACTGAACTCTGAAAACTGAAAACTATTGGGTGTCTCATGAATCGTCGCTGGTGGCTCCGCTTGGCTTCGCTCGCGTTTGGATTTTCGGTCACCTGGTCCGCCTCCAGTGCGGCGGAGATTGAGAAGGTGAAGCCGCGGGAAGGTGGATACCGCATTCTGATGGTGACGCAGAGCGCCGGCTTCAAGCACGGCAGCGTGACGCGGAAGGAGACGAAGCTTTCGCCCTCCGAGCAGGTGGTGACGGAGATGGGAATCCGGAGCAACCTGTTCCGCGTGGACTGCACGCAGGATGTGAAGAAGGACTTCACCAAGGAGAACCTGAAGAACTACGACATCGTCTGGTTCTATACCACCGGCGACCTGCCGATTGAGAAAGACAATCTCGAATACTTCTTCACGGACTGGCTGAAGCAGAAAGGGCACGGCTTCATCGGCACCCACTCCGCGGCCGACACGTTCCACAACTACCAGCCGTACTGGGACATGATCGGCGGCACGTTCGACGGCCCCCCCTGGGGGAGCGGCGAGAAGGTGACGATCACCGTTCACGATGGAAAGCACCCCGCCAGCAAGCCGTGGGGGGAAGAATTTGAAATCCAGGACGAGATTTACCAGTTCAAAAATTGGCAGCCGGAGAAGGTGCGGGTGCTGATGAGCCTGAACATGGCCAAGACCAAGCTCAAGCAGCCGCGGCACGTTCCGATCCTGTGGGTGAAGAACTACGGCGACGGCAAGGCGATGCACATGAGCCTGGGTCACAACGAAAGCGTCTGGGAAAACAAGACCTACCAGGAATCGCTCCTCGGCGGCATCAAGTGGATCCTCAACCTGGAAGAAGGGGACGCGAAGCCGAACCCGGAGCTTTCCGCGGAGCAGGAGAAGAAGGCGAAAGCGGACGCGGGGAAGTAGTCGGAAAAATGGGGAAATCTCAAATCTCAAACAAAATGGAAAATCCAATTTCTAAATTTGAATTTGTTTGAGATTTCTGATTTCCAGCTTCGCCACTTACGCTGCTCGTCTCATCATGCGGCTGGCAACCGCTGCATGGCGCTGAATGTCGAGGAGTGTCAGCCGGCGGTAGCTGAATTTGCCGGTCTTGGAGTCGCCGTCTTCCTGGAAAATCAGCGAACCGGCGTGGAGCATGCGGGGCATGTAGGTCCAGGCTCGCTGGAGCGATTCACCATCCTGGTCGGCGGAGATGATGAGGAGGTCAGTGCCGGTGAGGCCATTGGCGGCTCGGACGAGCGCGTCGTAAGGATCGCCGGGGACGAGCTTCACTTGCACACCTGGGCGGCGGAGGTCGTGAAAGGCTTGCTTCAAGGCCAGACCGGGCTGTGCCTTCGAGCGAGCCTCGAACAGGTCTATTCCCGTGTACTTGAGCGGAAGATTTGCCGCATTCCAGGAGAGCACTTCCAGCATCCGCTGGGTGCGAACGCCACAGCCGATGCCGATTTCTACGACGCTCTTGATCGATTTTCCCTTGACTGCCTTGTAGAGAAAGCGGTCGGGCGCGGGCTGGGAAAAATACAGTAACCAGGTGCTGCGGATCAAGCTGCCAGCGCTCACGTCGCATTCCTTTGCGGACGAATGACTTGCCTCAGGGCTTACTTCGGCCAGTTGGGACCGCGGAGTTGACGGTGCTGTCGCCGGGCGGCACTGCTTGCCCGGCATGCACTTTGGGAACCGGCACTCGCTATTGCCGTTACACTTTGCCTACCCGGCGAGGTCGCTCGCTGGCGGCGACCGGGAGGTTGAGAACTGTGCCTCCCACCTGGACAAACTCGGGGGACATCCTGGCGTTTTGCCCTTTTGCGTTGCTGGTTAATGGTGAGCTACCGGCCGGGGGCAAGCCAACCACTACGCTGGTGGCTGATGAATTGGGCACCCCCCGATTCATCACCCCCCACGGCATTGAAAACAGGGGTCTGTGATGAATTGGGACTCGTCTAATTCATCACCGTGATGGCTAACTCCCCCCGCTTGAGTGGCGGCTTCATTTTCTGCCAAGTGCGCGCAGTATTGCCCAGCACTTGGGAATATTCACACCATCAATTGTCAAAGAACAGCGCCGGATTCTAGCCGGCCCTGATATGGGTACAATTGTACCATAGTCCCAAGTGTCCGTCAAGGGCGCTTTTCAAGAATTGTGAAAGATTGTGAGAAATCGGGGTGACCGGGGTCGGGAGTCTTTGGCGAGCGCGAGCATCCACCGCAAGAATCTTCTTTCGCCAAAGACTCCCGTCCCCCTGACGTAGCGCCTGAGTTGGGTCCGTACACCGGAAAATGGGCACCCATGCGGTGCGTGGGACGATGGACGCAACAAGCCACTTCCACCTCAGGGGGTCGGGAGTCATTGGGCGGCAGTGCGAACTCATATGGTAAGTCTGGGACGCCAATGACTCTAGGGCCCCGAAGAGAAGCCCGGCGGCATCCCGTTTTGCGACCCTAAAAGGGTCACCGAGCAAAGCCCGGGGTCGCGAGGCTTTGCGAGCGCACCCCGGGTAGGCCAAGACAACATCAACATGATCTGGACCCCAACGGGGTCACCGAATCCGGGTGACAAGGCACCAATCGACCGAATCCGCCGTCCGGTAGGTAACCCCATTCGGGGTTCAGAACCGGCGACGTTTTTCCGTTACCCAGGGTGCGCTCGCCAAGCCTCGCGACCCGTGGGCTGTGATAGGAAACCCCGTTGGGGTTCCGGCGGATCTCCGTCTCCAGAGAGACGCGCGGGGCGCAGCGGCCGTGAATGACCGGGGTCGGGAGTCTATGGCGAGCGCGAGCATCCACCGCAAGGATCTTCTTTCGCCAAAGACTCCCGTCCCCCTGACGTAGCGCCCGAGTTGCGTTCGCGCGCGGAAAAGCGGAACCCGTGCGGCGCGTGGGACGATGGATGCCGTAAGCCAATTCCACCTCAGGGGGACGGGAGTCATTGGGCGGCGGTGCGAACTCATGTGGTAAGTCCGGGACGCCAATGACTCCCGACCCCGGAAGCACCTGCAGGCTGAGAACGTCCAGCAGCTCCTCGGCGGCGGGGGACATCGGGGCCGCGTGCTCACGTTACCCGTGCTGAAGCACGGGTCTGACGAGGAAAAGCCCGCTGAAGCGAGCTCGGGAGGACCAGAGTCCACTCGGAAACGCGACCTCGTGAACCATGAGAGGTGCTAGGATGTCCAACGGGTTATGAGTACAAGAGCGTCCCTCGCTCACTAGGTGCCAACCTCTACGTAGTTTTCAACGACTCTATTTCGATGATCTACACTGGAGAACAAGACGGTTACCTTTGGCTCGTTTCGCCATCGAAGATTACACATTTGGCAGACCTTGCCGTTCAATTTCATCAGGGCCTCCACCTGTGTATCACAGCATTCGACAGCGGTCCTCCACTTCAACTGACTGAGGATGAAATTGCAGAGGGGTGGCGCCTCAATGGGAACGTCATGATCAGCGATCCACTCTTGGTCGGAGACTTCATTCGTCACGATCAATATGATGAGTGGTACGTCGTCAAGTATCCGAAATTCGAGACCACGGGCAACGAGATCTTCGTAAACTATTATGGCTTCACACTGGTTTCACCGGAGGAAACCTACAAGACCTACGATCCGACGTGGGATCGGCTTGGACTAGATTGGGTGCTCCCAATCCAAGCGAGATTCTGGTCGTAGTTGAAGCGACTTGCTCCAGAATCTTATATAGGGATGGGAGACAACGACATTGTCGTTTCTCGAAATCAAGCGTTCAATCAAGCCGTGCGAGATGCGGTCTAGCCAACGAGCGCTGCCTAGCACTTACCCCACATCCCCCAGCTCCAGCGCCTCTCCATACCGCTTCAGCACCTGCCGTTTCAGCCGTTCGTAAGCTGGATTCTGCAAATCAGGGTCGGACTCCACTAAACGGATAGCGTCCTGGCGGGCTTCTTCGACGATGGGGGCGTCGCGGAGCATGTCGGCGATGCGGAGGGGGGGGAGGCCGTGTTGGCGGGTGCCGAAGAGATCGCCGGGGCCGCGGAGCTCGAAGTCGATCTCGGCGAGGCTGAAGCCGTCGGTGGTTTTGGTGAAGGCGTCCAGCCGCTTTGCTCCGTCGTCGGTCTGCGGGATGGCGAAGACGCACGCGAAGCCGGGGTGGCTGCCGCGGCTGATGCGGCCGCGGAGCTGGTGGAGCTGGGCGAGGCCAAAACGTTCGCCTCCTTCAATCGTCATGA
>JBJXFF010000148.1:0-14523 GCA_046153945.1 Pirellulaceae bacterium
CGACCGATAAACGGACGTTGGTATGAGAATATCCGGCCATGCGGTAGCTGTCAATTTTACGGCAGCATTAATTCCGACCTTTTCTTCAGGATTAAAACCACCCGAATTGAGGGATATCTCCTGCAAAGGCCGCGACATCGACCGCAAATCTCGGGCCTCGAAGTGATGGTTTAGTTTTACAGGCAATTCTTGACGGGAAACACCGGAAGCTGCTCATGAATGAGCATCGACGACCAAAAGTGACTGGAAATTGACCAGGGAAAATACAAATAGCATGTGTAAACGGTGGCAGGATTGAATTGCCGGAGTTCCTTCGCCTTAGGATTCACGCGAGCAGTTCCTTGATGACATGCCCGTGCACGTCGGTCAGGCGGCGGTCGATGCCGCTGGTGCGGAAGGTGAGGCGGGTGTGGTCGATGCCAAGGAGGTGCAGGATGGTGGCGTGGATGTCGTAAACCTGAGTGGGGTTGTCGCGGTCTCGGGGGCGGTAGCCCCAATCGTCGCTGGGGCCGTGGCTGATACCACCCTTGATGCCGCCGCCGCAGAGCCAATTGGTGAAGACGAACGGGTTGTGGTCCCGGCCGTTGGAGCCTTGGCTGCAAGGCATGCGGCCGAACTCGGTGGTCCAAAGGACGAGCGTGTCGTCGAGCAGCCCCCGCTGCCGCAGGTCGGCGATCAGGGCGGCTGCTCCGCGTGACATGCCGAGGGCGAGCGGACCGTGGTCGCGGTGCAGTTCCTCGTGCGAATCCCAATTGCGGCGGGGAAAGCCGTTGTCGCAGCCGGACCAAATTTGCACGAAGCGAACGCCGCGCTCCAGCAGCCGGCGGGCGACCAGGCACTTGCGGCCGAAATAGTCGGTCTCTTCAACCTCGTTGATCTCCTTGTCGAATGCCGACTTGCCGTGGTCCAGACCGTAAAGCTTCAGGATGTGTGCCGGCTCGCCGGAAAGGTCCAGGGCCTCCGGTGCGGAGAGCTGCATCTGGGCAGCGAGCTCATAACTTTTGATGCGAGCCTCCAGTCGGTCGTCGCCAGGTCGGGTCGCTTCATGTTGCCTATTCAGCTTCTTCATCAGCGACAAAGCGGCTGCTTCGGAATCCTTGCTGATGAACTTGCCCCCCGTGGGAAATAGGTCGGCAATGGGGTTGGCAGTTCCGGGGCGAATAACGGTTCCCTGGTGCTGAGCGGGCAGGAACGCCGAACCCCAGTTCTTCGGCCCGCTCGGTCCAAAGCCCCGATGATCTGGTAGGACGACGAACGTCGGCAGATTATCGTTCAGGCTGCCGAGTCCATAACTGACCCAGGCCCCCATCCCCGGAAAGCCGGGCGTTTGAAAGCCAGTCGCTTGTAACAGTGTCGCCTGGCTGTGAACCCCCGTCTTGCCGACCATGTTATGGACGAAGGCCATTTCATCCACGCACGTTCCGAGCGGGGCAGTGATTTCGCTCAGATGCTTGCCGCATTTCCCGGACTGTTGCCATTTCCAAGGCGATTTGAGCCACGGGCCGAGGCCGTTTTGAAAGACTTCCACCTTCTCGCCAAAATCCGACGCCTGGCCATGCTTCTTTTCGAGCATCGGCTTGTAATCCCACAGGTCGACGTGGCTGGCCGCGCCGGACATGAAGAGCTGGACGACACGCTTGGCTTTGGCGGGGTGGTGGAGGATGCGGGTGGGGGAAGAAGGGGTGCGGGGCTGAGGAGATGAGGGGGTTTCGGCGGTTGCGTCTTTACCGAGGAGCGATGCGAGAGCGAGGGAGCCGAAGCCTTGGCCGAGGGAGGCGAGAAGGGCGCGGCGGGAGAGGGGTAGAATACCTTGCATTTTCAAGCTATTCCTTATGCGGTTGGCTGGCGAGCCTTTCGGCGAACAGCAGTTCTAATTCGGCAAGAGCTTCAAAGTCCTTCGGACGACCTGCCGCCCTTTTCAAAAAAATCAGCCTTTCGAGCGTCACGCAGCGAGTGATGACTCCGTAGACGTTGATCTCCGCCGAGTACGGCAGCAATTCGACATAGGAGCCGCCGCCGGTGACCTCTCCCAACACGTCGATGTACCCTAAAGTTGTTTCGAGCGTGAAATTCAAGCCCGCTAAAAGCGTCCGCTCGTCCCACTTAAATGGGAGGCCAGGAGGCGTATTTCGTAGATAGGGTTGAAGTGGTGCGAGTGCATTCGCCAGCCGCTTGATGTTTTCAGATTGGCGGGAATAAACAATGTCGATGTCGAAGGTTGCCCGATTCGCGCCATAGACGACCGCCGCAACTCCACCGATGACGATGTAATCGACTTGGTGATCCGATAGTACTCGAAGCAAGGCGTCAAATTTGGTTTCAAGCTTCGCCATGACGAGTCTTTCTACGCTCTCAGTTTGTCGCCGGCCCGACGGAATTCGTACATCGCTTCCATTCCCCGCAGGAAGTTGTTCATCCTCTCTTCGACAGTCAGGGACAGATTTCGGCGCAAGGCCCCAATGTCAACATCCTTCTTGTAGACATCAATGACCGGGTCGCCATGGGGACTAAAATGAATATTGAGGGCTTCGTCCCGCTTGCTCGCAAAAAAGTGATCTTTCATTGGATACGCCCCGCATCGACTCTATCAACTAATCGACGAACAGGAACTCGTTCAAATTCAGTATAACCCGGCAGGCGTTCGTCATTCCGTGCTTCTGGGCGTACGCCGTCAGTTCGCGAAGCTCTTCGGCTGTCGGGTCGCGAGTAATTGCCAGACGGAAGGCGGCGGCGATTTGGTCTGCGGGCGTTTTGCCGGAAGCGGTCGCGCGGGCGGCGAAGTGTTCGCTCATGCGGAGCATGAATTTGTTGTTGAGGAGAGCGAGGGCGGAGAGGGCGTTTTGGGTTTCGTTACGCTTGTCGACGAGCTGCGAAGGGTCGGCGCAGTCGAGACATTCCATGAACGGGTCGGGGGCGGAGCGGACGATGAAGCGGTAAATGCTGCGGCGGTGCGTCTTGGGATCGTCAGGGTCCATCTTGTCGTATTCATAGTGGGGAGAATGCTCCGGCTTCTCCAGTACGAAATCCCAGTAGCCGGGGCCACCCATCGTGGGGTTCAGCTTGCCGGCAACGGCGAGGGTGGCGTCGCGGAGCGACTCGGCATCGAGTCGGCGGCGATTGGCCCGCCAGAGGAACTGATTGCCGGCATCGAATTTGGCGGCAGCGTCGTTGTGAGCGGAGCTTTGGCGATAAGTGCTGGAAAGCAGGATGAGCCGGTGAAGCTTCTTCAGCGATTGTTCGTCATCTCGAAACTCCACCGCCAGCCAGTCGAGCAACTCCGGGTGTGTCGGCAGTTGCCCCATACGGCCGAAGTCACCGGGGGAATCGACGAGGCCGCGGCCGAAGTGGTACTGCCAGACGCGATTGACAATGGACCGCCAGGTGAGCGGATTTTTCTCATGCGTGATCCAGCTTGCGAGAGCGGCGCGGCGTTCACCTTCCTTGTGGCTCGGCGGAAGTGCAAAGCGCGAATCGACGCCGCTAATGATTGGAATCGTCCCTGGTCCGACAGGCTTATCGGGCCGCTTGATGTCGCCGCGAAGGAGTATGTGAATCTCTCGCGGCTTCCCGCCGGTTGCGCCGGTGCCGACGAATGTGCCGCTGCCAGTGTGAATAGTGCCGGCATAGACGAGTTGCTGCGGCGGGAGGGAGGCGAGACTCTGCTCGGCTTCCTTCGTGGCTCTAGAGATTTCGTCGAATTCCGCCATCAGTTGTGGCGAAAGGGCCTTTTTGAGAATGGCCTGCTTCTTTTCCGTGAGCTTAAGCAGCTCTCCCGCCGAAGCCGATTTGATGCCGTAATAATAGCCATCCACTAGGTTCTTGCGGCTCCAGCGCGCGGCGGCTTCGATGGAATCGAGCGAGGTGACCGGTTTACCGGCCGCCAGATTTTCGCCGCTAGGGGCGAGCACTATCAGCTCGGCCAGGGCGAGGATGAAATCGTTCATCCGAGGCGCGAGCCTGGTAGCCGTAATGCGAATGTAACGAGCGGACGTTCCCTTCGGCACGACCACGGTCTGCGGTACGACCCCTGGATTGGCGAAGTCGGCCTGCGACTGGTCTAGCAGCGTAACCACGCCCGCTGCGAACGTGACGTCGTTCGAGGCTTCGATTTTGAATCGAACCGGGAACCCAAAACCCGCCCCGATCTTGTTGAAATCATCGTGGCAGCCGACATAGATGATTCGCTCGATGGGTGTGCTTTTTCCTAAATCCACCTGCACCCATTTCACCACGTCCTGCCGAGGTTCAATGTTGCTGTGATAGCCGAACTCGGGCTTCTCTCCGTCGGGGGCGACCTTGGAAAGCTCGGCCAGGCGAGTCTCAATTGCGATGAGTTCCTCGCCGGCGGCGGCGCGAACCTTGGCGTCCACGAGCAGCTTTTGCTTTTGCACGTCCGCCAGCTTCGCAGCGAGTTCCAGCCGCTTCTTTCCGACGGCGGGGTCCGCGTCATACGCCTTATCCGCCCGGTCCACCGCGGCGAAGACGGCTTGGAGGCTGTAGTAATCCTCCATGCTGACCGGGTCAAATTTGTGATTGTGGCAGCGGGCACATTGGACGGTAGTGCTGCAAAAGGCGTTCATGGTGGCGGTCACCATGTCGTCCCGGTCGAGGTTCCGGGCCGACATGCCGTCGATCTTCGTCTCCGGGACTTCCGCATGGCCGACAAAATCCCACGGCCCCGCCGCGATGAAGCCGAGCGCGGCGATGCCGTCCGCCGAATCCGGATAAAGCACGTCCCCCGCCAGTTGCTCCCGCACGAATTGGCCGTAGGGCTTGTCTTGATTGAGCGAGCGGATGACGTAATCGCGATAGGGCCAGGCATTGGGCCGAAGCTTGTCTTTGTCGTAGCCGTGGGTATCGGCATAGTGGACCACATCAAGCCAGTGGCGAGCCCAACGCTCGCCGTATTGCGGAGACTTCAGCAGCCGGTCCACCAACCTTTCGTAGGCCCGCGGGTCTTTGTCGTTCAGAAACTCGCTCGTCTCCTCTGGCGTCGGTGGAAGGCCGGTCACGTCAAAGTAAAGTCGCCGGAGGAGCGTGAGCTTGTCGGCTTCGGCAGACGGCGCGAGCTGCTTCTCGCGAAGTTTGGCGAGGATGAAAGCATCAATGGGAGTGCGGACCCGCCTTTCATCTTCGGCACCCAGTTTCGGCAGCGGCGGACGGACGAGCGGCTGGAGGGACCACCAATTGCTGTCGGCAATGGCTCGGTCCAGCAGCGCCAGGTCAGCCGGCCATTTCGCACCGGCAGCAATCCAGTCCCTGACGAGGGCCACTTCCTCCTTCTTCAGCGGCGGACCCTTCTTGGGCATCTCCGGCTTATCGCCACTGATATAGTCCAGCAGCAGACTCTCCTCAGGCTTCCCCGCCATTATCGCGGTTCCGTTCTCGCCGCCGGCCAGCGTTTCCTTTTCAGTCTGCAGGGAGAGCTTTCCCTTTTTCTCTGCCCCATTGTGACAACTGAGGCATCGCCGCTCAAAAATCGGCGCGATGTCGCGACGGAAATCAACCTCTGCTGCTCGTGCGCAACCGAGAGCAAAGATGCCAGACAACAAGATAAAGCCGACTTGAACCCGCACGCTTCTTCCCTTCGTCATTCGCCATTCGGACTTCGTCATTTCCCCTTCACCGCTGCCACCAAAAAAGTCGGGCTCATCGACTCAAACCGCAACTGGTCAAACTGGTCATTCCCGCGGGCGAGGTTGATCATCCAGACCTTGGCGTCCCCCGCTTTGGCGACGAGTACGCTCCGGACGTCGGCCAGGTTGTCGATGCTGCCGACGTTGGCCATCAAACGGCCGCCAGGGCGAAGTTGATCGAAGGCCTGCTCAACGATGTGGCTCACCTGCCGGCCAGTGCCGCCGACGAAGACGGCATCGGGAGCGGGGAGGCCGGACCAGGCTTCCGGCGCTTTGCCAAGCACAGGAACCAAATTGCTCACGCCGAAGGCTTCTGCATTCGACGAAATCAGGTCGTAATCCTCAGGGTCCATTTCAATGGCGAACACCTTGCCGCCGCCGGCAATCTGTGCGGCTTCAATCGCGACGCTGCCGCTGCCGGCACCGACGTCCCAGACGATGCTGGTCGTTCCCAGGTCCATTTCGGCGAGCGCGATGCAGCGGACTTCCGCCGGCGTTAGCAGGCCTCGCTTGGGATGCGATTGCAAAAATGCCTCGTCCGGATTGCCGAACAGCCGCCGGCCCGCCATCCCGCTCGGGCGGTCGGGCAAGTCCGGCTTGCGGACGAGGATCATGACGTTGAGAGGCGAGAATTCCTGCGCGGCGACTTCGCTTAGTTCCCCCTGCGTGACACATTCATCCGGTGAGCCGAGGTTTTCGCAGACGTAGGCGGTGAAGTAATCGATGCGACGGTCGAGCAGGGCCTTGGCGACCTGGCTCGGCGGAATCGCCTCCGTGGTGAACAGGCCGACCTTGGCCGCGGTGCGGGCCTTCTCCGCCACGCGGTCGAGTGGCTGAGTGGCGAGGTTGGTAAGGTAGGCTTCGTCCCAGCTTTCCTTCACGCGGGCGAAGGCGAGCTGCATGCTGCTGACGTGCGGCGTGACTTCGAACCGCTCTTTCCCGAGCCGGTCGCAAAGGAAGCGGGCGGTGCCGTAGAACATTGGGTCGCCGGTCGTGAGCAGGACAATCCGCTTACCCTTCGCGGCCTCAATGCGGCGGATGATTCCCTCCAGGTCGCCAGCCACTTCGACCTTCTCCGCCGCCGACTTGCTGGCCGCCGCCAGCGTCGGCTTGGCCCCAAGGATCAGCTCCGCCTTGTCAATGAGCTGCCGCGCCGCCGCGGTCAGCCCTTCCAGGCCGTCATCTCCGATGCCGATGATCTGAATTTTTTCCACAAGATTTCTTAAGTAGGGTGCATGAAGCGCAGCGCAATGCACGCGTGAAAAGCTCTGCTCGCGTGAGCCAACTCTGTTTGTCCGACATTTGCCTACGCGTGCATTTCGCTGCGCTCATGCACTCTCCAGGCAAAAAATGGCGGAAGTGCATGGGAATCGAACCCACCGGCCCAGCGGTTAACGCAAGGCCCAGCAGTTTTGAAGACTGAGGCCGCCACCAGGCGTACAAGCACTTCCACTGGGTGTGATTCTACCACCGGGAGAGCCAGGAGTATAATGCCTCTCCTGTGCAGCCTTATTTCTGCCCTTAGAACCCAGGACAAAAATCATGAAGACGCTTTTGCTGGTACTCGCGATGCTTCTCCCGCTCCTTGGCTCGGTGATTCTTGGAGCCGAGGAGGAGGAGGCGTATATCGATGTGGAAATCAAGGGGAAGTTGGAGACGGGGATCAAGGCGATTGGTGGGGAGACGACGGGGACAATTATCAGAATCGACAAGATTGTTTGGGAGCTGGACCTCGCCGGCAACAAGGAACTGCTGGCACTGGCGGAGAAGCTCGACAAGCAGCCGGTCATCGTCACTGGCCGGTATCAGCAGAAAAAAGGGGTCGAGATCCGAGTGCGGCACATTGTGATGGTCAAGACAATCAAGGGGGCGAAAGGGAAATAGGAGAGAGTCTCGGACTACTTTGTCCCGCTCCTGCTCCTTCTCCTTCTCCTACTCCTACTCGTCCTCTTCCGCCGGGGGGAAGACGAGTAGGAGTAGGAGCAGGAAGTACGAGTAGGAATTGGAAGGCCTACCTCCGCGGCGGATTTCAGCTTTTCTTCTCGCCGATCGCTATAAAATCTGCTCTATTGGCGTTATGGCCAGGGGCAGCAGAGAATCAGTCCAAGGAACAAGAGATGAAACGAAGCATGGCAAAGATGGCTTGGGTGCTTGGCACAGGGTTGGCACTCGTGGTCGCAGTTTCGCTGGGGGCACCGAACAAGGGTGCGGGGAAAAAGGGTGCGGCAGGCGCAGCCGGGGGTGCCGGTGGACTGGGAGGAATTGGCGGCGGACCGGGCGCGCCTGGCGGAGCCGGCGGCCCGGGCGGAGCTGGGGGTGGAGGTGCGGGTGGACCCGGCGGAGGTCCCGGAGGCAATCAGCCTCCCAATCCGCTGTTTGCCATCTTTGATGTCAATCGGGACGGCGTTATCTCGGCCAAGGAGTTTGAGACGGTCGTGGCGATGATTAAGAAGCTCGATGCCAACGGCGATGGCCAAATCACACCCGACGAATGTCCCCAGCCCGGCCAAGGTGGCGCTGCTGGAGCTGGCGGAGTGGGAGGCGCAGGCGGGGCCGGTGGATTCGGCGGGGGCGGTGGCCTTGGAGGGGCCGGTGGATTTGGCGGAGCCCCTGGAGCGCCAGGCGGTCCCGGTGGTGCTGGGGTTGGTGGAGCCGGCGGTAGACCAGGGGGCGCAGGTCGTCCTGGCGGCGGCAATCGCTAAACAAGTCCCGTCACGATTTCTCGGCCAGCGGCGCGATGCGCTAGCCGCCATCGCGTGAGAACCGTCTTCGTCGGCTGCAGGTTGGGCCGCCTCGTCGACGGCATCATTTGCGTTCCACAGGGCTTGGGCAAATGCCCGCCGCAAGTCGGGCTCGTGTTGGCCAGGATGAGCTAAACTAGAGGAACATCCCTCTGGCGATTGGTGCGAACCATGCGAATTGCCCATCTCGTTGCCTGCCTGACCTTGGCTGCCTTAGCGCCGGTGGTCGTTTCCGCATCCGCACAGGACTGGCCCCAGTTTCGCGGTCCGAGCGGGGACGGCTGCGTGGTGGCTAAGAATTTGCCCGAACGTTGGGGGGGCTTTGATGCGCCCGCCTGGCAGACTGAAATCCCCGGCAGCGGCTGGTCGTCGCCGGTTGTGGTGGGCGGCAAGGTCTGGCTGACGAGTGCCAAGCAGGCCGCTTTGGACGAAAAGGAGCGCGAGAAGAAACTGGCGTTGAATCCCATTCTGACGCCGGACTTTCAAACGCACGCGTCGGCGACGCTTCTCGCAATAGAAATCGAGGCGGCCTCGGGAAAAATCCTTCGTCAGATCGACCTCTTCACTTTCGCCGACCCCAAGCCGATCCACGCTCAAAATACTTATGCTTCGCCGACCCCCGTCAGCGATGGGGAGCGGCTCTATTGCCACTTCGGTTCACTCGGAACCGTCTGCCTGGAAATGAAGAGCGGGAAGATCCTGTGGAAACAGGTCCTGACTGTAGAAGAAATCACGGGCCCTGGCGGCTCTCCCGTGCTGTGGAAAGACATGCTGATCTTCGCCTGCGACGGCACGAACCAGCAGTTCGTGATTGCTCTGGATAAGTTGACTGGAAAGCAAATCTGGCGGACCAACCGTCCACCGATCGAAGCCGAGGACAACAAGCTACGTCGGGCGTTCAGCACGCCGCTGGTCATTGCGCACGCCGGCCAGGAGCAACTTATTGTTCCCGGTGCTCAGTGGGTCTGCTCTTATGAGCCGGCGACGGGAAAAGAAATCTGGCGTGCCAATTTTGGCGCGGGTCACGCCGTGGTGCCGCGGCCGGTGTTCAAGGACGGCCTCGTTTACATCTGCACGGGCTACATGAAGCCGGAACTGTGGGCGATCAAGGTCGATGGAAAGGGGGACGTCACCGATTCGCACGTTGTTTGGACATGCGAAAAGCAGGTTCCGGAGATTTCCTCGCCGCTGGTGTCGGGGGGCGAAGTCTATTTTGTTTCGTCCAAGGGAGTCGCGACTTGCCTGGACGCAAAAACAGGGGAGCAGATTTGGCAGCATCGCTTGGGAGGGAACTTTGCCGCCAGTCCGCTCTTGGCCGACGGCAAACTCTATATTACCAGCCAGGAAGGTGTCACTTCCGTTCTCAAACCGGGTCGCCAATTCGAGGAAATCGCTCGCAACCAGCTTTTCGGGCAAACACTGGCTTCGCTGGCGGTATTTGAAGACTCGATTCTCATCCGCACACAGTCGCAATTGTCCTGCATCCGCAGTTCGCTGCCGTAATCAGGCGGTCTTTCCCAGCGTGTTTCGCGGATTCACTTGCCCGCTAGTCTATCAGCCTGCTTTCGCGGCGGCCACGGCCGCATGTTAAGCGATTGAAACATCCCCCCTTCGGTTTTTGGTGACTGGCAACTGGCTTTGCGCTTCGGCCCCCTGCGCATCATCCAAGCAGGGTGAATTGACTTCTCCCGGCCGATTCTCCTTTTCTCCTTGGGATGTCAAGAAACCTGAACATCCAGTGGGGGCTCTCGCCACTTCGGAAAACGGCACATTGTTTGCTTAAACGAGGTCGTCCCAAAGAAATGAAGAGGGGAGTAACCATGGCCATGCAAACAGATCATCAGGTCCTGAAATACATCCTGACCGTCTTTCCCCCCGAATTGGAACTACTGGAACAACTCGGCGACGAACTCCGGGCTCGTAATGTCGCGAGAGCAAGCCCCAATCCGGTTGACGTTGAACCGGTGCTGGTCACTCAATTGTGGATGCGACGAGTCGTCAAGCGCGCACAGGATGGGGAACTGGATGTGAAGGGCATTTTCGAGCTATCCGCCTGCCTGGCGAACGAAATGCCCAAGTTTTATGCCGAGCGCGAGGCCGAACTGCGGAAAATCCAACTAACTGAAATCCCTGGCAACGGTGAAAAGCGAGATTTTGGTAAAGCGGGGTGAGGTGGGTGGGTTGCAAGCGCTTAGTTCGTGGAGTAATCTTTTGACATTCGGTAGAGTTTGCCACAGCCGCAAGGTTTTACAGGATAAAAATCAGCGGACGTGGCGACTTGAGGCGGAGAAAACGGCGGCAAGGTGCCCCGTCATGATTTACAACGTCGTAGACCGTCTTTTTATTTACTTCAGGAGGTTTTGACATGCGTCGCTTGCTTTTGACTTTTGCCGCTTCCGCGTTGCT
The DNA here is from genome assembly GCA_046153945.1 of Pirellulaceae bacterium. Lineage (GTDB taxonomy): Bacteria > Planctomycetota > Planctomycetia > Pirellulales > Pirellulaceae > SXOA01. Next base: position 10,784 of record JBJXFF010000148.1, read on the forward strand.
TGGCAGCGTTGCCCTTGCCGCCCCTGTCCAGGGTCCGGCTCAGGCTCCCACCCAGGCCCCCAAGGTCGCCCCGACCCAGGCCCCCACCCAGAAGGCCGTTGCCCCCACCCAGGCTCCCGTGCAGAAAGTTTCTCCCGCCCAGAAGCCGACCCAGGCTCCGACGCAGAAGAACTGCGCCTGCCAGTGCCCCGTGCAAAAGGGTGATGCGAAGATGGCTTCGGCTCCTCGCGGTCAGCGCTATCGCTAAGCTATAATTGCTGGCGAGCGGAAAGCCTGAGGGCAAACTTCGAGGTACAATCGAAGGTCCGCTGAAAATATCTTCAAGGCCCTTGGAAAACCAAATGGAATTTCCAAGGGCTTTGTCGTCGCGCCAATTCTCTTTCGACATCTTTGTGGAGCTCACCATGTCTTCCGTCGCCGTGTCCCTGCTTCTTGTCGCCGCTGCCGCCGGACAGATTTCCGGTTCGGGGACGATGAAGGCCTCCGAGCTAAAATACCAGCAGGATGTATTCAAGCAATGGTGGGAACAGGATCTGGTCCTCAAGTTTGCGGACCTGCCGGCTGACGGCAAGACTCCGGATTTTCGCATTCCGTATTCCGGGCACGATTATCCAGATAAATCCGGTGGCACCATTGGTGCCATGCGGAAGTACGACGCCGCGTTTCACAGCGGTCGCCCCATGGCCGAAGAGTACGAACGCAGAGACGTCGGCGCTCATCGCGGCCGCTATGGATTCAATAATGGTCCCAACGGCGACCAACCGCCTCGTGGCCTTTTCGGCCGCATTCGAGCCGGCCGCGACCGCACCCCCGGCTGGTATGGCCACTGCAACGGTTGGACGGCTGCCGCCATTCGCCATGCGGAACCGGAAAAGAGCGTCACCCGCAATGGCGTGGTTTTCAGCCCAGCCGACATCAAGGGAATGCTCGCCGAAATGTACATGTATTCCCCCACCGAGTTTCTCGGCGGCGAGGACGCAGCCATCAACCCCGCCCTGCTGCACATCGTGTTGACCAACTGGATCGGCCGCGGCGAGCATCCGGTGGGAATGGAGTCGGCTCTGGGCGAAGTTGTGATCAACTACCCCATTTACGCTTACAAGGCGACCATCACCAAGATCTCCGACACCCAGTCGGAAGTGAAGATGATGTGCCGCTACGTCCTGAACACACCGCAAGAATATCAGAAAGGCCCCAAGAGCACACAGCTCATCTATTTCCATTACGTCCTGGACATGGACAAGGACGGCAACATCACCTCTGGTCGTTACTACGGCGACACGCAGATGGTGGATATGCTCTGGACCGCGCTCAAGCCCGTTCAGGGGGGCCAGAAGGGGAATGAGCGGGGCAACCCGCACATGGACATCAAGGAAGTCCTCGCCATCTGGCGGGAATCCGTCTCGGAGAAGACTCGCAAGGAATGGCTGAACGTTGATCCCACGGACGAAGACCGCGTCGTCATTGAAGCAGAGAAGCCGAAGGACGAAACCAAGCCCGCGGAAGCCGCGACTCCCGCCGCAGCCGCCACGAGTTCCACCACTCCTGCGCCAACAACCACTCCAGCCGCAGCTCCGGGAACACCCGCGGCAACAACGCCGGCGGCTCCCACCACAACCACGCCTCCGGCCAATCCACCCGCCGCGACCACGCCGCCGGGGTCGGAAGAGTAACGCAGCGACCACGACGCAATCAAGAAAGAAATTCGGCCAGCGAGAGCTGGCCGATTGTGTTTCTTGCTGGAGGTTTTTTCGCCAAACCCCCGCTTCCTACCGCCCGCCGTAAACGTGCTGGCCACGGAACGGGGGGAGAGCGCGGTGCAGGATGACCGGCCCGCGGCGAGAATGGACGACGCTTCCTCCTTGTCCGCCTCGGGGCCTGGCCTCCGCGGCGAGGGGGGCAAGACAAGAGATGGCAATCAACGTGAGCGCGAAAAAGGCGGTTTTCATGGGAAACTCCTTGATGAAAAATCATGGCCGGCCCGCTGGATATTGAGCCGGTATTCTACCTTTATTGAACTTTAGAATTTTGCTCTTGGCAAGACAGGTAAGACTTGCGGTACTGCAAGTAACGGCGGCTAAATCGGGCTCTTCTCCCCTTCCCGTTCCAGCGGCACCGTGCGGTAAAAAAACCAGCCCACAGCGGCCGTCAGCAGGACCACCACAAACACGCTAAAGAGCCCGTCCCAAGCCGCTCTGCCGGTGTAGCCTTGCCCTTTTTGATAGTCAGCAAAAGCTCCCACGAAATACTGGCTGCAGAGCGCCCCGCCAACCCCCAGCATGTTCATCAGGCCGAAGATCGAGCCGGTGTGCTTGCCGCTGATTTTTGTGGCGCAGCTCCACCAGTTGGGGAGCATCAAAAACGCGCACAGGCAAGAGAGAGCCGCCATGACAGCCGCCAACGTCGCGGAATTGCACCAGACCGAGAGCCCCAGAAACAATGCCGCCAGCGTGAAGCAGGTGCTGCCCAAATACCGTCGGCTGCGGTCGGGGTTGGTGGATGTCTTCAGAATCCAGTCCGCCACAAAGCCCCCCGAAATTGTCCCGATGGCCGATCCCCCGAGCACGACCGAAGTCAGCACCCCCGCCCAAATCTTTTCCACCCCGCGGGCCGAAACCAGATACTTATTCAGCCACGAGAAGTAGAAGTACGAATTGAACGAGGAGCAGATAATGATTCCCGCTAGAATCCAGAGGCTGGGATTGCGCAAAATCGAACCCCAGGGGATTGCTTCGTGAGCTTTGGACGGAGCTGCTCCGCCGGAGCGGATATGCGTTAGCTCCTGCAGATTCACCCCCGGATGCTCCGCCGGGTCGTCGCGATACCAAATCCAGAAGGCAATGGCCCAGAAGACGCCGATTAGTCCAAACAGGGCAAAGGACCATCGCCAGCCAATCGCCATGATCAATGGGGACGCGGCGAGCGGAGCCAAGGCTCCCCCCATTTGTCCGCAAGTAATCATAATTCCTTGTGCCCGTCCCCGCTCCTGATCTGGAAACCAGCGAGCCAGCACCCGGGCCGCATTCGGATAACCTCCCGCCTCTCCCGCGCCAAACAGAAATCGCACAGCCAGGAGCGAATAGAGCCCCAGCGAAGCCCCCGTGAGCGCCGTGAACAGCGACCAGCAGAGGGTGATGCGAGTCAAAACCTTGCGGGCACCGATCCGGTCTCCCAGGCGGCCGACGGGAAGTTCAAACAGCCCATACGCCAGCGTGAAGGCCATGTGAACATAGCTGATGTGCGTATCGGTGAACTCAAACGTGCTGGTGGTGAACTCCTTTTGAATGTCCGCCGCCGCCGTCCCCATGCAGATGCGGTCCAGGTACAAAATGGCCGCCAGGGCGCACAGAAACCCGAGCACCCCCAGCCGCGTTCGCGACGGCGGTGCAAACGGGTCTTTGCCGACTTCATCAAACGGCTGCGGGCTTTGATAGGGGTTCGTGGCCATCGGTGAGCCTGACTGTATTCGTCCACGGAGCAAGTTACAATCTCGCCATGCTTTTCGATACGCATACCAACCTGATGTGGTACCCCGAACATCTCTCGGACGAGTTCGTGCAGTACGCCTGGGAAGCCAAGCGGGCCAAGATGAAGCTAACTCCGGACGTCTACTTCGCCGGAGCAGCAACCAGCCAGAACAACGCCTTCGATTCCCGCCCCGATGCACTCCTCGTAGCGACGAAGGAGTGCGACAAGGTGATCGTGTTCGGCATCCAGGCCCCCTTCTGCGGCATTCGGGC
>JBJXFF010000178.1:0-35864 GCA_046153945.1 Pirellulaceae bacterium
TCCGCGCCTCTGCGTTATGCCCTCTGAAGAAAAGATTTTCATCACGCATAGGCGCGGAGGACGCAGAGATTCTGTAGTCGATAAGGCGTTGAGGAATTGCCTACGCCCACCACTTCATCAAGACCCCTAATCGAAATCCAAAGATGGCACAGCCGACAATGGCTGCGCCGAGGGAGGCGATGAGGACGCCGCCGGCGGCGACGTCGAGAGAAGCGCCGACGAGAGGGCTTTGTTCGGGATGCACCGCTTTGGCAAGCTGCTCAATGGCCGTGTTGAACATTTCCGCCGCCACCACCGCTGTGATGCAAAGCACCAGGAGGCACCACTCCAGCAGATTCACCCGCAGGACGATGCCAGCCGCGATGACGGGGACGGCAGAAGCCAGATGCTCGACAAAGGACTGGTCGAGCCGGAACGCGGTGAAAACTCCGCGGAGAGCGAAGCCGAGGCGAGCGGGGATGCGGCGGAACATGGATGGTTGCGGGCAGAAGTTGGAATCGGCGGAAGAATCGCATCCACAAGCTTAGCGGAGGAGCGGTTGTGTTTCTGCGGGGTCATCGCATCTGCCACCGACCTCTCGACCTCGATGCGACCGAGACAATGGATTTTTGCAGGGAAACGGAATACGCTATCTCATTGTGCCGCAAGAGAACTAGGTAAGCCACTTGCAAGACCATGCGAGCATTCCTCCTCATAACGCCCTTGATTGTCGCCGCAGGATGTAATGACATGTCCAGCCAGCCAAAACCGATCAAAGTTAACACTCCCGATGGAACGATCGTTGTCAACGAATCTACGGTTGATCCAACGCCGCAAAAGATTCAGGTCATCACTGGCAGTGAACTGGCTCGATTGCAAAAACTCGGAAGCGACGCACCTGATTTTCTAGCCAAATATCTGCCAAACACTCCAACTGCCGATCTCAAGGATTATGACCGCGCATTTCGCGCGTGGCAGGTGAGCTCTTCGCGGCAGCATACGGACGAAGAGGTCGTTCAGATCCTGGGCGGCTATCTTGGGAACAAATGCGTTACTGACTTGGATATGGAGTGGGTCAAAGTCACAGATGAATATGGAACAGACTATGCGGTTCGAAGTAAGACGGTTGAAGCAATGGGATTCCCATTCTCAACGGTTTTGAAGCGAGTAGAAGACAAGAAATATGACTTTCTCCACGGTGTCTACTACACAATCAAAGATCGGATCGACAAATCCAAACCACAGCAGGAGGAGAATCGAAGTAATTGACGAAGGCTTCGTCGGAAGCAGCGAGTGAGCCCTGATAGCCTACTCTTCCTTCTCCTGCAACTTCTTCAACCCCGCCTTGCCTTTGCCGCCAGCAGCGGGCGCACCCCAAAGCGGTTTGACGTTGCCAGCATTCCAGGCGTCGTACTTGGCAAGGAGTTCCTTGGCGAGGTCCGGCTTATCGGCGGCGAGGTTTTTGGTTTCGCCGAGGTCGGCAACCAGGTCGTAGAGTTCCCAGTCGCCGCTGCCGCCGCGGGCTTTGACGAGCTTGTGGTTGCCGCTGCGGATGGCGGTCTGCTCGCCGAACCGCCAGTAGAGGGCGTCGTGGGGCAGGGTCGACGTTTCGCCGGCCAGGTGGGGGAGCAGGTCCACGCCGTCGAGCGGCGGGCCGGTCTGCTCCTTGACGGCCCGCACCAGTCCGGCGGCGGCCAGGGCGGTGGAATGCAGGTCGAGCTGAATCACCGGCTGGTCGTAGGTCTTGCCGGCGGGGAGTTTTCCCTTCCACTGCACGAGATACGGGACGCGGATGCCCCCTTCCCAGGTTTGGGCCTTGAAGCCGCGGAGAGGCCCGTTGCTGGAGGCGTTGACCGGCGGGCCGCCGTTGTCGCTGATGAAGAAGACGAGCGTGTTCTCGGTGAGCTGGGTGTCGTCGAGCTTCTTGAGCACGCTGCCGATGGCGTCGTCCATGGCGGACATCATCGCGCAATAGGTCCGCCGCTTTTCGTCCTTCACATCCGGGAAACGGGCCAGGTATTTGTCAGCCGCCTGCATCGGGTTGTGGACCGCGTTGAACGTGAGATAGAGGAAGAACGGTTCCTTCTGATGCTTGTCGATGTAGGCCGTCGCTTCGCGGGCGAAGGCGTCGGTGAGGTATTCCTTCTCCTCGACCCGCTCCAGGCCGCGGAAGACGGCTGCGCTGGCGACCTTGGCTGGATTTCGCTGCGGAAAATACTGATGGGCCCCGCCGAGGAAGCCAAAGTACTCCTGAAAGCCGCGGTTGACCGGGTTGAACTTCGGGTCATTGCCGAGATGCCATTTGCCGACCATTCCGGTCGCATAGCCGGCCGCTTTGAGCTTGTCGGCGAGCGTGACCTCGGTGAGAGGAAGGCCAAACGCCTGCACCGGATTAGGACCGGGATTGAATTCGTGCCCGAATCGCTGCTGGTAGCGGCCGGTCATCAGCCCCGCCCGCGTGGGACTGCAATACGGCCCCGAGACATAGCCGCTCGTGCAGCGGATGCCGTTTTTCGCAATCGAATCGATATGCGGCGTGGGAATGTCCTTGCAGCCATGCACGCCGATGTCGGCATAGCCCATGTCGTCGCCGACGATGATGAGGATGTTGGGCCTTCTGGCGTCCGCAGAGACATCGGAGGCGAGAAGAAGAAGTGAGGTGACGGTGACGAAGAAAGTGCGGGACATGTTTCGGATTCCAACGGTACCGAGAATTTTCTTGATGAGGAATAGGTTGATTCGGCCACCACCGAGCTCGCCTCGGTGGAGCCCATGATTTTGCACTAGCTTGGGAATAACAGTCCGACACGTCCCCACCGGCCTCGTGCCGGTGGAACGCATGACTCCCAAGCGGGGAATCATTTGCTCCACCGACGCGAGGTCGGCGGGGGCAAGATGTCCAACTTATCTCTTCTAGTGCAAAATCATTTCACCAACCGAGGCAAGCTCGGTGGGGTCTGTTACGCGAAAATCTCTTTCGCCACTTTGCCGCCGATATCCGTCAGGCGGAAGTCGCGGCCGGCATAGGTGTAAGTGAGGGCTTCATGGTCGAGCCCCATCAGGGCGAGCAGCGTGGCGTGCAGGTCCATGGTGTGCATCTTTCCTTCGACGCCCTGGATGCCGAACTCGTCGGTTGCCCCGTAGCTAAAGCCGGGTTTTACACCGGCTCCGGCCAGCCACATCGGATAGCCGGTGATGTTGTGGTCGCGGCCGTCGGGGCCTTGCTGCGTCGGCTGGCGGCCGAATTCGCTGCCGAAGAGGACGAGCGTGTCGTCGAGGAGGCCCCGCTGCTGCAAGTCGGTCAGCAGGGCGGCCGTCGGTTGGTCGGTGACGGAGGCGTTGTTGATGAGCCCCTTGTGCAGGTTGTTGTGATGGTCCCAGCCCCCTTGGCAAATCTCCACAAAGCGGACGCCAGCCTCGCTGAGGCGGCGGGCCATCAAGCATTGCCGGGCAAAGCTGCCGGCGGGGCCGGGCTTCACGCCGTAGGCGTCCCGAACATGCTGCGGCTCTCTCGAAATGTCGAGCAGCTCGGGGACTTTCCCCTGCATCTTGAACGCGAGCTCATACGACTCGATGATCCCCTCGAGCTCGCTGGGTGCTCCGGGCGTTTGGGCCAGTTCCCGGTTTTTTTCCTGAATGAAATCGAGCTGCAACCGCTGCAAATTCGTCGCCGTCTGCGGCTTGAGGTTCGGCAGAAATCCGGTGTCGCTGAGCTTGGTTCCTTGATAATGGGCGGGCAAGAACGCACTCCCGTAATTCACCACACCACCAAAGTTCGGCGGCGGGTTGATGGTGATGTAGCCGGGCAAATCCTGGTTCTCGGTCCCCAGGCCATACATCAGCCAGGCCCCCAGCGACGGGCGGGTAAGAGCGGCGTTTGCCGCGCCGGTATGCAGTTGCATCACCGCCTGCGGATGGGCCGGCGTATCGGTGTGGAGGCCGCGCAGAAAGCAAAGTCGGTCCACATGTTTAGCGACATTGGGGTAGAGCTCCGAAACCCAGCTTCCCGTTTCGCCATGCTGGGCGAATTTGAATTTGCTGGCCGTCAGCGTGCCGCCGCCGGGTCCGGTCTTGCCGTCGCTCTCCTGCAGCCGCGGCTTGTATTCGAAGGTGTCCATCTGCGACATGGCCCCTTCCATGTACAGGAAGATGATCCGCTTGGCCTTGGTGGGGAAGTGCGGCTGCTTGGGAGCGAGCGGGCCGGGCCTGGCGGCAGGTGAATCGCTCGCTTTTGCGGAGCGGTTCTGACCGAGCATTCCCGCCAGAGCCAAGAGGCCGAAGCCGGCGCTCGTGGTTTTCAAAAGCTCTCGGCGAGAGAGCGGAGCGGGTTGAAGTAGAGGAAGGTTGATGGGGGACATGGGCATATCCTGATAAAGCAGATGACTTACTGATGGTTGTCGGGTGGGGATTATTTGAGATACCGAAACTCCGCGGTCCCCTGCAGCGCCTGGCAGAGGCTGGCCCAGGCGGCAACTTTGGGGTCTTTGACTTCGATCTTCTCTTCCTTCGTGTCCCCTTCGCTTCGGTCGATGTCGTCGGGGTTTACCGGCACAACGGGCTTGGGTTTGTTGGCGTCGGTGGCGTTTTCCGTAGCATTTTCTCCAGGAGGAACGACACCTACCTGGGGAGCCGCTGGGGTCTTCGCCGCCTCCTTCGCCAGAAGCTCTTCCTTGAACGCCCCTTCGTAAGCTGCCAGGAATGCACTTCCGCGCTCCAGTTCGTGCGTCGTCGGTTCGCGGCCGAAGATCAGGCGATAGGCGAGCTTCGTTCGCCCGGCGTCATCCATTTCGCTCTTCACCAGCAGTCGCTGAGCCAATGCCAGCGACTGTTTTCGCACGAACGGGTCATTGAGCAGGTAGAGCGCCTGCGGAGCAACCGTCGTCGAGTCGCGGCTGCCGGTGACCATCCCTTGCTCGGCGAAATCGAAGACGGAAAGGGAATTCGGAGTAATACCACGGAGCAGCGGCAGGTAAACGCTTCGCTGCGCACTGTTCTTGGCCAGATTTTCCAGGTTTTTTGCCTCGGGCCCGTTGTTGCGTAGTTCAATGACCTTAAAGTCCTTGGCAGGAGACGCGCTGGCGGGCGCGAGATTCAGTTTCCCCGCCGCAGCGAGCATGGCATCGCGGATTTCCTCCGCATCGAGCCGTCGCGGGCTATGCCGCCAGACCAGTCGATTAGCCGGATCGAGTTCCAAGCTCTTCTCGTCTCCATCCGAACTGAGCTGATACGCCCGGCTGAGGACGAGGCTCCGCGAGAGCTTCTTCACCGACCAGCCGCCGCTTACGAAGCGGGCCGCGAGAAAGTCGAGCAGTTCGGGATGCGACGGCTTGTCCCCCGTGACGCCGAAGTTGTCCACTGTCTTTACGATTCCGCTGCCGAACAGGTGCTGCCAGACCCGGTTGGCCATCACGCGGCTGGTCAGGGGATTCTGCTTGCTCGTCAGCCAGCGGGCGAGTTCCAGCCGGCCGCTCTGCTCGGGATTGATTGGCCCGACATCGGGGACGGAAACTGCCGAAAGATAGCCGCGCGGCACCACCGGCCCCAGCTTCTCCGCCTCGCCTCGGACGCGAATCTCGGTATCGCTGATAACCTTGGAATCCCGCACTCCCATCGCAATCTCCCCGCTGGCAGCCGGATCGGTCAGCGCGGTGAGCTCCGCCTGGGCCTTGTTCATCTTCTGCCGGAAGCCGAACTGCACCGGCTTGCCGTCGGCGGCGACTTTCTTCCCTTCGGGAGTATTGAAGATGGCCTGAAACTCCTTCTGGGCCGCTTCGAACTTTTGCTTGGCCTCGGCAATCTTGTCGGCTGCGGCTTCCTTGGCGTCACCCAACCCGACGTTCAGCAGCATCGAGGTATCGTAATAATCGAGTCCGCCGCCTCCCATCTTGTTCCGCAGCCCCGCGCACAAATCGGTGCTGCGGAAGATGCCAGCGAGGGCATAATAATCCGTCGTTGGAATCGGCTCGTACTTATGATCGTGGCAACGAGCGCAGCTCACCGTCAGTCCAAGGACAGCTTTGCTGATCGTGTCGATCTGCTCATCGACGTTATCCATGATGTAGCGGACCTTGAACCGCTGATTCACATCCTTCACGCCGATGGCCAGAAAGCCTGTCGCGACCAGTTGCTCCGCCTTCTCCTTCGTCGAGTTCGCCGGCAGCAGGTCGCCGGCAATTTGCTCGCGGAGAAATTGGTGATACGGCTTGTCGGCGTTGAACGCATCAATAACGTAGTTGCGATAGCGCCAGGCATGCGGAAACGGCAGGTTGCGGGCGGAGCCGGTCGACTCGCCGTAGCGAGCCACATCCAGCCAGTGCCGCCCCCAGCGCTCCCCAAAATGCGGCGAAGCGAGCAGCCGATCGACCACCTTGGCGTAGGCCCCCGGGGAACTATCGGCAAGAAAGGCGTCGATTTCTTCAAGCGTTGGCGGCAAGCCGGTGAGATCGAAGGAGACGCGGCGGATGAGGGTAGCCTTGTCGACATCGCCAACAGGCTTGAGGCTCTTGGCCTCGAGCGTAGCTAGGATGAACCGGTCTACATCGTCCCGCACCCAAGCGGCATCCTTCACCTCCGGCGGTTTCACACTCTTCAGCGGTTGCCAGGCCCAGTGCTCCTTCTTCATCTTCTCGTAGTCGGCCGAATGCTTACCCAACTCCGCCGGCACTTCCACCTTCGGCCAGGCCGCACCGTCGGCAATCCACTTCTTCAAGTCCTCAATCTGCTCGGGAGCGAGCTGTTTCTCGGGCGGCATTTTGAGCTTCGGCAGCGTATAACTCACCGCTTTGATCAGCAGGCTCTTGTCTACATCTCCCGGCGCAATCGCGGAACCGCGCCCGCCGCCGGCGATCAGGCCATTCCGGTCGTCGACTCGCAGGCCTCCCTTGGAATTCGTATCGGCGCTGTGGCAACCGATGCAATTAGCCGCCAGAATCGGCCGGATCTTCTTCTCGAAGAATTCGATTTTGGCGACGTCGTCGGCGCTCGTCGGCGCCGACTTCGTATCAGCCGCCGATCCGCGAAATGGCAACAATCCCACCAAGAGGGCCGCGAGGGCTCCCCCGCCAGCCATTCGGTATTTCGTCCGCATCGCAAATTCTCCGCCAAACGCTCAACTGCAATCGTTGCAGTATAGAGAATTCGGCGGCGAATTGCGAAAAGTGATAAAAAAAATCTCTGTTAGCAGAAAACGAAAAAGCCCCACCCGTGCTTGCGCGGCGGGCGGGGCTGAAGAAAGCGGCTGTCGGATTGGAAAATGGCCAGCCCCTATTTCCGCGGCACCGGAATTTGGAGCACGGTATAGGGAATCAGCATCAGGGCATAGACGTTGCCGTCGTGCCCTTCCGCCACTCCCAGGATGACATGCCGCGAAGTGGTGTGGCCGTCGGGGAGTTTGATCAGGCCGCCGTGGAACGGCAGGGTCTTTCCCCCGGCATCGGTCATCGGGGTGTAGTCGGGATTGGCGACATCGACGCAGCCGTGGTCGATGGGGGCTGCGTCCCCCGCCTTATAGCTGACGAGGTGGAGTAGATTGATCCCCTCGGGAGCCGCTTCCGTGACGGCGACCCAGCAGGTGCCACTCTTGCCGACGCACATCGCCCGGCAGTCGACCGCTTTCGCCCCGGCGATCAGGGTGCCGAGGCTGCGGCCGTGCAGCACGTCCCCTTCTTGCGTCAGGTCGTAGGAGTAAAGCCCGTTCTTTGTCATCGGCTGGGCATAGAGTGTTTTGCCGTCCGGCGTGATGTCCCAGTTGATCGGGTCGGGATTCATCGTGAGCCCCAGGCGCGTCTCGGGGGTGATGGGCTTGCCGTCGATGGACTGCTTGAGGCGTTCCAGCTTGTCCGTTTTGGGGTCGTAGCGGGCGATGTCGCCACCGAGAATCGGATGGTAGGCCCGGCCGAGATAGTCGATGACGATGAAGCCGTAGAAGTGCTCGGTGTCCATCAGCTCTCGGTATTTGCCCGTCTTGAGGTCGAGAATCAGGAAGATGGAATTTTCCCCCGGCCCCGGCCGATGGTCGCTGCAAGTGGAGATATACGCCACGCCGCGGCTTTCGTCCGGAGTGATGCTATTGATGCCGTGGTGGGGGACGGGGATGGGATAGACCTTGGTCTCGCCGGTCTTGGGGTCATAAACCATCGGATAGCCGCCCGGATAATCCTCGCGCTTTTCCTTGGTGGCGTCGGGATAGCCCTGCTTGGTGCCGAAATAAATCTTGCCGCTGGCACCCGTGTTATTGCGGGTGTGGATCTTGGCCTGCGAGCCGAACCCCTTCAGGTCCTTGCCGATTGCCTTGTGGGCATCCACGACCGCTTTCATCTGCTTGGATTTAGGATCGAATTCGACGAGCCAGGAATTGACGGCATTCGCGTGCGTGCCGATGTACAGCCGCCCGTCGAGACCAGGAACGATGGCGAAGTAGCCTTCACCATCGGGAGCCGTTTCCTTGGGTACGGCATAGGCAGTGGAGGAAATCCACTTGCGGGGAGGAGGATCAGCGGCCATCGACTCGGGGACGACCGCGCTGATAACGAATACCGCCGCGAGCGAACTTACGATCCAAATTCGGTTGTTCCGCATTTTGCAAGTCCTTTCAGATTTAACTTCCAGGTTTCTAAGAAATGGGATGGCCGCGAAGAACACAAAGAGGCACAAAGTGAAGTCTTCTTCAGCTCCTCCTTTGCGGTCTCCGCGCCTCTGCGTGATGTTCTCTGAAGAAAAGAGGGGCATCACGCAGAGGCGCGGAGATCGCAGAGACAGATTAAGGCAGTGGGCAATTGCCTCCGATGCTCCTTTTTTTCTAATTCTTTGTGTTTTTCGCGGCCATCCCCCACGACTCATCCGCCAATCTTGATTCGCTGATCTCCCGCCACGTCTTTCTTCTCGATCTTCCCCTTCCCATGTGGCAGGATCACTTCGACATCGCAATTCTTGAGTTCGCCGAGTCCGAAATGGGCAATCGCTTCCTGCCCGGAAGCGTAGCCATAGCCGACCGCGATTTCCTTTTGTCCCAGCAGCGAAGCTGCGTCGCCGAGTTTCCCCGCGGGATAGACTCGTACGACCGCGCCGATGCCTTGGCGATTAGTTCCCTTCAGCCCTTCCACGGCGACATCCAGCCAGTGGCCGCCCTGCGTCTCATTTTTGAGCAGCAGCGAGCGGCTTTCCACCCACCAGTTGGCGAGGAAGAGATCCAGCTTGCCGTCGCGGTTGTAGTCGCCGCTGGCACCGGGAGCCATATAAATGATTTTGTTTTCCTTTTGCATCCTGCCGAAGACCGCGGTGACATCGCCGTCTTTCTTGTCGGCTTCGGTGGGGAAGTCGTTGACGGCAAGCGCGCTGGTTGCAAACTGCGGCAAGCCGTCCTTGTTTCCCAGGCCGCGGAAGATCACCGGGTGTGGCTGACCATTCGCGGCGAACTTGACGATGCTGGTGTAGATATCCGGCCAGCCGTCGTTGTCGAAGTCCTGAATTTCGACGTGCGGGCTCTTCATCGGCAGCGGGATGAGGCCGACTTTTTCGGTCACGTCCTCGAACTTGGGGAGGCCGCTGGCGATGCCCCGATTGAGGAACAGCCGCACGGGGACTCCGCCAGTGAACCAAGGGCGGTCGCAGTGGGAGCCGATGAGGATATCGACGAGGCCGTCGCGGTTGACGTCCCCGAAGGTGCAGCCGCAGACGGTGTCGTCGGGAGTGTCGATATATTTCCAGGCGAACTCGCCGCGATCCTTGGGAAGCTCCGTGAAATGCCCTTTCCCGTCATTCATGAAGAGCCGCGTTCCATGATGCCGGCCCCCAAAGTACAAGTCCGGCCAGCCATCCCCGTTCACATCCCCCGCCGCCACGCCAAACCCGGTGAGTTGCACCGGCAGTCCCGCGGACTGGCTGACGTTCTCGAATTTGAAGTTGCCGACGTTGCGATAGAGCCGCGAGCGGCTTTGGCCACCTTGGAAAAAGCACTCGCCGACGACCAGATCGAGCAGGCCGTCTCCGTCGTAGTCCGTCGCGCATGCGCTCCGGGCGGCGATGCCGGGCGGGCAGCAGTTCGATTCCTTGGAAACATCGGTGAATTTGCCCCCTCCTTCGTTCCGGAACAAGTGATTCGGCTCGGCATAGTGCGGATCAGCCGTTCCGCCGTCGATGGCGTGATTGGTGGCGTAGAGATCTAGATCGCCATCATTATCGAAGTCGGCAAAAACGCCCCCGTTGGCCCGTCCCAGCACCTTAAGCTGCGGCTGCGGATCAAGCTCAAACTTCCCCTTCACGTTCCGGAAAAACTGGTTCGGCTTGCTTCCGTACGGCGCTCCGCCGAATGCCCCCACATACAAGTCCGCCCAGCCGTCCCCATCGGCATCCCCCCAAGTCACTCCATGCCCGGCAATCTTCCCCACCGCCGGAAACAACCCCGCCTCATCCCCCGCATCCTTAAAAACCAGCGGCTGCTGGGCAAAGGCAACCGAGGCAATCGCACCGGCTGCGAGTACGGCAAACAATCGGGTAGCAATCACGGCACGCATGGAAAGGGCTCCTGGAGGAGAATCGCGTCGTTCCGAATGATACGCCTTGGCGGAGCGGGCCACAACTAAGCGGACCTGGAGCAGGCCGTTTGGCTGCTGACAAGGAACGAAAAAGGGGCGGCCACGCTTTCGCTTGGCCGCCCCGATCAAATTTCAAACACTGCACTTCCGCCGACTAATACTCATCCGCCGCTTCATCGGCAGAGACGTGGACAAGGTCCACTGGCTTATAACCACCCTTGGATTGGAAATAAACAATCAAGATGCCATAGCAAATCAGCATGAAGGTGGGAAACATCGCCATATCCAAGAGGGCCCGCTGGTTGCTGCGGCTCTTGGTTTCGGTCAGTTCCTTGGTGGCAACTGCGGCGTCGTCGGCCGACAATTTGGAAGTAAGTTCCTTAACCTTCGCGTCGTCGATTTCCTTATAGGGAATGACCTCATAAATTCGCTTCTCGGTGACGGGCACGACGCTTCCATCCTTGACCAGTCCAGGTATTTTCGCCTGTAATTCCTTGTTCTCAACGATCGCGTTCTGCTGCGCCTTCGTCTGCAATGTGCCGATGTAGGGAAAGCCGAGCGTGCCAACGGCGAGCATGCCAATACCCGAAATGGCATTGAGCGTGAGGGCTCCGCCGCGGGGGCATTGCTCAGAAACCACTCCGAGCATGGTTGGCCAGAAGAACGTTTTGCCAAAGCCATAGAGCGTGGCCGCAATGAAAATCGCTGCCCCTTGGGCAAAGCTCAGGTAACCTAGTCCAAGAATCGCCAGTACGGCGCTGATGGCCAAAAGACCCAACGGCGAGAGGTTATGCACTATCGGTCCGGCAAAGAACCGCATGACGAGCATGATCGCCGAGGTGTAAACCAGAATCCAACCGGCGTGGAATCCCTGCTCTTTGGCGATCCCTTCCATTACCGCCGTAATCCACCCATCCGTGCCAATTTCTGTCGTGGCGAGCGGCATCATGATTAGGATCAAGAACAATAGTAGCGGACGGCCAAAAGACTGCGTATACACGCCAAAGCCGACGACAAACGCTAGACCGAGCCCGACGAATCCAAGCTTGACCGGCAGTCCCAAGGTTCCGCCACCAGAGAAGAAGTCGATCAGTTGCAGGACCAGAAGTACGCCGACAATCGCCGCACCGCCAACGCCGAACTCCGACAGCATGTCCTTATAGCTAATGCCGGCTTTGACTCGTTCGCTTTCCGGGAACTTAAGGCCGATCAGCATCAGGAAGTAGACGACTGCCGGCACTCCAATGAGTCCAATCTTCACTGCCCACGGAGTCCCTTTGGCAAAGGAATCGATACCGATGAGCAGCAGACCTGTAATCACGAGCCCGCCTGGCCAGCCCGCGTGTAAGATGTTCAGCCACTTCGTTTTCTCTTTGCTGAACATTGTCGCCACGACCGGATTGATGAACGCTTCGACAGCGCCGTTGCCCAGAGCGCAAACCAGGCTTCCCCAGTACAAAAGCTGATAACCGGTTTCCTTGTCGGAAACGAAGTAGGCGGAGACTGCCATGATGGTCCAGATGATATGTCCGGCGAAAGCACAGACCATCGCCGTCTTGTAGCCAATCTGATCAATGAACAGGCTAAACATGATGATGCTGACAGCGAATGGCCAAATGCCGATGCCAGCCAGACGGCCCGCTTGAGCCTTATCGAGATCAAACTCGACACTCCAAACGTCGATGAGAAACATTCTTCCCACGAACGAAAACGCCGTGGTGATGAGCGCGATGAAGCAGCCCCAAAACAGGATTTGCTTCTGACTTTCCGAAGATTCTTCAATGGCCATGCGAGGTCACTCCAAGGTCGATACGCAGAGAGAGGATTGCGGGGCAGGCGTCAAGCAAGTTGGAGAGTATAGCAAGCCTGGGAAAGGAATCAACGCAAAGGGCCGTTTCAACAAACTTTTTTGTTGACTTAAGGCTTTCAAGTCCGTTTGGTTGTCTGGCTGCGAAGAATTTGAGGCCGCTACAGCTCTAGAAATGAGTTACTTTGCGTGTACCGGCAAATTCCAATCCGTTAAGCTAAATGGGCTGGATCAACCCCCTCCTCACCTACTGCGCTCCCATTCCCTCGGTCTCTCCTATGTGGCAAAGAGGCGGCGGGGTATCAGGGCGTGTGCTTTGCTGGCGGCGAAGTGAAATCGCCAATAATTCGAAAGAGGATTTATGACTGGGGAAGTTGACGCCGAGCTTGGGACCGGCGAGCTGGCCCACGTCCGCCATAAGCCGCCAACCGTGCTGGCACGGCCGCGGGAGCTGGTGCTGGTTTGCGCGCCACTGCGGAGTAACGTCAACCTTTCCAACATCGTTCGGACCGCCGGCTGCTGCGGCATTACGCGTTTGGTGGCCTGCGGGCATGTGAAGGTGGATAAGAATATTGCCCGCGACGGGGCGGACCAGGTGGAGATCGAAGTCCATCGGACACTGTCACCGGTGCTGAAGCAACTTAAACAGGAAGGCTTCACGCTCGTCGGCCTGGAGCAGACGACCGGCTCAAAGAACATCCATGAGTTTCCGTTTCCGCGCAAAACGGCGCTCGTGCTGGGGAACGAGCGGCTAGGACTCAGCGACGAAGAGCTGCGGCTGATGGATGTCTGCGTGGAAATTCCCGTTTGGGGAATGCCGCACGCTTACAACGTCGCTACCTCAGCCGCGATGGCCCTGTATGAATACTGCCGACAGTATCCCGAGGGATAGGACTGAGATTCACGAATCCTTCTGGCCATACTCATGCGCGAACGGCGAATCTCTTCGCCTGGGCCGCAATGTCCAAACCGACCAACGCACTCCACGCGGCCAAAACCCGGCGAGCGATTGCCCCTGGCTCTCCGTTTCCAATTGGCCGGCCATTGAGCCGCGTCACCGGCCAGATGCAGGGGCTCGTGCTGCAAAGCAGTGCTTCATCCGCGGCAGCGACGTCGTCGACCGTGAGCGAACGGTACGAAAAGGGAATGCCCAAGGCAGCGGCAAATTTCTCGACCACCGCAGCGCTCACCCCGGGAAGGATCATCTCGTGCGGCGGCGAAACCAGTCCGACGTCCCGATAGTAGACGAGGATGTTTGCGGTGGAAGCCTCGGTGACATAGCCTCGCTCTTCGAGCATCAAGGCTCGTGCGCCGGGCTCTTTCGCTCGGGCCGCCCTGTCCGCCAGGTAATAGTGCATCCGGCTGCGGCACTTGAGTTCCGTCGGCCAGCAGGCGGAAGGGACTTGCATCACATCCGTCACCACCAGCGATTCCCCGCGCTCATACTTCTCGTGCCAGAGTTGAAATGGCAGCGGATAGGTATGAATGCCGACCGTGGGACCGAGCGGGACGCCGCTGCCGGCAAACGTCGAGTACGGTCCCGGCGTTACGAACATCGACAGCCCCAAAT
This sequence comes from Pirellulaceae bacterium, assembly GCA_046153945.1. Classification (GTDB taxonomy): domain Bacteria; phylum Planctomycetota; class Planctomycetia; order Pirellulales; family Pirellulaceae; genus SXOA01. The sequence continues at coordinate 13,889 of JBJXFF010000178.1, forward strand.
CATCGCCGGGCTGCAACAGCGCGTGATTCTTTGCCACCAACTCCCGGGCAATTTCCCCTAGCTTCTCGACCGTCATCCCGAGTTCAATCCCCACAATCGCCAGCGACCGCGTCAGCCGGTCCAAATGCTGCTCCAGTCGGAACAGCTTGCCGCCGAAGGTCCGGAGCTGTTCCGCAACCGTCACCCCCTGCACAAAGCCGCCATCCGTCACCGGAATGGCGGCCTGGCTGAAAGGGACATAGCGGCCGTTAAGATATGCGAGTGGTTCACTCATCCCTTTATGTTAACCGAATGCCGCCCGGGCACTTGTAATAGGCGCTTGTATTCAAGCTTTGCCGAGAATCTAATGGGGGCTGCCTTGCGTTCCCCGTCCCATTTCCCCACGCCTCTCTTGCAGGCGGTCGCGGTAACTTTTCTGGAGCTTCTGTCATGTCTCGCTTTCTGTTCCCCTTGGCCCTCGCTGCCATTCTGATTTCACCCGCCTTTGCCGACGACGCACCCAAAAAGGGGAAGCCGGGCGAAGCCCCCAAGGAGTCCGCGGAGAAGACTCCCTCGCAAACGCTCAAGGAAGATCCCAATGACACGAAGGCCATCATCGCCTTGGTGAACGCCGGGCTGCAAAAGGCGATGACGCTCGCCGAAACCAAGCCTGATGACGCCGCCAAGCTTTTGACCGATCTTAAAGCGGAGTTGGAAGCGATTACGCCCGACAAGGCCGAAGCCAAGCAACTGATGGTGTCGGCCAAGCAGTTCATCGGGACTCAACTTGACCAGATCGAAATCCAGAAGATCCCGCTCGCCGATTTGGAAAAGCGGCTGGATGCCGAAGGGGGAGCCGACGACATCGCTGCCGTTACGAAGTACGGCAAGAAGGTCGTTCTAGAAGTGACGAAGCTCGCCAGCGACAATCCCGCCAAGGCGGATGAACTGCTCAAGGCGGCCCGCGAGCGGCTGGCCAAGGTCGAAGAAAGCGCCAAGGAAGACCCGGTCAAGCGCCAGGTCACGGTCGCCCTGCGGCAGTTCACTTCCGTCGAGAAGCGTTTGGAAGGTTCCCGGAAGCTGGCCGAACTCGTGGGCAAATCGGCCGCTCCTCTGAACGAGCACATCCAGCACTGGGTGAATGGCGAAGCGATGAAGGATGAGGACTTCAAAGGCAAGGTTGTGCTGCTCGACTTCTGGGCCGTCTGGTGCGGTCCCTGCATCGCCACCTTCCCCCACCTCAAGGAATGGAACGAGAAGTACAGCGACAAGGGATTGGTTATTGTCGGCCTGACGAACTACTACAACTTCAAGTGGAACGACGACACCGCCAAGGCCGCCCGGGCACAGGGCAAAGTAACGCCTGAGGACGAGAACGAGATGCTCACCAAGTTCGCCGAGCATCACTCCCTGCACCATCGCTTCGCCGTGCAGAAGGAAGGCTCGTCGCTGTCAGAATACTATGCCGTCTCCGGGATTCCGCACGTTGTGCTGATCGATCAGGAAGGGAAAGTCCGTCTGGTCAAGGTCGGCAGCGGACCGGAAAACGCCAAGGCCATTGGCGACATGATTGAGAAGCTGCTGCCCGCCAAGGCGGCAAAGTAATCATCGCTGAAGAGGAAAAAACGGGTGGCACGCCCGCGGCTCTGCGTGGGCGTGATCTTTGCCACACGCGGACACACGCCCACACAAAGCTGTGGGCGTGCCACCCAGCTAGCGGAAGAACTGCCGGTTCTTCCGCCCGTAGGGGTCGGGAGGAGTTTTCGCGGACGAAGGACGCCCTCGATGAGGAGTGTCCCGTTCCCGCGGAGGCTCTTCCCGGCCCCTTTTGCATTTGTCATGGTCTGTGGCCCGCTGGACCTATAATTCCTTGACCTCCCAGCCGATGGTCTTCTCAAGGACACCTCTCTCCCATGGACGACAATCCCTTTCCCGTTGACGACACCCTCAGCCAATCTCCCGCGGCGGACGACCGGGCCCTGCAGATTCAGGACCTGATCCAGACCATCAAGGAATCGGCCGACAAGCTGGCTGCCGATGGCTCCAGCCGGGGAGACCTCAAGCTCATCAGCCGCACGCTCCGCGAATTGCGGTACGCCTTCAAGGTCTTCTCGCCGTACCGGAAGCACCGCAAGGTCACGGTCTTCGGCTCCGCCCGGACGCTCCCCGATGAACCGGCCTACAAGGCGGCTGTCGACTTTGGCCATGCGATGGCGGAGAAGAACTGGCTGGTGGTGACCGGCGCCGCCAGCGGCATCATGGAAGCCGGCCACCGTGGAGCGGGGCGGGAGCATTCGATGGGGCTGAACATCATGCTCCCTTTCGAGCAATCGGCCAACCCGGTCATCGCCGGGGACCACAAGCTGGTCCACATGAAATACTTCTTCACCCGCAAGCTGATGTTCGTGAAGGAGTGCGACGCCGTCGTCTGCCTCCCCGGCGGCTTCGGCACGCTCGATGAGGCGATGGAGGTCATCACGCTGCTGCAAACCGGCAAGCGGGACATGGTCCCCATCGTGCTGCTCGATCCCCCCGGCGGCACCTACTGGCAAACCTTGCAGGACTTCATCCAGAATCACCTGCTCCGGCACAAACTCATCTCGCCGGAGGACTTGAGCCTCTACAGTCTCACCGACAACGTGCAGGAAGCGGTGGACGAAGTGCTCCGCTTCTTCCGCGTCTATCACAGCATGCGGTACGTGAAGCAGACACTCGTCCTCCGCTTGCTGACGCCGATTCACCCGCTCCTCCTCGAACAAATCAACTCCGACTTCCGGGACATCCTGGTGGACGGTGAATTCTCCCTGACAACCGCCCTCCCCGCCGAACGGGACGAGCCCGAATTCCTGCACTTACCCCGTCTCGCCTTTCACTTCAACCGCCGGAGCCTGGGGAGACTGAGGCAGCTAATTGATGTAGTTAATGGCGGGAAGTAAGTCCGTACCCAGCAAATCTGATTGACATTTCAGTTTGGAATCTTACAATCGCGCTAGGTGGGAGTTCTTCCCACAAACTTTCGGGGCAATCCTCCTCTTTTCCCAGGGATGCCGCTGTATGAAAAAGCTTTCGCTCTGGCGGCGCACTTTGGCGAGTCTTTTCTCCCTCTCCCCTTGGGAGAGGGCTGGGGTGAGGGTCCTTCGCCAAGCCCCCCCCCTCTCGCAACTTAACAGGCCGGTTCCTCGTTACCGGATTCTCATCATGGAAGCCTGCGAGGAACGTGCTTGTCCGGCCTCGCTCAGTCTCGGCCCGAGCGGTTTGCATGTCGCCGAAGGTGGGACCGCGACGGAGCAGGTCACGATCTCGCAGCCGCAGATGTGGCCGACGCAGTTCACGTTTCGGACGGTTGCGGGAACCGCCACTGGCGGGGCCGACTACACGGAGATTGTCAGTGGCAGCGGCACGATCCCGCCGGGGGCCTCGTTTGCCAATATTCAGATTCAGGCCCTCCACGATTTTTTGTTGGAGTCCGAAGAGACGTTTACGTTGGAACTGGTCACCGCCACGGGGGCCACGATCAATCCCGCGGCCAGTTCCCAGGTAGTGACGATTGACAATGTCCAGTCGGGGGGCGGCGGCGGATCGAGTGGTTCCCTTACTGCCTCGCTTTCGGTGCCCGCTAATGTCAATGAAGGGCAGGTCTTCACGCTGACGGGGACGATTAACGCCGGGGGGAACTATTACGTCACGGGGACGGTCGATTGGGGGATCACCGCCGGCGAAGGGACCACCTCGTTCGCGGTGTACACCAATCCGAGCGGCACGTTCACCATTCCCCATCGCTATCTGGACGACGGCCCCGACCCCGGCAATGGCACCCCGAACGACGTGCAAGCCATCACCATCACCGGCACGGCCACACCGACGATGCCCGGCGGCAGCAGTCTTTCCGTGACGGGGAGTACTTCCACGACGATTCACAATGTTGCCCCGACCCCCGCCATCGACATTTACAATTACATGCCCATCGGCGGTCCGTGGTGGAAAGTGCATGGGGTCTTTCACGATGTGGGACTGACCGACAAGGGAACCATCACCATTGATTGGGGAGATGGCTCGGACGCGGTGGTCTATTCCAACGTCCCCAATGGGTATGAATTTGACCCGATGGCCCACCGTTACCCAGGGGACGGTCTGGGTTACACGATTACTGTTACGGTCACCGATGACGACACAGCCGTCGTCGTGACAACCAAGAACATCGGGCTTTATCTCCTGGACCTCGACAACGACACCAACAATAACGGAGAAATTGCTGCCGATGATGAAGAGCTAGAACCCAACGGTACGGAAGGCAACGAGATGCCCACGGGCGGGATGCCTGGCCGGTACATCGCAGTCAATGGTGATGACGACAACAACAATGGAATCGCCGACATGTTTGATGCGGGTCCAGTTTCCGGCGAAAACGACTTGGAACCCTTCGAGGTCAAGTGGCAAGCAGCTGTTCGTCCCGACATCAATGACTATGCGGGCTGGCACATCACCTTGAACGTCTGGCCGCACGATATCGACACGGTTCCCGAAGAATACTCTCGCGACCCGATAATCTGGACCACACCGAACAAATCGGGCTCTCCGGTGGATCTTGTCTATCATAATTCCCCGATTGGGGATTGTGCGGCAACGTGGACCGTCGGTGGGCCTGCCCCCCAAATTGCCGGTGATAGAAGCGCCAGCGAGCTGTCGAAAACTTTCTACGTTGAGGCTCGGCAAGCCGGCAGCATCTACATGAAGCTCCGCCTTTGGTCGCCAGGCTGGCAAGTGGTCGAGAGTGACGCGATTGTGTTTACGGCCTTGGTCGTTGACGCGGACATTAATATGGAGATTGGTCACGGACGAACTTATCGAATGGTTGACGACGACATCAAATGGAGTCAAGGCGCTTTTACCGTCGCTAATCTCAACGATAGCGATGGCGACAATATTATCGACTTTAATGACCAAAATGTTCAGAATACAATTGAGGGCAAGGGTTGGCGCGAAGTGGATTTGATGCCGCTCGTTATCGACCGTCCAAACCCATATGATCCTGCAAAGCATCTCACGCTAAATGTTTCGGGTGCAGTCAGCTTTTGGACAGAAAGCACCAAGCAGACGGCGGTTGACATGGACAGCTACTTAAATACTTGGGTAAACGACGAGCTTTCAAAAACCGTGTGGGTAGAAGCTACTGCTCCGAGTGCAACCATTCGCGACATAAGGCTCGAACTGCGATACCCTGGTGCAGTCCCAGATTCGGTACGCGCTACTGCGGTCTGGGCGACTAAAACAGCAGTTGAGCATAATAAACTGAGTGCGGCAGCAATATTTGAAGCTTATCCCTCGCTAAAAGATACCAGTCCTGCAAGTCCGAATAGTAGTATTTCGACATTGATTAGCAAAATCAACGCAACAGGATTGCAACTGCCAGAGGGAATGGTGCAGAATGGCATTTTGTTTCAATTCACAATGACGCCACGTGGAATCAACAAATACCGCGGACTTGTTAATTTCGATATATCGCGCAGAGCAGATGTAAGTTATACAACCACTGACAGTCTTGGGCTTACCATGGACCCAGCGGGGAACAAGGAGTTTACATTTCATTTTTGGTTTCCCACTAGCCATCCAGACGCTGCAAACGATGACGGAAGCTGGCAAGATGAATCAAGTTTTGCCGACTCAAAAGATCAAATGTACTCATTCGATGCGCCGGGACTTCCAAATCGGATTCAATATCCGGGATACCTGGAGGTAATTAGTTCTAGAACTTACTTAGGAAGATTTGATGAGTTCGTTCGAGCTACGATAGATACCTTTCCAGGCGACCATGCAAACTACGGAGAAATGAACGCATTCTTAGGAACGCAAGAAGAGGCCGTAGACGGCAGCCGAGCGTCAGACTTTGTGCCCTGGAGCGTTGTTCATACACTCACTAGCGATGGGACAAAATTAGTACGGACGACGGGTGATGACCAAGAGACCGTGGACAACTATGTTCGCGAGACTTATTGAGGTTCCTCACGAGAAAGCAGGGAAAAAATGACATGCAGTAAATATCCGAAGCGTTTGCTTCTTCAGGAGTGTCTACTTACTTGTCTATTTGTGATTGTCAACACCCTATCCGCTCAGGAAAATGCAGGACGACATTCACTTGAATCAAAAATCACCGAGGTGCGCGAGCAGCTTTCCCAACAACTTGCGGAAAGAGTCGATAAGTTAACCGAGGACCGTCAATTGACGGTAGAGGCGATCGTTGCAATCATTCAAGCAGAGGAAAAGAAGATTCCTGAGTCACCGCTCTATCATTTGGCGCTCAAAAAACTTGGGCATTTTGTAGATCGCAAAGATGCCGTCAGAGTCCTTGTCGACCACATCGATGCTGGAATGGAAGCAGGTCCGAGCTTCGGAAGCCCAATTCAATACTGCACGGCAGCAAAGTCGCTTATCGAGTCCGGGCGCAACTGTCGGGCAGTTATTTTCGGATCGCTTGGTAAGGGAGTAAGTGATCGCAAACTTCACCTGATGGCGTATGTCTTGGTAGAACTCGATCAGGATGCCCCTAGCTCTCCCTATAACGTCGAGTTAACTCTCTTAAGACTTCGACGCGAGATTGAACTCGTTGAAGCTACTATTTCGCCGAAAGTAGGCACGAAAGAACCTACGATTGCCAACTTAAGGAAAATGATATCCCTGATCGAGAAACCGACATTTCCAGCGGAACGAATTCCTCCTAAATGAAAACCTGACGAGAGAAACAAAAACGAAAACTGGGAGTGGGGCAAAGGACTAGGTCCAAATGAGCCGCTAGGTCTGTTTCCCATCCGAAGAAAAGTAGACCGCCGGTCCTCTGGCGAGCCCCGATGGTGGACGATTTATCCTGAACGATGCTCTGCGGAAGAGGCCGGTTGCACCGGCGAGTGCGAGGGGAGTCGCAGTGCGGACTTCACTGGCCTGGAAAAAGAGCCGAAAGACCCCTGGCAATTCGCCGCGGGGCTTCCTGACCCGTGGTTCTCAGGTCGAACCCGCTGATTGCCGGAACGTGGCTGGCAATCAAATACTGGAATGAGTCGCGCCGGCCAAAGAACGACATTCCAGAATGGTACGATCAGGGTGATAATGTCTGGTAAGGTAACTCCATGAAATTCTCCATCCGCGACTTGTTTCTGGTGACGGTGATTGTGGCTTTGGCACTGGGGTGGTGGGCGAATCGCCGGGAGCATATCGCGGAAGTCAGCAAATTGAGAAGGCAGGTCAATGCACTTCACGAAAAAGCGATGTTCCTGCAGACCAAGGCGGACGAAGCAATGTGGCGGCTGGGCAATCGCAGTCAAGCGACGCCCAACTCCGCACTCCCCGCCCTGGACTCTCCCCAAGATTTGACAAGCCCCCACGCGGGACCATGACCCGCCCGAACTGGACACTTAGTCAGTAGAGGCCGTTTTGTATAATAGGGATAGCGGGGCGGAGCTTTGCGCGGAGCGGGGACGTGGTGAGGATTTGGATTTGAGATTTGAAATTTGAGATTTGAGACGGGAATGAACTTGGACGGGGAAACCGGAGGGAGTAAGAGTGAAAAACAGCTTATCAGTTGCGGAGCAAGTGAAGCAGTGAATGTGAATCAGAAACGAGGAAATTCATTGGACTTACGACGAATGAATCATCGGCAAACGCAACTGGTGTAACAGGTTATGAATTCGTGAGTCAACGTAAGTCTCGGAAAAAATGATCGTGAATCAGTGAATCAGATTGGTAGTTTCGGGGGTTTGGTGAGAATAGAGCGGCTTATCGCCCGAATTCGAATTCCACTTGGTCCCAGGCTCCGCCTGGGACCACACTTCCCCGAGGCTCTGCCTCGTCTATTCCGGTGCGAGGCCGAGCCTCGCGGCAGGACGTTCCCAGGCGGAGCCTGGGAACGAGGTAATTTAGGAACCGCTTAAAGTGTTTTATGTCCCGTACCATCCTTCTACCTCCCGAAACGGCTCGCCTCCCCGATGGCTCGCTCGTCGGCGGGTGGTGGCATGAGGTGGAGGCTGAGCCGGGGCGGATTCATTGCGATTTGTGTCCGCGGGATTGCACGCTGCGGCCGGGGGATAAGGGGTTCTGCTTTGTGCGGGAGAACCGGGAGGGCCAGATGGTCCTTTCGACCTACGGCCGGAGCACCGGGTTTTGCATCGACCCGATTGAGAAGAAGCCGCTGAACCATTTCTATCCGGGGACGAGCGTCCTGTCGTTCGGCACGGCCGGCTGCAACCTGGGGTGCAAGTTCTGCCAGAACTGGTCGATCAGCAAATCGCGGGAGGTGGAGCTGCTGTCGGAGTCCGCCTCCCCCGAGGCGATCGCCACCGCCGCCCGCGAGCTCGGCTGCCGGAGCGTGGCGTTCACATATAACGACCCGGTGGTGTGGGCGGAGTACGCCATCGACACCGCCCGGGCCTGCCGCGCCGCGGGCGTGAAAACCGTCGCCGTCACCGCCGGCTATATCACTCCAGCCGCCCGCGGGCCGTTCTATGAAGTGATGGACGCGGCGAATGTGGATTTGAAAGGGTTCACCGAAGAGTTTTATCAAAAGCTCACGCTCTCCCACCTCCAGCCGGTGCTCGACACGCTCCGCTGGCTGAAGCATGAGTCGGGCACCTGGTTTGAAATCACGAATCTGATCATCCCGCGGGCCAACGACTCACCGGATGAGCTGAAGCAGATGTGCGACTGGATTCTGGAGAGCGTGGGACCGGATGTGCCGGTCCACTTCACCGCGTTCCATCCGGACTTCCGCCTGATGGACCGGGAGCGAACGCCCCCCGCCACGCTCTTTGCCGCTTATGAAATCGCGAAGCGGGCCGGCCTCCATTACATCTATGCCGGCAACATCCACGCCCCCGAGCACCAGACCACCTATTGCCCCGGCTGCGGGAAGGAGCTGATTGAGCGAACGGGATACACGATTAACGGCTACAATCTGCGGGGGAACCAGTGCGCCGCCTGCGGCGCGGTCATCGCCGGCCACTTTGACCAGCGGCCGGGCAACTGGGGAAGCCGCCGGCAGCCGGTGCGGATTGCCGACTATCAAGGACGGGAAAATCTCATGCAAATTACTTCAGCAACTCCACCGACCACTCAGTCGAGTCCTTCTGCTGGCTTGGTATTGCTTCCGAGCCAAGAAGAGCGACTTTTGGCCGCCGCAGCCGACCATCTGGCCGCGGCTGTGAATGGCCGGCCCACGCCTTCGACAGAAGAATTCGGCGAAGCGGGGAAGCTGCCTGTCATGGGAGCCTTCGTCACCGCCAAACGGGCGGGCAAGCTCCGGAGCTGCTGCGGCTTCATCGGCCAGGCCGTGGCGCTCTATCACGCAGTGGCCCATGCTGCCGCCCGTACTGCGGGCGACGATCATCGCTTTCCACCCATCTCGCCGAGCGAGCTGCCGTTTCTCGATTTGGAAGTCTGGCTGCTGAGCAATCCACAGCCGGTGGAAGCGCAAGGGGAAGCTCGCATCGCCGCGGTGGAGATCGGCAAACACGGCCTGATCATCGAGCGGGGAAGTCAGCGAGGTCTGCTCCTCCCCGGCGTCGCTACGGATCACAATTTTGACGCCGAGACTTTTCTGCAGCACACTTGCCTGAAAGCGGAACTTCCTCCGTCAGCCTGGCGGGAAGCGGACACCAAGCTCTCCACCTTCGAAGGCCACGTCATCAAGGCGAGCGGGGGGCGTGAGCCCCCTGATACTAAAAGCCCTTCGGACTCAAACATATTAATCTCCCTCGCCGACCTGGCCCAACTCGCCAACTTCAGCCGAAACAACCTGGCAGCGCTCTCGATTTCAGCGGTGCCGAACTACTTCGCCTTCGGCGTTTCAGACGCCAACGTCCACGGTATCGTTGTCAGTCTCCACGATGCGAGCGGCCGTCAGCTACTGCAGTCCAGCCGCGTGTCGCTCCGGGAAAAAGTGCCGCTGCAATCGACGCTCTATACACTGACGGAGAACCTGGCCACGGTCCTCCGCCAGCAGGCCGGTCTGGCACGAGCACTTCCCACCCTGAAGCTTCACCTGGCGGTCCTCAGCGACATCGCCATGCACGGCAACCTCGCCGAGCCGGACCTCCGCGGCTTGCGGACGAGCGATCGGGCAGTTGCCGTCGTTGAGCGGAACAAGACCGCCACGGTCTTTGATCAAAGCCTTTCCCCCGCGGAGTTGCTGGCCCAAGCCGCGACGGCTGCCCTGGTGAATGCGGCGGAGCAAGCGGGCGTCTTCAGTCTGGCGGTGTATTCGACCATCGATCACTTCTCGGTGACGCATCTTCCCCGCCCGTCAGCGGGCAGCAGCGTGCGACCGGCGGCACAGGCGGGAAGGTTTTATCCTGCCGATGCGGACGAGCTGGCAAAACTGGTTGACGAATGCCTTGCCGGCGAGCCTGTGGAGAAACAGAGTGTATCCGCGGTGATGGTGCCGCATGCGGGACTCACTTACTCCGGCCGGATTGCGGCAGACGTGCTGCGCCGAGTGGAAATTCCGGGCACCGTGATTGTAATTGGGCCTAAGCACACGTCGCTCGGCATGGACTGGGCCGTTGCGCCGCACGAAACCTGGCAGATTCCGGGTGCTGAGATTCCGAGCGACCCAGAATTCGCGCGCCAGCTCTCGGAAGCGATTCCTGGTCTCGTCCTCGATGCTGCCGCTCACGCTCAGGAACACGCGATTGAAGTGGAGTTGCCATTTCTGGCTCGCTTGGCCCCGAACTCCCGCGTCGTCGGCATTGCGATTGGCTCAGGCGACCTCCCCCGCTGCCGCGAGTTTGCCGCGGGCCTCGCCAACCTGATCCGGACGCTTCCCGAGCCGCCGCTGCTCGTTATCTCCAGCGACATGAACCACTTCGCGAGTGACACCGAGAATCGGCGACTCGATGAGATGGCGATCAAGGCCTTCGAAACGCTCGATCCCGAAACGCTGTTCTCGGTCGTTCGCGACAATCACATCAGCATGTGCGGCCTACTGCCGGCTGTGATCGTGCTGGAGACGCTCCGTCAGCTTGGCCGCGTTTCCGCCATCGAGCGAGTTGGCTATGCAACTAGCGCGGAAGTCTCGGGCGACACCAGCCGCGTCGTGGGATACAGCGGGTTGATATTGAAATAGGCGCGAATTTATCGCCGACCAGGCAGCGAGTTCTTCTGCACAGAAGCCGCTCGCCCGCTTGTCATCGGCGTGACAGTCGAGACAAGGTCCCAACCTTGCTCAGTGATCACGAATTCGTATGCCCCAGGCCGCAGGATTTTCCTGGAAGTACCAAACTCACCTCCCCGGTCGAACTCTACGGTCAGATTCGTGCGGTCGCTCCAGGTTCGGGAGGTCCCCGGACCAAGTTCGGCATCCACCTGATCCTGTACGCGGAACGCAACAGAGCCGGCGTTCTCAGCCGGATTGCGCAGCACCACATTGGCTCGCTGTTGCTGAGTGGGCAACGAGTTGGGCCGCACTGCCGAGCCGGAGGAAGGTTGCGAGGCGAGTGACGGCGGAGTGTCGGCGACGGACACGCCCGGCGAAGGAGCGACCTGCGTCACCACGGGCTGCACCGGCTGAACCAATTGCACTGCGGGAGCGGGATAGACGTACGTCACCGGCGGCGGAGCATAAACCACTGGGGGATAGCGGTAGACCGGCGGGCGATAGAAGTCAAACGCATAGAAATTGCCGCGTCCGCCGTAGCAGCCATGATGGCCGCCGTGATGATGTCCGCCGTGCCCGCCTCCGGATGCGAAGCCGAACGAAAACGACTGAGCCCAACTCACAGTCGGGAGAGCCGTTAACACAAATACCAAACAGAGAAAGCGACCACGCATGGCAATACTCCTCGCGACAAGGTTTCGGCGACGTATAGCAAGTCCGCGCCCTATCGCCAATCGCTATTCAAATCCATCGGAAAAGGGAGTGCCGCTAGCACGCTAAAAAGCGAGCCGGCCTCAAGCAGAGCAAAGTGATAGCAACCGCTTTGCTTCGCAAGCTTCCCCAAACTCCAAAAACTCGTCGATCAGTCTGGCGAGGATTCGTAATGTCGCGGGTCCACTGGGCGGACGAGCGCATTGGCGATGAGGGCGACGACGAGAAGTCCGGCCATGACGTACATCGTGGTGTTGTAGAGATTGGCGGAAGGATCGATGGTGCCGGAAGGAGCGATTTCCATGAGCTTGGGGAGCGTGACGGTCTTGGCGGCGACGAGCTTGCTCAAGTCCCCCAGCGGAGCGCCGAATTGCGAGCTGAATTTCGCCGGGTCGATCTTCTCGGCCACAAACTGGATCGCCCGCTGCAGGGAATGCTCCCGGAGCGAGGTGATGACTAGCGGCCCGATGACTCCCGCCGTGCTCCAGGCGGTGAGCAGCCGGCCGTGAATGCCGCCGACGTATTTGGTGCCGAACAAATCGGAGAGGTACGCGGGAATCGTGGCAAAGCCGCCGCCGTAGAGCGTGAAGATGAGCATGGTGACCGCGTAGTAACTGACGAGCCAGAAGACTGCCGGAGAAACGCTTTCCCGGAGGGCGAAGAACGGGATCGACAGATAGAGCGGAATCCCCAGCAGGAAATAGATCGCGTACGTCCGCTGGCGGCCGAGGTAGTCGGAGAGGGAGGACCAGAAGAAGCGGCCGAGCATGTTGAAAAGGCTGATCATCAGGACGTAGGTCGTCGTAAATCCTGGGGTGACAATCTGCGGCAGTGTGGGACGGAAGATTTCGCCGAGCATGGTTTTGGCCACTCCCAGCACTCCGATGCCCGCGGTCACGTTGAAGCAGAGGACAATCCAGAGCAGCCAGAACTGCGGCGTCTTCATAGCTTCGTTGACGCCGACCGCGTGGGTCATCTGCTCGGGGGGCGGAGTCCAGCCCGCCGGCTGCCAGTGAGGAGCCGGGATGCGATAGGAAAATGCGGCCAACAGCATGACCAGGAAATAGCCGATGCCGAGCACGACGAAGGTTTCGGCCACTCCAGCACTGCCGGTTCCGACCAAGTAGACGCCAGCCTGGGCGGGATGAGCAAGGTGCTTTCCTTCTTCGGGGGAGATGATCACGACCGGTCGCAACTTTCCGTCAAACTTGGCCCGCAGGACGCCGCTCTCATCGACTTCGGGGCGGATCGACTCTTTCATCCCGAGGTAGGTCGGCTCGCGATAGAAGTTCGCAATCAGGGCCTCCTTGAGCGGAGCCCCGATGATGGCTCCCCCTCCAAATCCCATGATGGCGAGGCCGGCTGCCATACCGCGGCGGTCGGGGAACCATTTGATGAGAGTGCTCACCGGCGAGACATATCCCAGCCCCAGACCGGAGCCGCCGATGACGCCATAGCCGAGATAGAGCAGCCAAAGCTGATGCAGCCAGATGCCGAGGCTTCCCACCAGAAAGCCTCCGCCCCAGCAGAGGGCAGCCACCGTCCCCACCATTCGCGGCCCAACACGCTCCAGCCATTTTCCCGCGAATGCGGCCGAGAGGCCGAGCGCCACAATAGCGATGGTGAAGGTCATCGCCACTTCGGGCAAGCTCCAGTCCCCGGCACTGCTCGCCACCACTCCCTGCACCTTCATCAGGGGCGGGTTGAAGTTGCTCCAGGCATACACGGACCCAATGCAAAGATGAATGGCAATCGACGCCGGCGGCACCAGCCAGCGGTTGAAGCCGGGCGGAGCGATGATGCGGTCTTTGGAGAGGAGGGTGGGCATGGGCGGCTCTTGAGAGTCGCCTATTGTAGCCCATTGTGGGGCGTTGCTCCGCAACAGCCCCGTTCTGAAATCCGCTGAATGGGCCGGTCATGGAATGACGGCCCACTGTAGTTAGGTCTCCGTCCCTTTCACATCCGGGGGAGCGGGCTTCACAGGAGGCGGAGCCGCAGGAACTTCTGACTTGGGGAGCTTCTCGGCCATTGCGTCCCGCATCTTCTTGGCAACTTCGTCCTTGGGTGCCAGTTCCAGCGTCTTGTTCAGCTCGCGGACGGCTTGCTTGGGATAGCCCAGGTAGCCGTAGTGCCAGCCGAGGAGGAAGCGGAGAGCCGGGTCGTCCGGCTTTTCGTCGCGGGCTTTTTCGAGCGCCCGAAGCTGGGGCGTGTAGTCGCCGATGTTGGTGTAGAGCTCCTTGTAGTTAGCGATGACTGTTCCCCACTTCTCTTGCGGCAGCAGCTGAGCCGCCTGCTGGACTGCGCCGGCGGATTCATCGTACTGGCCGCTGGCAAAAAGGGCCTGACTGAGGAGCATGATATAAGCACCGTTGGTCGGATCGTCCACTAAGGCGTGACGGAAGGCTCTTGCCGCTTCCGCGTATTTGCCGGCTTGGAAATCGCTTTCGCCTTGGCCGGCGAAATCGAGGGCTTCGGCAGGCGGCTCCGCGGCGACGGAGCTGGGATCAACGCTCTGCACCGTGTTGGCCACGAGCGGCACGGCGGAGTAATCGTAATACGTCGAGGCTGCGCTGTAACCGTAATCTCCGTAGCCATATCCGCCGTAACCGCCATACCCGAACGCCGAACCATAACCCCCAAGGCCAAATCCCCAGCCCAGGCCGAGCAGCGGGAACACGGGGAAGGGGCGGTATCCATAACCGTAGCGGTATGGGTAATGACCATAACCGCCATGATAGTGGCCCCAGTGGTTGTGATAGTTGTTATTGTGGTTGTGGTTCGCGTGGTTGTAGACCCCGCCGCCGCGGTTCAGCCCGTGATGGTTGTGGTAGGAGAAGTTCGAGCTGACGAGGTTAGCGTTGGAGCCGCGGGAAAGATTGGGGCCGCCGGAAAGCGAGCGTGCGCCCGAGACCGGGCGAGCGCCGGAAAGCTGCCCTACATTGGCGACAGAGCCAAAGTTGTTACGGACGAAACTTGCCGTCGTGACATCGCCCCGCCCGCTACTGTTCACGCCGATTCGCCTTGTCGTCACGGTGCCATTGCCCAGCGCACTGGCCCCAACGGTTCCAACGCGGTTGCCGCCAATCGAGCTGCGAACCGCGGCATTTGCTCCCGGACTGGAAAGATTGCGCTGGCCAAGATTGGCTGCGCCACCAGAACCCAGCGAAGGGAGCGGATTGTTCCGCGCGCCGCCGCCTACTCTGTTGGAAATACCAGGTGAAATATTGCGGGCCCCTGGAGCGGAGATTCCTCCTCCGCCAAGATTACCAGGGCCACTACGGACTGCTGGTCCCGGCGATACGCTGCGGGAGATCCCGCCAGTCGAGATTCCGCCCCGGTTTCCACCGCCAGAGAATCCGCCCGAAATGCCTCCTCGGTTTCCGCCGCCGCCAGAGAATCCTCCACTGCGGCTGCTTCCGGCAGCGGAACCCATGCGAGCGCTCCCTCCACCCCCCATGCCACCTCCGGCGCGACTTCCTCCACCTCCGCCACGCGGAGCGGCTAAGAGGGGGGTGAAAATCATCAGACTGGCGAGGATTGCACCAAGTGGCATATTCAATCTCCGCCAGGTAGTGCTCTTCATTTCGTCGCTCCTTACATTGCGATTGGTCATGAGGTTTTGCGCCCTCTACCTTGATTATACGCATGGAGCGCAAAATGCACGCGCATTTTGTCAAGAAGGCACCTGACAAACTTGAAAGATAGCGGGAGTTTGCGCGCGGGAAAGCTGTGCGGGGGGAGAGTTATTTCAGCGGTCGCTGGCCCCAGGGTATCGGCATCGTCGGCGGCTTGCGGTGGTGATCTTTTCGTTGGTCTTTGGGGCGCTCTTTCCACCAGGTGATGAAGCGGACGAGTTGCTTGACCGCCTCTTCATAAGCGCGGCGACCTTTCTCGGCTGTCGCGAGCTCTGCCTCACCGAGAACGCCAGTGTCGCTGTAGCTGCTGGTCCAGGAGATGACCGTGGATGGGCCAGCGCCGAAAAGATCAACCCACATGAAGGGGCTTTGATCCTCGTGAAAGCTGATGTCGCCGCTCTTGATGAGATCCTTGCGGACATTGTCGCCATCGAGATAGAGATAGAGCGAAGTCTCGAGCTCGCAAGCATGGGCACAGCCTCCGGGGAATTTGCTCTCCCTCCAACTTGGCAGAAAATCCTTGTCCACGGTCAACAAGTTCCACCAAGCGGTACAGACGCACTCGGCGTCTGTTTCCAGATTCGTGCGGCGGGCCACCAAATCCAGATTCGGCATGTTCGAGCCGTGGCCGTTGAGCAGGATGATCTTCTTGAAGCCGTGATAGGCGAGCGATTTGGTGATGTCGAGCACATGATGCATGAAGTGCTCGAAGTCGTTGTTGATCGTCCCCGGAAAATCCATCACATGCCCGGTATAGCCGTAGGCCACGATGGGGAGGACGAGCATCTTGTCCGGAATCTCCAGGCCCGTTCCCTTGGCTATGCCGCCGGGGCAAACCAGATCCACATCGAGCGGCAGATGGTGGCCATGCTGCTCGACAGCGCCGCAAGGAAGGACGCAGACCTTGCCGAGATCAACGGCGTCGTTGACTTCCGGCCAGGTAAGCTTTTCGTATCGGTATTCCGTTGCGGCTCGAGAGGTCATTATTGGCCTACCTACTTCCCCAGTTCCTTGATCCTGATATTTCGATATTCAATCGTGTTCCCCGCTGCGGCGTGAGCGTCTTGCAAGCCGATGTGCGCTTTCAGGGGCTTGTTCTTCGTCTTTTCGTCGGTGGATTGATCAAATTTGTCAATGCAGACTACGTCGTCACTCTTGACGGTGATGACAGAGCCGCGGCATTCGATTTCGAAGGTGTGCCACCTGCCTGCCGACTCATCGGGGCGGTTCTTCACTGGCACGTAGCTATACAGCGAGCCAGTGCAATGGGATTCGTCCTGCTTGGGGTTGCTGATCTGAATCTCATAGCCGGTGACCCAGGGATTACCCTCTTCCGAGCAGCGAATGAAGACGCCGCTGTTACCACCCTCGGAAACCTTCCATTCGACCTTCAGGATGTAATCGCTAAACTGCTTCTCGCTCCGTAGCCAGTGGCCTTCTTTCCCCGCATCGGAATGAATAACTCCATCCTTCACCATCCAGCCCGCTTCCTTGCCGATAACTTTCCAACCCGACAGATCCTTGCCGTTGAAGAGGGGGACGAAGCCGTTTTCTTTCTTGGCATCTGGTTTCTTCGCGTCGTCCGCGCGAAGGACGAAACTGCAAAGGAACATCAGAGTGAGGGAAGCGATGACGCAAATTGCTCGCTGCATGGCTAGTCTCCGTGGGTGTGGCTCAATCTCGTTCTTCGAGAATTGAGCGGTCTATACTCCAAACGCGCTATCCAGCTCATTGAGCACCAGTTGTTCCTTGGCGGACACTTTGTTTCCCAGGCCCAGGATTCCACCGGCCGCCTGGGCCACCTTGGTGGCCCGGCCAATGATGGAGTCGCGAACGTGATGCGTTCGATCTCGCCCCCAACTCTTGGCGAGCGCCTTCACATATTCTTTCCAAGCCGCCACGATTCCGTGCGAAGGGCGAGCCTTCAACCATTTCTCCAGGAGTTCATAGGCATGGCTCCCTTCCGGCACGCCCATGCTGGCCGCCGCTTGGAGCGCGGCAGTGGTTTCGCCCGCAGAAATGGTTCCGTCGGCCCAGGCAACTTCGACGAGCGGAATCAGTCCGAGGGCGGCTATCGCGCCGATGTCGGCATCCGCTTTGCCGAGGTCCACGAGAATCATCCGGTCGGTGATGCCGGTGGCTGCGGCGAGTTCTACTTCCCGCTCCTGAGCCGCCAACTTCTGACGCATCTTTTCTATGAGCTCGCGGTCTTGCTGGTCAAAGTAAGCTTCGAGTGCGAGCTTGCGATCATCGAGAGGGTTATTGGTATTCATAGCGCTGACGAAATCTGGGCAAGAGGTTGAAATCTAAGTCCGGCAGCCTTCAAGTTATGCCTGAAGATTGCTTGACGCAAGGTATTCCTACCGGCGATCGCCAAAGATGCCGGTCGCATACCAAATGCCGTTCGTCCCCAGCTTCATGTCGTAGCCGAAGCTGGCATGTTTGCCGCTCACTCCTTCCCAATGGCCCGACGACTGCCGCCAGGAGTGAACACATTCTTCAGCCGCCTCGACGAGTCGCTGATTCGGCCAGCTTTCGGCACATACTTCGCGGGAAACCATTCCACCGCCGAGCTTGACGTTGATCTCCTGGAACCGCTGGTCCCAGTTGTGATGCCCCTGAAGATGGATGCTCGCTTGATGTTGCGAATGGCTTTCCGCTTGAGCCGCGAGGTAGGAACTGTAGTCGCTCGCCGCACTTTGCGGACGATCGGAATGCGTCCGCACCGCCCAAATCAACGTCCGCTGGGTCAACGAACCGCTCGGCAGGTCGAGCATGGCGATCAAGCCTTCGCAGGAAATCGGCTGGCGGACGAAGGGGTAAACGGAGACGACACGATGGTAATGGGGACTCTTCTCATCCCGCATGTCGATGATCGCGAGGCCCGGCTTGTGAAGCATCTCCGCAAACGCGGCATGTTCGAGCAGGACAACGCTCGGCTCTTTCTCGCTACTGCCAGCGACGGCGGCATCGAGTGGGAGCTTGGCCAGCGCCACTCCCGCCATACTCTTTTGCACCTGGGAATCGTTCAGCACGGCCGCTGCAAACTTGTCGTTCTCATCTTGTTCTCGGGGGTCGTAGAACCAGAGGACTGCCAGGGTCTTGTCCGCTTTGGCCTGCGCAATCGCCTCGCGATAGCCGGCCCGCCAGACGACAGGGCTGGCGGTTTCCTCAGCCTGACCTTCTGCAAGTTCGACACCCCCCAGGGCCAACAACACTGCCAGTCCATAGAACCGCACTCGATACAACTCAACCAATCGCGCCATGCTGATTTCCCCCAAAACAATGTGGTCGCTGGGGGCGTCACAATAGGCTAGCTTTGACGAGACCGTCAAGTAGCCCGGTAAAGGGGAATGTTCGGCTTGCATAATTCAGCGATTTGGCACAAGATGGGTCGTATTGGGGGGTTGAGAAATCGAATCTCGTCCATCCTTATTCAGGATGATCGCACCCCCGAATGGACGTAAGCCTTGGCTGTGCCAGAGCTTGCGGGAGCGGGAATACTCAAACGCTAGGAGCAGGTCTATGAAGCGGATTTCCTTGCATGTACTTTTTGCTGGAGTCGTCGCGGCAATCTGCCTGCCGGCTGTTAATGCCTATTCGCAAACCGATCTGGTAAAGGCCGCCAAGGATGCAGGGAAAGGCTTCGTTCCGATAGCCGCTCAGGACGTTGCAGCCGCCAAAGCAGAGCTTCAGGCGGCTGTCGCGGACCTAGATGCGCTCTTCCTGCGGAGCCTGCCCGAGTCCGACGCCGGTTGGCGGAAGTTTCTCCGTTGGGACGACTTGAAATCACAGCTTCGCGCCGAAGGGCCGGATACCAAGACGGCCGAAGCGGTCCTCGAAAAATTCTCCGCTAACAATGCCGTTGGGCTGGAGACTCCGCGCTTCGCCCGCGTTCGCCACGCCCTGCGAAGTTACCTCGAACTGGCCACTGCCGCTGCTGATGCGAAGTTGGCGGAGACGTACGGAACGCAAGTGACGGACCTGGCGGCAAAACTCGAAGCCTATGACAAGACCAGCACCGGCGAAGATGCACTGGCCATCAATCGCGCTCTTGGATTTTTGCGGCGGGGGCGGCAAGCACCCAAGCTCGCCGACGCCATCCAGCAGAAGTACGGCAAGCCGAACCTGATCGGCACGGTCTCGCAACATTTTCTCGCCGCCGCCATTGAAGATGACATCGATCAAACCCAAGGCGTTTCCGACAACATCATGGGAACCAGCCTGCACGGCACAGCCCACATGACCGGGCGGACTCGCGTCGCGTTGCAGCCCAACGAAGAGCAGGCCCAGTTTGATATCAACCTCACCGGCCAGGCACTTTCCAGTAACGTCGGCTACAACGGGCCTGTGACCATTTACTCGACAGGCGCTACCTCCATCAGCGGCCGCAAGAGCTTGTACATGAACGATATGGGTCTCACCGACTCCCCCGCTGCCGCAAGTTGTGCGACCAACAGCAATATCTATTCGATTGCCGCCAAATGCAAACTGATCGAGAAAATCGCCTGGAAAAAGGCGGGCCAGCAGCAGGGGCAGGCGGAAGTCATCGCGTCCGAACATGCAGCCGTGCGGGTGCAAGGCCAGATGGACGAGCAGGCCGCCAAACTGGTTGCCAACGCCAACCGGGATTACAAGGCCAAGCTCCGCGACCCGCTCGCTCGCCGCGACGGACTTCCCCGCTCCCTCCGCTTCCGCAGCCAGCCAGACAAGCTGCAAATGATTGCCCTCGAGCAGAGCCCGGCTCAACTCGGCGCGCCGAATGACCCGCCGGCTCCGAAAGCGGCGTACGACCTGACCGTGCAGTCCCATGAATCCGCCGTCGTCAATTACGGCGAAGCAATCCTCGGCGGCGTCACACTCACCGACGAACGGCTGGAGAAAATCATTCGCGACGATCTGAACGCGGACGTTCCCGAGGAACTTAAAATCACGCCGGACAAAGACCCTTGGTCGATCACGTTCACCAATGAAGCCCCCATCCGGGCCGTCTTTGGCGAAGGGACGGTCTCGCTCGCCATCCGCGGCCGGCGGTTCAGCCGCGGCGATCAGGGGATCAATGAGCCGATTGAAATCTCGGCTCTTTACAAGATCGAAAAGACCGCGACGGGCTCCAAGCTGACCCGCCAAGGGGAAGTCGTCGTGAAGTTCCTGAACCGCGAGCGGCTCGGTGCTCCACAGATTGCCTTCAAGACCTTCCTGACGCGCAAGTTCGAGGCGATGTTCAAGCCCGAAATCGTCAGCGATGGCATCGTCCTCAGCGGCCAACTCGCCAAAGCCGGCACCCTCCGGGTCCAGGAAATCAGCACCGGCAAGGGCTGGGCAGTCCTCGGCTGGAACCTCGTCCCGCTGGCCACGCCGGGGGTTCCCGAAGCGAAAACAGCGGCGTCCGCGGCGGAGTAAGGCCCTGACGGTAAAAGGACCCGCGGTTCACGCGACGAGGGGGGCGTGTTATTATTCCGTACTCAGTACTGAGTACTAAGTACGGAGTAATGGGAACGTCTTCGAAACCGTCCCCCTTTCTTCCCCAATCCCTAGCCCCCAATCCCTAGCCCCCTTCTTCCATGAACCGCTGGGTCGAAATCAGCTTCGATTGCCTGCCGCTCCGGACGGTGGGGCGGCTCGATATTCCCATTGATGCTTCCCCCAAGTACCAGCAGCGGTGCGAGGCGGTGAAGGGGGCCATCGACAAGCACGGCTCCCACAACACGTACTATCTCTACAACGCGGAGTGCAAGTTCCACCTGACCAACGATAGTGAGCTGGGAATGATCCAGTTCCGGTTTGAAGGAACCGTCCTGACCGGCCCCACCGACCTCAAGACCGAGCGGTGCGACCTGCAGGTGGAGTTGATCCGCGAAACGTGCGACTGGCTCACCGCCCCGATCGTGAAATGGTTCGAGCAAAGCGTCTCCCACGCCGTCGCCATCGAATTCGACCGCTACATCGCCGCCGGCGACCTCCAAGCCGCCAAAGACCGCATCGCCCGCCTGCAAGCCGAGACGGAAGCGAAAGGCGGGTACGTGGGGATGTATCTGTAAGGGGTTATCCATACCCTTAACGCCCCACGGCGAGTTGCTCTCATCTCGCTGACCTATAAGCGGCTGACCAGGGACGATTATTCATGTTTTTGCGTCCGTTTTTCGCGTGAATAATCGCCAACAGCCTGTTTGCAACTCCTTGACCTGCCGTTGCTTCCGTTGATTCACGGCTCCTGCTCCCGCCTCGAATAACGAGTTTTCTTATTCAAATAAATCCTCCTCTTCTCGGGGGATTTAAGAGCTATTTTATAAGCTGTTTTTTAGGCACAGATACACAATCACACAGCCTCTTAACGGCACTTTATCTTCCATTACAACCCACTTGTCAAAGAGCCAGTCCCAATCTCAGCGTTTCCGCATTCGCCCATCCTCAGCGCGCAGCCCCGCCAATTAGTGTACTTAAGTGTACACATCTGAATTGGCACTTTCAAGCCCCTGGCGCTAGGAATTCGTGAAATTCTTTAATTGCCATT
>JBJXFF010000181.1:0-3773 GCA_046153945.1 Pirellulaceae bacterium
GTTGGTGCCCCCAGCACCAACATCATCAATGCGAATCCGGCGTTTAACTTTGGCGATCGGACAACGCCCCGGCGAACGGCGTCGGAGTTTCAGTTCAAGGTGCTGCTGCATGTGGACGGCGCCGGTCAGGTCCGACTTCTGCAAAAAGTGCTTGAGGTCTGGACTGACGGAGCTTGGGCACCTGACCCTAGAAATCCGGGGCTGTCATTGCCGGGAAATCCCGGTTCGTATCGTTTGTTCACGGATGAGGCGGCGGCAGCGGCCTACACGGGATCGGCATTCCGGGATGGCAAACCGGTTGCACGACGACTCAGCGCTCCAGTGTTTGCGCTGCGGGAGCCGCAACTGATGACCAAGGTCGGCGAGTTTGGGGCCGGCAGCGTGTCGTGTAACCTGCTGACCGGCTACGATGACAATCTGAACCCATTCAAGCATCAGTATCACCCTGACCACGACAACTACAGGCCACTTTACAATGCGAAGTTTCCTGCGGGCGTTGAGTCCTACGACATCCAGCGCAATGTTCGGCTGGAATTCCTGGCGAACGATCCATCCGGGGTGAATCCGCCGGCGTGGCAGGATCTGGAACTGGGCGGGAACTACCGTGAGTCAATTTCCGGAGTGCATCGTGAAACCATCCACGTCCTTGGCGGCTTCCGGCTTCGCCGAGTGTCCACAGTTGCAACTTTGAACTAACCCATCGCATGAAATCTTTGACACAAAATCCGAGTTGCCTTGGCGGTGCTAGCGTGATCGCTTTGTTTGGCTTGCTGGCCCTTGCGACCGACTGTGCGGCAGTCGTGCCGGAGCCGGGCAACATCTATTACGGGTTGGCGCGGAATATCTATGGCCAGGTGTTGACGCCAGACTCTGGGGCGCAGGTGATCATGGTCCGGACGAGCACAACAAACGAGTTCGTGATGGCGGTGTCGGAAATTTTGCCGATTCCCGACAATGGCCCGGAGGTGAATTACATTCTACGCCCCTCATTGGACGATGGTGTGGGCCCCCGATATGTCAATGAGGCAGGGCGAACCAATGAAGTGGTTCAGATTTACGTGGTGCAAGCCGGGTTCCGCTTTCCGGTTACCAACACACCGGGATGCATTGCGTTCAGCGATCCGATCCCCCGAATGGGAGGTCGAGGTGCGCTTGCGAACGTTGGAATCAAAGCCAACGATGATTTTGACCTCGATTGCCTGTCTGACGCCTGGGAAATCCAGTATTTCGGCAACACCGCGGACGGGAACCCGGCTTCGGATGATGACTTCGATGGTTATTCCAATCTTGCGGAGTATCTGATGGGCACAAACCCAAACGATGCGGCCTCCAACCCCGGCAACGTTGGTGTGCTCGAAATCACGGGAGTGGCCCCTAATGCTGTCCGGTTTCGCTGGCCGCGCTTCTTAGGGGTGCCAGACGCCTTGCAATGGAGCTCCCGAGTTGATGGTGTCTATACCAATGTGCCGGCGAATCGGGTTTCCGGAACTTCATCGATCATCGTCGATACCACCGGGCAGACGAACCTGTTCTTCCGGGTTCGCTACCAACCGCAGCAGTGAACTATGAGTGTGCTGGGAAGCAGCAGGGAACGGTTTTGACCAGAATACACTGCCGCAAACGTGAGCGAAATTTTCCAGAGACGGTGTTCGAGGGGGCGAAAACTAGACGCATGGATTGGAGTCTTCTTGCGTCGGCTGCTCCGCAACGCCTTGTGGGCGCTCGCGTTCATCGCGATGCTGACTGTCTCGACTACTGTCGAAGCGGCCGACAAGAGCGGTGTTTCCCCAAACACCATTTCTCTTCCCAAAGGACCCGGTTCAATTGAAGGACTTGGCGAGGCATTCCAACCCACGCTCAACACCGGAACGGCGAAATATCGCATTGGTCTGGCGTTGCCTGCGGGCACTACGGGGCATACGCCGCAGGTCGCGCTGAGTTATGAAGGTGGTGCGGGCAATGGGCCGATTGGCTTCGGGTGGCGACTGCCCACGGCCTATGTACAGCGCCAAATGGACAAGGGGATTCCCCGGTATGTGGACGCTGCGAATGGGGCCGACGACGACCACGACGGCACGGTGGACAATGTCGGAGAACTCGATGTGTTCATCAACGAACTGAAGGAGGAACTCGTCCCGCGTTTGGATGGCTTCTACTTCTGCGAGAACGAGGGTTCGTTCATTCGCTACAAGCGGGTGGGTGATCACTGGGAAGCAACCTTGCCCGACGGGACACGGCTGGAGTTTGGACTGACGGCGGCTGGCCGAGTACAGGACGCCACATCGGGCCGGGTGTTTTCATGGCTTGTGGAACGCGTGACGGAGACGCACGGCAACGTCATTCGCTACACGTATCAATCTTTCACGAATGAAGCGAACCTGAACCAGCGTTACCTGGCAAAGATTGAGTATGGGCCGGGCGGTCTTCCGTGGCGGAATTTTCACTTTGTCTCGTTTGCCTATGAAGATCGCAAGGACTGGTTCGAGGATTGCCGTTCCGGCTTTCCGATTCGGACTGGGAAGCGGTTGCGCGAAATTGCGATTGGCACCCAGGGGCCAACGCTGGCGAATCATCGAATCGGTGATTTGAATGGAGATGGAACACCGGACAACCTCGTGCGTAAATACTCGCTGGGCTATTGGGCTTATGCAGGCACGAATTCCCACTGGTCCTATCTCGCTACAGTTACGCCGACGGGTGCAGATGGAGCCAGCTCCCTGCCAAGTTCGCGTTTCACTTATTCCATTTGCGATCCGCCTGATGTTCTCTCTGCAGCAGGCAAGGTCATCGGCGGCGAGAACGTCCCTCCGTTTGTTATGGATAATCCGCTGGTGGATTTGGTGGACCTCAATGGCGACGGCGCGCCGGATATCCTCAAAACATCCCTTAATGGCGGAGTCCATTCCGGCTACATCAACTTGGGTGAGACCAACGGACCATCCGGCTCGGCTATTCGCTGGAGTTCCCCGGTGGAAGTCGCCTCGCCTGATGGTCTCGCGTGGAACATCAACCTGCGCTCAGGCAACCAGCCCAGCGAGAACATCGCGCACCTGGCGGATATGGACGGGGATGGCATGGCGGACTTGGTCTATCGCACTCCGTTCGCGTCGGTCTTCTACTTCAAAAACCTGGGGCGTCAGAGTTGGGCGGAGCGCCGCGCGATGAGCACTCAGGATCAAGCACCTCCATCCCCGTTCGGACAGGCCAACGTCAAGACGGCTGACATCGATTTCAACAAGGACATCGACATCATCCAGAGTCTCGCGTCCGGTGGCTATCGCATCTGGTTCAATCTGGGCAACCAGCGATATTCCCAGAGCGTCACGGTGCCACAGGATATTGGATTCGCGCTATCCGAGCCGGGGGTTGAAATCGCCGATTTCAACGGCGATCGCGTGCCCGACATCTGCCGCATTCGGCCGACCACGATTGAAGTGACCGTGGGATGGGGTTACGGTAACTTTGCTCCACTCGAGTTGGTTCTCATTCCTGATGCGACTCTTGACACGCAGGAAATTAGCCGCGCGAAACTTCAGGACATCACTGGCGACGGGCTTGCGGATATCGTCATCGAGCGGGCAGAGCCGGGAACATGTTGGTATTGGATCAACCTGGGTAACTACGCGTTTTCCAGCCGCAAGGTCATCACCGGCCTGCCGTTGACACCGGCGGAGGCGGCCATTCGCTGGGCGGACTTGAACGCCAATGGGACAACCGACTACATCGTAGCCAGCGGGGACAACATTCCGGCGATTCAAGCGGTGGACCTGGGG
>JBJXFF010000186.1:0-6282 GCA_046153945.1 Pirellulaceae bacterium
CTTCGTCTGCTCCCACGGCCCGGACTTCCTCCTCACCCGCGACCAGTGGTCGCAAATGCTCTACATGACCTACGGCCCCGACGGCCAGGTCTGGGTCATCGACTGGTACGACCGCCAGCAGTGCCACCTCCGCGAACCCGACAAGCACGACCGGAGCAACGGGCGGGTTTACCGCATCGTCTACAACGACGCGAAGCCGGTGAAGGTGGATTTGCAGAAGATGAAGGATGAGGAGCTGTGGAAGCTTCAGGCTCACTCCAACGAATGGTACGTACGACACTCACGTCGAATTCTGCAGGAACGCCTCCAGGATAACCCACAACGCAAAATCAAGGAAAAAGCCCCCCCCGCGGAGGCCTATATCCAGGCAGCACCTGATGCAGATCCAGCAAAACTCCGGGCGTTTCTCAACAAAGAGGAAACTCAGCGTTGGGGCTTGCACTTGCTTTGGGCTAGGCACGTCACGTTCGGACAAGAGGCGCGGATGCCACAACCCGCGCTGAGTGAGGTAAATCCACACTTTCGCGGCTGGGCGACTCAACTCGCTATCGAGTCGGCCGAGCCATCGGAGGAGTGGCTCAAGCGTCTGGAAGAAATGGCCGCAAATGATCCTTCAGCCAAAGTGCGGCTATGTCTTGCCGCCGACTTGCAGCGGATGAAACCGGACACTCGCTGGGGCATTTTGCGAATATTGACCAGTCACTCGGAAGACGCCTCCGACCCCAATCTCTCGCTGATGTACTGGTACGCGATGGAGCCGCTGGCGGATGTCGATCCCAAGCGAGCGCTGGCGCTGGGACTCTCGGCTGGGGAGAAGATTCCGATTCTCAAGGAATACATGATCCGACGGATTGGCGCTGGCGACCCCATGAAGTCACTCGCGCTCCTCGTGGAAGGACTGAAGGACGCCAAGGACGACGCGACTCGGCTGACGTTCCTGCGTGGGATGAATGAGTCCCTCAAGGGACGAAAGGGAGTAGAAAAGCCCGCGGGTTGGGACGAGTTCTTCATTTCGAACATCGAAACGCGGAACATCGAGCTCAAAATGCAGCTCGCCTCGGTTGGAGCAGCATTGGGAGACATGCGGGTTATAGATACACTTCGCCGCATGGTTGGCGATGACAATTCATCGCTCCAAGAGCGCCGCGAAGCATTGAAAATCCTCGTCCGCACTCAGGACGTGGCCGCAGCAGAAGTGATCCGCTTCGTTCTCGCCAACAATGACCTCCGCGGCGACGCCCTCCGCGGTCTGGCGGCTTTCGACGACCCCAAAGCCCCCGCCGCCATCCTCGCCCTCTACGACAAGCTCTCCCCCGCCGAACGCCGCGACGCCCTCGCCACCCTCTGCAGCCGCGTCGGCTATGCCAAGGAATTGCTCGGAGCCATTGAGAGCAAAAAAATCCCTGCCAACCACCTCACGGCGGACCTGGTGACAAACCTCCGCAACCTCAACGACGCCAACTTGCAAAAGCTCCTGGAAAAATCCTGGGGAACCGCCCGCGAAACGGCAGCGGACAAGAAGCAGCTTATCGAACACTACAAACGCCTGCTCGACTCCTCTTCCCCAGCCCCCAGCCCCCAGCCCCCAGACCCCGTCCTCGGCCGTGCCGTCTTCGCCCGCACCTGCCAGCAGTGCCACACCCTCTTCGGCACCGGCGGCAAGGTCGGCCCCGACATCACTGGCTCGCAGCGGGCCAACCTCGACTATCTCCTCTCCAACGTCCTCGACCCGAGCGCCGTCATGGCCAAGGAGTATCAGCCGACGATTGCCCGTCTCGCCGACGGCCGCGTCGTCACCGGCATCCTCAAAGCCGAGAACGCTGCCACGATCACGCTCCTCACGCAGACCGAAACGCTCGTCATTCCCATTGCCGACATCGAAGAGCGCAAGATCAGCGACAAGTCGATGATGCCCGACGACCTTCTCAAGCCGCTGACTTCCCACGAAGTCCGCTCCCTCGTCGCCTACGTCAGCAGCCCTGGTCAGACCCCGATGCTCGCCACTGCTGACAACCTCGCCACCTTCTACACCGGCAAAGACCTCGCCGGCTGGCGGGGGGACGAGAAGCTCTGGTCAGTCGAGAACGGGGAGATTGTCGGCAAGACCGAGGGGCTGGCACACAACACGTGGCTGGTCAGTGAATTGTCCGTCGGCGACTTCCGCCTGGAGTTGGACGTCAAGCTCGTGAATAACGAAGGGAACAGCGGCATCCAGATCCGCAGCACGCCAATGGCCAACGGCGAAGTCAAAGGCTACCAGGCCGACGTCGGCGCCGGCTGGTGGGGGAAGCTCTACGAAGAGCACGGCCGCGCGCTACTGTGGGATAAGAGCGGCGAAGCCCATGTCAAAAACGGCGATTGGAACCGCTACGAAATCGTCTGCGTCGGCAGCCGGACGCAGACCTGGATCAACGGCCAGCCCTGCGTCGATCTCGACGACCCCCAAGGCGCTCGCCGTGGCATTATCGCCCTGCAACTCCACTCTGGCGGCAAAACCGAAGTCCGCTACAAGAACCTGAAGCTCACCCTTCTCGCCGGCATTGAAAAATCCGGCCCCTACCCGACCTCCAAGCCGCTTGAAGAGGGAAAGAAGATCAGCTTCAAGCGGACCAAGCTCGACGACAAGTTCCACAGTGAAGGAGTCGCCTACGGAGACTTCAACAATGATGGGAGACTAGACATCGCGGCTGGAAGCGTCTGGTATGAAGCCCCAGCCCCCAGCCCCCAGTCCCCAGCCCCCGTTTGGAAGATGCACAGCATCCTCGACATGCCCAAGGAATTCGACATCAAGACCTACAGCGACACCTTCATGAACTGGGCCGAAGACCTGGACGGCGACGGCCGGCAGGATTTGATCGTAGTCGACTTTCCCGGCGCTCCAACCTGGTGGTTTCAGAATTCCGGCAGCAAGGGTGGCCCTTGGGCTCGCAACCGGATGGTCCCCGTCACCAACAACGAAAGCCCGCAATATCTCGATGTGGATAAGGACGGCAAGCGGGAGTTGATCTACGGCGACGGCACCAAGCGGATGGCACTGGCTCGTCCCGGCGCGACGCCGCTCGTCGAATGGTCGGCGACTCGCATCGCCGCTCCCGGCGAAGTGGACGTCTTCAACTTCTATCACGGCCTCGGCCTCGGCGACATTAACAAGGATGGCCGCGACGATCTTGTGGTCCCGAATGGCTGGTGGGAAGCTCCCGAAAAGCAGACCAGCGACACCTGGCCCTTCCACGCCGCTCCGCTCGGCGAAGCCCAGGCTCAGATGCAGATCTACGACTTCGACGGGGATGGCGACAACGACGTCCTCGGCTCATCGGCCCACAAGCGGGGGATCTGGTGGTACGAGCAGCAGCCGGAAAGGAAGTGGGTGAAGCACGAGATCGACACCAGCATCGCCCAGACGCACGCCCTGGTGCTGGCCGACATCAACGGCGACGGCCTCCCCGACTTCGTCACCGGCAAACGCTACTACGCCCACAACGGCCGCGACCCCGGCGAAGACGAGCCCCCGGTCATCGCCTGGTTCGAGCTGGCCCGCAAAGACGGCAAGCCGGCCTGGACGCAGCACGTCTTCGACCACGACAGCGGCGTCGGCACCGCCTTCGAGGTTCACGACATGAACGGCGACGGCCTGCAAGACGTCATCGTCGCCAACAAGCGAGGCGTGTTTTACTTCGAGCAGACAAGAGAGTAGCAGGGACGCGACACATCTCGGTGCCAACGTCTACATTACATCCGCAAACCGGATCTGAATGTCTGCAATTGCCTGTCGCTGGGAGAGGAAGGCGTCCACGATGGCGGGGTCGAAGTGTTCCCCGCGGTCGGCTTCGATGATGGCGAAGCACTGGTCGATGGGGAAGGGCTTTTTGTACGGCCGCTTGCTGCTGAGGGCATCGAAGACGTCAGCCACGGCGGTGATGCGGCCTTCGAGCGGGATGTCCTCTTTGGCAAGGCCGAGCGGATAACCCTGGCCGTTCCAACGCTCGTGGTGGGTCAAGGCAATTCTCCCTGCCATCTTGAGCAATGGAGAGCGGCTGCTGTCCAGAACTCGCTGGCCGATCTCGACGTGATGCTTCAGCGTCTCCCAATCGGCTTGTGAAATGGGTTCGATGATCTTCTGCCCGAGACCAACGTGCCTTTGCATCCGTTCGTACTGTTCTGGATCGAGCTTGCCCGGCTTGAGCAGAATTTCGTCGGGAATGCCAATCTTGCCGATGTCGTGAAGCTCAGCGGCTTGCTCCAGCATCTCCACAGTTGACGCATCCAGGCCGAGCGCCCGGCCGATCACGGCGGCATACTTGCCCACCCGGAGGACATGGTGACCGGTATCATCATCCCGAAGTTCCGCGGCGCGGGCCAGGCAATAAATCACATCCCGCCGAGAAGCTTCGAGCTCCGCAGTTCGGCGGCTGACGGCGTCTTCGAGCGTCTGGGCATAGTTCCGCAAACCGTCGTGATACTTCTTTACCACCAGGGCATTGCGGACGCGCGGACCAAGTTCGCACGGATCGACCGGCTTGGCGAGAAAGTCCGTGGCCCCCCGTTCCAGCACCGCCAGCTTCGTTTCCCGGTCGCAGGAAGCAGTGAGAATGATGACCGGCAAATGGGAAGTAGCCGGGTTGGCGCGAATGCTTGAAAGCAACTCCAACCCGCTGATCCGCGGCATCATCACGTCTAGAAGAATCACGTCCGGCTGCTCGATGCCAATGCCCGCAATCGCAAAGGTGGGATCCGTAATCCCCCGGATGTGAGAATAGCCGGCCTGCTGCAAGTACTTTTGAATGACCTTGATGTTCACCGCCTCATCGTCGATCACCATGATGCGCGCGGTTCCCGCCTCGCACGGGGCAGAGTGCGGCATCGCATCCGAACCAGCCGGCTGCAACTGCCCATCGACGGCGTCGATGAGCTTGATCGTCGCTTCCACCTGGGCAGTCATCTGGTCCTGCAAGGTCACGGCGGGATGGGTCTGGGTCGTCATGGGTCAGTTCAGGGTGACGGAGGGGCGCGGCGGCCCGTTCGCGAGCGGCTAGTGGCTGTGATAAGTAACGTCATAAAGAGGGGGTTGTCAACTTAAGTGCGCCCGATGTGCGGATTGCACCACCGAAAACGAGAGTCAAGCCTTAGCCCGGGAAATCGGCGTATGAATTCTGTTCCTCCAAACAAAACGCCCCTGGTTTAATCCAGGGGCGCATGACGTTTGTGAAGAGACTAGCTTCCAAAGAAGTACCTTACAGCCCAGGAGCAATCTTCAGCAGCGAGCCTTCCTTCGGGGCATTCTCGCTCTCCTTCTTCGGGCCGACGACGGTGATGTACAGCTCCCCATCCTTGCCGAAGGCGAGGGCGGTCGGCTTGTCGAGGGCGAGAATCTTGGTTGCTTTGATTCCTTGCTTGCCGTCGGCATTGCTCTTATCCAGCCGGTACAAGCCGCCTTCGGCCGGTGCCATCCAGGCAAAGTCGATGGCATAGAGCTGCTTGGTTTTGGGGCTATATGCCAGGCCGGTGATGTCGTGCAGGCCGGTCTCCAGGTTAAGGAGCTTCTTGCCGGTCTTCGCGGAATAGAAGGTCAGCAGGCTGTCCTTGGGCTTGTTGACCTCGCCCATCTGGCCAATGACGATGTCCCCTTCGCCGGACATCGTGATGCCGACCGGAGCATCCACGTCCACGGACTCCTTCGTGGCGATGTAGCGGGTCAGTTCGCCGAATTTGGTGCCGGTGACGTCCGCCTTCAGCACCCAGCCCTTGGTGTCGTCGCCATTGCTGGAGATGTAGATGGCCGTCTTCCCCACGGCAATCCCATAGAAATTCCCTTCCGCCTTTAGGCCGTCTTTATCCGGCAGCGGGCCGAGCTTGGCTTTGGCGTCCTTGTCGAAGTTGATGGCCGGCTTGCCGGCGGCAGGGATGGTGAAGACGCGAATATACTCCTCGCCGTCCTTGAAGCTGCCGTCGCCGACGACGAGCGTGTCTTTATCCACGAACGCCAGTCCCAACGGGCCGATGTCATACTTCGGTCCCTTGCCGTACAAGTCCATCGGAAAGCCGGTGATGACATCCTCGGCTTTGCCGTCGACGATGCGGATCACTTTCCCCGCGGCGCTATCCGAAACGAAAACGTGTCCGGTCTCCGGCTGAACGGTGAGACCCGTGGGATTGGACAAGGCGCCGAGGACGGTGTCGGCCGTGGTTTCGCCGCGAGCGGGTGAAATCGCCAGCGCGACCAGGCCGGCGGCAATGAGGGAAAACAGCTTCTTCATGAGTCATCTCCAGGAGTGAGGTAGGGGA
>JBJXFF010000190.1:0-48391 GCA_046153945.1 Pirellulaceae bacterium
GTGCGAGCACATCAGGATGTTGCCCGGCTGCAAGTTCGGCCGGATGTGCTGCCGGTAAATGTCCCCCTGCACCTCGTCCGGCAGCAGGATGTTGACGAGGTCCGCCTGCTTCGTGGCGTCATCCACGCTCATCGGCTTGAAACCATGCTTCACCGCCAGGTCGTAGTTCGGGCTGCCGGGACGCTGGCCGATAATGACCTTGCAGCCGCTGTCCTTCAGGTTTTGGGCCTGGGCATGCCCTTGCGACCCATAGCCGAGGATGGCAATGGTCTTGTTTTTGAGGAGGGAGAGATCGGCGTCGTTGTCGTAGTAGATCGTGGCGGCCATGAGGGCGGGGCTGGGGGCTGGGGACTAGGGGCTGGGGAAGAAGTTTAGCGGGGTGGCCCGCCCACGGCTTTGCGTGGGCGTGAAGGGTGAAGAGTTAACCAACGTACTTTCGGAGGGAGCTATCGTGGAGTGATTGAGTGTCATCGGCCCTTCCTTTGCCGCGGACCATGGCAATGCGGCCGGTCCGAACAAGTTCCAGGATGCCGTAGGGACGCATCCGGCCGATGAAGGCCTCGATTTTGCTTTCACGGCCGGAGATTTCAATCATCAATTCCTGCTCGCCGACATCGACGATGCGGCCACGGAAGATGTCGACCAGTTCCCTGATTTCCGAGCGTTTCGGGCCGGCGGGAGCCGACACCTTAATCAGCATCAGGTCCCGCTCCACATGATCCTGGCTGCTGACGTCGTCGACACGAACGATGGTCACAATCTTTTCGAGCTGCTTGCGGACTTGTTCGAGGGTCTTGTCGTCCCCAACAACCACAAAGGTCATCCGTGACAGATTCGGATCTTCTGTCTCGCCAACAGCCAGCGAATCAATGTTATAGCCGCGGGACGCCAACATTCCCGAAATGTGCGCGAGCACACCGGGGACGTTTTGAACTAACGCGGAAAGGACGTGACGCATGGAAAAAGCTCGTAAAACAGGAGTATCTATGGTAGTCAGGGGCCGAAAAACGGGCTAGGGGACCGGGGGCGGCGAAACTCGAATGGCGAATTCCAAATGACGAATTCGAAGCCGTCCAGGTTCACGATTTAAGCAAGAAAGCAAAACAGCGCGGCTAATGACCGCGCTGTAGTGAATTCTATGTTACAAGTGGCGATTAGGCTGCTTTGTCGCCGCCCTTTTCCTTATCGCCCGCCGGTGCCGGCTTGGTCCCTTCGGGGGCCTTGAGACCGGGTTCCGCGGGTTTTTTAGCATCAATCTTCGGCGTGCCGGTCGGATCGCTGTCCTTGGGCTCTTTCTCCTCGGCTGGAGTCGGTTCTTCAACCTTGGTTTCCTTCTTCTTGACCGATTTCAATCCGTCAGCCGTCGCTGAATCGCTTCGCAATTCTTCCGCGGGCTTAGCGGCTTCCACCTTTTTGGCTGGACGCCGAATCACGCCGCCATCGGCTGGAAGAACAATCCGCTCGCGAACGACCGGAGCATCTTCAATGATTTTGTCGGGGGCATCGTACGGAATCCGCATCGAAACGACCCGCGGAGTGCGGCGGTAGGCCGTGTAGGGAACCACCTTGCGAACCGTCACCGGAACTTCAATGGTCTTGATCTCGGTCTCCATCCGGCAGACCTTGACTTCATAAGGTTCTTCCACGTCTTCATATTCGATCCGCTGGGTCTGCACGGGAATCTGCCGGACGTGCTCTTCCCGCTCGTAGCGAACCTTCTGAACCGGGATTTTGTTGACGATCCGCTCGGTCATCGGCTTGCTGACTGTGACGGGATACTCGCGGACTTCCTCAGTCTGCTCCATCCGCTGAATCGTGACGGGAATCTGCTCCGTGACAACTTCGTCCTGATAGCGGGTGACATTGACAGGCACTTCCTGCAACATTTGTCGGGGCATTAGCGACGTTTGGGGAATTTGCTGGGCGACGACATTCGGGACGTAAACCCGCTGGGTGACTAGTTGGCCTGGGGTGCTCTGCGGCACCCAGTGAAATCCAGCGCGATGGCTGAAGACCTGTCCGGAGAGATTATCCGTAGCCACGCCGCGCGGCACCCAGGCGAGCCGGTTACGCGTCGTCCCGCCGACAAGCGCCGTGCTGTCCACAAATCCACCTTGATCGACAAGCTGTGTGCGATAAGTTGTTACGGGCTCCATGGCGGTAACATACTGCTGCTGCATGACCGTTTCGTTCACCGCCCGGCGAACCACGCGCTGCCGTTCCTGCACTTGCGTTTCGGTCACCGGCCGATTGACAAGATACTTCTGCTGCCGCATCTCGGTTTCCTGGACCCAGGTGACCTTGTCGTAGGCCTCTTCGCGATACTCGGTCTCATAGACGGGCTTGAGCGTGAAGTACCGTTCCTCGCGGGTCGCGGTTTCGAGGATCGGGTGGGCGACGCGGTATTTGCGTACACGCTGTTCGGTTTCATAAACCGGCTTAGTGGACGTGACCTCGCGCTCCTCAATCTGGGTTTCGTATTCGACTCGGTACTGCGTGACCGGCACCTCGTCGTAAATGACCTTGTTCACCACGCGATAAGCGGGCTGGCAAAAGCAATCCTGGGCACGCAACGTTGCGGCAGGAGAGAACACAATAGCCGGCACGGCCAGAGCCGATGCGGCCAGGAAGCGAAGAGCGTTTTTCATGACTGTACCCAATCCCCGTTAACGATGTATGACACGATGAGCGAGCGGGTGCTTCCTGCCCGCCGGCGGCAACCACGAAACAGGCGGCCAACCCTTGCCGCCCCACAGAATGCACCGCTTGTTGGCTTCACGAGGAGGCCCATCCTCGGTCCCTCCAGCATAACTGGCGGGTCAGCCTGTCGGCAGCGCAATCCTGGACCTTGAGTCCAAGTCTCTAATGAAGAGTTTGCCGGATTTTCGTCCTAGATGCAAACGGTTTCTTGGCAAACTGTATCGCTAGCGGATGTTAACATGAACCGTTTCAATACTTTACGACTTGCAAAATTCTTTGAAGTTTTTTTCCGCCGCTGCCGACATGTCCAGTTCCCTGAACTCCCCAGACTTTCCAAGGTTCGCCCCTTGCGTGAATACTTTATCTAACCGGCATAAACGGAATAATCGATTTGAACGAAGTCACCCCTTCAAACGATGGGATCGGCCACCGCTCTGTCCAGTCGACAATGCTTTGGACTTGGAGATCAATGGACATAGAGAAACTCATTGCTGTTAAGCAGCACCAATGCGGCTTGAATCCAAGCGGCACGAGTTGCGTCGCCTTTCTGAGCATCCGTCAAAGGAGTTGGGAGGCTCGCCAGTTTTTCCGAGGTTAGAGCGGTGAGGAACGATGCCAACGCTTCTTTCTCAGCGGGACGCGGCGATCGTGAGTAGAGCAGGCGGCAAGCGAAGTCGATCCGCACGTCGTCCGTGGCCGCCTCGCGCAATATTCGGTCGGCAAGTGAGGCGGCGGATTGTTCGCTAAAGGGGCCGTGCAGCATGGCGAGCGCTTGCAGCGGCACGATGGACGCACTCCGCTGTGGGCAATTGACCTCCATCATCGGCACGTCGAACAGGTCCAGCATGGTGACGTGCTGGCTGCGGCGGACGATCAAGTAAATGCTGCGGCGGTTGCCGGCGGCGTCGTCTGCGGTGATCACCGATCCGTCCCCCAACTGAGCCACTGCAGAGGGTGAGCCGAACATGGTCCCATTAAGCTTTCCTGCCGCCGACAGCGTGCTGTCTCGCAGCATCTCGCCGCTGTGCCGCGTGGCCCGCCAGTACCCGAGAAATTCATTGTTGGGGTCGGCAGCCAGCGTGGCGGCAGCGGGAGTGGACGATTGCCGCCAAGCAGTAGACGATAGCAGTTGGCGAATAAGTTTCTTCTGCCCCCAACCCTGCTGAATGAACTCCGTCGCAAGGTAGTCCAGCAACTCCGGATGCGTCGGCTTCACGCCGGAGCGGCCGAAGTTGGCGAGCGTGGGAACAATTCCGCGGCCAAACTGCCGAGCCCAAACGCGGTTAACCTGCACGCGGGCAGTGAGCGGGTGGCTAGGTTCAATCAACCAACGAGCGAAAGCTTCCCTCCGGCCAGTCGTTTTGTAACCCGGCTTTGGCTCAAACTTGAAGGCGACGGGCGCTAGCACTTCCGGCACGCTTGGCGGAATGACGGCACCCGGTTTGTTGTAATCTCCCCGCAGTAGCAGTTTGCAGTCTGCCGGTTTGTCATCCATATCGATCAGGCCGCGAATCGTCACGATTTGCTGTTTCAAAGCCGCTTCGCCGGCGATCGCCGCGTTAAGTTTGCCGGTTAACTGCTGGTAATCGGTGTTCCACTTGGCCAAATCGGCTTCCGCCAGCGAGACTCCAACCCCATACCTCGCCACAAGTCCCTTTTGCTCGTCATTCCGTTTATCCGCGCCAGCAAGCAGGGCCGCAGTGAGCTTGGCAACGAGGGCAGCGTCCTTCTCATCTGCGCCTAAGAGCCCCGTCACTCGCTTTTTGCGATACCGCGTTGTCAACTCCGCGAGTTCCGCGGTCAATTCTGCGACCCGTGTGTCAACCTTCTGGTTGTGTAGCGTGATGCGGGCCTGTTCGGCTTCGGTGGCCAGCGGAATGCCGCGAACTTCCGACGGCTGCCAGCGAGCTGGGTCGAGTGCCGGCGTGAGAATCGCCTGCAAAGCGTAGTAGTCGCGATGGGGAAGTGGATCGTACTTGTGGGAATGGCAACGGGCGCACTGAATCGTCAGCCCGAGGAACGACGAAGAGACGATCTGAGTGGTGTCCGCCATCACCTGATGGATTTCATTAGGCTCGGTATAGCCAGGGTAAGTCGGATCACTCGCGGTTCGCAAAAAACCGGTCGCCGCGAGTTGCCGGGCTTGCTCCGGGGAAAGCTCGTCGGCCCGTCGCCAATCTGAAAGCTCGTCGCCGGCCACCTGTTCGAGCAGAAAGCGGTCATAAGGGAGATCGCTGTTGAGAGCGACAATCACATAGTCTCGATACCGCCATGCCTGCGGCCGCAGCCGATCCGCGGCCAGGTAGCCATCGGAATCCGCATAGCCGGCGACATCCAGCCACTGTCGGGCCGCGTGTTCGCCGTAACGGGGAGACGCCTGTAACCGGTCGATCAGTCGCTCATACGCATCTGCGGAACCATCCGCCAGAAACTTCTCAAGTTCGGCTATCTCCGGCGGCAATCCGTGCAAAGCGAAAGCCGCTCGTCGGAGCAGGACTTCTTTCGGAGCATCCGGAGCAAACGAAAGCTGCTGTTGCTCTAGTCGCGCCAGCAGGTAGACATCGATTGCCGAACGAGCACGGTCCATATTCCTTAGGACCGGCAACGACGGGCGAACGGGCGGAACGAACGACCAGAATTTCCTGTCCTCGGCCGTGATGCGGCTGGGGGGCTCCGCAGTTTCGAGGGGAGGTTCTTTGTCACCGGCAATCGGAGCACCGCCGGCAACCCAGCGGCGTAGGAGGTCGAGATGTTTGTCGTCCAGTTTCCCTTCTTCCTTGGGGGGCATTTCCCCTTTGCTGATTTTCTCGATCAACAGGCTCTGTTCCGGCTTTCCCTCGACCAGAGCCGCTCCGCTGTCCCCCCCTTTCACCAGCAGGAATCGCCGCCGCAGGTCTAGACCCCCTTCCAGTTTCCCCTCCCCGTGACACTTGACGCAGCGGGCTAAAAAGATCGGGGAGATATGTTTCTCAAAGGTGACCCTCTCCTCGTCCGCCAGAGTGATCGCCGGCAAGAGCCAACTGGCGGCAACAACAGCGAGCAGCATCGCAGCCAAACGAACTGGGCATGGCGTCTTGTCCATAGCCTTCCATTATCCGCGGTTGATGGGTTCCCTGCCAGTCGGAGTTGCAAATTCGTTCGTGGCTGCAATGGCAACACTGGCGGGTTGCGACTATCATAACTTCCGAACGAGGCACTACTTGGGGAAAAACGGCGCGGGGGAACAGCGCGGCGTGGACTTTTGGAAAGCGTCATGATATGTCCACTTCGGCTCAGCCGTTGGCGTTCGCTGCTGCACTTTCAACACAACTAGACACCACCTCAGCCGCGGCGGAAGCCTGCACCGCGGCTCTCAAGTCGCTCGGGGAGACGCCTGACCTGGCGGTGGTTTTCTTCTCGCGCGAACATGCCGCAAAGGCAGATTCGTTAGCGCAGCAACTGTGCAGCGCACTCGGGACGGAGAACGTAATCGGTTGCAGCGGCGAGTCCATCGTGGGTGTGGGACAGGAAGTAGAGGAAGGACCGGCACTCTCCGTCTGGCTCGCCAAATGGCCAGGAGTCACAACTCACCTACTCAATCTCAATTTCGAGCGGACTGCCGAAGGAGGCGTGATCCAGGGCTGGCCCGATGACCTGGTAGGTGAATGGCCGGTCGGCAGCTTTCTGATGCTGCTCGGAGAGCCATATTCGTTCCCCGCCGACGCCTTGCTCGAACGGCTCAACGAAGATCGCCCCGGCGTTGCTGTCGTGGGCGGCATGGCGAGCGGCGGACAAACTCCCGGAGAGAACCGACTCATTCTCGGCCGCAAAAGTTTTTCGGAAGGAGCCACCGCAGCGCTCATCAGCGGTCCGGTCCGCTTGCGGACCATCGTCTCACAAGGCTGCCGTCCCATCGGTCGGCACTTCGTCGTCACCAAGGCGGAGCGAAACACCATCCATGAACTCGGCGGCAAACCGGCCCTGATCCAGCTCAAGGAAATCTTCGACGAACTCCCGAACCGTGAAAAGCTGCTGGTGCAACGAGCACCCCATCTGGGGCGCGTAGTGAGCGAGTATCAGGATAAGTTCGAACAGGGAGATTTTCTCGTCCGCAACGTCATCGGCAGCGATCCCTCTGGGGCCATCGCGGTGACCGACTACATCCGCGTGGGCCAGACAGTGCAGTTCCACATCCGCGATCAGGAATCGGCCGACGCCGAGCTGAAACAGCTTCTCGCCGCCGCCAAAAAACAAAAACCACGCGCGCTCGGCGGCCTGCTCTTCACTTGCAATGGCCGCGGCACCCGTCTCTTCAGCCAGCCGCACCACGACGCTGCCGCCATTGAAAAGGCCCTCGGCAAAATCCCCCTCGCCGGCTTCTTTGCTCAGGGTGAGCTTGGCCCCATTGGCAAGCAAAACTTCATGCACGGCTTTACGGCCAGCATCGCCCTATTCGAGCCGGTGGAATAGCCCCTCGTTGGCAGTAACCCGCTTCGGCCGGTTCGTGTTGTACAATTCATTTGCCACACGGCAAAATGGATTGCACGAACATCTCTTCTACCAGGTGTCCCATGACCTCCGGCCCCCACTCTTCCATCCCCGTCTCCTCCCCGCGCGAAAAGTTCGCTGCCGAGTTGTTTGACACGCTTTGGGAAACATATCGCCAGCGGGTCTCCTACGTGGGGATGTACGAGCAGGTGATCAAGGGTGCGAAAGCGACTTTCGTCAATGATCACATCGCCTTCCGCACCTTTGCCTGCCAGCAGCCGCTGACGGGGATTGCCAGCATCTCGCGGGTCTTCGAGGCCCTCGGCTACAGGGCGGCGGGGAGTTACCACTTCGAGGACAAGCAGCTTTCCGCAATCCACTTTCAGCACACCAACTCGCAGTTCCCCAAACTGTTCATTTCGGAACTGAAAACCTGGGAACTGCCGGCAGAAGCTCGCGAGATCATCGGCCGCTCGGTCCAGAGCCACCGGGGAAACGTGAGCGAGAAAACACTCGTCGCGCTGCATAATCTGGACCGCGACCAAAGCCCGGCCAAGGAACTGCTCCCCGAAATTGTCAGCATCTTCCACGAACTGCCGTGGCTTCTCCCCCGCCGCGAGGACGTTGCCGCAATGAACGCCGTCAGCCAGTATGCCGCCTGGGTCCTGGTCCACGGCTACAACGTCAACCACTTCACGTCCCTTATCAATTCGCACGGCATCCCGGCCCTGGACGACATCGAAAAAACCATCGCCGCCCTGCAAAAGGCCGGCATCCCCATGAAAACGGAAATCGAAGGGGAACGGGGGAGCAAACTTCGGCAGACCGCCACCGAGGCGGTCAAAATCGACGTGGATGTGCTCGACAAGGGAATCCCCGGCAAACTCCCCTGGACCTACGCCTACTTCGAACTCGCTCAGCGCGACACCGTCACCGACCCCGCCACCGGCAAACAAGTCCGCTTCGAAGGCTTCCTCGGCCCGCAAGCGACAAACCTGTTTGAGATGACACGGATCAAGACGTAAGCAGGTAAACGAACATGCCCACGCAAAACCGTGGGCATGTCATTCTGAGATTTAAATCTCGCCAACGACTTATTTCGTCGCCGGCGTCTCTTCCGCCGGTTCCTTGGCGGGGGGCTCGGCTTCCTGGGTGCCGATGTCGCCCTTGCGGAACTTCTCGAAGTACTGCTTGGAATGTTCGCGCTGCTCGCGGGGGAGGGCCGATTCGTCTTGGGCGTCGGGGTCTTTGCCGAGGTTCTTGACGATCTCCTGGCGGACCTCGATGCTGGTTTTTCCCTTCACATTCTTGCCGCCAGCGTCCCCGATCTTCACGGACTTCCCTTCCTTGCGGGCCTGGTCGGCGACGCGGGAATCATAGAAATTGGTCTTGGTTTCTTCTTCAGGGCGTTCGCCTTTTCCTTTGCCTTTACCCATGCCTTTGCCCGGGTCTCCCTTGTCGTCTTCCCCCTTGCCGTCCTTGCCGTCTTCCCCGTCGCCATCCTGCGGCTCTCCCTTTTTGCCGTCCTCGCCATCGCCTTGCATGGCTTCCTTGGCATCGGCGAGTTGATCGAGCATTTCGTCCAGGTTTTCGACTTCCTTGAGTTCCTTTTCCAGGTCCTTGAGGTCCTTGGCGAGCTGCTCCATCTTCTGGCCAGCTTCCTTGTTCCCTTGCTCTCCCCCTTCTTTCATGCACTTGGCGCACTCGCCCAGCTTCTGGGCCATTTGCTCCATTTTCTGCTGAGCCTGCTGCTCTTTTTGCTTCATTTCGTCGAGCTTCTGCTGGGCCTTCTCGGCACCTTCCTGGTCGCCGGCAGCCATCTTCTTCTTGACTTCTTCCTCCAGCTCCTTCTTGAGCTGATCCTTTTGCTGCTTCTTCTGCTCGATCTGCTCTTTGATCTTTTCGAGCTGCTTGGCGAATGCCTTTTTGTCTTCTTCCTTCAGCTCACCCTTCTTGGCGGCTTCCATCAGCTTTTTCAGCTCTTCCTGGGCCTTGCCGAGGTCCCCTTCTTTCAGGGCTTCCGCGAATTTGTCAGCCGGGCCCTTTTCGATTTCCTTCAGCTTGCCAAGTTCCTTTTTCAGTTCCTCCGCCCCGCCGAATTCCTTCTTTTTCTTTTCGATTTCCTGGGCCAGATCGTTAATCTTGACGAAAGCGTCTTTGCGTTCGACGTTTTCTTTATTGGCCAATTCGCTCAGCTTCTTGGCCAACTCTTGTTTGAACTCGCCATCCTTCAGATTCGCGTCGTCCTTCTTCTCCGTCTGCTGCTGCTGTTGCACGAGTGCCTGCATCTTGACGAGCGTCTTGTTCAGACTCTTCTTCTGCGCCTCGGTGATTTCCGTCGAAGCTTCCGACTTCTTCATGACCGCATTCGGCAGAACGGCCAGCAGCGCCACAACGACCGCGGGGAGCAGCGGCAGGGCGTTGCGCCAGCTCGGCGAAAGGCGGAACTTCTCTTTGACTTCAATCCGCTCCACGCGGCGGGCCGTGTCGGTGACGAGGGCTTTGCCGATGTCGGTCTCGCGCTCTTCCGGTCCGAGGGCCAGCGTGCTGGAGACTCGCTCCTTCAGTCCGAACCGCCGGTCGATTTCAATCGCCGCTTCCAAGGCGCTCCGGCGAACGCAGTACGTCCAGATAATCGCGGTCAGCATGCCGGCCCCGATGGCACCGCCGACCCAGCTCCACATCCAGGTCTGGCTATCGACGGTCATGACCCAAATCTTGGGAATGGCCACGCCGACGACGGCTACTAAAAGAGTGACAAAAAGTGACCAGGTGGCAATGGCAATAAATTGCTCCATCACTAGCCGCCGCCGAGCCCGCCGAACTTGCAGTTGCAAAACGTCCATGGCCGTTGTCCTTTTGTCGTGGCAACAGGCGGCTCGCCTGTCTGCCTGATCGGTGTCTAACGGAAGCCAACAGACGGGCCGCCTGTGGCTACGTAAAACGAGACTCCCTAACAGAGTCTTTCGTTTCAAGAGTCGCCTCATTATAGCGCATTTTCCGAAGAAAAGCGGTAGACGATTGGAATTCTTGGAGTTACGACGGTTCGAGGAGTGCGGTAAGATTCCCATCTATGCCACTTCCCACCCCTGCCGAACATCCAGCCGCTGACGTGGTGATTTACGACAGCCAGTGCCGTTTTTGCTCCAATCAAGTCCAAAAGCTGGCTCGCTGGGACGGTAAGGGGAGGCTGGCTTTCCTGTCGCTGCATGATCCCGAGGTTGCAAAGCGTTACCCGAGCTTGTCTTACGACGATCTGATGAAGCAGATGTACGTCGTCACTCCGGCAGGCACCCAGTACTCCGGAGCAGCAGCTTTCCGCTACCTCACCCGCCGGCTA
The DNA here is from genome assembly GCA_046153945.1 of Pirellulaceae bacterium. Lineage (GTDB taxonomy): Bacteria > Planctomycetota > Planctomycetia > Pirellulales > Pirellulaceae > SXOA01. Next base: position 10,508 of record JBJXFF010000190.1, read on the forward strand.
CCGGGTTTATATGTTCTCGCTCCACTGCTCCACATCCCTTTTTCGCTCCCCACCTGGCAGTGGCTCTACCGCCAAGTCGCCAAAAGGCGCTACAAAATCGCGGGAAAAACAGGGGAAGCTTGTGATGGAGACGCATGCGCGGTGCATCTGCGGTAGTGGGCAATTGGGCCATTGGCGAGCGGGAACGCCGCCGTTGAGCGTTTTCCCATAAACTTCTATACTGGCAAATCTGTGCACCCCGAACGAAACCATAATCGCCCACTCACATTCCGCCTCTTCCCCAGCCCCTAGTCCCCAACCCCCAGCCCCTGCTTCATGTCCGGCTACTCCCTCACCCACCTCAAGCAACTGGAAGCCGAGAGCATCCATATCATCCGCGAGGTGGTAGCCGAGTTCGAAAATCCGGTCATGCTCTACAGCATCGGCAAGGATTCGGCCTGCATGGTCCACCTGGCCCTCAAAGCCTTCCACCCCGCCAAGCCGCCGTTCCCCCTGATGCACATCGATACCACCTGGAAATTCCGGGAGATGTACGCACTGCGGGATAACTATGTGGCCAAGGAACTCGGCCTCAAGCTGATTGTCCACGTCAACGAAGAAGGGGTTCGCCAGGGAATCAACCCCATCACGCACGGCAGCAAAGTGCATACGGATGTGATGAAAACGGAAGGGCTGAAGCAGGCCCTCAACAAATACCAATTCGATGCCGCCTTCGGCGGTGCCCGCCGCGATGAGGAAAAATCGCGAGCCAAGGAACGGGTATTCTCATTTCGCGACGAGTTTCACCGCTGGGATCCGAAAAACCAGCGTCCCGAACTCTGGAACCTATTCAACACCAAGGTTCGCAAGGGGGAAAGTATCCGCGTCTTTCCAATCTCCAACTGGACCGAGCTCGATGTGTGGCAATACATCCACCTGGAAAACATCCCCATCGTGCCGCTCTACTTTGCGAAGCAGCGCCCCATCGTCTGGCGCGATGGCACCATGATCATGGTCGACGATGACCGCCTGCCGATGAAGCCTGGCGAACAACCCGAAATGCGGACCGTCCGATTTCGCACCCTCGGCTGCTATCCGCTTTCCGGCGCGGTGGATTCGACGGCGACCACGCTGCCGGAAATCATCCAGGAAATGCTGCTGACGACATTCTCCGAGCGCCAAGGCCGGCTGATTGACAGCGACGAAGCAGGGTCGATGGAGAAGAAGAAGAAGGAAGGCTATTTCTAATGTCGCATAAGTCGGACCTCATCGCCACCGACATCAACGCCTACCTCGCTCAGCATGAGCGGAAGGAGATGCTTCGCTTTATCACGTGCGGCAGCGTCGACGACGGCAAGAGCACGCTCATCGGCCGGTTGCTCTATGAATCCAAAATGGTCTTTCAGGACCATCTGGCAGCCGCAGAGAAGATTTCCGAGAAGCACGGCACGACCGGCGGCGGCATTGACTTTGCCATGCTGGTGGAAGGCTTGCAGGACGAGATTACGCAGGGGATCACGATTGATGTGGCCTATCGCTATTTCTCCACCGAGAAGCGCAAATTCATTATCGCGGATACGCCAGGGCACGAGCAGTACACCCGCAACATGGCGACTGGGGCCTCTTCCGCCGACCTGGCCATCGTCCTGATCGACGCGCGACAAGGGGTGCTGACGCAGACCCGCCGGCACAGCTTTATTGTCTCGCTGCTGGGCATCAAGCACGTCATTGTTGCCGTCAACAAGATGGACCTGGTCGGCTTCAGCCAGGAAGTGTTTGAGAAGATTAAGCGGGATTACAAGGATTTTGCCGCCCGCTTGGAACTCCCGGACGTTCACTTTTTGCCCATCTCCGCTCTTCTCGGTGACAACCTCGTTACGGCCAGCCCCAACACGCCATGGTACGAAGGCTCGCCGCTGATGCATCTGCTGGAGAACGTCTACATCGGTTCTGACCGCAACCTGGAGGACTTTCGCTTTCCGGTGCAGTACGTCCTACGGCCCAATCTCGATTTCCGCGGTTTCTCCGGCACCATCGCGTCGGGGATTGTCCGCAAGGGGGACGAGATCATGTCTCTCCCGTCGCGGAAGAAGAGCCGCGTGAAGAGCATCGTGACGTATGACGGCGAACTGGCCGAGGCATTTGCTCCGCAGGCTGTCACACTGACCCTTGAGGACGAGATCGACATTAGCCGCGGGGACATGATTGTCCGCCCCGGTAATGTGCCGCGGGTGGAGCAGAAGTTCGACGCGATGATCGTCTGGATGAACGAAGAGCCGATGGTGCCGGGCAAATCCTACTGGTTCAAGCAGACGACGAAAGTCGCGACGGGTGCCATCAGCACGATGCGATACCAGGTGGACGTGAACACGCTCCATCGCAAGGACGCACCCACGCTCGGCCTCAACGAAATTGGCCGCTGCAGCGTCACGCTCAGTCAGCCGATTGCGTTTGATGCCTACCGCCGCAACCGCGGCACTGGCTCGTTCATCATTATCGACCGGCTGACCAACGCCACAATGGGCGCGGGAATGATACTGGACCGGGCCGCCGAAGGCAGACGCGATCACTGGGACGATGAAGCAGCGGAAGGGTTGCAAACTGAAAAGAGCAATGTCACATCCGAGGAACGGACGGCTCGCTTCGGCCAAAAACCGGCGACGGTGCTGCTGACCGGGCTCACTGGGTCTGGCAAGACGACGACGGCGTTCGCTTTGGAGCGGCGTTTGTTCGATATGGGCCGGGCGGCTGTCGTGCTCGACGGGCAGAATCTCCGTCGCGGCATGAACAAGGATCTCGGCTTCACCAACGAAGACCGGAGCGAAAATCTCCGTCGCTCTGCCGAAGTGGCCCGGCTCTTTAACGACGCCGGTATTCTCTGCCTCGCCGCTTTCGTCGCACCGGAAGAAGCCATCCGCCAAAAAGCAGCGGAAGTGGTGGGCCGAGAAAGATTCCTCGTCGTCCACCTCACCGCGCCCCTCGACGTCTGCCGCAAGCGCGATGTGGACGGCCACTATCCTCAGGCTGATCGGGGCGAACTGACGCTCTTCCCCGGCGTCAGCGCTCCCTATGAAGCGCCGGTCAAGCCAGACCTGGAACTCGCCACCGACAAGCTGTCGGTGGAAGAATGCGTCGAGAGAATCCTGCGCCTGATGGAAGAGCGCGGGATTTTGGGGTAATCAAATCGTAGGATGGGACTCCAGTCCCGTCCGAATTAGCAGAGTAAGTCCGGACGGGACTGGAGTCCCATCCTACCCACGCGCCTATTTCCCAGCGACGTACGGATTCGTCACTTCCAACCTCGCCGGCAATTCGGTCGAGACATTGGTCGCGGGAGCCTTTTTCACGTATGGGTTCTCGACCAGCATGGGGGGCGGAGCTTGGTAAGCAGCCGCGGCAGCAGCCTGCTGAGACGGCGGAGCATACCAGCTCGGATAGGCAAATGGGCTCACCCCCATCGGGCGGCGGATGATTTCGTGGCTGTAATAAACGGGCGGGTGCAGGGCGAAGTACGGCGGAACGCGGCCGCTTCCCACGTAGTAACCTTGTCCGTAGTTCATTTGCCCCCAGCCTCCATATCCACCATAGCCGTAGCCCCCACCGGGGAACTGCGCCTGGGCGGCGGCGGGGAGAAGAATCGCCGCGAGTGCCGCGGCCAAAAGCCATTTGATGCTGCCGGTCATGGTGTGTTCCTCGCTGAGTTGGCGGCCTGGGTCAAAGTGCCGCTCTTCATTTCACGTTAGTTAGAGGGAACCGGAACTCAATACGGTATAGCCGAATCCTTTCCGTTTTGTCAGCCGGTCTGGTACGGTTTTGCGGGCGCGGCTACCGTGAGAGGCCGTGAAATCGCTACCAAAACGACCGAAGCCCGATTTGGGCCTGTTCATTACCGGCACCGATACCGGGGTTGGCAAAACCTGGGTTGCCGCGGCAATTGTTCGCTCCTTAGTGCAACGCGGGCTGAAAGTCGGCGTCTACAAACCGGCGGCCAGCGGCTGTGAACGGGTTGGAAAGAAGCTTGTTTCTGAAGATGCCGTTCTGCTCTGGGAAGCTGCCGGACGGCCAGGCTCGTTGAACCATGTTTGCCCGCAGCTCTTTGCCGCTCCGCTGGCTCCACATTTGGCGGCGGAAGCGGAAGGAAAGCAGCTCGACGAGAAGCTGCTGCGAACGGGAATCGAACATTGGCGCGAGAGGAGCGACATTGTCATCGTGGAAGGTGCCGGTGGCTTGCTGTCGCCGCTTGGAGGAGAGAAGTACGTCGCCGATCTGGTTCGCGATTTGAAGATTCCGTTAGTTGTGGTCGCTCCCAATCGAATTGGCGTCATCAACCAGTCTTTGCAAACACTGCTCGCCGCTCAAGCCTACGACCTGGAAGTTGCCGGCATCATTCTCAATGATCTGCTCCCGCCGGATGCGTCTGACCCCAGCATACACAGCAATCCCGCGGAACTTTCCCGACGTTCTTCCGCCCCGTTGCTCACCCGACTGCGGCACCATGCGACGAAATTGGATACGATAGTAGATTGGCTGGCACTCGCTCGGCCGCTCAAACGCCGGCGGTAAACGCCGCAATTCAATTCGCATTATCTCTCTCTTGATGATCTCCCATGCAAGACTACGAAAAACTCGGTGCCTTCTATCTCGGCCGTGAATACGACCTTGCCGCGAACAAGCCGAAAGAGGATCTGGTCCTCTACGACTCCAAGGACCTTACGACGCACGCATTGTGCGTCGGCATGACCGGCAGCGGCAAGACGGGGCTCTGCCTGGCTTTGCTGGAAGAGGCGGCCATCGACGGCATTCCGGCGATCATCATCGATCCCAAGGGGGATCTGGGAAATCTGCTCCTCACGTTCCCGCAATTGCGACCGGAAGACTTTGCTCCTTACATCGACCCAGCAGAGGCGACGCGAACGGGCATATCTTCGGAAGAATACGCAACAAAAGTCGCTGCCGATTGGAAACAGGGGCTTGCCGATTGGGGCCAACAGCCCGAACGCATCGCCCGCCTCCGCGAAGCCGCCGACGTCGCCATCTACACCCCCGGCAGCAGCGCCGGTCTGCCGTTGACGGTTCTTCGCTCCTTCACCGCGCCGCCGCAATCGACGCGCGACGATGCCGAAGCCTTTCGCGAATCCATCTCCGCCGCAGCCGCCAGCTTGCTCGGCCTCCTCGGCATCGAAGCCGACCCCCTCCGCAGCCGCGAGCAGATTTTGCTTTCCAACATTCTGGAAAAAAACTGGCGAGATGGCAAAGACCTGGACATCGCCGGTCTCATCCGTGCGATTCAAACGCCGGGCTTTGACAAAGTTGGCGTCATGGATCTGGAAAGCTTCTTTCCCGCCAAGGAGCGGTTCGAGCTTTCCATGCAACTCAACAATCTGCTTGCCTCCCCCGGCTTCTCGGCCTGGCTCGAAGGAGAATCGCTCAACATCCAGCGTCTCCTCTACACCCCCGAAGGAAAGCCGCGGCTGTCGGTTCTCTCCATTGCTCACCTTTCGGACGCTGAGCGGATGTTCTTCGTGACAATCCTGCTAAGTGAAACCATCGCCTGGATGCGCACTCAATCGGGTACTTCCAGCCTGCGAGCGTTGCTCTACATGGACGAGGTTTTCGGCTACTTCCCGCCGAGCAAAAATCCGCCGAGCAAGACCCCCATGCTCACGCTTCTCAAGCAAGCTCGCGCCTTCGGACTTGGCGTGGTGCTGGCGACGCAAAACCCCGTTGACCTCGATTACAAAGGACTTGCCAACTGCGGCACCTGGCTCCTCGGCCGTTTGCAGACCGAGCGGGACAAAATGCGAGTCCTCGACGGTTTGGAAGGGGCCAGCACGCAGGCCGGAGCCACGTTCGACCGGGCTAAGATGGAGCAAATTCTCTCCGGCCTGGGGAAGCGCGTCTTCCTGATGAACAACGTGCATGAGGACCATCCGACTGTTTTTCAAAGCCGCTGGGCCTTGTCGTACCTCCGCGGGCCGCTGACGCGGGAACAGATTTCGACGCTAATGAAGGATCGAAAATCTGCAGGCGCAGGATCTGACGCGAAAGGTACATCTGCCTCGGGTGGCACGCCCACGGCTCTGCGTGGGCGTGAATCCGGTGCTTCATCTCAAGAACGTCCAGTTCTCCCTCCAGATATCACCGAGCGATTCCTCCCCCTTCGCGCTTCAATTCCAAGCGGCGGAAAACTCGTCTATCGCCCCGCACTCCTCGGCGTCGCCAAAGTTCACTTCGCCCAAGCGGCCAGCGGCGTGGACGTCTGGAAGGGTCTTTCGCTCATCGTACCGGTGGAGGCGGAACTCGCTCCCGACATTTGGACCGCCGCCGAAGTTTCCGAGGATGATGCGCCCGAACTGGAAGCTGCCCCGTCGTCTTCAGCACAATTCTCATCGCTTCCCGCGGACCTCTCCCGACCAAAGAAGTACACCGAACTCGCCACAGCCCTCAAAGACCAACTCTACCGAAGCCAGAAATGCCAACTCTGGAAATGTCCCGCCCTTAAGCAAGTCTCCAAGGCCGGCGAAACCGAAGCCGACTTCCGGATCCGTCTTTCTCATACTGGCCGCGAAACACGGGATGCACAGCTCGAAAAACTGCGGCAGAAGTATGCCCCCAAAATTACTTCTCTGACCGAGCAAATCCGCAAAGCGGCAGTCCGAGTGGAGAAGGAAAAGTCACAGTCCACCCAGCAGATGCTAGGGACGGCCCTTTCTTTCGGCTCCACCATTCTGAGCGCGTTCATGGGACGCAAACTCACCAGCGTCTCCAACATTAACAAGGCCTCCAGCGCCATGAAAAACGCCGGAAAAGTGTTCCGCGAACAGCAAGACGTCTCCCAGGCGGGCGAAACCGTCGAAGCCTACAAAGAACGTCTCGCCAACCTCGACGCTGAATTCAAAGCCGAAGCCGAGAAAATCCAGTTGGGTTTTGACGCCGATCAACTACAGCTCGAGGAAGTCGCCATTCAACCGAAGAAGTCCGACATTACCGTCAGCCAGGTGCTGTTGCTGTGGGAGCCGTGGGTCGTGGCCGCTGACGGGACGATGAAACAGGGGGCGTAGTGCCTCACCCCACTCCTGCCAATTTCGCCGCCCGATGCACTCGCCCGATGGCAATCATATAGGCCGCTGTGCGGAGGCTGGTGCGGTGCAGGGTCGCTTCCTCCCAAACCCGTTGGAAGGCGCGGGACATCACCGATTCCAGTTCCTGACGGACCCGGTTGAGGGGCCATTTGTAATACTGCAAGTTTTGCACCCACTCGAAGTAACTCACCGTCACGCCGCCGGCATTGGCCAGAATGTCCGGCAGGATTCTCGTCCCCCGCTCCGCTAGAATGTCGTCGGCGTCGGGATCAATGGGGCCGTTGGCGGCTTCGATGATCAGGGGGGCTTTAATCTTCGCCGCGTTCTTGTGGGTAATGACGCCGCCGAGAGCTGCCGGGATGAGCAGGTTCACATCGAGTTCCAAGAGTTGCTCATTGCTGATCCGCTCCGCCTCCTGATAGCCCGCCAGCAGCCCTTGATTATCAAGAGCGTGGCGGAGCATCTTGGGGATGTCGAGCCCTTCCTTCTTGTAATAGCCGCCGCTCTGATCGCCGACAGCGACAATCTTGTACTCACTCTCATGGAGGTATTTGGCCGCATGCGAGCCGACGTTTCCAAAGCCTTGCATGGCGACCGTGGTCTCTTTGGGTTTGCGCCCCAGGTTGCCGAGGAGCTTGTAGGCCAGGATGCCGACTCCGCGGCCGGTCGCTTCCTCGCGCCCCTCCGCCCCATAATGTTCAACTGGCTTGCCGGTGACGCAGGCGGGGCTAAAGCCGTGATATTTTTCGTACTGGTTGCGAAACCAGGCCATCTCGCGCGAGGATGTCCCCACGTCGGGGGCGGGAATGTCTTTGTCAGGACCAATAACGTCGTGGATCTGATCCACGAATTTCCGGGTGATGCGCTCCAGCTCTTTGACGCTGAGCTTGCGGGGGTCGATGGCGATTCCCCCTTTCGCTCCGCCATAAGGAAGATCGACTACCGCGGTCTTCCAGGTCATCAGCGTCGCCAGGGCCCGCACCTCGTCCAGGTCCACCTCAGGGTGGTATCGCAATCCACCCTTCATCGGCCCGCGCGAGGCGTCGTGCTGCACCCGAAAGCCGATGAAGGTTTCAATCCTTCCATTATCCATCTCCACCGGAATCTGCACCTGTACTTCCCGTTTGGGAATAAGCAGCAACTTCCGCATGCTCTCATCCAGCTCCAGCCGGTCCGCGGCACGTTCAAAATAGAGCCGGGTCGCTTCGTAAGGTTTCATGCAAACTCCGACGTGAGCAATCCAAGGAAGAACTAAATTGGTTTCTTCTGGAATTCTACCACTTGTATGGCGCGCGCGCGGGATGGGTTTCGGCGAAGTAAGGAATTTTGCTGGCTAAGGAGGTCGCGGCTGGCAACACCTGAGGCTTAACCATTACACTTAAGCCTCATGAGCGAACAGCATACCAATAGCTTGCCATCGATCTTTGACGATGGCGACATTTATGACTTGGTCGGCAAGGACACGCCCTACGGGCTTGATTTCTACACCGCCCTGGCTCGCGAGGCCCAAGGCCCGGTGCTGGACATTGCCTGCGGCACGGGCCGGATTCTGCTTCCTTGCCTGCAAGCGGGCGTTGATATCGAGGGGCTGGACCTGTTCGAGCCGATGCTCAAGACTCTGCGGGTGAAGGGGACCTCTTTGGGCCTGTCCCCAAAGCTCCATCAGGCCGACATGAGCGACTTTAGCCTGGAAGGGCGATACGCGCTGATCATGATTCCGTTCAACGCCTTCATTCACAACATGACCCAGGTTACGCAAATCGGCTGCCTAAGGCTCTGCCGCGAACACTTGTTGCCTGGCGGCCAGTTGGTGTTTGATACTTTCTTTCCGGCGCTTGAGTTTGTGAGCACGCCTGCCGGCACCCGGGTGCTGGAGGGAGAATTTCCCCATCCGGTGACCGGCCTCCCCGTGCGCATCTACGATACACGCACCGTCGACCGCGTCGAGCAGCTCTTTTACTCGCTTAACGAAATTGAGCTGCTGGCCGCCGATGGGAACGTGCAAACAAGTCATCGCTCCGCCATCAGTTCCCGGTATTTCTACAAGCACGAAATGGAGCTTCTGCTGAGAATTGCCGGCTTCGCCCGCTGGGAAATCTACGGCGACTTTGACCGCCGCCCGCTTTCTCGGGAGACCGACGCCATGATCGTGGCGGCTTGGAATTGACGGCCACCACCATATTGACTGTTCCAAGAGAAGTCGGAACTGGCATTGGCTTGAAAGTGGGCGGGGTACCGTCGGTTTTTCAGGGCCGCGGTTTGTAATCGTTGCAGTGGAAGCCATTGGTCCATCCGCAACCTGCCTGGTCGTTGACAACGCATTTTCCGTCCATCTGGGGCGGATTCAGTCGCCTTTGAAGACATCCGACACCCAGTGTAAGTGCCTGAAGTTAGACGTCGCTTTTTTCGGCACGGAAGCTGCGGCTCACTTGGCACTCCGGTAGTTCGCCGGTTCTATCGCACATCTCGTTTTTTAGGAGGCTTTACGATGCGTGTTTCCCTGGGAGTTTCGTTGCTAGCGGTTGTCGTTGTTTGCACCCCTGGCTGGGCACAGGAAAAGAGAGTTGAAAAAAGAGAAGAGCGCCGCGAAGAACGGCGTGAAGAACGAGCGGTGGCTCCCGTTGCAAGACGGGAAGCATCCGCGGATCACCAAATTGCGGCTTTCCTTTACGGCTGTGCCCGCAATGAAGTGGAAATTTCCAAGCTGGCCGAAGAAAAGGCCACAAGCGAAGAAGTGCGGAATTTTGCCGCTTTAATGGTCAAGGTTCACACGCCAGGCATGGAAAAATTGCAAACCGCCGCGGGATCCTTGGCTGCCGCCCATGCACCGGGTACGCCAGCCGTCGAAGTGCGGAAAGTAGAGATTAAGGAAGAGGCCGGCGACGAACCCCGTGAACCTGCCACGAAGGAAGCTCCTGCCACTCCGCGCGGAGCGCGCCGCGAAGCAGCTGAGCCACGCACGAAAATCGGAGCCGAAGTGCGAGCCGTCGTGGAAACGAGGCTCGCCGGCGGTGCCGGTTTCGACTGGAACGTCATTCACAAGCAGATTGCCGACGAATGTCTGGCCAGTGCGAAGGCTGAATTCCAAAAGAAGGAAGGGGCGGAATTTGATCATTGTTACATGGGTCAACAGATCCTGGCTCACGCCAAGATGGTCGGCGAACTCAAGGTCCTCCGCACTTATGCGTCGGCAGAGCTGCGCAAGGATCTTGATGAATCGAGCAAAATGGCCACCGAGCATTTAGAGCAGGCCAAGAAGATTGCCGAGAATATAAAGGGTGAAAAGGGCGTGCGGGTTTCCAATAAGCCGAAGAGCGAGTAGAAGTGGATCTTCGATTCTGAATTTCAGGCACACTCGCCAAAATGAAGCGAGTGTGCCTTTTTGTTTTCTTGAGCGAACATCCGCGCCAGTTGGCACTCTAAATCATGTAATTCCAGCTTCGGGCCGCCGCGGGGTCCTCGTTTCGCAGGGGACACGTCGAGCAGCGGTCGGAGCCGATGATTTCGTAAGCGCGATCGACCGCTTGGAACGTGCTGGACCAGACGGCGGGGCCTTCCGCGAAAATCCGCTGGGGTCCGAGCCATTTTTCCCAGCCGACGTTTTGCATCACTTTCAGGAGTTCGGCCCGTACGCCACAGAGGATGACGGTCACGTTCGCCTCGGTCATTTTTTGGATGAAACGCTCCATGACATCGAGGCAGACTCCATCCACGTTCCGGGCGTACTTCAGCCGCAGCAGAACGACGCGGACTCCGGCGGCGGTTCTTTCATCGACCTTTGCCAGTTCTGTTTCGAGTTCTCCGCTGGAGCCGAAAAACAGCTCCCCTTCAATGCTATAGATCAGAATGCGGCTGCATTGCGGATCGGCGGGGACTCGTTCGCGGATGATGCCATCCTTCGCCAGCACCAACTCCGTCATGCTGATCCGGGCAGCTCGCGGCAAATAGATCAGGAACGAGACAAACGTGCCGATGAGAATGCAGAATTCCACGGAGACGGCGACGGCGGAAATGGCGGTGGCGAGGACAATCACCGCGTCCATCTTGGTCACCCGCATGTGATAGGCCAGCTTGTGGGCGTCGATCATCCGGAATGCGGAGACCATGAGCATGCCCGCGAGCGCCGCTTTGGGGATGTAGTACGCAAACGGCGCGAAGAGCAGCACTGTCACTCCCACGGCTATGGCGGAAACAACCCCGGACCACTGCGTGACCCCTCCCGCCTGGTGATTGATTGCTGAACGCGTGAGCGAGCCCGAGCCGGGATAGCATTGGAAGAAACTCCCCACCGTGTTGGCCAGCCCTTCGCTCAGACACTGTTGATTCATGTCGAGCCGCTGGCCTGTCCGGGCGGCGATGGCCTTGGCCATGGCCATCGCTTCCAGCACGCCGAGCACGCCGATGGCCAGCGCGCTGCCGGAGAGTTCGCGGACTCTCGACCAGTCTCCCCGCGGAATTCTGAATTCCGGCAGTTTTTGCGGAATCGTATTGATCACGCTCACTTCGCTGCGGACGACGTTCCCTGCCTGGTCTTTCTGCGGCTTGTCGAGCCCGCCAGCCCATACCACCGCTGCCGCCAGAATCACCCCCAGCAGCAATTCCGGGATCCGCCAGCGAAAGCGGCGATTGATCCAGCCCACGCCCAGCACAAAGAAGATCGTCCCCAGGCCGATGGCCACCGCGTAGGGGTTGGCCGAGGTCTTCTGCGACAGCGTGAGCCAGAGCCGCACCAGAAAGTGATCGTGGGGACCTCCCTTGGCGGCGAGGCCGAGCAGATTCTTGAACTGATCCAGCACCAGCAGCACTGAAGCTCCGGTCGTAAACCCAACAATGACGGCGTGCGAGATGTAGCGCGTCAGGTCTCCCAGTCGCAACAAGGCAATTCCAGTCTGAATCACGCCGATCATCAGGGCCATCAGCACCGCGGCCGCGATAATGTCCTTTTGCTCGACCAGCCCTAGACCCGAAACGGCACTGAGGACGGCAATCGAGATGGCGTTGGTCGGCCCGTTGATGAGTTGCTTGGAAGAATCGAACAGCGCTCCCACCGCGGTCATTACCATCGCCGTGTAGAGGCCGTATTCCACCGGCAAACCGACAATTGTGGCGTAGGCCATCGCCTGCGGCACCGCAACCGCGGCCACGGTTAGCCCGGCAATCAAATCCCGGCGAAAGGTGTCGAGCGAATAGGTCCGTAGCGAATCCAGCGCGGGAACGACATGAAACAGCCAGGCCCAGGCGGTTGCCGATTTGGAAGATTCGTCAGGCATGCGGCAATTATGCTCGTCAAAAGAAGGGAATTCCGACAGGGAGCATAACACATGGCGGAAAAAAAGTACTTAGCAGTCTGGTCAAAAGACAGGCGGGCGGAGCCGCGGGCAAGTTGCTAAACTGCCCTTATGTCCACAATCAACTTCAGTGACATCACCGCCGCCCGTGACCGCATCGCGGGGGGCGTCGCCCTCACTCCTTGCCCCTATTCCGCTCCCCTCTCGGACATCTGCGGCAGCGAGATCTATTGCAAGCTGGAGTTCTTGCAGCGGACCGGGAGTTTTAAGGAAAGGGGGGCGCGAAATGCGCTGCTGCTGCTCGATGCCGAGCGGAAAAGGCGAGGAGTCATCGCTGCCAGTGCCGGAAACCATGCGCTCGCCCTTGCCTATCACGGCACGCAGCTTGGCATACCAGTAACCGTCGTGATGCCGACGTATGCTCCGCTGGTGAAGCAGGTCAACTGCCGCAGAGCTGGGGCGAAAATCGTCATGCATGGAGCAAATTTCGGCGAGGCCAAATCGAAGGCGGACGAAATCGCCGCCGAGCAATCGCTCACTTACATCCACGGCTACGACAATCTCGCCATCATCGCCGGCCAGGGAACGCTTGGCCTGGAAGTGGCGGAGCAGGTTCCTAATCTCGACGCCATCATCGTCCCCATTGGCGGCGGCGGACTGATGGCCGGTGTGGCAACCGCCCTCAAGCATCTGAAGCCGAGCATCGAGATTATTGGCGTCGAGCCCACCAATTCAACCTGCTTCACTTCGGCCCTCGCGGAAGGGCACTGCGTCCGTGTCCCCTCCCAGCCGACGCTGGCGGACGGTCTGGCGGTCGGCATTGTGGGTGAGAACGCTTTTGAAATCGCCCGCGGGCTGGTGGACCGGGTTATCAAGGTCAGCGAAGGGGACATCGCCCTGGCCATCGTTCGCCTGATGGAGCTGGAAAAGAGCGTTGTCGAAGGGGCCGGGGCCGCCTCCCTCGCCGCCATTCTCAGTGGCCAGCTCGCGGACCTCGCTGGCAAGAAAGTGGCCCTCGTCCTCACCGGCGGTAACATCGACCTCACCATCCTCAGTAGACTCATCGAAAGCGCCCTGGTCGTGGACGGCCGTCTGGTCCGCTTCACCGCCGTCATCAGCGACCGCCCCGGCGGCCTGGCCCGGCTCACTTCCCTCATCGCCCAGGCCGGCGGCAGCGTGAAGGAAATCACCCACGACCGACTCTTCTCCGGTCCCAACGTGGCCGCCGTAAACGTCCTCTGCACCGTCGAAACGCGGGACGAGGCACATATCGAAGAACTCTACCGCCACCTGACAGCCAATGGCGTCCGGCACTTTGCCCATTTGGGGAGGAAGTAGGACGCATGGCTGCTTCTCAATCGAAAACTGGTTAGCCGCACTATGAATTTAAGGAGAGTCTCACACAGGGGCACAGGGGCACCGAGCAGGCAGGAGAATTGTTTGTTGACCCGCGCCTCTGCCACCCGCTAGGATGAGCCGGGGGACAGAGATAGGAGGCGTCTGTGGGGGAGCCAGCGGAAAAAGGTGCGGAGACAGTTCCGGCAAAGAAGAAGCGGCAGCGGCGCTGGCTTACCTTCAGTCTCCGGTCGCTGATGCTGCTGCTGACGCTGGTGGCAATTGGCCTGGGAGTGAAACTCAAGTACGACTGGTATCGGAAGAAATGGCTTGCCGGCGAGTGGATCGCGCCGCTGGTGAACACGGCAGATGGAGTACTCACCACAATAGGGCCAGCTCCCTCCGGAGTCAGAGCAGAAGACGAAATCGCACTCCTCCAGTTCGGCATTCTGGAACTCGACACTCCCGAGCAGCGTTTTGCGGCTCTCAAAATTCTCGTCGAGACCCGCCAGGAGGAGTCCCTCCCGGCATTGCGGGAGTTGATCCCCAAGTCGCGCCATCCCGAAATGCAGGCGATGCTGCTGCATCTGGTGTCGCTAGCCCGTGACCCCAAGGACATCAAACTTCTCGAACCCTGGCTAACGAGTCGCCAGGCGGAAGTGCGTGGAGCAGCCGCCGAATCCCTGGGGTATATCCACCAACCGTCCTACGGGTTCGCCCACGGCTGGCAGCTTAGGGGAAGCGAAGTCCTGCTCAACACAAATCCTCCCGTCGATGCTTCTTCGCTGGTCAATGCAGTTCCTCTCGATCCACCGGATGTCGAGCCTCAACTTATCAATCAGAAGCGTCAAGAAGAGATACCGGCAGGTCTCAGGGACCGACTCGAAGCTCTTATGCTCCGGGGAGAATCGCAGGAGGAACGGACGGCGGCGGCCCGGGCGCTCGTGGCCTGGCCGCCAGTCAAGTACAAGCTCCGCCTGGCGGAATGGGGGGTGTGGATCGATGGGAACAAACGGCTCGAGGTGGCCAAGTCGGTGCTGGAGGAGATTCCCCCGTTCGTGCATCGGGCTGGGAATCCTGCCGCCTCGCTCACTCGAAATCGGTACTCCGGACCAATCATCATCACCAAGCCCATCGTGCACCTGACTGCCGACCGACCTCTCGCCGTAGATCTGGAAGTCGGCATCGTCAGCGGTCGCCCCTGGTACGCGTTTCCTCGCCCCGAAGCTTTCACGGTTCATCTCGACGATCTATTTGGCGACGTGCCGGATACTTCGGCCCGGGAACTAGCGTCGATCGACCCGCAGAAAACAGACCCGCTCGAGCCGCTCTCGGAGGGCTATCCGTGGGTCCATCCCGGCTTTCGGAGTGAAGGGGCCAGCATCGCTCGCTACGGTGGCCCCGAAAACATAACGCAAATTGGCCTTCGCTGGCAAAGCTTGATTGTCTGTCCGGATCGCAAACCCTGGACAACGCTTCCAGAAGTCCCCCCGGCCCGAGGTTTTGCCTGGTGGGAGTCGCTCCGCGCTGTTCCGAGCTCTTGGGTCACGAGCCAGGGGGAAACCGAACGTTTTCTCTACTATGACGGACCGACGCTGGCCAAATCGCCCTTAAGCGCCAAGCTCGTGGGAAATGAATTGCTCTTGGAAACGCGCGACCTGTTTTGGGATCGGCTTGAGGAACTGGAACGAGCGAATCTTCTCGCACGGACAGAAAAAGCCCCGGGCGAGCGTGATTGCCTGTTCGTCGAAGTGCATCCGAGCGGCGCTCGGGCCATCCGCTTTCGGCTATCGACCGCGATCGGGCGCACAGAGTCGATGAACCTGACGGAACAATCCTGGCAAACTGGTGACGCCGTGGAAAAATCGCTGAGACGTATTCTGCACGAGCACGGCCTGAGCGAAGAAGAGACGACAGGATTTATCATTTCCTGGCGAGAAAAATTCCTGCAAAACCCCGGCCGGCGGCTGCTGACGTTTCTCACCGGGGCCGAGTACGAGCGGATGTGCCCCTTGGAAATCCGACCCAAAACCACAGAGCAAGTCCGCGTGGGGATTGTGCTCACGGAATTGTGAACAAGGGAGCCGGAAGTTAACGAGTTCCGGGTCAGTGGCCCCGCCAAAAAATCTGACAAAATCTTGTCAGCAGTCTATTGACAGTGCCAATCCAGATACGTACAATTTTGTACATTAATCGAAGTCCCGCTGCGCGCCGATTGCAGGCGAGCGGGATATGTTCTTTGGCATCTTGGTTGTTTTGTAGTGTCTTGAAGCGATGGGGGATTGAGCGCGCGCGCCAGGAGCCGTGAGTCGCTGCTGCCGGGAGTGAATCAAGGAGCGAGTATGGACCTGATACATGGTGCAAAGCATTGTAGAATAAGGACTTGCGATGCACCGGTGTATCGAAAACAGTCTGATTCAGGGGTTGATTCACGGACTTGCGTCAAATGCGTTTTTCTTAAGTCCTGTATTCACAGTGACTTAGATAATTCAACAGCGACGCAACTTTGTTGTTGCAGGAGGCAAGAAAACGTGTATCAGGGCTTGAGATTTTGAGTCATCGGCAACGTCTAACTCGTTGCTTGCAAATGACTTGTGGCGCTCGGCGAGGCATTCTGCCGGAAGGTGGGACTCCAACGTCACTCCCCGATGTCTCCGAGTTCCCGCCGGAGCCTCAAGAGGACTCGCGATTTGCTGACGCGGACGGTTCCCGGCTTCATGGCCAGGTCGGCGGCGACGTCCGCGGCGGAGCGGCCGTCGATGACGACTTTCCAGAAGGCTTG
Source organism: Pirellulaceae bacterium (assembly GCA_046153945.1). GTDB lineage: Bacteria > Planctomycetota > Planctomycetia > Pirellulales > Pirellulaceae > SXOA01. The sequence continues at coordinate 26,974 of JBJXFF010000190.1, forward strand.
CCAGGTCCGCTGCTGGAACTCGGGGCGGATTGCTTCGAGGGCCCGGAGCAGGACGTCGCCGAAGACGAGGTCGTCTGGGGAGTTCGGGGCAGGGGAGGGGAGATCGGCTTCGGTCGTGATGTTATCCACGGATGGATCGCGAATGTCTTGCAGCCGCATGCTGGCTTCGGTTCCGCCGATGGCGGCTGGCTCGCGGTTCTTCCGCTGGAAGTAATCGAGCGTTTTGTGGCGGGCGATGGTCATCAGCCAGCCGCGGAAAGTATCGCCGGGGCGGTCCTTGCGAAAGCGGCCGAGGTGGGCGGCGACCGCGGAAAAGACTTCTTGCAGCACGTCCACGATGTCCTGCTGCAAGACTCCCCAGCGACGGCACCAGGAGGCGACGAGCGGGGCGTAGAGCGTGACGAGGCGTTCCCACGCGGCGGCATCGGCCAGGCGCGCTTCGTTGAGGAGACTGCGGGAAGTGGAGCCGCCGGGAGCGCGATCGGGAGCATTGGTCATGCGGCTCCTCCCTGACGGCTGCGGCTGAAGACCGTGATAGCGATGGCGAGGACGACCAGGAACGTGGAGGTGGCGGCCATGAGCGCAAATGCGCCTCGGAGTCCTGTCTGCGTATTTTCGATTTCACGATCGAGCGGGCGGACGATCTTCAGCACGCCGACCACGTCGCCGACCTTCCAGTCTCGTTTGGGGCTTTTGCTGATGGGCGAAGTATCGTTGTGGCATCCAAGGCAGCTCTTTTCCATGTGCCGCGGGGCGAAGTACTGGAGTTGGCGATTGCCCCCTTCCTCGACAAACCTGGTGAACTCGTGATGCTGCTGATCGGTGGAGTTGGCGCTCTTTTCCAGCCAGTCGAGGGCGGCTTTCTCGATGTCGTCCTGCGGCCCTCCCTTTTCTCGCCCTGGCCAGGGATGGCGGCTGAAGACGCGGACCTGCATCCCTGGATTGCGGCGGCTGATTCGCTCGCCGAGGTCGATGGAGAAAGTGGCGGGGAGGGGGAGAGCAGGGTGGACCTTGCGATAGTCCTGCGTGATTTGCACACCGGTCGTTTTGGTGTTGATGTCCTCGATTTCCTCACTGTAGAACCGCCAGACTTCGTCGAGCATCTTGTTTTCCTGCCGGGCACTTTCCAGAGCCGTCTGCTGGACGAACCATTCGGAGAGGCTCGACAGATACCAAAGGCCGGCGATGGAGCCGAAGATGACCGCGAACAGGACGCTGACCGCGAGCGGATAGCGGCGGCACCAGCGGAGTGTCCGCTCGATGCTCCCCATCGGCCGGGCCAGCGGGTGCCGCCCCTCCTGAAAGCGGCGGAGGTCGGCTTCCATCTCGCGGGCGGTCTGATATCGACGGGCGGGGGATTTGGCGATGGCCTTGAGACAGATGATTTCCAGATCGCGGGGGATGTCCGGGCGTAGGCGGCGCGGCGGGCGCGGATCGTCCTCCAGCACTTGCATCAGCAGGGCCCGGCGGTCGCCACGGAAAGGTCGCTCGCCGGAAATCATTTCATAGAGGACCACGCCGAGGCTGTAGATGTCGCTGCGGGCATCGACCTGGTGCGAAGTGCCAGCGGCTTGCTCGGGGGACATGTAGGCCGGGGTGCCGAGGACGCGGCCATCGGAGGTCATGGTTTGGTCGCCGGTGTCCCGCTTGGCGAGGCCAAAGTCCATCAGGTGGGCTCTCCCCTTTTGGTCGAGGATGATGTTGCTGGGCTTGATGTCGCGGTGGACGACGCCGTGCTCGTGAGCATAGTGAAGAGCGGCGGCGAGTTCCCCGGCGATGGCGGCGGCTTCTTGCGGGGGGAGGCCGCCTGGTTTGTCGGTAAGGCGCTTTTCGAGCGTCGGGCCATCGATGTACTCGCAGACGAGGAACCAGACACCGTCTTCGGTCTGGCCCGTTTCGTAGAGACTGACGATGGAGGGATGTTTGAGCTGGGCGGCGCTGCGGGCCTCGCGAAGGAACCGCTCCACGTCCTCCGCGGACGCGAAGTTGCCGGCCCGCTGAACTTTGAGGGCGACGACTCGCTCCAAACGCGGATCCCAGGCCTGAAAGACATAGCCGAACGAGCCGACGCCAAGCTCCGAGCGGAGTTCGAACCGGTCGAGGCAGACGGGGCCTTCCAGCAGACGGCGAGCGAGGCCCCGGCCAGCATCCGCAGTGATTCGGCCGGAACCGGAGTGGACATTGCCGGTCAGGACGGCTCTGGCCCAGGACTGTTCGTCTTTTGGGACTTCCCCAGCGGCGACCGAGGCGGCGGAGAGGTGCTGAAGCTGCTCGACGAGGGGGTCGCCCGAGTGGTCCAGCTCTTCCAGATGCGTTTGGCAGGCTGGGCAAGCTTCGACGTGCTGGGCTACCTCCTCGAATTCACTGCCGACGAAGCGGCCGAGGGCAAACTCCCGAAGCTTATCTGCTGGTGGGCAAAGGGGTTGGGACATGTGCAGATTCACGCATAGTAGCCAGCACACTCCGTGTGCTGGCATGTCCGCTCACGGAGTGAGCGGACCACTTTGGGCCAGCACCTATCATAACAGGGCCGCGTTACAATCGTGTGTAACGGGGGTCCGTTCTTGAATTTGTAGGACGAACCTACCGATGCGATGACCTTTTTCCTTCCTCTCCCGGAGAAACCCATGATACCTTCCACTCGTCGCGATTTTTTGAAAGATGTTGGCCGCGGAATGCTGGTCGCCGGCATTGGCACAGCCGTCGCCTCTGATTTGGGGTTCTCCACGGCTTTCGCGGATCGCGGGCCGGAAGCCCTTTCGCTCGGTTCCCATGAAGCGCTGGTCGAGCTCATTCGCGGCACTCCCCCCGAGAAGCTTCAGCCGATTCTTATCTCGAAGCTCAAGGCGGGTGAAGTTAATAACAAACAGCTCATTCAGGCTGCGGCTCTGGCGAATGCGGAAGCCTTCGGTGGAACGGACTACGTCGGCTATCACACGGCAATGGCCATGCTGCCTGCTCTGAACATTTCCACGCAGCTTCCCGCTGAGCGGTCGTCGCTGCCGGTCCTCAAGGTCATCTATCGCAACTCGGCTCAGTGCCAGTCACATGGCGGAGCTTCCAAGGCGACGCTGATGGCCCTCCATGCCGCCGAGCACTCGGCCGAAGGGGACATGGGTGTCAAGATTCGCGAAGCTTGCCGCAGCGCAGATACGAAGGTCGCTGAGAATGTCTTTGCCGACATGCGGAATGCCACGCCACAGGAGATGTTCAACGCCATTCAGCCGGCGGTGCAGGACGATATCAACGTCCACCGGTTTGTGTTCGCCCACCGCACGTACGGCCTCATCGGGCTACTCGGCAAGGAGTACGCTCACACGCTGCTGCGGCAGTCTGTGCGGCAGATGGTCGATTTCGAAGCCGAGCACAAGCGGCACAAGCAGGCCGACAACCCGGTTCGCGCCCTACTTCCCAAGCTCATCGACCAGTACAAGCTGGCAGGCAAGACCCCCGGCAAGAAGGAACTAAGCGATGCGGATGTCGATGCCCTCGCCAACACGGTTTACAACGGCCCGCCGGCTAAATCGGCCGACGCTGTCGCAGCCGCACTGGCGGATGGCGTAGATATGGAGCAAGTCGGCGAAGCGATTTCGCTGGCGTCCAACTTGCTCTGTCTCCGCCAAGGGACGGACGGCAACCGCTGGCGGACCCACGGCGACTCGGCGGGTGTCCACTCGTCCGACGCGACGAACGCCTTCCGCAACATGGCCCGCAATACCGACGCGAAGCACGGCATTGCCGGCCTGATCGTCGCCGCTTATCACAGCGCGAGCCACGCGCCGTTCTCCGGCGATCCCTATCCGCTAGAGAATCACCGCAAGTCGATCAAGGCGACCGACGCTGCCGGCCTCCTGGTCGAATGCGAGGATGCGGTCAAAGCCAATGACCAGGGCCGCGCTTCAGCCGCGATCCAAATTTACGGCGAGAAGGGATTCCCGGTTGACGGCGTATTCCAGACCCTGATCAAGTACACGATCAGCGAAGACGGCCGCCTGCACGGCGAGAAGTTCTACCACACCGTCGGCGAGGAATATAAGGCGACCCGCCCCAGCCTCCGCTGGCGGCAGATCACCGCCCTCGCCCGCGTTACCGCCAGTGCCTACGGCTATGACCGGCAGGACAAACATGGCTTCCATGCTCCCGGCTATGAAGAGGCCTGCAAGCTGCTGGGCGTGACGGCGTAACGGAAGGAAATCGCCAGTTGAAGAAACCAAGCAGGACGACTCGTTGTGTCGTCCTGCTTTTGTTTGAGCACCACTCAAATTAGAAATCTCAAATCTCAAACAAATGGGAAGTCAGAAGTTGATAAGCGAGAAAAAAAACCGTTTCCAATTTGTACCTTTCCCACCTTGAATTTGTTTGAGATTTGAGATTTCCTTGTTTCTGTTTCGTCTTAGCACTTCCACCGCTTCGCCACGTTCGCCTTCATGAACGCCAACGCATCGCGGCTGAGTTGTTCTTCGCTTTCGTACATCCGCCGCCAGATTTTGGTGGCAGCGGCGATTTCCGGCAGGGCCAGGCCGAAAGCTTCGACGACAAGCTGGTCGTTGTAGCCTACCTGGTGAAGGGCCTCGAAGGTCTCGCACCACTTGACGTCACCCTGACCGGGTGTGCCGCGGTCGTTCTCGCTGATATGGACGTGGCAGAGCATGTCGGCACAGCTATGCAGGGCCAGTGCGATGCTCTTCTCCTCGATGTTGGCGTGAAAGGTGTCGTACATCATGCGGCAGTTGGGATGGGCCACCTGGCGGCAGAAGCGCGCGGCGTCGGCGTGGCTGTTGAGGAGATAGGTCTCAAAACGGTTGAGGCATTCCACGCCCAGCGTGACCCCGACCTTGCCGGCGTGTTCCGCGACTTTCCGCATCGAGTCCACGCCCCACTTCCATTCGTCGCCCGTCGGCCCCGCGCCGCTGAAGACGCCAATGGCGGAATGGTACGGCCCGACTAGCTTCGTCGCCCCCAGAGCCGCACAGCAGTCGAGTACCTTTTTGTTTCCGTCCACTCCCCGCTGACGGTTGGCAGCGTCGGAGCTGATGGGGTTGTCGTCGCCGCCGCGGATCGTCACCGCGGTTCGCGCCAAGCCGATTTCGTCGAGCTTCTTTCCCCATTTAGCGTAATCGAGCCCCGTGTTGAAGATCGGCACCTCCACCGAGTCATAGCCGTAGTTCTTCAGCATGTGGAGCACGGGGAGCAGGCCGTCGCTGATTTCGCCGGTCCAGAGGAGCAGGTTCATGCCGTATTTCATCGGAGAGAATCCTTGTTAGAGTTGGCTCTTGTGTTCGGGTAATAGCTCGTGCCGACGGCTGCGGATGGTTGCCCGCATTTCGGGAAACAGCTCCGCCAACTCCGGCGGCAATTGCGGCAGGCCGACGCGGCGCATGACGTGATTGAGCCGAACGAGCAGTTTGCCATCCTCGGCGTAGTCGTACAAGAACCGTTCTTGCAAAAAACGGGTGACGAGATAGGCCACTTTGTCCGACTGCCGCGTCGAGAGGCGGTTGATGGCCGCTTGCAGGAATGCGGGATCGGCCTGAGCCAGCGCGACATAATAGCGATCGAGCCTCGCTGGCTCTTCTTCCGTCAGCGTGGCATCCAGCAGGAGCTCGACCAGGATATGCCCCAAAAAACTCGGCCTGAATCCGTCATCGGCTGGAAGGACTTCTCGGATCTGCATAGTGAATGCCAAGCTGAGCTCATTGAACGCCGTCGTCTGATGAAACCACTCGTCATCCCGGTGATGCTGCACAATTCCCCTCGCCAGTGCCGCCAGGTTCTCATCGGCATCGTCCACGAACAGCGCCGCCGTCTTTCCCCTCGCCCGCATCTTGCGGTCAATGACGCTCAGCCAATCCGGCACCGCCGTCCCCGCCAAAAAACACGGCTGATTCGCAAACCGCCAGCCGTGAGCGAGATAGTTCATGGCATTCCAACAGAGCATTATTCATCCCAAAACTTGACCCACAGCACTTCCACCTTCCGGTCCTGGAGACTGACTTTGTAGAGCAGCGAGAGTGGCGGATGAACGACATTCCGAATGTTGTCTTTTACAGCGATGCCCAGAGATAATGGAACTTTTGCAAGAACGGACTCAAGTAAATCGGATGCTTCTGAAATGTCTTTGCGAATGAGAAAGTTGTCTGCGTACAGAGTCGCCAAATGGCGCTCGGCGTCAGGTGCCCAACTCACGGTGAACGCATTCATGCGTGATCCAGCGAACGCAAATGGTCGAGCACTTCTTGGGTCGTATGCCAACGCCCAGGTGCCTCGGCCGCCTTTTCAGCAGCAGCCACCTCCTCCGCAGTCGGCCTCCAGGCCCCTTCCAAGTCCGCACGCTTGGGGGACAAGTAACCAACGACCGTTCCATCGGGCAGCTCCACCGGGATTTTTCCCTTGCTTGAGCTAACCAAGGATGCCTGCTCCGGGGTGAGAACGAAATGAGTCATTGCGAGCTTCCTCCAATTAAGTGTCCCTGACACTCACATTATACAATGCGAGAGCGAGATAAACAGTCATTTCACACCCGTCCATGCCCCGCTCTTCGCACTCGCCAGCACCGCGTCGCAGACCTGCTGCGTCTCGAGGGCGTCGCGGAAAGTCGGCCCCGCTGGTTTGCCGGTGGAGAGCCCTTCCAGGAAGTCGGCGACCTGATGGACGAAGCTGTGTTCGTAGCCGATGGCGAGGCCGGGGACCCACCACTTGCTCATGTAGGGATGCTCGCCGTCGGTGACGTGGATGCTGCTCCAGGCCCGCAGCGGACCTTCAGTCTTGTGGTCGAACCATTGCAGGCGGTGCAGGTCATGCAGGTCCCACTTGATCGAGGCGTGCTCGCCGTTGATCTCGAAGGTGTAAAGAGCCTTATGCCCACGGGCGTAGCGGGTCGATTCAAACAGGCCCAGCGACCCGTTTTGAAAGTGGCAAAGGAAGGCGCAGGCGTCGTCGATGCCGACCTTTTCCACCTTGCCGGTGAGGCTGTGCTTCCGCTCTTTCACAAACGTCTCGGTCATCGCCGTCACGTTATTGATGCTGCCGTTGAGCCAGAGGGCCGTATCAATGCAGTGAGCGAGCAAGTCCCCCGTCACGCCGCTTCCCGCCGCGGCTGCGTCGAGACGCCAAGTTCCTTGTCCACCCTGAGGGACGTCGGCATTGATGGTCCAGTCCTGCAAGAAGTTGGCCCGGTAATGAAAGATGCGCCCCAGCTTGCCGCTGTCGATGAGCTGCTTGGCGAAGGTGACCGCGGGGATGCGGCGGTAGTTGTACCAGACGATATTGGCCACGCCGGCTTTCTCCACTGCCTGGCACATCTCCTCCCCTTCCGCCGAGTCCATCGCCAGCGGCTTCTCGCAGAGGATCATCTTCCCCGCCTTGGCGGCAGCGATGGCGATTTCCTTGTGCAAATTGTTCGGCACGCAGATATCGACCGCATCGATATCCTTCCGCTCCAGCAGCTTTCGCCAGTCGGTCTCAATCGACTCATAGCCCCACTGGTCCGCAAACGCCTTCGCCTTCGCCGCATCCCGTGCACACGCCGCTTTCAAAACCGGCGTGTATTCCAAATTAAAAAAGTTGCTGACGCGCCGATAGCCGTTGCTATGCGCCCGGCCCATAAAGCCGTAACCGATCATGCCGATGTTGAGGGGTCTTGACATGGTTCTACCTTTTTCTGAATAGAGAGTTGATTGGTTGGCGAATGAACAATGGCCAAAACCGAATGACTAAGTGCAGCATGCCCACTTCGGGAACTGGCCGTTGGTGCCTGCTCATTTTCTTAAGGACGGCAGTTTACGCGATTCTCGTTCAAAAGGCATTAGCCTTCCCATCCCGAGGATATCCAACGTCGGGTCGCTAGGCTTAAGAAATGCAAGGAATTGCCAGCCGCCGCGCAGGCGCTAGGTAACGATGCGTCCGTACGTCAATCTTGCTTGCAGATTGCCTCGCGAGTCGCCGTGCGCAAATTGCTCTTCCCTCCCTCCCGTGGTACTCTGAATGGCTGGCAAACCACGCTTTTGCCGGCTCAAGCGTAGGACGGGGTTCCTTGCCCGTCCAATGCGAACGCGGTCGGCCTGGAAGGCCGTCCGACAGTCGAGTTTGGCCAGGGGTGCGATACGGATAAGGCGTTTTTACTGCGGGAGATGCAGCATGCTGAGAATTACGGGCGAAGGGACGGCTCATACGTGCGATGGGGTGACCCGGCGGGATTTCCTGCAGGTGGGGGCGCTCGGAGCCGTGGGGCTGACGCTGCCGCAACTGCTGGCGGCGGAGGCGGCGGCCGCTGAGGAAAAGAAAAAGGAGCATGATAACCGTTCGGTGATCATGATCTTCAACCTTGGTGCCCCGAGTCAGATGGACACCTTCGATCCCAAGCCGGAGGAGGCTGCGGAGATTCGGGGGCCGTTCAAGCCAATTTCGACGAAGGGGGATTTCCAGATTACGGAAATCCTGCCGCGGCACGCCCAGGTGGCCGACAAGTTCTCCATCGTCAGAAGCTGCTACCACACCGCCGCTGCCGTGCATGATACCGGGCACCAGATGCTACAAACCGGCCGGCTCTTCACCGGCGGCATCAACACGCCGCATGCTGGCTGTGCCCTGGCGTATCTCCGCGGGCCGAAGACCGATCTACCGCCGCATGTTGTCCTGCCGGAGAAGATGGGCTCGACCGGCGGAAACCTGCCGCACGGACAGGAAGCGGGCTTCCTCGGCAAGGCATACGACCCCTTCGTGCTGCTCGCCGATCCGAGCAAGCCAAACTTCAAAGTGCCGGACCTATTGCCGCCGGCAGAGCTCGGGGACGCCCGCCTCGACCGCCGCCGCCGGATGCGGCAGATTGTGGAAGAGAAGGTGAAGGAATTCGACGCCAGTCCCAGCGCCAAGCTAATGGACGCCAACTTCGAAGCCGCCTATCGCATGATGACCAGCCCGCAGGCCCGGGCCGCGTTCGACCTGACCAAAGAGCCGCAGGCCCTCCGGGAGAAGTACGGAATGAACCGCTTCGGCCAGTGCTGCCTGCTCGCCCGGCGGCTGATTGAGGCGGGGGTCCGGTTCGTGACCGTGAATACGTTCCTGACCGTGTTCGACGAAATCACCTGGGACATCCACGGCTCGAAACCCTTCACCAGCATTGAGGGGATGAAGAACATCGTCGCCCCGATGTACGACCAGGCGTATGCCGCCTTGATTGAAGACCTGAGCGAGCGGGGAATGCTGGCCGAGACGCTGGTTTGCAACCTGGCGGAGTTCGGCCGTACGCCCCGGATTAACCCGGCCGGCGGACGGGACCACTGGCCGCAGTGCTTCTCCGCCTACTTCGCCGGCGGCGGCATCCAGGGAGGCCGGGCCATCGGCCGCAGCGACCCCATCGGTGCCTACCCCGCCGAACGCCCCGTCGAGCCGCCGGAAATCGTCGGCACCATCTACAAGAGCCTCGGATTCGACCTGGAAACCACGCTCCCCGGCCCTGCGGGCCGGCCGTTCCCGCTGGTGGACTTTGGGAAGCATGAGGTGAAGGAGCTGTTTTAGGGATTGAGAAGAAGCGAACAAAGATCGAGAGAAACCAAATGTCAGGCATTACCGTTAGCGACGCATTTATTAACCAGGTGTCGGCTCTCCCGGAGCCAACGCCACTATTGGATTCGCAAGGGCATATGATCGGCACTTTCGTGCCCGTGATCATGCCTCGGTATTCACCAAACGGCGTTTGTAATTCTCCGATTTCCGACGAAGAGTTGGAACGCAATCGGCAAGAGGCGGGAGGCATGACGCTTGCGGAATTCTGGAAGAAGATGGGAAGAACATGAGGTTCACCGTCATCTGGCAGCCAAAACCATTGAGAGTTCTGGCAGACCTTTGGACTGCGGGTCCTGACCGCGGCGCGATCGCAGCAGCCGCGGACAGGATTGACGAGATATTGGCGTACGATCCGATGAAGGCCCATGGCATCGTAAAGTCGGGGAACTACTACATCATCCGAGAGTATCCGCTGGGTGTGGACTTCGAAGTTCAAGAACTCGACTGCAAAGTAATCGTTAATTCCATTTGGCGAATGACGGATCTGCCGCAGAACTGAGTAGCACAATTTTTGGGAGTGCGAGCGTGGAATATTGTCGTTTGTTGAAGTCGGCGGTTGTCCTAACGATGTGCTGCGTGGCGGGCATGGCGCTTGCGGATGAGACCGCGTCACAGGGCAGGCTTGCGCTGCTTCCCGCGAACATCTCTCTCTCCACCAAAGAATCTCGCCAAACTCTCGTCCCCCAGTGGAAGCGTAGCGAGCAGACCTTCGGACAGGCGACGGAGGGAGTGCAGCTATCGAGTAGCGACGAAAAGGTGGTGAAGATCGAAAACTCCATCGCGGTTCCGGTCGGCAATGGGAAGGCGACAATTACCGCGAAGGTTGGCGATCAAACCGCAACGGCAGAGGTGACGGTCACTGGCCAAGACCAGCCGTTTGTGTGGAGTTTTCGAAATCATGTCGAGTCGGTGCTGTCGAAGCAGGGTTGCAATGCGGGGGCTTGCCACGGCGCGCGGGCGGGGCAGAAGGGATTTCGGCTGACGCTGTTTGGGTTCGATGTGGATGCGGACTACAGCTATCTCACGCGGCAGGCGCTGGGGCGGCGGGTGGTGCCGAGTGATCCGGGGCGGAGCCTGATCCTGACCAAGCCGACAGGCCTGCTGCCGCATAAGGGAGGAATCAAGCTCGATGCCGCGACGCAGGAATATCGCGTGCTGGCGGAATGGATTGCCTCGGGGGCTCCGGGGCCTAAAGATAGCGACCCGCAGATTGCCAGCCTGGAAGTGCTGCCAAAATACTCTACTCAGGGAGTCGGCGCGAGCCAGCAGCTCATTGTGCTGGCCCATTTCAGCGATGGCCATGTCGAGGACGCAACGCGGTGGGCCAAGTACACGTCGGTCAATAGCTCGGTCGGCTCCGTCGGAGAGCGCGGCGAGGTGAAAATCACCGGCAGCGGCGAAGGGGCGATTAAGGTCTGGTATCTCAACTACAACGCGATGGCGTTTCTGACCGTGCCGTTTGTGAACGATGTCAGGCCGGAGGTTTTTGCGAATGCGGAGCGGCGGAACTTTATTGATGACCTGGCAAATGAAAAACTCACCGCGCTCAAGCTGCCGCCGTCACCGAAGTGCGACGATTCCACTTTCTTGCGGCGGGCCTTTCTCGACACCATTGGCACGCTGCCGACGGTGGACGAGACCCGGGCGTTCCTGGCAGATGCCTCCGCCGACAAGCGGGACAAGCTGATTGATCACCTCCTCAGCCGGCCGGAGTTTGTCGATTACTGGGCGTATAAGTGGTCGGACCTGTTGCTGCTGTCCGGCGAGCGACTGCGGCCGGAGGCGATCAAGGCGTATTACGGCTTCATTCGCAAAAGCGTGGAGCAGAACAAGCCGTGGGACAAGTTTGTCTACGAGATTGTCACTGCCAGCGGCAGCACGCACGAAAACGGGGCGGCGAATTTCTATGCCTTGCATCAGGACCCAGAGGAGATGGCGGAGACGGTGAGCCAGGCGTTTCTCGGGCTCTCCATCGGCTGTGCCAAGTGCCACAACCACCCGCTGGAAAAATGGACCAACGACCAGTATTACGGCATGGCCAACATGTTCAGCCGAGTGCGGGCCAAGGGTTGGGGTGGCGATTTCCGCGGCGGCGACGGCCTGCGGACCGTCTATTCCGATACGCAGGGAGAACTCATCCAGCCCAGCCGCGGCACGCCTCAGCCTCCGCAGCCGCTCGACGGCAAGGCGATTCCGTTCACAGCGAATGAGGACCGGCGGATTCCGCTCGCGCAGTGGCTCACCTCGAAGGACAACCCGTATTTCACGCGGGCCATCACCAACCGCATGTGGGCCAACTTCTTCGGCGTCGGACTCGTCGAGCGAGTCGACGACATGCGAGTCACAAACCCCGCCAGTAACGAGAAGCTGCTCGATGCGGCTGCCAAATATCTCGCCGACAACAACTACGACCTCAAGCAACTGATGCGGGCCATCCTGCAATCAGCCGCCTACCAACGGGACTCCGCCCCGCTGCCGGAGAATCGGGCGGACGAGCGGTTCTACGCCCGTTACTACCCGCGGCGGCTGAAGGCGGAAGTGCTGCTGGATGCGATTTCTCAAGTGACCGACGCGCCGACAAAGTTCATCTACCTCAAAGCCGACGGCAAGCCCGGCGACCCCGCCCCGGCGAAGCGGGCCCTGCAACTCCCCGACGTTTCCGTCGATTCCTACTTCCTCAAGACCTTCGGTCAGCCGGTCCGGCTCATCACCTGCGACTGCGAGCGGAGCGACGAGCCGAGCATGACCCAGGTATTGCACATGTTCAACGGCGACACCGTCAACAAAAAGCTCGGCTCCCCCGGCAGCGCCGCGGAGAAAGCGACGGCCGATCCTTCCAACGAGAAAGCGGTAGAAGACCTGTTTTTAGCGGCCCTCTCTCGTTTCCCCACCGAAAACGAGAAGCAGAAATTGGCCGTCGAACTTGCTGCCGCCAAGCCGGAGGAGCGGCGGGGGGTGATTGAGGACTTGTACTGGAGCGTGCTGAGCGGGCGGGAGTTTTTGTTTAATCACTAGCCCGAAATGAATGCAACGTCTCGAAAGCCGTTTGTCTTCAAGAATCCCAGGTATTGGGCATTCTACGAAGGTGTTTCGACGCATGTCGAAATGACCACAAACTCAGACGAAGAAATGGACGTAGGGGGTAAGTTCAATGAGCCAGTGAACTTGCTGCCGATGCGTTGCAACTACTGCACGTTTCCTGATATTGACTCAGTGTCGTCGCCGTATCTGATTTGTAAAGGTATCACTTCGCCTGTCGATGCCTATCCCGCCCAACTCGGTAATTTTCTCGTTCGAGCGCACGTCAAGCGGGTTTTGGAAGCTGTTGTCCCCCAACAATGTCGGTTTGTGCCTACAGCAAATTGGAAAACCGGTGAATCCCTGGATTGGTGGCTCGCGGTTCCGATAACTGTCGTCGAAACGGCTCATATTGACCCCAAGGTACCGCGGTGCCCGAAGTGTGCCGAACCTCGGGCTGTACATCTCGGCTCTCACTGGATTCCTGTTGATACTCTGTGTGTCGAGGAAGACGTGTTTAAGTCCAAGCAGTGGTGTTCTGCCGCAGGTGTTCTTGAGGATTCGCAGCCCGGATATTGGACCAATGTGCGTGGAATGAGCGAGCCTCCAAAATTTCCTAAGCATCAGTGGACTCGCAGAAGGCTCGATCGGGAGCTTTGGTTCTCCCTTCGACTTGAGCAGCTTATCAAAAGCCTCGGATTTCGAGGGCTCAAACGCAACACAGATTGCAAGTCCAAGCCGACCTCGGCCGACCTGGATTGGATGGAAGCCGCAGCCAAAAGGTTGTCGTCAAAGCCAAAAAAAGTGGCTACCAAGCGAGATAAAACGCTACCCGACTCCACAAAATGGTTCGGCGCTTTTCTAAAGAAAAACAAAACTGTCGGTCGAACGCCTTCTATCGACGTCGAATCGAAGAAGAGCTGTGATGCCAAGTTACCTAAGGCATATACAAAATATATTAGTACCGTCGGAACTCGCAAAACATTTCGTGATGTCGATGGCGCTGAAGGCTATGATGTCCGCATTGTCGGGCCGAAGGGACTGGACGCGAAGACTTATCGTATTGGAAAGATCGAATGTGACGACGATGAACCGATTGACGGCCTCATGTTTGCCGTCACGGGACACGGTGATTGCTTCTGCTTCGACCTGAAGCAAAATTCACCCGACTATCCTGTGTATAGATTCAACCACGAACGAATGGTGTTTGAGCCGTATGCTCAATCTTTCGTTGAAGCCGTGCGTCGTTTCGCGAGCGACGAAGAATTGTAAGAAACAATGATCAATTGCAAAGTCCTTCGATGCTGGCCACAGAGCCGCTACCTGTTAATAGAAAGACCACAAATGTCCCCTCCGACATCATTTGCAAGATATGCCGCAATTGGAATTCTTTTGATCACGGCCGTAAGCCGCGGACTATCACAATCTCCCCCCGATTACACCAAGCAAATCCATCCCCTCTTCACCAAGTACTGCACCGGCTGCCACAGCGATGAGGACCATGAGGGGAAGTTGTCGCTGGAGAGTTATGGCTCGCTACTCAAAGGTGGCAGCAAGGGGGCGGCGGTGAGTCCGGGGCGGGCCGACCAGAGCCGGATGATCCTGGTGCTGACCGGCAAGGCGGAGCCGGCGATGCCGCCGAAGGATAATGAGAAGCCGAAACCGGAGGAGATTGCCCTGATCAAGGCGTGGATTGACGCCGGGGCCAAAGGGCCGCAGGGAGCCGGGCCAGATCCGACGATGCTGGTGACGCCGCAGGTGAAGCTCCTCGCGCCGGCCCGCCAGGTGGTGAGTGCGATTGCCGTCTCGCCGCAAGGGAACGTCGTCGCCGTTGCCCGCTACGGCGAAGTGGAGTTGCAATCGCTGCCGGAACGGAAGCTGCTCTTCAAGCTCAGCGGCCATCGGGGAAACGTGAACGCCGTGACTTTCTCTGCCGACGGACAATATGTCGTCTGCGCCGCCGGAGAGCCAGGACTCTTTGGCGAAGCCCGGCTGTGGAAAGTGGCCGATGGGTCGCTGGCCAAAGTGTTTCAGGGTCACAAGGACAGCCTCTATGCCGTGCGACTCTCGCCCAATGGATCGTTGCTGGCAACCGGCTCCTATGACAGCACAATTAAGCTTTGGAACACGGCGGATGGGAAGGAAGCGAAGACGCTGGAAGGTCATAACGGCGCAGTGTATGAACTGGCCTTCCGCAAGGACGGCAAAGTCCTGGCCAGCGCCAGCGGCGACCGGACGGTGAAGCTCTGGGACGTGGCTGCTGGCACGCGGCTGGATACGCTCAAGGAATCGCTCAAGGAGTTGTATGCCCTGGCGTTCAGTCCGGACGGGACTCGCGTCGCCGCGGCCGGGGTAGATAACCGCATCCGAGTCTGGCAGGTGAGTGAAGCGGCCAAGGAAGGAACGAACCCAATTCTCGAATCTAGATTTGCCCACGAAACGCCCGTCCTCCGCCTCGCCTGGTCTGCCGACGGCAAGACGCTCATCTCCACCGGCGAAGACCGGCTGATCAAGGTCTGGGATGCGGAGAAAATGACCATCCGCGCCACACTCGAAAAGCAATCCGACTGGGCCACCGGCGTGGCGGTGCTGCCGACGGGTGAAGAAATCGTCGTCGGCCGGATCGACGGCACCACCGGCTCGTACAAGATTGCCGCCGCAACCGCCGAGTCTGAAAAGCCGCTCGTTTCGCTAGCCGAAGTGCCGCCGGAAGTCGATTACGGCCCGCAGCCGAAGCCAGAGGAACTACCAAAGACCGCCGAGGTCGAGCCGAACGACGATCCGGCCCAATCCACGCCGTTGAAGGTGCCGACCATCGCACAGGGCCGTATCTTCGGCGGCGATCATGGCCAGTCGAGCGACAGCGACCTCTACCGCTTCGACGCCAAAGCCGGCGACCAGTGGATCTTCGAGACCAACGCCGCCCGCTCTGGCTCGCCCCTCGATTCCAAGATCGACATCCTCTCCGCCAGCGGCCAGTCGGTGCCGCGATTGCTATTGCGATGCGTTCGCGATAGCGAGCTGGAATTCCGCGGAATCAGCGGCGACTCCCGCGGGGCCCGGCTGAAGAACTACGAGGAGATGTTCGTCAACGACTACGTCTACGTTGGCGGGGAAATCCTCAAGCAGTTCCGCCAGCGCCGCGGCCCGGATGCGGAGAACGACTTCTATCCCGATACCGGAGCGCGGTTTTGCTTCTTCGACACCACGCCGCGGGCTCACGCTGTGGGATCGCCAGCTTACCAAGTCCTCCCCTACCCTGTCGGTACGCAGCTACCCGGCAACGGTCTACCGGTCTTCACAGTGAATTTCGAGAACGACGACGAGTCGCAGCGGAAGCTCGGCAAGGATTCGCGACTGACGTTTGTGGCTCCTGCGGATGGAACGTTCCTGGTGCGGGTCGCCGATGTTCGCAGCTTTGCGGGAGAAGGCTTCAAGTACGATCTGGTTGTCCGCCGCCCGCAGCCGGACTTCAAGGTGACGCTCAGCGGGGCAAACCCCACGGTGAGCGCCGGCAGCGGCAAGCAGTTCAGCGTCAAAGCGGAGCGGCTGGACAACTTCAGCGGCCCGATTCGCATCGACATCAGCGGTTTGCCGCCGGGTTTTCAGGCGTCAACACCCATCGTCATTCAGCCCGGCCTCTTCGAGGCCCACGGCATCATCAACTGCCTGTCAGATGCTCCGGACCCGACGGAAGCGAACTGGGGCCTGACCAAGGTCACCGCCACGGCGACGATTGCCGGCAAGGAAGTGACGCACGACGTGAACAACCTCGGTAGCGTGAAGAAGGCCGACAAGCCGAAGGTCATCATTCACCTGGAAAACATCGACACCCCCGTTCAGCCCGGCACTCTGGCAACCGGTTTCCCCAAGCCGCCGGAAATCACCATCGCCGCCGGCGGGAGCGTCACCTGCAAGTTGCGAGTCGAACGAAACGGCTTCAACGACCGCATCGCCTTCGACGTCCCCAACCTGCCGCACGGCATCATCGTGGACGACATCGGCCTCTCCGGCATCCTCATCCCTGAAGGGCAAACCGAGCGAACTGTCTTCCTCCGCGCCGAGCCCTGGGTCCCCGAGCAGTCCCGCACCTTCTTCGCCATCGCTCAGGTGGAAGGGAACCAGGGGAGCTGCCCGATGGTGATTCATGTGAAGAGGAAATGACCCAGCTAGGAAATCCGAAACAGAATGTCGGCTTCAGGTTTCTCCTCGTTTCGAATTTCGTCATTCGAATTTCGAATTTCCGTACTCGGACTCCGTTCCAAGGCCAAAACTATCGCTCGCCCGGGTCGCCACGCTCAGCGCGGCGATGTCGCTGCGGATCTGGTTGTAGGTGAACCACGCGGCAAGAAAGCCGACGAGGCCGGCGACGATGAGCAGACCCGACGCGAAGCGGCTGGCGAGGCCTCCCACGATGACGAGGAGCACAGCCAGCATGGGAACGACGGCGGCAATGGCCAAATAAAAGCCCGCCTGACTGGGAACGCTCTCCAGCAGGCGGACCTCTCGGTCTGTGGGAGAGCTGCTGGAGAGGAGCGCCGGATAGTAGACCCGCAAGGCCAGCCAAGTGGTTCCGAGATAGGGAAACGCGGCCGCAATCAGGCCGCAGGCGGTGAGCGAGAGAAAGAATTGCAGATAGTTCTCTGCCGTGAGATGTCCGGCCATCAGATGGATGGCGACGGGAAAGACAATTCCGGATACAAGCCAGAGCGAAACGCCGATGAGGGCAATCACCTGCCCCAGCCGCAGCGAGCGGCAGCGGGCGTCCGCCAGTTCGTCGGGCGTGACTGATCTGCCGCGGGCCACTTTCCATACGGACCAAATCGCCGGCCAGGCGTAAGCACAGCCGAGCGCCACGCCGAGCGGAAATGCCACGCCATTGACGATGAACTGCAGATACCAGAATGCATCTTTGATGTCGCCCGCGCCATGCTCAATCATCGTCGTGAAGTTGAACCACCAGTTGTAAGCCGCCGCCAGGGCGTTGGGCACGACGCTGATGGGAAGCAGAGCAACGAGCGGCCGGCGTCGAGCCCAACCCCGCCAGGAGAAGCCAAAGTCGTGAAACAGCTCCCAACTCCGCCCGTGCAGGCAGAGCGTCAACTCGCGGGCCATCTCCGCGCCGCTTTGATAGCGGCCTTTCGGGTCGGAAGCGAGCGCTTTGCGAAGCACCATTTCCAGCCGGCGCAGCACTTCGCCCGGGGGAGTTGAAAGCGGCGACTGGGCAATCTTCATTTCCCGCCGTTGCAAGATCATTTCGTCCACCGTTTCGTTCCACCCTTCTTCCAGGCTCACATCATGGAAAGGGCGCTCGCCGTGGAGCAGTTCCCAGAGCACGACGGCCAGAGAATACAAATCCGCCCGGTTGTCCAGGTCAGCCGGCTTGCGCTTGTGCAGTGGACTGCAAGCTTCGAGCTGCTCGGGGGACATGTAGGTCAGCGAGCCGCCAAAGTATGCCGCCGGCGTGGTCCCCACCACATGCGAGCCGAAGCTGATGTTGAAATCGGCCAGCTTCGGCAAGCCTTCGGAAGTGAGGAGCACGTTGGCCGGTTTTACGTCCCGGTGCAGGATCCCCATTTTGTGCGCGTAGTCCAGAGCGCTGGCCAGTTGCGTCCCCAGGCGGCAGACAACCAGCGGCCAAGCCAGCATGGACATTTTCCGCCGCCAGGGAGCATCTTCGCTGACCGCCTGCCCCGATTTGCTCATGGCAGCATCGACGGCGATGATGAGTTGTCCGCCGGTTCGCATCGCGGATGGAGTGCGGCGAACGCAGGTGACGACATCGGCCAGGGTCCCGCCGGGGACGTACTGCATATAGAGCAGCCGCGTCTTGCGTTCCGGAATGATCCGCTGGTCGTAGACCCGCACGATGTGCGGATGGTCAAGCTGCGCGAGCGTCTGCGGCTCGCTCCCCTTCTCGGCGGAAATTTTCAGGGCCACCAGGCGCTGCATGGAAACCTGGCGGGCGAGAAACACGCTGGCGAACGCTCCCTTTCCGAGTTCGCTGAGCAACTCGAAGTCGTCGATCTTCTCGCCCGCCTTCGGCTGCACAATTCTGCGGGCCGGAAAGAGGGCGGATGAAACGGAAATTCCCTCTGCCCCGAGGAGCTTCCGGAGTCCTTCTTGGCTGTTGGGGAAACGCTGAACGTATTCCTTGACGGAAACGTTGTCCCCCGCGGCCCGGCGGACATGGTATTCCTCGTAGATCAAATCGACCGGCGGTTCCCCGGTGCGCCCTTCCCGCAATTCGGGAAACTGAGCCGCATACGTTTCCAGTCGCTTGCGGGAAGCCGGGCCGGAATTGCTGGAGTCCGCCGGCGCCATCTTGGCCCGCTGCTCCATGTCCGTCTTGATGAGTTCCACGAGCACCAGGCGGCGCAGTGGAGGAGGCTCCGCCGGCAGGAAATTTCTGATCGTCGGCGGCGAACTCTTTTCTGGCTCCACCTTTTCCCAAGCCGTCAAAAAATCCTCCAGCCGCCGGGCGAGTTCGTCCCAGTGGTGAGTGTGGGCGTCGGCAAGGGCGTCGGTAGCAGAAGGGAGACTAGACATCAGGGAAAGTAAGCAGTAGGCAGACGGCAGTAGGCAGTGGTTGAGTAGTTTACCCCGGTTAGCAGCGTTAGACTACAAACTTTCCTCCGCTGCAGATTCACACTGCCTTCTACCTACTGCCTTCTGCCTACTTCTTCATGTCCGACCTCGATCCCCAACTCCTGATCCGCCTTCTAGCCCACGACCAAACCGCGCTCGCAGAATTCATCGAGTTCCGCCGAGCCCCACTCACGGCCTTCATTCAGCGACAACTAGGTGGACAACTCCGGCGAAAGGTCGAGCCGGAGGATGTGTTTCAAGAAATGAGCGGTGAGGCGGTGCGATCCCTCCCTCAGGCGGATTTGCAGGACCGCGATCCGTTCGGCTGGCTTTGCCAGATTGCGGAGCGAAAGATCATCGACTTGCACCGCAAGCATTTTGACGCTCAGAAGCGGGACGCTGCTCGTGAAGTGCCGCTATCGGCCCCCAGTTCTGACGAACGGCGGCATGGGCTGCTGGAATTGCTCGTTGCCAGCTTTACGACTCCCAGCGCCGCGTTTTCTCGCAATATCCGCGAAGCCCATCTGCAAAATGCCCTACATCAATTGCCGCCGGACCAGCGGGAAGCCTTGCGGCTGCGGTACGTGGAAAATCTCCCCTCCAAGGAAATCGCGGAGAAGCTCCAGAAGTCCGACGCCGCCATCCGGGTGATGCTCACGCGGTCGCTCAAGCGGTTGCAAGGGCTGCTGGAAGAAGGGGAAAAGTAACGTTTCGTCAGCGGCCGCGACCCCCGCCGTTCCCGCCGTTTACTTGCGACCGGAGCGGAAAGCGCTTACAACAAATCCCTTGCCAGTTGGGGACTGGAATTCTGCCTTTGGCGACCTCGGCGGCAGCCCGTTTTTAAGCACCTTTTGAGGACCTCCATGACCAGTGAAGTGAAGACCGACGTGAAGATTGTGAAGGCGGACAATGTGGCCAAGATTCTCGACCGGGCGCTCGATAAGGGGCAGGGCCTTCTCCGCCTGACGCCGACCTGGGTGCCGCGCAGCTTTTTGCACCCCGGCCGCCGCATCAAGCTGCATCCGCAGGATTTGTACGCCTATGGTGCTGAGCGTGGCGGCATCGACGAGCGGTGGTTCAGCAGCACGACCGAAGCGGCGAATGAAGGCCGCGTCTGGCACGAAGGGCTCTCCTTCTGCTCGTTCGAGGGGCAGCATTTCCTTCTCCGCGACGCCGTCGCCGAATCGGGGCAGCGGCTCATCGGCAAGACGATGTATAAGAAGTACAGTCGCTGGCCGGTCTACAGCAAGTTCTTCGACAACATGGGGCCGATTCCCCATCACATGCACCAGAGCGCGGCCAACGCCAAACTCGTCGGCCAGGAAGGAAAGCCGGAGAGCTACTACTTCCCGCCGCAGTACAACAACGTCGATAACAACTTCTGCTACACGTTCATGGGCCTGGAGCCCGGCACCACCAAGGACGACGTCCGCCGCTGCCTGGCGAACTGGAACAAGGGAGAAAACGGTATCCTCGATCTCTCGCGGGCCTATCGCCTCCGCCGCGGCACCGGCTGGCTGATTCCCCCCGGCGTCCTCCACGCCCCCGGCTCCCTCTGCACCTATGAGCCGCAGTGGGGGAGCGACGTCTTTGGCATGTTCCAGAACATCGTCGAAGGGCGATACGTCCCCTGGTCGCTGCTCGTCAAGGACATGCCCAAGGACAAGCACCAAGACCTCGATTTCATCATCGGCCAGCTCGACTGGGAAAAGAACGTCGATACGCACTTCAAGGAGAGCAACTACCTGGAGCCGATCGTCGACAAGAAATCAAGCGGCCCCGGCTACACCGACAAATGGATCGTCTACGGCCTCGTCGACGGCGAGCAGCTCTTCAGTGCCAAGGAGCTAACCATTGAGCCCGGCACCAAGTGCACCATCAAAGACCCCGGCTCCAGCGGCTGGATCACCACGCAAGGGAAAGGCCGCATCGGCAAACTGGCCCTGCAAACCCCCGCCCTCATCCGCTTCGGCCAGTCCACCGAGGACGAAGTCTTCATCAGCCACGAAGCCGCCACGGCCGGCGTCGAGATCGAAAACACCGGCAGCGAGCCGCTCGTGGGCCTGCGGTACTTTGGGCCAGACGTGCATAAGAAGGTGCCGCTGGTGGGAGATTTTAGGAAATAGCGTTGGAGTCCCGCCTTTAGGCGGCAGATTGCAGCCCCGAAGGGGCGACCTATGACATCCCAGGGCAAGCGCAGCGCCGCCCTGGGTACAAAACAAATAGAACACCGAAGCCCCAACGGGGC
>JBJXFF010000196.1:0-12985 GCA_046153945.1 Pirellulaceae bacterium
AGGATGGGACTCCCGTCCCGTCCGGTTAGACGTTGCAAGCACGAAGACGGACGGGACGGGAGTCCCATCCTACGGGCGTCTAGTGTCCGCCACCCTCCCCCGCCAGCTGCTTCACCAGCTCACCGACGACGGCTTTGGCGTCGCCGAAGAGCATGAAGGTGTGGCCCAAGAAGTAGAGCTCGTTATCGATCCCCGCGAAGCCGGGGTTTTTGCTTCGCTTGATGGCGAGGACGATTTTGGCTTTGTCGGCGGCGACGATCGGCATGCCGAAGATGGGGGCCGATTTGTCGTGGCGGGCGGCGGGGTTGACGGTGTCGTTGGCGCCGATGACCAGGGCCACGTCGCACTGCGGCATGTCGGGGTTGATCTCGTCCATCTCCACGAGGTCGGTGTAGGGGATGTCCGACTCGGCCAGGACCACGTTCATGTGCCCCGGCATGCGGCCGGCGACCGGATGGATGGCGAACTTGACGGTGATCCCCCGTTTTTTGAGCTGGTCGTACAGCTCGCGGACCCGGTGCTGGGCCGAGGCGACCGCCATGCCATAGCCGGGGACGATGACCACCAGGTTGGCCTGCTCCAGGATTTGAGCCGCCCCTTCGATGGTCTCCGACTTGTACGATTTCTGCTCTCCCCCGGCAGCGGCGGCTTTGACCTGGCCGAAAGCGCCGAACAGGACGTTGGTGAACGAGCGGTTCATCGCCCGGCACATGATGATCGACAGGATGAGGCCGCTGGAGCCGTCGAGAGCCCCGGCGACGATGAGGAGCTTGTTGTCGAGGACAAAACCCATCGCCACGGCCGAGAGCCCGGCATAAGCATTGAGAATGGAGATGACCGTCGGCATGTCCGCCCCGCCGATGGGAATGACGAGGAGGACGCCGAAGGCCAGGGCCAGACCCACGATGAAAATCATGGCGATGCTCGGCAGAACCCCCACCGGCTGGAAGATGAGGTAGAGCCCGAGCAGGCAGGCCACCGACAAGAGGCCGATGTTGATGACGTTTTGAAACGGATAAGTGACGGGGCGCTGCGGAATCCATTTCACTTCCTGCAGCTTTCCCGCCGCCATCACGCTGCCGGTGAAGGTGAGAAAGCCGAGAATGACTTCGACCACGAGGGCGAACATGCAGAAGGGAGTGAGCTTCATGTGTGGATCCCCACCCGCCCCGATACAATACTCCGCCAGTCCGACCAGGCCGGCAGCCAGTCCCCCGAAGGCGTGCGAAATGGCGGTCCGCTGCGGCACCGCGGTGAGCGGGACGAGCGACATCGGTATCCCGACCGCACAGCCGAGGACGAGGGCGACGATGATCCAGGTGTGATGGACGACCGGCGAATCCAGGTAGAACCAGGTGGCCGCGATCGCCAGGGCCATCGCCCCCGCACCGGCAAAGACGCCGCGGCGAGCCGTTTTGGGATCGTTCATCCAGTATAAGGAGAAGATGAACAGGATCGCCGACACGAGATAGGCGATTTGCAGCAGAGGATGATCCATTACTTCCCCTCCGTGCGGGTCTGCTTGAACATTTTCAGCATCCGGTCGGTGATGAGGAACCCGCTGACGACGTTGGTCATCGAAGCGAACAGGGCGACGGCTCCCATGATGCGAATGGTTGTGTCGGTGCTCGTGCCGGTGACGATGATCGCCCCGACGATGGCGATGGCCGAGATGGCGTTGGTCAGCGACATCAGCGGCGTGTGGAGCAGCCGCGAGACGCGGGAGACGACTCCCAGGCCGATGAACGTCGCCATGGCAAAGACGAAGAGGAGGGCGCTGTAATCGACATCTCTTTTCGGATGATCCTTATCTTTGTGTTCCTTGGCATCGGCCACTTTGGCCGGCTTCGCGGCGGGCTTTGTTTTTTCAGCGGGGTCGGGCACCGCGGGAGGTGATTCTGTTTTGGGAGGCTCTGCTTTGGGTGGTTCGGCTTTGGGAGGTTCGGCTTTGGGTGATTCGGCTTTGGGTGGCGCAGTCTTGGGAGCTTCGGCCTTGGGCTTCACCGTTGTTTTGTCGCTGGTTTTGGTTTCGGCCTTAGCTTTGAGCGCTTCGCCAACTTTGGCAGCGCCGGACTGTCCGGCCGGCTGAGCGAGTAGGCTCGTCGCGAGCAGTCCAACGACCGCGGCGCAGCTCACTCCCGCCAGGAAGAGGAAGCTCCATTGATTGCTGTGCTGCTGCTTCATGATGTCCCCAGCGCTGCGAGAATCCTTGGATGCACAACTTGTCCTTTTTGGGTGGCCATCGTTTCGCGGATGATTTCGTCGTCGGTGCTGAGTTCCAGCTTGCCGCTTTTCACGATGTATTGCAGCAGGTTGGTGACATTGCCGCTGAACATCTGGCTGGCGTGGGTCGGGGCGTCGCTGACCAGGTTCGTCGGGCCGAGGATGGTCACCCCATGAGCCACCACTCGCTCGTCCGCCTTGGTGAGGGCACAGTTGCCCCCTCGCTCAGCCGCCAGGTCGACGATGACGCTCCCCGCGTGCATCCCCGCGACCGCTTCCGCGGTGACGAGCAGGGGGGAGGGCTTGCCCGGAATGGCGGCCGTGGTGATGACGACGTCGCTTTCGCCGACAACCTTCGCCATCAGCTCCCGCTGCTTGCGATAGAACTCTTCCCCCTGAGCCTTGGCGTAGCCCCCTTTGTCCTGGGCGTCCCCCGCTTCGAGAGGCAGTTCGACAAACTTGCCGCCGACGCTCTCCACCTGCTCGCGGCAGGCGGGGCGCACGTCATACGCCCGCACAATCGCCCCCAGCCGCTTGGCGGTGGCGATGGCTTGCAGACCGGCGACCCCCGCGCCGATGACGAACGCCTTGGCGGCCGTCAACGTGCCGGCAGCCGTCATGAGCATCGGAAAGACCTTGGGGAGCTCCATCGCTGCGAGGAGCACGGCCCGGTAACCGGCGATGGTCGCCATCGAAGAAAGGACATCCATCGACTGGGCCCGCGTCGTCCGCGGAATCAGCTCCAGGGCAAACAGCGTCGCCCCGGTCTTGGCGATTTCGTCGACCGCTCTGGGTTCGCCGAGCGGATCGCACATTCCCAGCAGCACCTGGCCGCTCCGGAGCCGCGAGAGATCGTCGCGCCCGGCTTTCAGATTCGCCCCCAGCGAGCGGACCTGCACGATGATGTCGGCGGCAAAGGCTTCGTCCCGCGTGGCCGCGATCTTGGCTCCCTTGTCGAAATAATGTTGATCCGCAAAGCCGGCGGCTTCCCCCGCGCCGGCCTGCACCAGCACTTCCATCCCCGCCTTAAGCAGCAGCGGCACGCTATTGGGGACCAGCCCCACGCGCCGCTCCCCAGGATAGGTCTCCTTAACGACTGCGACTTTCATGCTGCTCCCGCTGCTGAATCTCGTTCACCATCGTCCGTTCATCGGCTCGCCGCTCCCGCGCATGTGAAGCTGCGTAGATTCTACCGGCTTTTGGCGACTCGCGGGGTCGCGCACGGCATGCCGCCAAACCGGTTTGTAATGAATGGCCGGTCAACTCTTTTCGAGCTTTCTCAAAAACTCATTCGGCGAGAGGGGAGCGTCAGGAGGTTTCACGGTTCCCGCAACGTTGCCGGGAGCCAGCTTGCCGTCTTCCCGGCCATCGAGCATGTCGAGCTGATCGGCGACGGCGGCAATCTCTTCGCGAGTCATGATGCCCTTGCGGACGAGAGCTTCCGTGAGCGAATGAACGAGCAGGAGCGCCCGCGAAAGATTTTCCTCCAGCGTTTCGATGTTGTCAGCGGCTCGTTCCCTCGCATAGCCGGCTTCGCGCTGGCTCTGCTTGAGGTCGTCATGCATGTCGAGAAGCTTGTAGCGCTCCCAAGCTTCGGGGGCGAGATAGAACATCCAGTCGGAAGCGCGGCGGGACATGACGGGATCTCCTTTCAATGGGGGTTACGGCTCTTCCGGCGGTGCTTTGTGACAAGCGACCAGATGCTTTGCACCGACGAGCAGCGGCACGACCTGGCGGCAGTGATCTTCGACGATGGGGCAGCGGTCGGCGAAGGGACAGCCGGGATAAGTGCGGTCGGGGGAAGGGACTTCGCCCCGCAAGATAATTCGCTTCCGCTGCCGTTCCATCACGGGATCGGGAATGGGGGCGGCGGAGAGGAGGGCCTGTGTGTAGGGATGGCGCGGATGAGCGTGCAAGGCGGCGGAAGAGGCGAGTTCGACAATGCGGCCCAGGTACATCACACCGATGCGGTGGGAGATGTGCCGCACGACCGACAAGTCGTGCGAGATGAAGAGGTACGCCAGACCAAGCTGACGCTGCAAATCCATCAGCAGGTTGATGACCTGGGCCTGGATGGAGACGTCGAGGGCACTGACCGGTTCGTCGCAGACAATGATTTTGGGTTGCACGGCGAGAGCCCGGGCAATCCCAATCCGCTGCCGCTGGCCGCCGGAGAATTCGTGCGGATAGCGATTGAGGAACCGGGGATTGAGCCCGACGAGGTCGAGCAGGCGCATCACTTCGAGCTTGCGATTGCGGGCGGCGTGCAGGCCAAAGATGTCCATCGGCTCCTGGACTATTTTGCCGACGGTCATGCGTGGATTGAGGGAGGCGTAGGGATCCTGAAAGATCATCTGGATCTTGCGGCGGTGGGGAAACATCCCCCGCGGCGAAAGCTGATCAATCCGCTCGCCAGCCAGCCAGATCTCCCCGCTCGTCGGCTTTGTCAGGTTGATAATCGCCCGGGCCGTCGTCGTCTTCCCGCAGCCGGACTCGCCAACGAGCCCCAGCGTCTCCCCCGGCTGGATCGTGAAGCTCACGCCATCGACCGCCCGGATAAACCCATGCTCCGGCTTAAAGATATTGCCTCGGCGGAAGGGGAAATGGACATTGAGGTCGCGCACTTCGAGCAGCGGCTGGCCCGCGGTCGGCAGCGACTTATCGGTGGAAGGAACTGGTTTTGCAACTGCGACGGTCATGCTTAGTACTCAGTACTTAGTACTTAGTACTCAGTACTGTGTACCGAGTACGCTGCTTTCCATTTCACTCTACGTTCTGCACTTTACACTCTGCACTTTACACTTCCCATTTCAATCCCTCCGCCCCCAACGTCACCACCGTAAACTCCCCCGGCGGATGAGCGGCCAGGTAAGCGTTAATGCTCTCCACCGTCAGGCCGTCGATGATTTTGCTAAGTTCATCCATCGTCCGCACGCGGCCGAGGTAGTACCAGTCATAGGCAATCGAACCCGAGCGGCTGGGGCTGGACTCTTGCTGCAGGATGAGGGAACGCTTAATCCGCCCCTTCAGCCGATCAAGCTCCGCCTGCTCAATGCCGCGAAAGAGGCCCCGAAGTTCGGCAGCCATCACGTCAAGCGTTTCCTGGGCTCGCTCTTTGGTCGTGCCGGCATAAGCGAAAATGCCGCCGCGGTCGCGCAGCGAATGAGACACGGCATAGACCGTGTAGCAGAGGCCGCGCTTCTCGCGGACTTCCGTGAAGAGGCGGGAACTCATGCCGTCGGAAAGAACACCGACCGCGCCGCGAAGTTGAAAGTAATCGGGATGGCTGTAGGGGACTCCTTGGAACGCGATGCCGATGTGCGTTTGGCTGGACTCGGCTGGCACATGCAGATACTTGCGCGGCGGTGGGACGGCCGACGCGAGAAGTCCTTGCCCCTTTTCCCATCTGCCAAAGTGCTTGGTGACATGCTCCAGCAGGCCAAGCCAATCGAACTTCCCCGCCACGCTTAGAATCGCATCACTCGCTCGGTACGTTCGGCTGAAGAACTGTCGTACATCGTCCATGGTCAGGCTGGTCAGCGTCTCCACGGTTCCTTGCGGCGAGCGGCCAAAGGGTTCGCCATAGAACCGTTCCCGAAGGGTGAGCATCAGCTTTTGAGCCAGGTCGTCCTCGAGCGCCCGCACCTCTTGCAGGCACGACAACCGGGCATCTTCAAGCTGATCTTCCGGCAGATGGGGCCGCTGCACTACATCCGCAAAAATGGAGAGCGCAGGCAGCAGGCTCTCCTTCGGCATCGCCCCGCCGAACGAAGTGTGCGAGTTGCTGCAGCTCGACGAGCAATCGGCTCCAAGGTTTTCCAAATCGGACACAAACTGCCGGCTGTCCCGCTCCCCCGCTCCACGTTCCGCCATCTCACACGTCAACCCAGCCAGACCCGCCTGCACCACTGGCTCATAAGCGCAGCCCGACGGCGTCAGCAGCGCGAACGCCGCCGATTCCAGCCAGTCCATTTCTTCGGCCACAAGAGTGAGACCGTTGGCGAGACGATGGGAGAATATTTTTTGGGACACGATGGTGGGTGCATGAGTGAAAAGAAATGCACGCGTCATCGGCGGAGCACGCGAGCAAAAAGGCTGCTGACAGAAATCAATTTACCGGCTGCGCGAGGCATCGCACAGACGCAATAGCGACTTCGCAGCGAATCCACCTTCTTTGCCTCGTGCACTTTTCTCCGCATTTCTCGCGGTGTGCAGTGCAGCGGCCCATCTGTCAAGAGGCAATTTCTGCCGAATAAATTCTTGCGAGAAACTGCCTTTGTGCCCTCTTCGCAGCGAACGTATAATGCGGTCGTTGCGAGCATGATTGAGCATCGATCAATCAGCATGCCGGGGGCTCGCGGCAGTTCAAGTTTTTCATACGCGTAGGTCAGGACATCTCATCGTGCTTTCTGTCAGGCCCAAAGTTGCGGAATTGGCGTTTCAACTCTTTGGGCGGGCGCTGCATCCGGAATTGTTCCAGGTCTTCAAGACGCGAACGATCAAGCGTGGCGACTACGAAGCCAAGCTCGACATCACCAGTGCCGGCCACATCGTCACTTGGAAGCACCGCGGCCTGACGCT
This sequence comes from Pirellulaceae bacterium, assembly GCA_046153945.1. Classification (GTDB taxonomy): domain Bacteria; phylum Planctomycetota; class Planctomycetia; order Pirellulales; family Pirellulaceae; genus SXOA01. The sequence continues at coordinate 6,805 of JBJXFF010000196.1, forward strand.
GACCGAAGTCGCCTGCTCCGCCACCCATCCTCTGCCGGAGAAGCGGCGGCTGCTGTCGTATCGCCTGAAGGGGCAGAAGAGCGACAAGGTGGAGGCCCGCGGCGGCATCACGTATCAGATGAATTTCCACCTGGAGCCGGTGCCGGCCGAGGTTTTCTGGGCCTTCCAGGAAGAACTCGGCCGCGACGGCGAGCGGGAAGGACTGCTCCACACCTTCGATTCCAGCGGCCGCATGGCCCTCGGGGCCATCAGCTTCCTGAGCGTCGAAGAGCGGCAGCGAAGCCTCCGCGTGCAAGCCTTCCACACCTTCCCCGACGATTACGCCATCGTCAAAACGCAGTCGATCTTCGAACTGCCGTCGTAATTCCCTGAGCCATTCACCATGAAGTGGCAACAACTCGTGGTGCTGGCGGTAGTGCAATGGCTGGCGATGGCCCTCTGGTTTTCCGCGTCCGCGGTGACCGGCGCGCTTAAGGAAGAGTGGTTACTTTCCCCCACTAAAATTGCCTGGCTCACCATCAGCGTGCAGTTGGGGTTTGTCATCGGCGCTCTGGCAAGCGCGATCTTCAATCTCAGCGACCGGATCAAACCCACGATTCTTTTGGCGGTCTGTGCACTGTGCGGCGCAGGATTCAACCTCATCATTCCGCTCTTCATTTCCGAAAAACTCGGAACAACCGCTAGCGGTTTCGCGCTCGTCATCGCGCTGCGCATGCTCACGGGGATCATGCTCGCCGGTGTCTATCCCACCGGCATGAAACTCATGGCGACCTGGTTTGCCAGTGGACGGGGCCTGGCCATCGGTGTGCTCGTAGGAGCATTGACTCTGGGAAGTGCGTCGCCGCAACTCATCAATGCCTGGGCGCTGGGAACAGCGAACTGGCGGTGGGTGATGGGAATTGCCTCCGCCCTCGCGGCGCTATCCGCGGTTCTGGCAATTCTCTTCGCCCGAGTGGGACCGCACCTCGGATCGGCTGCCAAATTTGACTGGCAGTATTTCGCTCGCATCTGGCAGGACCCAGCCGTCCGCCGGGCCAACTTCGGCTATCTCGGCCACATGTTCGAACTCTATGCGATGTGGGCCTGGGCACCCAAGCTCCTTGCCAAGAGTTACGAAGCGGTCCATTGGTCCGAACGCGATGCCGCTCTCGCCGGGTTTGGGACCATTGCCATTGGGGGCCTCGGGTGCGTGCTGGCGGGGGCGTGGGCCGACCGCGTGGGCCGGACCTGGACGACCATCGCCAGCCTGGTCGTTTCCGGAAGCTGCGCTCTGGTCGCCGGCCATCTCCTCGATCAGCCGTTGGTCTTGACCATCGTCTGTTTGCTTTGGGGCTTCTCCGTGGTCGCGGACAGTGCCCAGTTCAGCACGGCCATTTCGGAACTTTGCGACCCACGCTACGTCGGCACCGCCCTCACCATCCAAACCTGCGCCGGTTTTCTGCTGACGACACTCACCATCTACGCGGTCCCGACCATCCAGGAACATTTCGGCTGGCCCGCGGCCATGTCCCTGCTCGCCCTCGGCCCCGTCTTCGGCATCTGGCACATGGCCCGACTGCGTTCCTTGCCCGCCGCAACAAAGATGGCGGGAGGACGAAAATAGGGTTTTCAACGAAGTTACATCTTCCGCGTTGCCTTAACTCTTGATCTCTTCTCCCCTTTGCGCCTTCGCGCCTCCGCGCCTTTGCGTTAAAAGGATTGAAGCATGCCCTACTCCTCCACACTTCGCGGCGAGCAGTTCGTCTTCCCGGACCTGCGGGACCTCTTCGCTAAAGCGAATGAAGAGAAATCGGGAGATCAACTCGCCGGCATCGCGGCAGAGAGCGAACGGCAGCGGGTGGCCGCCAAAGTGGCCCTCGCGGAAGTGACCCTGCGGGAGATTGTGGAGCAGCCGCTCATTGACCCGGCGGAAGACGACGTCAGCCAACTGATTTTGGAGCAGCTAGACCAAGGGGCATTTGCCGAAGTTAGCGACTTGTCGCTCGGCGAGTTCCGCGACCGGCTGCTCGCGGGAGAATACGCGGGCGAGTTTTTGCCAAAACTCCAGCGCGGCATCACTCCAGAAATCGCCGCCGGCTTGGCGAAGCTGATGAGCAACAAGGACCTCATTCTCGCCGCCAGCACCATCCGCAACATCACCCGCTGCCGCAATACGGTCGGGGAGCAAGGGGTCCTCGCCATCCGGGTCCAGCCGAACCATCCGGCTGACGATGTGGCCGGAATTCTCCTCTCCGCCGTCGACGGCCTCACCTTCGGCTGCGGGGATGCGGTAATCGGAGTGAATCCAGCGGGCGACTCCGTGGAAAGCGTCTCGGCAATTCTGCAGGGCCTGGACCGGCTCATCACGGCCCTCGAAATCCCCACCCAGCACTGCTGCCTGGCTCACATCACGACGCAGCTCGCCGCACTGAAGCGCGGCGCTCCCATCGACCTCCTCTTTCAGTCCATCGCCGGAACGCAGGCCGCCAACGCCAGCTTCGGGGTCTCGCTCGCGCTGCTCGAAGAAGGCCAGCAGCAAGTTCTGGAACATCACCTCAGCCGCGATGGGACGTGGGTCGGCGACAATCTGATGTACTTTGAAACCGGCCAGGGAAGCGCTCTCTCCGCCGATGCCCATCACGGCATCGACCAGCTCACGCTCGAAGCCCGCGCCTACGGCGTCGCTCGGCAATATCAACCCTTCCTGGTCAATAGCGTCGTCGGCTTCATCGGCCCTGAATACCTGGCAGACGAGCGGCAAATCATCCGGGCGGGCCTGGAGGACCACTTCATGGGGAAACTCCTCGGCCTGCCGATGGGGTGCGACGTCTGCTACACCAACCACGCCGCAGCCAACCAGAACTCCGCCGACAACTTGCTGGTCCTCCTCACAGCCGCCGGCTGCAACTACTTCATGGGAGTCCCCTGCAGCGACGACGTGATGCTCAACTACCAGTCCACCAGTTATCACGACGCCGCAAGCATGCGGCAGCTTTTTGGCCTGCGGCCCGCGCCGGAGTTCGCAGAGTGGCTCTCGCGAAGAGGGGCCAAGGAATTGTTGCGGCTAGCGGAGCCGGTGTTGAGAATGACCTGAGGGAAATGACGAAGCCCGAATGACGAATGACGAATGAACGGAGAGTTACAAAAGCTGCATGCCGATGGGTTGATCGAGCAGGTTCGTGCGCGGACGCCGGCTCGAATACTCGTTGCTCGAGCGGGGACAAGTTACGCGTTGGGAACTCAGTTGGAACTGCGTGGGGATCACGCGGCAGCGCTCGATGCTGTCCGGGCGGAGCTGGATATGGCGAGAGACTTTGGCCTGGAGTTTGTGACGAAGCGAAGGCTATTTCAGGTTCCAACACTCGCGACGAGCAAGCAGGAATATCTCTTGCGGCCAGATCTGGGGCGGAAACTTTGTGATGCGGCTCGCGAGCTAATTGCCGCGAGCTGCCCGACAGGTTGCGACGTGCAGCTTGTCATCGGCGATGGCCTTTCCGCTCAGGCCGTGAGAACTCAGGTTCCGCTACTGCTGCCGGCCCTCGAAGAGGCTATCAAGCGGCAAGGGTGGTCGCTCGGCCAGACTTTTGTCGTCCGCTACTGCCGTGTGGGGCTGCTGAATGAAATTGGGGAACTGCTTTCGCCGCAGGTGGTCGTGCTGCTCATTGGGGAACGTCCTGGCTTGGCCACAAGCGAAAGCCTGTCTGCCTATCTCGCTTTTCGGCCACGACCCGGTCACACGGATGCCCAGCGGAATCTGATTTCCAATATCCACGCTCGGGGCATCCCGCCCGAAGTTGCGGCCAGCCGTATCGCAATTGCCATCCGCCGATTGCTGGACTCGGGAGCCAGCGGGATCGGCGTTGACATCAGCAGTCCCGCTACTGTCGCCTTTCCAGCCTAAGGGAGGTATTTTCCTCGCAGAGCGGCATTTATACTGGTGCTTCGGAACTTCCAACCTTCCTCAAGGTCGTCCCTGGAGTCTTCCATGTACTGGACTCGGTTAGCGGCGCTGGCCGCAATGGCGCTCGCCCTCTTTCCCAACTCCAGCCCCGGACAGTGCGACAGTGGGATGTTTGTGGACTCGCTCGCGTTTCCGCAGCAAGGGATGGCCAAGGTAAACGGCCAGTTCGTGGAAATTGAGCATGCCATTAGCCGGTCTGTTTGCTACATCGAGAAACATCCGGTGACGGAAAGCTATACGGTCGAAGTGGACGGCAAGCAGGAGACAAGGACTGCCACCAAATATGTGGAGGTGACGAAGTGCAAACAGGTGACTGTGATGGAAAAGATGGCCTTCACCATGGAGTTAATTCAGGTCTGGGACACGGAAGGAGCGAAAGTAGACGCGGCGAAAGCCCGGAAGCGGCTTGAGGCGGGGGAAACGGTCCTGTTCGCCAACCGCAAGGTTCCCAGCTACTACCTGAGCGTCTTCAAGCCGGAGACGCTGGTCCTGCAATTTACTCCCTACCAGGTTGCGATGCCCGCACCGGGCGCGGTGCCAGAACCTCCGCCCGCTCCGGTTCCGGTCCCGCGAATTGTGCCCCCTGCCGCAGCGCCGGTGCCGGCCCCGGCAGCACCTGCACCCAGGCCCGTGCCGGCTGACGCCCCATCCGCGGAAGCGCCGGCGGTTGCTCCCGCCGTCGGCCCTTCCCCCACGGTGAAGCTCGCCGCTCTTACGAAGAGCGGCATTGGCCTGCGGACTTATGTCAAGAATGTCTCCACGAATACTGCCATGATGGAGAAGGTCGATGGCGAAGGGAAGAAGGAAATGATTCCTTATTCCATCGAAACGGAATCCATTCAAGACATCGAGCTTCGCTATCCGCTGGCCGCGCTGAAGATCATGACCGCGGAGGGGAAGGAAGTCGCCGAGGCCGACTTGCCGAAGCTCCTGGAGAAGCCGCGGTGCGTGCTGGTTTCCGCCGACGGCCAGGCGGTGAGCAAGGAATGGCTGAAGATCGTCCGCCCCGAGGCGCTAATTGTGGTGCCGCCGCCGGCTGCCCCGCCGTTGGCGATTTCCGCACCGGCTCCAGCTCCGGCACCCGTTCCTGTGCCGCTCCCCGCCACGCCTTAAAAACAAGCAGGAAGACCAAGAGTCCCGCCATGGATGACATCGTGCTCAAGCTGACCGGCGACGTGGAATATCCCAGCGAACTCACCTTCGCGGACCTCGCGGCCATCGATCCGACCCAGCAGATTGCCGATGTGAGCAAGCTGGCCGCCGGACGCAAGGGTGACGCCGTGCGGCTGGCAGGGCTGCTCGCGCTGGTCAAACCAAAGCCTGAAGCCAAGTATCTCAACCTGCATGCGACTGCCGACAACTTCCACGCCAGCATTCCGCTCAGCGCCGTGACCGAAAAGGCCATCGTCATTTACCGCGAGGGCGGCCAGCCGTTGTCGGTGAAGGCCGGGGGACCAGTCCGGTTTTTCATCCCGGATCACAAGGCTTGCCACACCGACGAAATCGACGAGTGCGCGAACGTCAAATTCGTGGACACCATCGAGCTGGCCTCCACCCGCGGCTTTGACAACCGGCCGCACGATGAAAAAGAGCACGCGGACCTGCACGCGAAGGAACATTAGACGGGGTCGGGAGGAGTTTTCGCCACAACCGTCTAGGCCAGCTCATAATCTCCCCATGGCGAAAACCCCTCCCGACCCCTTTTCGCTGCGAACTTTGACGGCCGATCCCCACTCTCTCCATTTAGTCCCTTGACGATAGCCGCCGAGGTTCTAGACTAGACTTAGGCCTGAAATGGGCCATTCGCGGTCGTGGCGGAATTGGCAGACGCACCAGCTTGAGGGGCTGGCGGGAGCAATCTCGTGCAGGTTCAAGCCCTGTCGACCGCACTCCAAAAGAAAGCCCTGGAAGCATGCTTCCAGGGCTTTTTTCGTTCGCAGTAACCCGCTTCAGCGGGTTCACTCAAGGAGCGCTTTCCGCGAAGCCGCGTACCGGAGCAGCGGCTGGAAACCCCGATCCCGGAAACCAATGCTCGACGACGAACCGTTTGCCAACTTTGGTCCAACGCTCGACCCGGTCGTCTTGGAAAGTAACCACGACGCTCCCTCCTTGGACCTCCGCCGTGCCGTTTGATCTCCGCTGCGGCTCCTCGACACTCGCCTCCCCGCCCTTGCCGAAGGAGCATACCTCGGTCACTCCGTTGGCGAACTCGACTTTCCATTTGCCGACAGGCAAGGTGGC
>JBJXFF010000209.1:0-58466 GCA_046153945.1 Pirellulaceae bacterium
TGTGTTCCGCTCGCTCCGCGTGCGGAACATTCGGCGGCGATAGTGTCTGGGGGAGGTTCCGCTCGCGGAGCGAGCGGACCACGGGGGGTTCTTCCGGCCCGTCGGCATCGAAGACGACTTCAATGGCATGTTCCAGCCGGGCTAGGTCCACGAAGAAGTCTTCCCACCTGCAAGGCTGGTCACTTCCGTTCGGTTTCGTGTCGTTCAGATAGTTTGCGAACTGGTCCGCCAGATGATGCAGCGTGTAGCTTTGCGACGGATACTGCTGCAAGTAGGCGAGAGCGAAATCGTCAAAGACATCGTCCCCCATGGCAAAACGAAGGCAGGGGAAAAACTCCTGCAGGCAGTCGACCAAGCGCAGATAGTAGGCGGCAGCATACACCTCCAGCCGCTCCGCGCTGGTTTGTTTGCTGGAAGGGAGGATGATTTGTTCGATCACTTCACCTTCCACACCGACCGGATGCATGATCACGGTTTGCAACCAGCGCTGCAATTGTTCAAGGCTTGGAGTAGAGGTTGGCGGAGTCATGAGTAGTGCCGGTGTCGTTCCATTTCTTAACGCCAAGAGGCAAAGTCCCAAAGTCGCGAAGGGGTTGGCAGAATTATGGATGGCAAAATGATAGGCAAGACATGTGGACCGCCTGACTTGCCGGGCCAGGCCCTTCATGTTCCTCCACCCTTTACTTCCTCTTCGCTTCTCCGCGCCTTGGCGACTTTGCGTTAATGCTTGTTGTGTTTATTTCCGGACTTCCCGGTACGGCGGTTCGAGCAATTTGTCGCTGCCAGGTTGCTTGGTGTTTTGCCCGTCGGAAGACATCTGGGCGCAGTAGATGCGGTACTCAAGCCGCTCGTTGATGAACTTTGTTCTGCCATCGCAGTACATCATGAGTACACCACCGGCATGGTGGCTGGAAGGGCGGGCGAATCGGAGCGTGCCGTCGCCGTGTTCCCGCTCCTGGTTGATGAAAAGCACGGGACATTCCGGCGTGTGGTTTCCTACCTGATCACCGAGAGCCCAGAGGAATCCGATCTTCGCTTCGTCACTATCCGTCCAGAGGCCGGCATCCAGGTTTTCGCTGAGCATCATCGTGTAAGTGGTTCCGTCATGGTCCTCGACGAACTGGGGCGACGTGAAAACAGCCGGGTCGCGATTGTCGAATTGCTCCAGAAAGACGCCATTTGCCGACCAATCCGGCGGATACATTTTGCTCGCTTTATCCGGCAGTCCACAATTCGCAACGTAGCTCGTCCACGCCAGCCGCTTGTCCTGCTGGGTGCGAGGATCCTCGGGACACATGAATTCGGGGAGATAAAACTCCGGCCTCTTGCCGCGGGTCGCGGCTGGACCGCCGGAGCCGTAGGCTTCATAGAATTTCTGCCGTGGGCCAAACTTGTCGGGACCGGGAAGGAGTTCGAGCGGATTGAGCGGGCCAACCTTGGAAACCTCATCGAGATTCACTTCCACACGCCGCGCCAAGAACGGCAGCAATTCAAATTGCCAGCCAGTCCTGGCTTGCTTTCCTTCGGCATCCACAGCCTGCTCGTTGGCATAGCCGGGGAAGTGCTTTCCAGTCCGCAACTCGGTGACAAAGAGGGTCGTCAGGCCGACATCCGTCAGCCGTGATTCGCAGGTATGACGGCGAGAGGACATCCGATTCTGCAGCAAGGCGGGCAGGATCAACGTTGCCAGAAGCAGGGCCATGCAGACCAAGGCGACAATCTCCAGCCGGGAAATTCCGCGGCGCAACTTTCCGGCGTGCGACCAGGGTCGGGAATTGATCGAGCAGTTCAGGTCCATAATAATCCGTTCAGATTGGCGACTTTGACCCACCCATCATAACGCCTTGGCCGCTCTCTTTACTGTCGCCTAGCGCATGACCGTATTCCACCGCCAGCAGTCTTGATACCGAAGGTGGCTTCCGCAATCGAATGGTCGATTTCAATTCCCGAGATTGCCCGAGGACACCGCAGCGGCAGCACGAGCCACTTTGACTCTTTCAGAAAAGAGCTCTACAGAATCCGCCGGGCGGTTTCGGCCAAGGCGCCGAGGGGGCTGGTGAGATACTCGGCGGCCAGCGAGGGGTCCAGCCAGGCGGAAGCCAGGCAAGTGAGCAAGATGCCGAATAGGAATGCTTCGCCGCAGCGGGTAAGGAGCCGGAGGGGAGTGGTGCCATACGCCTTCAGCGCAGCGTCACTCTTGGAGTTAGTGAGTTCGACAGTTCCCATCAGCGGCAGGCGGACGTGGACCAGGACGTCGGAGAGGCTGGCCAGACTTCTGCCGCGGAAAATGCGGCTTTGGGGGAGCAGGACCAAGCCGGTGATGCCGAGCGAGAACAAGCCGGCCCACCAAAGCTGTTTCTGCGTGTATCCGCCCCCCACTTTCGATACGCAGCCGGCGGGCTCCGACCGCCAGGCGGGCGGGAGAGCGGTAGCGAGTGCCGTTTGCGATTGTTCGAGGTCGGCCTGATCCCATTCCATTCCCTTCCGCTGGCTGGTGAGAACGGCCAGTTGATGAGCCGCCTCGTCAATCTGAGCGGCCATGTTGAGGAACGGATCGAGCCCTTCACGGGTTACCGGGGCCGCGGCGATTTCCTGCTGATGCTGTTGTTGGGCAATGGGATTCTCCCGTCGCCACTCCAGCAGAGGCTGGCGATGGGAAGCGGAGGAAGCCTTGTGCGAAATGGGCGAAATCGGAGCCGAGAGTTGGCGCGGGGTCTTGTTCAGCGAGCCCGTCACTTTGGCGATGCGAAGATTCAGTCCGTTGATTTCAGGATGATTCTCTTGCAGCACTTCGAGCATCTCGGTTCGTTGGCTCTGCAAAGCGTCGAGCTGCTTCTTCAGCTCGACCCAGCGGGGATTCAAGTTTTCAATCTGGCCGCCGCCACTACCCTGGCTGCGCGGATTGGCAACGACCATCGCCAATTGGCTGTGCCGCAGCCGTTCGAGTTCCCCGCGCTGCCGCTCTTCGGATTCGCGAATGGTCCGGAGTCGCTCGTCGATTTGCGCCAGTTTCGCTTCGGTTTGCTGACGGGCAATTTCTCGCTGCTGCGGCTCAAATTGATCGGCGACCTGCGTGGCCAATTCACGGGCGAGGCTCATCGCCACCCAGCCGCGGGGGGCGGTGCAGGAAATGGAGAGACGCGGAGATTCGTCCGGCTGGCTGAGCGTGGTGATGGCGAGGCGTTCTCGCAACTCCGCGACAAGGCGGTTTTGATCAGTCGCGCCCGTTCCTGGGGTCAATTCCGGCCACTTCGTATTGATGAGGGCGGCCCGCAACACGGCGTCGGACTTCAGCCAGGTGGCAATCTCGCCGCTATCCGCATCGAGCGGTCCAGCATCGCGAAGGACCACCGTCTCGCTGCGATACTCCGGCGGAGCCGTCGGACAGCAGAGGAGCCCGAGCAGAAAGGCAGCCAGGGCCAAAATGCAAAGTGGATAGCAGTTTGCGGCAACAGACAGCCAGCGCGCGTAGAGCGAACGAAGTGGCTGCCAAAAGTGGGCCATGAGAGCATCCCTGCCAAGGTTTGTGCGGGGAATCGGAATCCCGCGCAGCGTGAAGCGCCATCCTGACGCCTCACTTCTGCTATCGGCGGGCCAGGCGCGATGGCTTGAAAGTCAAATGGTCGGGAGCGAGTCGCTGCGCTGCGATACGGAGCGACGTGTAGTCCGATTGAGGGCGCGTTTTCGCGGTACGTAGATTGCCAAGCATCGCCGCCGGCAGCGAAATCAAAAGGAATCTCTCGGTATGCAACTTGCCATAAGCTGCTTTCTAGAAACGGTTTGCGGCGATTTTTCCATCGACATCGTGTTCCCAATCAACCTTCAACCTAAGATGACTGCTAATCTAGGCCCCAGTATTGCAACTCTCTATTCCCGTGTCCGAAAGTTATCACCTCGGACAGCTACGTTTTCCATCCCGCCAATTGACGGCTTTCCCTCCAGGGAGAAAACCATGACCCAGCGCTTCCGTTCCGTATTCCTAATTGCTGCGTCGGTGGCAACCTTGCCGCAGTACTCGCTTACTCAACTCTTCGCCCAGGATGTTGGCCCGGCTCCGGCGGATGTCGCCCCTGCACCCGCACCAGAAGGCATGGAAGTCATGACCCGCGGTGTTGTCCACGAAGCCTTCGCGGAAGTGGTGACCGATCCCAAGCCGGGCCTCCTCGTGGGTAAAAAACCTCCGGAGGCGATTGAGGAAGTTCCCCCGGAGTTCAAGCCGGAGGAAGAAGGGGCGATTTGGATCACCGGCTATTGGGCTTGGGACGACGAGCGCGACGACTTCTTCTGGCAAAGCGGCGTGTGGCGCGTGCCGCCGCCGGGAATGCGATGGGTGGCAGGTTATTGGAACGCAGCTCCTCGCGGCTGGCAGTGGGTCAGCGGTTTTTGGGTGCCGGTGGCGACCGAGGAAGTCCGTTACTACGATGCTCCCCCCGCTTCTTTGGAGGCCGGGCCGACCGGTCCTTCTCCGGGGGATGACTACTTCTGGGCTACCGGATCGTGGAATTATTACGACACCGGTTATCGCTGGCAGCCCGGCTACTGGGCTCCCTATCAGGAGAACTGGGTCTGGATTTCGCCCCGTTATGTCTGGACTCCGGCCGGCTGCGTCTATCTGGCGGGCCGTTGGGACTATCGCCTGACCCGCCGCGGCTGCCTGTTTGCCCCGATTTACTTCACTCAGCCGATCTACACGCGGCCGAACTACGTCTATCGCCCCTGGTGCGCCCTGAACACGCCGAACCTGTTTGTGCACTTGTGGGTGCGGCCGAACTACGGCCACTTTTACTTCGGCAACTACTACGGCTCGAACTGGAACTCTTGGGGTGTGACCCCTTGGGCACAGTACCGCCCCTATCGTAACTGCTACGACCCGATGTTGACCCAGTTGCAGTGTCACTATCGCCAGCAAGGGGTGAATTACATCAACCGGCTCGACGGCTGGCACAACCACTATGCCAGCAATGTCTCGGCACGCCCGCCACGGACCTGGAACGAGCAGGTGCGGTATGTGGCCAACTCGAACATCAATATCAACAAAACAAACATAACCAACATCACGAACATCAAGCAGAATGTCCTTGCCGTGAACTTGCAAGACTCGAAACGCCGGAACGAAATGCCCGTGAGGTTCGCTCAGCTCGACAGCAGAATGCAGAAGCAGGCATTCGACCTGGCCAAGGAGACGCGGGAAGTTCGTCAGCACCGGATTTCCACGGAGCGACCAGGCGGCAACTTGCCGGACTTGGCGAAGAAGGACCTTGGAAAGCGAGAAGTAGGCCGGCCGGATATTGGCAATCCTGATTCTGGAAAGGACCTTCCTGGAAAAACCGGCCCTCGTCCTGGACGGAACGAACAGGTGCGAATGAAACTGCCCACCACACAGATTTCTGAGATCGCCAAACAAAACGAGAAGCTCGTCCCCCCCAAACTCACTCGGCCCAACCCGTCACAGCCGCGAGTCGACGTTCGCACCGACCTGAACAAGAATCGGGATGATGGCCGCGGCTCCTTCTCCGGGTCGAAGGGTAAAGGGTTCAACCCAAAGTCGAGAGTGGAATTGCCCGACGAGCTTCCCAAAGGTGTGCTGCCGAAGGATGAGGGAAAGCCGGCGGAGCCTCGTGATCCCCGACCGCGGCCGAAGTTGGAAGGCACTGGCCCTGGAGTACCCAAGGTAAAGCTCCCTCAGCCCATGCCGAAAAAGGAACTTCCCCAGCCGAGGCCAAGGATCGAAACGCCCAAGTCAGAGCCCAAGGTCGAAGTCCCACAGCCCAAACCGACACCCAGAGTCGAAGTCCCAATGCCGAAGCCGCGCAATGAGAATCCGATGCCGCGGCTGGAAAATCCGCAGCCAAAGATTGAGATTCCGCGGAATAAGGCGGAAACTCCCCGCGAGCAGCCGCAAATCAAGCTCGACATTCCTCGATCCAGTCCGAAGCCGGACGCAAATCCGCGCCGCAGTGGAGAGAATAAGCCGCGGGGAGACCGGAAGAAACCGGAGTAGCCTTAGAGCGGCACAATCGTCGCCTCCATCGTGGCCAACTCCACGATGGCGATGGAGTGCGGATTGGCTCGATAGAGAGCTCCAGGGTTAAGGACCAGAGTCTTCCCTTCGTGATGCTGCTCCGCCTCATGGGTGTGGCCGTAGCAGACCAGATCGAACTGGTCGCTGGTAATCGTCTTGCGAAAGAGCCGGGCGTCGTCGCTGTGAATCAGCGCGATGCGTCGTCCGGCTAAGGTGATGTCTCCAAATCGGTCGTGGCAGCGCTGGCCCGCCGCGCCAATGGCCAGGCTCAATTCCGCTTCATTCGGGTCGCAGTTGCCAAAGACAAAGTGGGTGGGCCAGCGGGTAAATAGACCGGGGATTACGGTCGAGCAGATGTCGCCGCAGTGGAGGACTTCGTCCACGCCGAGGGTCTCGAGCATCCGGATTGCGGCCAGAGTATTCAGCACGTGACCGTGCGTATCGCTGACAATTCCTAGCCGCATGACGATTCTCCTGGAGAATCCATCTTACCGAAATCTCGTTGCCAAAAAGCAGCGCGGCGCAGTCCCCGGATTGCTGCGTGGCGGCATCAACTCATAGTCGAGTACTCGAACCCTGCAGATCTTAAGCCCGCGCTCACGGCACAATCTGCACAACCTGATCACTTTCGCTGCGAAACGCGGTGCCATGGAAACGCGGTACAGCAGGTGCATTAGCCTCCCTCACCCAACGCGGCTCGCCCCAGAACCTCTGTCCCCTCGGGTTCTGGGGCGCTGCCGCTTTTTCTCCCCCTGCTCTTACTCTTAATCTTACTCGTAATCTTAATCTCTCTTCTCTTTTTCGCCCTCCTCCGCGATGCACGTCCGCGATCTAGTCGAGTTAGCCGCCCGCATCGCGGTCTCTTCGTCCGCGGAACCTCGCCCGGTCAATGATCCTAAAGGGCGCAGCATTCAAACCTACTGGTCCGCGTCCCGCTGCCGGGCCGAACGCTGGACCCGCGCCATCCGGCGGCAGGGAGAGATGATTCTGCGGGGCGAGATAACCTCCCGCGAAGCCTGGACTCGCTTCGAGCCCCTCTTTGAAGAAATCCTGGCCAGCGAGCTGGTCAGCCGCATCGCCGCCGCCGCAGCCGCAGCCCACGACGCCCAAAGGAACACGGCCGAGCTTGAACCGGTGGCCCGCAGCGTCTTCACCGCCCATCTGGACGTTCGCAGCAAAGTGCTCCAGCTTCTTTTGACTGGAGAGCGGCACGGAGTTGCCGCGGCTAAGAAGCTCAACGATTTTCGCCGCCGGGTCGAGCGTTGGACGGACCTGCTGCTGGCCCATCTGGCCTTCGCCGTCAACGTCCATGACTTCGCGTTTGAACCCAATCGCTCCTCGGACTTCGCCGAAGATCTCAAGGGCGGCGGTTCCTTCGATGAACAGCATCTGGCCAGGGAACTGCTCTTCGCCTCCTTCCGCGGCTCGCTCCTCTCACATCTCAACGGGCCTAGCCCCAATGCCGACCTCAACGAAACCATCGGCCGCAGCCTCTCCGCCCTCTTTGCCGAAGAGCGCGAACAGCCCGCCGGCGAGTCCGCTTGGCTCGCCCGCATCAGCCAAATAACCGACGACGCCCAAGAGATGCTGGACGAGATTGTGGCGATGGAAGCCGTATAGGGCGTTTCTCCGAAACAGCCCTATTCTTTCGTCTTTCCTCCAGAATGGGCCGGTCATGGAATGACGGCCCACATTGGAACGACGGTCTATTTGCCCACTCTTTTCTTCAGCGCCTCTTCCCGCTGCTTTTGCCGCCGCTTGATGTTGTCGATGCTGTCCTTGGGCGTGGCGTCGATGAGGCGGCGGGTGTAGTCCTCTTTGGGATGGGCGTAGATGTTTTCGCTTGGGCCGAACTCGACGATTTTTCCGGCGTTCATCACCGCCATCATGTCGGACATGAATTTGACGACGGAAAGGTCGTGGCTGATAAAGATGTAGGTCAGGCCCCGCTTTTCTTGCAGCCGTTTGAGCAGATTGAGGACCTGCGCCTGCACGGAGACGTCGAGGGCGGAGACCGATTCGTCGCAGACGATGAATTCGGGCTCGACGGCGAGGGCCCGGGCGATGCAGATCCGCTGCCGCTGGCCGCCGGAGAATTCGTGCGGGTAGCGGCGGAGGTGCTCGGGCTTCATGCCGACTTCTTCCAGCAATGCGACCGCTTTGTCCCGGCGTTCCTGGCCGCTCGTTCCGAGCTTGTGGATGTACATCGGCTCGGTGAGGGAGGACTCGATGGTCATCCGGGGGTTCATGCTCCCGTAGGGGTCCTGGAAGATGATTTGCAGCTTGCGGCGCATCCGGCGCATGTCGCCGCTCCTGAGTTGGGCCAGGTCGATCCCCTCGTAGACGACGCGGCCGCCGTCGGGCTCGATAAGTCGCAGGATTGCCCGCCCCGCGGTCGTTTTGCCGCAGCCCGATTCGCCGACGAGGCCGAGCGTCTGCCCGCGGTAGATGTCAAAGCTGATGCCGTCCACCGCCTTTACATGGCCGACCGTCCGCAGCAGAATCCCTTTGCGGATGGGAAAATGGACCTTCAGATCCGTCACGGCCAGCAGCGGCCGTTCTTGCTCTTTGACCGTCTTTGTGTCTGGGGCGTGCTGCCCCTCTTCCCACGGGTGGCCGATTTCCTTGAGCCGCGACAGGGGATGCAGCAGCCGGCCGCGTCCCTTGGTTTCGAGTTCCTGCAGGCGCTCGGCCGTGACCTTCTTCTCGATGACTTTGACTTCCCCGTCAACCTCCTTCGTTTCCATGTAGTCGGCCACGGTCGGCAGGATTTTGTACTTCGTATCCAGCCGTGGCTTGCAGGCGAGGAGCCCTTTTGTGTACGGGTGCTTGGGGTTTTCGAAGATGTCCAGCACCTTGCCGTACTCGACAACCTTCCCCTGAAACATCACTGCCACGTCGTCGGCGATTTCAGCGATGACCCCCAAATCATGTGTGATGAACAGCACGCTCATTCCCCGCTCATCCCGCAGCTTGCGGAGAATGTCGAGAATCTGGGCCTGGATCGTCACGTCGAGTGCCGTCGTCGGCTCGTCCGCTATGAGCAGGCGGGGATTGCAGGAAAGGGCCATCGCAATCATCACCCGCTGCTTCTGTCCGCCGGACATTTGATGCGGGTATGAATCGATCCTCCCTTCCGGATCGGGAATGCCCACCTCCCGGAACAGGTCGATGGTCTTCTTGCGAGCTTCTTGCTTGCTGATGTTTTGATGAAGCAGGATCGCTTCCATCACCTGATAGCCGACCGTGAAAACAGGGTTCAGCGACGTCATCGGCTCCTGGAAGATCATACTGATCTCTTTGCCGCGAACCTGCCGCATCTCCGGCTCCGGCAGGCGAACGAGGTCCCTTCCCAGGAGCGAGATCTTGCCGCTTACGATCTTGCCCGCACCCGCCAGCAGCTTCATCACGGAAAACGACGTAACCGACTTCCCGGAGCCCGATTCGCCGACAATGCCGAGCGTTTTTCCTTCCTCGATCTTCAGAGTGATATGATCGACCGCCTTCACCACACCGGTCTCGGTGTAGAAGTAGGTCGCCAGATCATCGATTTCCAGCAGAGCCGACATGGTCTATTTCGTATCCTCTCGCAGACGTGGGTCGGTTGCTTCTTGCAGCCCTTCGCCAATCAGGTTGTAGGCAAGCACTGTCAAAAAGATGGCCAGGCCGGGGAAAAAGACCAGCCACCAGTGGGTCTCAAAGTTCTCGCGGCCACGATTCAGCAGTTGGCCCCAGCTTGGCGTATCCGGCGGCGCTCCAATGCCGAGGAGCGACAGGCCGCTCTCCGTGAGAATTGCGGAGGCAATGCCGAAGGTGACCGGAACAAGAATAGGGGCGAGGGCGTTGGGAAGGATGTGACGGAACAGAATTCGGGGGAGACCGGCACCCATCGCGCGGGCGGCGATGATGTACTCGCTGTTTCTGAGGCGGAGAAACTCCCCTCGTGTCAGTCGGCAGATGCTGGTCCAGCCGGTGAGTCCGAGTACAAACATGATCTGCCAGATGCTTGGCTTATCGATGATGGCGAGCAAGGCGATGATCAGGATTAACACCGGCACACACATGAAAATCTCTGTGACGCGGCTGATGACGATATCCACCCAGCCGCCGAGATAACCGGCGAGGGCACCGAGCGTGACGCCGATAATGGCGGCGATTCCCGTCGTGACAAAGCCGATGAGCAGGGCAATTTTGGTGCCGTGGATCATGGTCGCCATGACATCGATGGAGGTGGAATTGGCGACCCCCATCCAGTGATACTTATTGGGCGGACCATCATCAACTCCTTCCGTTTGTTCCCCGGGCTCCATCATTGTGGGGTCAGGTTGAGTCGGGTCGAGCAACGTGGGGTCTGGTGTGGCCGGCTCCATGAGCGTCGGGTCGGGACGTTCCGACGGAATGCCTCCTGCTCCAAAAGGATCGCTGGCAAAGGGATCCACGATCGGCGGAGATTCCGACTTCTTTTCGCCAGCCTCCTTCTTTTCGTCGGGCTTATTGGATTCAGTGGGCTCTTTCTTTGCCCCTTCCTCCTTTGTCTCTTTGGCAGGAACAGCCGCGACTTTTTGCGGCGGCCGGACAGCGTCGACTTCGTCTTTGCTGACGCGGCGGGTCGGGTCCTGATAGACGAGCGGATAAATGGCCCAGCTTTCAGAGTCCTTTTCTTTCAGTGATTTGGAAAATGGAATGCGAAACTTGTCCCGTGCAAAAACGGCGTTCTCCAGCCGCGGATGCCAGTAGGCGACGAAGGGAAAGTAGAGCCTGCCCTTGTATTTGCAAACGACCGGCTTGGTCCCAATGATCAACGGGGCAGCGAAGGCCACCACGAACATCAGCCCGACATAAACCAAAGCCACCATCGCCGGCGGTTTGCAGCGGAACCGCCGCCAGGCGTCGGACCAGAAGCCGGCCGCAGCGGCCGATTTGGACGCTGGGAGAGGGGCAGTTGGTGAAATGGTAGGCGCAGCGGACATGAGGGTCTACTTGTAGGCAACACGCGGATCGGCAAAGGCATACAAAATGTCCGCGAGCAATTGTCCGGCGAGAGTCAAGATCGTGAACATGAGCGTCAGCCCCATGATCGGGTCGTAATCGCGACGGCTGACCGACTGATAGAACAATTGCCCCATCCCGGGCCAGCCGAAAATCCCTTCGAGAATCACCGCTCCACTCAGGAGAGCCGGAAGGGAAATCCCCAGGATGGTAAGAAAAGGAATGAGCGTATTCCGAAAGGCGTGCATCACCAGGATTCGCACATACCCCGCACCCTTGGCCCGAGCTGTCCGGATGTAGTCCTGCCGCATCGCCTCTTCCATGTTCGCCTTGACGAACCGGCTGTCGTAGGCCAGTCCGCCGTAGGTCATGCAGGTAAGCGGAAGAATCAGATGGCGGAGGGAATCGGTGAATTGTCCCCACGACGACAGTTCGCTGTGATTGCTGCTCACCATCCCTTGCAGGGGCAACGCCCAAACCGTCCCTTTTAGCTTTAGATAAAAAAGCGTCAATAGAAACAATGCGGCCACATAACTCGGGAACGAGTACATCATGTACATTCCCAGGCTGATTCCTCGTTCGTCAAGCTTGTTGCTGCGGGCGGAACAATAGAGACCAATCGGTACGGACAGGACATACGCCAGAAAGAGTGACGTACCCGAGAGCATTAGGGTGGGAATAAACCGCTCTTGGATCGCGCGATAGACGGGCTTCTTTTCAAAGATACTCTTTCCCAAGTCAAACTTGGTGACAACATTCCGAGCCCAAATGCAGTAGCCGACGGGCCACGGGTAATCCAATCCGTACAGCTTTCGCTGTCGCTGTTGTTCCTCGAAAGTCCGCATTTTGGAAGGGTCGGCTTCCGCCATGTCGAGCGATACCGGATCCCCCGGCATGCAACGGATCAGCGCATAGACCACGAATGTGATCACAACCACTGTCAGTGCGGCGAAGATCAGTCGCCTGACCAGATAACTAAACATGGGCGGCCTGCTTTGCTTCCCTGCTCTTAATGCATTGCCGGCTTATAGATGCTGCTCATTCCAGGCGAATAGTGGTAGGGGCCGCGAGGACTGAACATGTAACCTCGCAAATCCTTATGGAAGGCATAATAGGCATTTTGGTAGAAGAGCCAGGTGTAGGGCTGGTCTTCGGACACCAACGTGTGAATCTTTTGATAGATGGCTTGCCTCTTTTTGGGATCGAATTCCTTCCGCCCCTCTGCGAACAGTTTGTCGACTTCCGGATTGGAGTACTTGCCATAATTGCGCTCCTTGTCAGTTCCCCAAATGTTGTCGGAGGTGTCCGGGTCGGTCCCAGTTCCCCAACCTCCCATTGCCGCGTCAAAGTCGTGCTCTTGCATATGCTGAGTCAACACGGCAAATTCCAGTGGCCGAACAGTCACGCTGACGCCGATTTCCGATAGGTTCTGCTTCAGAAGGTTGCAGGTATCGATTCGATCCTGGCGGTTAGCGACAAGAACAATAAAATCGAACTTCACCAGTTTGCCATCGACCATTTTCTCGCGGATGCCGTTGGAGCCGAGTTTCCAACCAGCTTCATCCAGAAGCTTCTCGGCCTTTTCCAGGTCTCGCTTTTTGTAGGTGATCTTTCCGGTGGGATGCCAGGGAGAAGCGGGATGAAACAATCCGTCCGCCGGAGCATCAAGACCGTACCGCAGCTTTTTGAGCAACTCCTCGTGATCGAAAGCATACGTCATTGCCCACCGGCAACGCTTGTCGCTGAAAAACGGCTTTGAGCAATTCCAGTTGAACTGAAAGTTTACCCACTCCGTGTCGTAGGCCTTGGTGCAGATGTTGTAAAATTCATCGTCACCGGTCTGCTTTAGCCACTGCTCTGGACCAAGTTGCAGTTCTTCAATGTCCCCCCCTTTGAGACCAAGAAGTGCGACTCCAGGTTCCTTGATAAACTTGAAGCGGATTGTCTTGAAATAGGGCTTGTCGCGAACCTGCTTCCCTTCATGCATGGAATAGTCGTCCCGACGCTCCAGCACGAGATCCTGGCCAATCGTTCGGCTGCCGATTTTGTAGGAGCCGCCGACAACGGGATTCTTCTCAAACTTGGTATGTGCTTCGCTAGTTTGCAGGGTCACGTCATCTTCCCACGTGTTTTCGAAGACGTGCTTGGGAATGATTGAGAAATTGACGTTCCAGTCGTTAGTGGCCAATGATTCCTTGTGAAAGTAGACAAGCGTGTGGTCGTCGTAGGCTTTCACGTACTTCAGTTTGTCGGTCCCGGACCGCTGGGCCGGCACGTGCACGGACGAGGTCATAATCAGGCGGAAGCTGAATTCAATATCGTGTGCCGTAATCGGTTTGCCGTCGGACCAGACCAGGTCCTTTCGCATGACGACCTTGTCGTACAGACGGTCGCTGCTGGATTGCCAGCTCACCACCGAATCCTTGGACGCAAACGGGCGAAACTTCCAGTCAAAACTGAACAGCCCAATTCCGGTGAGACTGCTGATGTCGAATTCCACGGTGGAACTGGCCAAAATCGGATTGACGCTGGCCACATCGAAGTTCATGTGCCGCCGGAACTCCGCGTCATAGTTCACGTCGGAATCCGCATCCTTCGCCGGCAGTCTTCCGAGTACGCTCAAAATGGCGGCATTCGTCGCGCGCGTCGTATTCTTAAGCTTCAACACCTCGCCTGCCGTGGCCGTC
Organism: Pirellulaceae bacterium; assembly: GCA_046153945.1. Classification (GTDB taxonomy): domain Bacteria; phylum Planctomycetota; class Planctomycetia; order Pirellulales; family Pirellulaceae; genus SXOA01. The sequence continues at coordinate 13,699 of JBJXFF010000209.1, forward strand.
GGTTTCTCCTGAGCCTGTTTTTGCCGCAGAAGAACGATGGAATCCAGAACGGGCCGGCTGACCCATTTCACATTCTTTTCCAACTCCGCCAGCGGCGGGGCTTGAAAATCCCCGGCGAGGTCACCCAGTTTGACTTTGGAGCCCTGCGCGGAAGCGATGCCGGCAAGAAAGGTGAGACCGAAGAGCAATCCCAAGGGAATGGATAGGCGTTGCATCTTACTTCTTCCGAAGATTCGCGGGCAGGAGAGAGGTAAAGCTTCTGGCAATCTAGCCCTTCCTGCCCTCCGTCGCAACACGGGTTGCAAGCGTTAAAAGCAAGCGGGGACTTGATTTGGGGCGGAGACGGGGAGCGAACCGGGTGACCAAAAAAGTGCCGAAAGGGGTCGCACTTCGTCTGGCGGGGAAAATCGCTCCTTGCTATAGTCCCCCCCCTTGGGTCCCGTCTTGTGGATCACTTCTGACTATATGCGCATAGCTCCCACTCAGTTCGCTAATTCGCAAATTCATCGCGCCCTGCTGCTTATCGCGGCAACAGCCGGCGTGACGACCGTCGGCTGCGCGGATGGATTTGTGCCGGAGGCACGGTCGCTCAATCCCTACGTCCGCAAGCAGTGGGAAGAGGACGAAAAGCGGGGGCCGACGTATTACAAGCGGCAGCAAGAGCTGCAGCAGGTGCGGGCACAGGCTCGCAACATGCCCGAACCGGAAAAACAACGTCTGGCCCAAGAAATTGTGGACGTACTGGCAATTGAAAAGAGCCCCACGATGCGGGCGGAGCTTGTGCGGACCTTAGCCGTCCTTCCCGGTGCGGTTGCCCTCGTGGCCTTGGAAGGAGCCAGCACCGACAACGACGCCGACGTCCGGGCGGCAGCCTGCCAGGCGCTCGCCGGTCAAAAGGGACCGGAAGCGGTCAAGATGCTCTCGCAACTTAATGGAGATGCCGATTTGGACGTCCGCATCGAAGCGGCTCGCGCCCTTGGCAAACACAAAGACCCGGAAGCGGCCAAAGCTCTCGGGCTCGCCCTGGAAGAAAACGATCCGGCCGTCCAGCGCGTGGCAATGGAATCGCTCAAGTCGTCAACCGGCAAAGATTATGGCATGAGCGCAAAATCTTGGCGCGAGTATCTCGACGGCGGCAACCCCAAGCCTCCCGATCCGCCAAGCTGGGCCGAGCGCCTGCGGCAGGCGTGGTACTAGCTCACCTTGCTTCGTTGGCTCGAATCTAGCGAGCGACAATGACTTACAATCGCCAGCCGAAATGGGGGCTGGGACACTCGACTTCTCCGGTTGTCACGACTGTCTCCTCTGGCGATGCTAGCAGCAGCGGGGAAACTCTTCCGGCTGCAAACCGGCAACTTACGATTGTCGCGTTTCGTACCGATGATGACAGTTATCTCTACTCCCGACGTGGTTGGCGGGACCGCGCACATTGTGAAGAATTGACGAACCAAGGTAACCTCATGGTCCGGACGACGCTCTCGTTCTGCATCCTCTTTGGATTCCTCATTGCCGGCATGGCGGTGCTTCAGCAGCCGAAAGCGGAGCGGACCAGCCCAGCCGTCCAAACGCCGGCCACTTTCCAGGAAGAAAGCCAGCCCCGCGTGGCCAATCGGGCCGCGGACAAGGTCTCCTTCGTATCCACGCCGGCTTCCGCGGAAGACCTGAGCGTGATGTTGGTCTCTTTTGAAGAGGAAACCAAAACGGAATCGACCGAGCCGAAGACGGAAACCAAGTCCGAGGAGACAACTCCAGGCACCGAAGAGAAAAAGGAAGAAGCCAAGACGGAGGAAAAGACCGAGGAGCCAAAGGTACTTGAGAAGGCCGTCGAAGAAAAGAAAGAGCTCACTCCAGAACTGAAGGAGTTGCGCGAGAAAGTCCGCGACGCTCTCGCCCATTATTATCAGCAGCCGGAGAACGTCGCGAGCCGCAGTCCCTGGGGGGCGATGCACGCGATGATTGCTTACGGAGTCGACACGGAGCTGATCGCCCAAGACAAGAAGGTCAATGCCATCGGCTATCTTTGCTACAACGGCAACTGCAACGGGCAGACGCTGTTCTGGGTGCAAAACAACAAGCTGCAGACGCGGATTGGCCCTGGGGTGCAAGGTCACGCCGGACAATTCCTGGCGATGCTCGCCCAGTCGCGGGTCCGGACCGATTACCCGATGAAGGCCGACGGTCATGACTTCACCGTGGCCGATCTGATCGAACACGAGAAGTACACCTGCCAGCCCCGCACCGAGCTGACCTTCAAGCTCATCGCCCTCACCCACTACCTCAAGTCAGACGACAAGTGGAAGAGCCTTGACGGCCTAGAATGGGACATCCCGCGGCTCATCAAAGAAGAGCTGGCCCAGCCGATTATCGGCGCGGCCTGCGGCGGCACCCACCGGCTCACCGGCTTCAGCTACGCCATTCACAAGCGGCAGCAGCGGAAGGAGCCGATGGAAGGGCAATGGCTGCGGGCGCAGAAGTTTATCGATGATTACCACACCTACACGTTCCGTTTGCAGAATCCTGACGGCAGCTTCAGCACCAACTGGTTCGAAGGACGCGGCGACGAAGGCCCTCCCTCCCGCCGGCTGGAAACCACCGGCCACATCACCGAATGGCTCGCCTACTCACTCAACGACGAGGAAGTCCGCGACCCCAAGATGATCAAGAGCGTGGACTATCTCGCCAACCTGCTCCTCAATGGCCGGAACGAAAAGTGGTCCATCGGCCCGCTCGGCCACGGCCTGCACGCCCTGGCCATTTACGACGAGCGCGTCTTCGGCGGCAAGCCCGGGCAGCGGAGCGAGGAACTCGCCCGGCATGTAAAGCCGCTGTCAATCAAGCGGAGCCGGTAGCAAGTGGGGTAGGCTTCCAGCCTCCCCAGCCAATGTAGAATGGGATGCGGTAAATTTAGCCGCACCCATTTGAGACCAGCCAATGTTCCCTGCACGTCCCTTGGGACGCGTTTCTTTCGACAACACCGGCCGCGTGGTGCTAATCAGCGGCGGTGCGCAGGGGATTGGTCGGGCCATTTGTGAAGCCTTTGCAGCTTCCGGAGCGTCCGTTGTTTGCTTGGATGTCGATGCTCAATCAGCATCCACCTTGCCGACCGGCATCTCGTTAGTTAGCGGAGATACATCAAGCGAAGCCGACTGCCGCGATGCCGTCGCGGCCACAGTTCGCCAGTTTGGCGCTCTGGATGTGCTTGTCAACAATGCTGCAATCCAGCCGCCGGCCTCTTATGTACGCGTCGATGAGCTGCCGGCCGAGTTGTGGCAGCGCATGCTGGATGTGAACTTGACGGGGTACACCTTTTTGGCCAAGCACGCCTTGAGGCAAATGCGCGAGCAGGGAAGCGGCGTCGTGGTGAATCTCGCCAGCGGGCAGGCCCATCGGACCGCCCGGAAAGTGCCGGCTTATGGACCGATCAAGGCGGCGAATCTTTTGCAGGCGATGCAGTGGGGAGTCGAATACGCCCGCGACGGCATTCGCGTGGTTTCCGTCTCTCCCGGCGCGATCGATACCCCGCTGGTCCGCGCGAGCCTCGCTGCTCAAGGGGGAGAAGCGGAGCTTGCCAATCGCCATCCGCTGGGACGGCTGGGACGTCCGGACGAAGTCGCCAGCGCGGTCCTCTGGCTGGCAAGTAGCGCGGCCTCGTTCATCACGGCGACCGATTTGCAGGTCGATGGCGGGCTCGGGGCTTTTGGTGCATTCGCAGATCCGTTTCCCCAAGTGGGGTAGGCTTCCAGCCTGCCCAGAAACTGAAACGAACACCGCCGCAAATCAAGGGAGACGCGGGTAATGATACCGTTTGAGATTTCCAGGTGATTAATTTTTGCCTCCCTAGCGGAATCTGTGGGTGAGTTTTGGCTCGGGAAGTTTGCCCAGGGCGTGAAAGAGGGCGATTTGGATGCCTTGTTCGGTGTGAAAGCCATAGGACTTTCTCATGGTCAGTTTGGCTTTATTGTTGAATCCCTCCACAGTACCAGATGAGATAGTCGCGGAGGAGAAACACGAGTTTTGCCGGGGCGAGATTTTTCTCATGGCGGGAGGATCGCCCGGGCATAATCGGATTGCGGGAAACATCTTCGGACAGCTCTATCTCCAACTTCGCGGCAAGCCTTGTCAGCCTTACAACAGCGACCAGCGAATCGCGGCTAAAAAATATCCGCTGCATACCTATCCGGACATTTCCGTCATCTGCGGAAAACTGATGCTTGACACAACCGACAAGCAGGCCGCGACCAATCCCCACACTCTCTTCGAAGTGCTCTCCCCCTCCACCGAAAGCTACTATCGAGGCCGGAAGTTCGAGTTCTACCGCTCACTTCCTTCCTTGCAGGAGTACATTTTGGTGGCGCAAGATCGTCCTGTCGTGGACCGATTTGTCCGCCAGGAAAACGGACAGTGGCTGCTCTTCGATTACCACGGCATGGAAGCGACGATTCCCCTACTCGGAATTGGCTGCGAGCTTCGCCTCGCGGATATCTACGAAGGGGTGGAGTTTGGGGAGGAGAAGGATGAGATTCCGACCTAGGTTCTGCCGTCAACAGTGGGACGAGCAGAGAACATTCGGCAGAGGGTAAAGGTGACGGCTCCCCCCGTAATCGCACTGATTGCCATGATACCGAGCATCGCCACTGCTTCGAGAGCGGCACGTTGCTCCGGCGCAAACCAGCCGGCGTCGATCAGCAAACTCCCCAGTGGAAACTGCCAGAGGAATCCCAGCCACAAGCCCAGGAGCGCCGCGGCGACGCTAACAACCAGGACGATTTGGCCGGTAAAGTGGCGACGGGTGAGCGACAAGGCCGCAAATACTCCCACGATTCCCGCGGCGGCGCAGGCGATGTAAGTGGCTATCTGGCCGCTAGCGCCAGGAATGGGAATGAGGGTCCAGGCATGCGGTGCATTCGGGTCCCTGAGCGAACGCCATAACAGGCCGACCGCCGCGACAATTCCCAGGCCGACCAGCCCGCCGGCAACCGCGGCGAGAGCCTGGGTGACGCCGGCGGAATATTGCATCAGGCGAACATTCATCGTCGGCGGTCCGTTCGCTCCTCGCAGCGGGGCAATCCACAACCGATTCAGCAGGATTCCGCCGACGAGGGCACTCCCGGCAATGCCGAGTCCCCACGCGCCCCAAAAGAACGGCACGGCCTGGTGTGTAGGCAGGCCCTCAAAGACCAAGCCTCCCAGCGGAAAACAAACAGAGAAAAACGCAATGATCACCGCCAGCGCCATCGTGGCGACGACCACGAGCGAACCGACGAAGGAGATAAATTGCTCTCCCGGCGTCAACGGACGTCCCGCCTTGCGCCATTGCCGCGAATAAGTGAAGGCGCGGACCCAAGCCGGAATGCTCAGCACTGTTAGGACCACCGCCAGACCAGGCGAGATGGCTGCCAGGCCCAGGAGGACGGCAGTGGCGGTCATGACCGCAAATAGCGTCATCAGAGAGAACGTCCACGGACCGCGCCTTGGGGTCGATGCTGGCAGTTGCTGCCCTTCGATGTTTGTAGACCCGCTATCGAGCCGCGCTCCGCAGAGCCAGCAAGTTGTTGCGCCGGACTGAATTGCCGCGGAACACTGACGACAGCAACTCGAGGTGGGTTCGGCCATGAGGCCCGCAGTATACGCCTGCTTCGCGGGAATAGTCCAGGATTTCCGTCACCTTGGCAGTCAGCACCAGATGGCTGTGCTAGCAGCCGCAGTTCGCACCCCCAAACTGCCGATACATCTTGTTGCAAATCACCACTCAACCCCCACGACAATCTCCCATGTCCCTCGACTCCTCCAGCGACGACCTGCTTGCTTCCGCTTCCGGCGTTCCGACGGAGTTGCCCCCGGACGAGTCGGCTCAGCCGCGGGAACATTTCATTCCACTTCGGAAGGCCGAGATGGTGCGGGTGCTGGCCGAGGAGAAGAGTCTCTCGGCAGACGAGCGTAAACAGTTTTGGGAACTCTGCACTCTCGTTGGCTCGACGATTCATTTCCAATATCACCAGAAATTGGAAGAGCTTAAGGAAGCCTACTACAACCTCGACCCCGATGTGGACGAACGGACCCGCGAGGCGAGCAGCCCGGCACACGAAGAGGAGCAGTCGAAGGTCGTGTTCGACAAGTTCGGCGAATTGATGGAGCGGGCCAATTTTCGCAAACTGAGCAGGGAAGAGATCCACTCGTCGCTGGAATCGACCAGCCATTGGGGGCTGAACCTGAAAGTCGATTTCAGCATTTTTGAGCGGCTGGACGTGTACGCCCGCGGCGATGTGCTGGGGAAGCGGACGGTCCGTACCTGGCGAAACTGGTACCGCGAAACGACCGTGGACGTGCCAACGTATCAGCGGCTGGCGATTGTGTTCCGCCTGGCAAAGGCGAGCGGTAGGCGTAAGCCCACTGATACTACGCCCCGCAAACACGGAGAGAACCATCAGGGGGCTGACGCCCCCCGCTCGCCTGAAGCACATCGGCCCATTGCCATGAAGCTCTTCAAGAACATCCCCAAGGCGGATTTGGAAATGCTGCTGCCGGGGACGCGGGTGCGGATGACCCTGTTCGATCAGGGAAGAATCCTAGTCCCCACCATTTCCGGGGTTGGGCTGGCGGTCTTCAAGCTCGTCACCAAAGTGGCAGCCACCGCGATGGCTGGTTTTTCGGGAATGGCGGGATTCTTGTTCCTGCTGGCCGGCACGATCGGCTATGGAGTGAAGGCGTTTTTCGGTTACCTGAATACGAAGGACAAGTACCAGCTCAGCCTGACCCGCAGCCTGTACTTTCAGAACCTCGACAACAACGCCGGCGTCTTCTTCCGCCTGCTCGACGAAGCTGAGGAGCAGGAATTCCGCGAGGCGGTCCTCGCCTGGTGGCTCCTCTGGCGGCAAGCCGCCATCGGAGACGACGGCGGCTGGACGGCTCGGCAAATCGACCGCGCCGCCGAGAGACTGCTGCGGGAGCGGTGCAACTTGAAGGTTGATTTTGAAATCGACGACGCCCTGGACAAGCTCCGCCGGCTGAATCTCATTGAGGCTCTGCCCGGAGAAAAATGGCGGACCGTTTCCATCGCCAGCGCGCTCTATGAGTTAGACCGGGCGTGGGACAACTTTTTCAAGTATCATCAGGCCGAGGAACCGTCTTCAAAAAAGCACCTCCTTCGCGTGTTGCAAGCGGCGTAGGCACACGGCAAAGGTATGGCCACGAAAACGCGAAGAGGCACAAAGCGAGTACCAGAAACTGCGGCGGCTTTATTTTTGTGACTTTTTGTGTTTTTCGCGGCCATCCTTCTCCTTGATTATGCTCCAACTGCTCCACATCCTGCTCCTCTCTGTGCATCTAATCTGCATGAACGTGGCGTCGGGAGCGCCGCTCGCCTGCCTCTGGCTGGAATGGAAACTGCGGTCCAAGGATGACGTCGCGGCGAAGTCCGCGGCTGATTACCTGGCGAAAATGTCCGTGCTGACGCTGCTCGTCGGCACTTCGCTCGGTTTGGTGTTGGGGCTGTTGCTCTGGACGCCGGAGTATGCCGCGCTCTGGACGAAACGGCTGGGGCACAAGATGCACTGGGGTGGGCTGGAACTACTCTTCTCGCTGCTCATTCTCGGCGGCTACTGGCTGTGGCGAAAAAAGTCAGCCGCGAGCGGCATGGGAGGATTCTTCGGCAAATCGGCTTTGCTTCTGTTCGCGAGCACGAACCTGCTCTATCACTTCCCGCCGCTGTTCTTGATAGCGGGAAAACTGGCGGACGTCCAAGACGCGAGCCTGGAAGAAGTCCGCGGCAAGCTGTTCGTGCAGGCGATGATCGAGGGAGAAATTCCGGCCCTGTGGTTCCACTTTACCTTCGCATCCCTGGCGATGGCGGGCATCATGCTGCTGGGATTGGCCTTGCGAATGGGACGACGCGGAGCGCCAGCGGAAGAAGTTTCACGCGTGGCCATTTGGGGCGGTTATTGGGGACTGATCCCTTCTCTCTTCCAACTACCGGTCGGACTGTGGGTGATGAGCGCTCTGCCGGCAGGTTCACAATCGCGGATCATGGGAAGCAGCGGTCTGGCGACGGTCTTCTTTCTGGCGGGAATCGTGGCCGCCCTGTGGCTGCTGCGGGAACTGGTTTCTATTGCGATGGGCGATACTGCCCGAAGCAACCTGATACGGGCGATGAGCGCAATGGTTGTCGTCGTGGTGCTGATGACCGGAACGCACCAGTGCGGCAAAGTTAAGTCGGAAGATCTGCTCAAGCGGGTGACGACACCCCAGCCGGCAACAACTACCGTCCTGAATCGAGTTTTAGTCTACGGGCAATAAGAAACCCGCGAGGAGAGCCTCGCGGGCAAAGGAAGTCTTCGATGGCGCGGGTTAGGCTCGCCTGGAAGCTAGAACTTCATGTCCTGAACCTGCGAATCGGACCGATGGCCCATCCGTTGAAAATTGACGCGGTTCATTGTGTAGGGGACAAACTTAACAGACGCGTCACCAAACGCACAATTCATTCCCGTGGCATGCGCCGATCCGAAGTGATAAGCAATATCTCCCACTGTTCCCGTATCCATATCCGTCTGGGCGCGGTAGTCCGGGCCGTAGGGAGCCGAAGTAAGCCTGATGATATCGGGATCCCAGCCGTCGCTCCAACCGCGGTCATCGTGCCAATCGCCCGAGCTGTATCGCGCGGGAATCAGCCGCTTTTCTCCAATCATCAACGTATTGCTGGTGCCGTCTTTGATGTGACTGAGGGTGATGGGGTTGGTGCACCCGGCCTCGCTCCCTTGCGCGGGCGGTTGAGGTTGATTCCAGTTGGTGCGGACAATGATTCCGTTATAGGTTTGGTTGTTGGGAACGCTCCAGATGGTGCCGCGCCATAGGGCATTGCTTTGCGATCCTCCATCGTCCGTATTGGAAAGGTCATTGGTGGGGCAGGCCGCGGCGTAGTCCATCAGAATGTTGGTGGTATATCGGGTATTTCGCCGACGGGTCGGGCAGAAGTACATTTGCATGGGAGTCGAGGCGATTAGCGCTTCCGTAGCGGCTTCCGTGGCTCCTCGCTGGGACATGACATTGGCGTAGTCGCAGTACGGCAGAATCTGGAAGGCCCATCCCATGCCTTGCATTTTGGGACCATAAAAATTGCCGGTGGTGGAGTCGCGATACCAATCGGGTCGCGGCCAGGGGTGGTCTCCCCCGGTAGGCAGAACTCTGATCGTGTTCTCGTGTAAGTGAATCGCCTTGGCGATCTGAGCCAGGTTGTTGCTGCACTCCGTGCGGCGGGCTGACTCGCGTGCGTATTGCACGGCCGGCAACAGCAGGGCCACGAGAATCCCAATGATGGCAATCACCACCAGTAGTTCGACGAGCGTGAACGCTCGACGTTGCGGTAGAAGAACCATACAAACCTCCAGACGATAGAATCGAATAAAAAATGATGCAATAACGAGGCGCTCAAGCGCCCCGAATATTCTGCTGGTTCAATCAGAACCGCCCAACTCTCGGGCGAGAATTCACTGAGGATTGGGAATCATCTTGCGAAATTCCGCCTCATCAACTTCCACCACGCCTCCCAAAGCACTTGCGACAAAACGTTTTCCCTTCAAACCTTCCTTCTCGTAAGCCACTACCGGAAGTCCGCCGGGCCCTAGGTTACCAGACATTGTGCCGAAGTTAATCACATACGGCTTGTTGTCGCGAGGCGAGATTAACAGCTTGTCGATATCCGTGATCTTGAATGTTTCTTTTAGCCGATCCGCATTCTTGGTTTCCTTCAGAAAGGCCTTGAACTCGGCTTCGCTTGCCGGCGGTTTTCCTTGATGCTGATTGAGAAAGTCGCCGTAGAAAATCGCAATCGGCTTCAGCGGCGACTCTTGTTCCGCCTGGTTGGAGCGACCACGGTCATGACAACCGGCAACCGCCCAAAGCAGGCAGGTGAAGAACATCATTTTAAGCAACGCGCGCACGGCATCTCTCGGATGGAGTTGGTGCAAACCGGTCTCACTTAACGTAGCTGATTACGAAGCCTCTTGCGAGCCTTAAGTCAGGATTTTCCGCAATTGGCAAATGCAGGTCCATCTCTTGTGGAAGAATTCAGACTATTGGCAAACCAGCGAAAAACGACGATTCCATTCCGGAACTTGCCGTCCCTTCCAGCGTTGCTGCGTGAGATCGTTGATTTCCAACGGCATAGCCCCTGGGGATTATTTGTCTCTTAATCGCTACAATTGGACCCGCATGTGGCGGCGAAGTTGCGGGGCAACCTGCCGTCAAACATGATTGACTTTGCTTCGGTTGCAAGCTTATTTATTGGGAGAAAACCTCGATGATCAATCCAGCCTGCTGGCGAGCTGTCGGAGCCTTGCTTCTTCTGGTCGCCCCTATTCTGCCATCCGTCCACGCCCAAGAGAAAGACAAAACCAAGCCGCCCGAGGGCGTTGTCTACTTTCCCGATGTCGAATATGGCAAAGGAGGGGACGAGCCCCTGACGTTGCACCTGGCGATGCCCGAGAAGCTCGACAAGCCAGCCCCTTGCATAGTCGTGATTCATGGGGGTGCCTGGCGGGCGGGAAATAAATCGCAGCACATCGCGCAGATCTTTGATTTCGCCAAGAAGGGCTATGTCTCCGTCAGCGTCGGCTATCGGTTTTGTCCCAAGCATGTTTTCCCGGCGCAAATTGAGGACGCAAAATGCGCGGTTCGCTTTCTGCGGGCTAATGCCGAGAAGTACCACATCGACCCTGACCGATTCGGCGCGATCGGCTTTTCCGCCGGCGCTCATCTTTCGATGCTGCTGGGAACGATGGGGAGAGAAGACGGTTTGGAAGGAAGCGGCGGCAACCCCGAGCAATCCAGCAAAGTGCAGGCCGTGGTCGCTTTCTTCGGCCCCACCGATTTCAATGCCGAGGACATTCCGCCTGTGAGCGTCGGCCTGCTCAACGACTTTGTCGGCGCGACGAAGGAGAACGACAAAGGGGAACGCAAGAAGGCGTCCCCCGTCACTTATGTTACCAAGGACGATGCTCCGCTGCTGATTTTTCAGGGGACCAAAGATCCCCTCGTTCCCCACACCCAGGCTTTCAAAATGACCGACGTCATGACCAGTGCCGGCGTTCCCGGCCGCGTGGAATTACTTCTGGGTGCCGGCCACGGGTGGGGTGGGAAAGAGATCCAGCGGAGCTTTTCTCAGACGCTGGAGTTCTTTGGCGAGAAGCTCAAGAACAACTAACTTGTAAATCTAACGAGACCGAAATGGTGATGTCCGATTCCGTGACCTCAAATCAGAGTTCCCCATCCAGCCACCCGCTTGCCATGGTTCGCGGCGTGGGTGGCGCGCTGGCAGGCGCGGTGATCGGGACTGTCGTTTTTACGTTGCTGGTGAGATACGTCGGCGTTTACGCCATGGCGATTCCCGGCGCGCTCGTCGGCCTGATTTGCTCTTACGCGGCGAGGCAACGTTCTTTGGTACTGGGAATCATGAGTGCCCTCTTTGCCGCGGCCACGATGATCATTGCGGAATGGTGGAATTTCCCCTTTAAGAAGGACGAGAGCCTGGGATTCTTCCTGCGAAATCTCGGACAGCTCAGTTCCCTGTTCTGGATCAGCCTGCTGCTCGGCGGCGGGCTAGCATTCTGGTTCGGTCAAGGAAATGAACGAACCACTTCCCGCGGCGGCCCGTAACTGGGTCTAAGCGGCCAGCCCTTTGGCAAGAGCCGCCCCCGATTAATTCGCTGTGAAGAGCCTTTTGCCGCCGCTCGGATGCTCGACAGGAGCATTGGAACCCATTAGACTCTTTTGATGTATTGGTCGTATCTCTGGTCACCCCTGTAGGAGCCTTATTATGAAGAAGTTTGTGGCATGTGTTGCGGCAGTTCTGCTGTGCGGTTCGGCCGTGATTGCGGCTGAGCTGAAGTCCGGTCTGGAAGTTGGCGAAGGCGTCAATCCGTTCTACGTTCAGGACGTCACCGGCCCCTCGGCCGGCAAGGACCCCCTCTGCTATCGCTGCCAGTACGGCAAGCGCCCGGTCGTCGCCATTTTCACCCGTAAGGTGGATGACAATCTGGCCGCCCTGGTAAAGGAAGTCGACGCCAAGATCGCCAAGAGCGGCGACAAGAAGATGGCCGCTTTTGTGGTCGTCCTCTCGAGTGATCCCGCCGCCAATGAAGCCAAGCTCAAGGAACTGGCCAAGAAGCAAGGCATCAAGAGCGTTCCCCTGACCACGTTTGAAAACGCGGCCGGCCCGGAAGACTACAAAGTCTCCAAGGACGCTGAAGTCACCGTGATGGAATGGGTCAACGGCAAGGTCAAGGCCACCCACGCCTTCGCCGCCGGCAAGCTCAACGAAGAAGGCATCAAAGCCGTCATCGCCGACACCGCCAAGATCCTCGAATAAACTACTCGCGACTGGCAGCCGCCAGTCCGATAGCAATGATTTTGACCAGCCCGCCGCGGAACAATCCCGGCGGGCTGGTTCGTTTCTTGGCCGATCTGGCGCGCCGCAATTTGAAGAGGTCGGTGAAACCGGGGCCTGGCTCGGTACAATCCAGAAAAGCCTGCGGTCGGAATCACAATGGCGAGCGGGGGGCGTCAGCCCCCTGATATTAACCAACCCGGAGAGCGAAGTATCAGAGGGCTAACGCCCCCCGCTCGCCTTGCCCAAGCAATACAACGCTGCTTCGCTCCTCACATAGAGCCGTCCCCCGCTGACTACGGGTGTGGCGACGGTCCTTTCCATCAAATCACGCGACGAGATGACATCCCATTCACCCCCCGCTTTGAGAACGCTGACGACTCCCTTCTCGCTGACGAGGTAGACCTTTCCATCGCCGGCGACGGGAGAGGCGTAGTACGCCCCGGTCCCTTTGATGCGGCCGTTTTTCAAAATGTCGCCACTCTTGGCGTCGTAGGAGGTGACAATTCCCCCTTCCTTCGCCAGGTAGACCACACCCCGATACGCCAGCGGACTCGGAACGTATGGGATGCTCTTGAAGTGTTCCCAGGCCACCTCCGGCTGTCCGGCAGATGACGCGGCAGGGCGAAGGGCAAAGAAGGCATTGCGGGCCTTCTCGAAGACACTGGCATATTTCCCCCACTCTTCCTTGTCGAGGCCGAGGTCCTGATTGAGGTCGATGCGAAAGAATCGGTCAAGGACTTCCTTGTTATCGACTTCCTCGCGGAGCAGCTTGCCGTCCTTGTTCTTGTCCCACAGCCGCACCGCTTCGTTCCAAGGCTCCATCGCAATCCGGGCCTCGGTATCGCCGCCGGGGGACCAGGCCGAGACGAACAGCAGACCTTCGCCTGTCGCGGGCGTCGTGTTCATGATCCGGGCCAGTCCATCCTGCGACCAAAGCTGCTTGCCGGTTTCCAGGTCATACGAAACGAGTTGCAACGCCCCGGTGACGAGCAGTTGTTTTTGCTCGCCGGCTGTCCAAACGACAGGAGTGCTATAGCTGCGAGTGAATCCAGGCCGCGGCGTCTTCCAAATCTCGTTGCCAGTCCTGGCGTCGAGGCAGAGCAGAAAATTGTCCCTGTCGTGGTCCTCGTTGATGATCAGCTTCCCATCGACCAGCACAGGAGAACTCGCCGCTCCAAACTCATCTTGAAACGGCCCCAGCGGCTTCTCCCACACAAGTTTTCCGGCCAGGTCGTAGCACAGAAAGCCGTAGCTGCCGAAAAAGGAGTACACCCGCTCCCCGTCGCAAGCCGGCGACGCCGTCGCCGGGCTGCCGGAAGAATGGTAGGGCTCAATCTTCTTCGCCGGCGCTTCACGGCTCCAGCGGACTTCCCCCGTGTCGCGATTCAGGGCCACCGTGAACAGCTTTCCCGTTCCTGCTTCCTTCCCTTTCTCAAATGTCGTTACATAGATGCTGTCTCCGCTCACGCATGGGGTCGAATGTCCCGGTGCCAGCGGCGCTTTCCACAGCTGGGCCTTCTCGTCGTCAATCTTCTCAGGCAGCGGCGCGGTGTCATCGGCTGCGATTCCGCCGCCGGCACGGAAATAGGTGGGCGATTCCGCGCGACTGAAGGAGGGGCATGCGGCAACTGTTGCCAGGAACGGCAACATGGCGAAAATCAAGACTCGCATCGGTGGGTTCTCAATCGGCTGGAGTTGAAAAGGGGATTGCCATTATAGGGTTCGCATTTGTCGGCCTGAAACTGGGCACCTTCTGAATGCCATTCGCGCGGCGCCACTGCTTGTTGCTCCCACTTTCCATCTGGCCCCTCCCTCCCCACTCGGCTACCATGAAGACAGATAAGCGGCCCCAGCTGGATGGCCCGCTTGTTGTCCCGCCGGATGGGAGTCAGCAATGCACCCGCCAATCTCCCGACGCTTCTTTCTCCACGGCAGCACCGCCGCCGCTGTCGGTTCGCTTTGGGGTAGCTGGTCACAAGCACTCGCCTCTCAGCCGAAGGCGGCTGGAAAGGCCAAGTCGGTCATCTTGATCTTCAACTGCGGTGGACCGAGCCACATTGATCTCTGGGATCCCAAGCCGGCGGCGGGGGACAACATTCGCGGCGAGTTCTCTCCGATCAGCACCAAAGTTCCCGGCATTCAGGTCACCGAGATGTTGCCCCGCATGGCGGAGCGTATGGACAAGTTGGCCATCGTCCGCACCGTCCATCACATGCAGGGGAGCCACAACGCCGGGATGTATAACTCCATCGTCGGCCGCCCCTATCGCACCGACAGCACCCTCATCAACCCTGCCCCCACCGACTATCCCAGCGTCGGCACGCTCGTCGGCTGGCTGGCTCAGCGGGACGGCTACAGCGGAACGGTGCCGCCGTACGTCATCACCCCCTATCCCCACTGCGACAGCACGGTCTATCTCACTCCCGGCCAATACGGCGGCTGCCTCGGCATCAAGTACGATCCGTTCGTCCTCGACGCGGACCCCAACACCGCCGACTTCCGCGTCCGCAACCTGCTGCTGGAAGAAGGGCTGACGGCGGAGCGTCTGGGTGAGCGGCGGCAACTCCTCGCCCGGCTCGGCTCCGCGGCCCATCCCATCTCCAGCCCCTCCGCGGCGGACCTCGACGCTCGCAGCACCCAGGCGGCCCAGATGATCGCCACCGGCGATGCCGCCAAAGCGTTCGACCTCTCGCAGGAGCCCGCCAAAGTCCGCGAAAAGTACGGCCGCCACCAGTGGGGACAGTCGCATCTGCTCGCTCGCCGCCTGATCGAAAGCGGCTCGCGGTTCGTCACCACCGTCAACGGCCGCAGCATCATCTGGGATACGCACGCGGACAACTTCACGCGGATGAAGCAGACCCTCGTGCCGCCGATGGAAGTCGCCTACGCCGCCCTGCTCGACGATCTGGAGGAGCGCGGCCTCCTCGCCAGCACGCTCGTCGTCTGGATGGGAGACTTCGGCCGCACACCCACCATCAACAAAGGTGCCGGGCGGGACCACTGGCCCGGCTGCTACTCGATGGTCCTGGCCGGCGGCGGCATCCGCGGCGGCCAGGTCGTCGGCGAATCCGACAAGCAAGGCGCCTATCCGCACATCCGCCCCGTCACCCCAGCCGACATCCACGCCACCATCTTCGCCGCCCTCGGCTACGACCCCCGCCGCATCAGCTACCAAACCACCGACGGCCGCCCCACGCCCCTGACGGAAGGGGAGCCGATCAAGGAACTGCTCAGCTAGGTGCCGGTTGAAAAAGGGGTCTGGCTCGGAGCCAAGCCTAAGTATCGCTGGAGGAAACCGGTCGCAGCGACGTGCCTGACCCCTTTTTCAACACGCTGTTAGCCGAGCGTCCAGCAAACCACCGCGTAGGGGCTCAGATTCATCTGATTCTCGCCTCTTCTCTCAAAACACTTACGGCGATATGAATCACCGCAAGTGATTATCTAACCATAAGTTCCGCTGATTCACGTCGCCGTAAGTCCGTGAATCAAGGCCCAAAAATCGGGTTTCTTGATTCATCCACTTTCCCTGACACCAGCCTGACGCGCGAGGCGAAGGAAAGCGACGATTCCTCAAGGAGGCGATACTGTCCTTCGCCCAGCGCGTTTTGATGTTGCGCTACGCCGGATTCGTAGCCTGGTTCACCAGGCTTTCTCTTGTCAGCCCCGCCGTTTACGGCGGGGTAGCGAGCAACCAAACTCCAATCTGACAGCCTCGTTCACGAGGCTTCTCGTTCCCGGCTTTAGCCACTGATCGAGGGCTGAAGCCAAGAAGTTAAGCCTCGTGAACGAGGCTATCAAAAATGATGTTTTCCGCCCTGGACCCGCCGTAAACGGCGGGCCTGACGGGAAAAGGGCCATGAATGGCCCTGCGAGCAGGTCACTTGCGATTCAAAAGGCGCAAAATCAAGACTCACGCTGCGGGTTGTGATAGCCACTTTATCCGCTCTCACAGAAAGAAGTGTTGACAAACCTCGGCCTCCCGTTTTCCTAAGCCCTTGGCCAGTCTCAGCTTGCAGAAATCGATCCCCCCGGGTTAATCAACACCCCCCTCTTCCCACGCTGCAAATCGGCCCGAGAGAATTCAGTGTTCAGTGTTCAGTGTTCAGTGTTCAGTGTTCAGTGTTCAGGCTGAAAACTGAACACTGAACACTGACGAAACAACCAGATTGTAAAAGAGTAATCGTCCCTGCCGCAGCGCCGCCGATCCAAGTTTTGGAAGGGATGCACCACTCTGCAGGATACTGTACGAAAGTGTATACATCCCAGTTGGCACTTTCAAGCCCCTGGTCTCCAGAATTCTGAAGATTTTTTGCCTGCCAGCCGGGTGAATTCTCTAGGGGCGGCCAGGAGTCAAACGGCATTGCCGTCAAACCCGATACGCTAGATGTTGCTGTTGCATGGGCAAAATGTCTCGAATTATCTACGCTTTCTTGTCTCCAGGCAGCTTTGCAACCTCTTGGACAACCTGCCGGTAATGAACGTTTTCTGCACCTTTTGCTGATCTCTTAAGGACTTTATGACCGCCTGCTATGGCCCTGACCCCGATTCGAAATGATATGCCTCGGCTCAAGAAAAGGTAATAACAAAAAAGGAGCCATGCTCGCATGGCTCCTAAACCGCCGCCATTGTTAATCTTGCCGCCGATCACAGCGTAAAGATATCATTGTAATCGGCGTAAACACGATCGGTCACTATTCCAGCGTTGACCGTAACCCGTTCCGACGATGACCGGCCGAAGGCATCAACAACTTCCACGTCGAACGAAAAAACCATCTGCCCCTTGTCCTGAAGCTCAATATTCAGCCTGCCATCCGCTGTCAGAGATACTTTCGCCTTACCGACTGGCTGAACGACTGACGAGACTTCCAATTTTTCCCCCACATCGTTGTCAAGCGGAGAAAAGCTCACCGTCGTTTGTCCCGAGGGCAAGTTGAGACGGTCTGCCTTCAGTCGCATGAGCGGGGGCTGAGTCACGTTGACGATCAGAATGCCCGTGGTGATACGTCCATCGGGCAAACCATACGTGATTGTCACCTGTTCACTGCCGGCCTTCGAGCCGGCGTCGAACTGGATGATCCCATCGTGCAGCCAACGTATGGCTCCCAAGGAAGCAGGAGAAATGCCGAGAATGCGAACATTCTTGGACGAGGAGTTGCTTAGCAAGTCGAGTGCGATGGTTTTGGTGGGGTCGGCAAAAAGGGCACTCGGCACCGCTTGGAACGCCACAATCGCCCCTCCCGATGGCGCTGAAGTTGCCGAATCAACCTGCGGTTTCGTCGTAGTTGCCGTTTCTCCCGAGGTGGTTTTCTGAGGATCCGCAGGAACGACAGCCTGATTCTGAGTGATCGAAGGAGAAGCACTTAACGTCGCGCTATTTTCCGGATGGTTATCCACAATTACATGATTGTCCACCGTGGTTGTTACCGTCGGATTGTGCGTGACCACGATTGTCGGTGGGGCGGGTTCCGAAGGTTTCGGCGCAAAAACCGATGGCAGGATTGTCTGAAAAACATTTTTGCCGACATCGAAAACCTTGCCAATCAGCTTCGTGAACCATCCCTGTTCGTGCGCGGAGTCTGGCAAGGGAGTGGCGCTTTTGCTAGCTGCCGAAAGGCCCTGGGGATTCTCCCGCTGAAGGGCGACTTTGATTTGGTAGGGATGCAATCCTAGATCTCGCTGCTTTACGGCGGCAATCCCCGTGGTCAGACCAACGGCCTCGCTCTGAGTGGCCACCGGACCGCTTAAAATCAATCCTTCAACAGAATTGGTGTTAGGAAGCAATCGCCCCTGGTCATCGTATCCGCCAACCAGCAGCAGATTGGCTTGGTCGCGGGCACGCAGGAAGGATTTGTCTTGCAGCGAGGCATTTGACCAATGCGCGACAAAGGTGACGCCCATTTTTCCTCGAATGGCTTCCATCACATTGGTGGGAGCCCCATTCAAATCGAATGGAAGAGCTACGGTTCCTCCCGCCGGCAGGTCGCTCTGAATAATCTTGGCGACATCCGCCCACCGGACCAGACCGTCGCTGTCGACAGCGTTCTTGAATTGCCCGTCAATCATGCCGTCTCGAGTGCCACGCTGCACCGCGGCAACCATGTCGACGATATGGTCGTTATTAGCGATGACTTTGCCGCCATCTACATACGCGGCGTCGAGAAAGATGACGGGCGGTTTCTCGAAATGAAGGGCGGCCATCATCGCCCTTTCCCCGAGTTGTTCCAGAACCAAACTACGTTTCTTGTTGCTTGGTTCTTCGCGTTTGCCACCGTAAAGTGCAAATGGCAAAGCGATCAATGCTGCCACCGCAAATGGAGGCGCATTCTTAACTGAAACACGGCGCATAAAATGCTCCTTGCAAAAAAGAGGTAAATGACCTCTGCCCTTAAACAGGGCTTTTCGCTAATCTTCGGGATAACGGGTGGGCGGGAGAGGTCCGAACGAACCTGCCCACTCGGGCCGTGGTGATGCGCTAACATCGCCACGGCCGCCTTTTATCTCTCGTGAGAGGTGCCGACTCTGACTTGACGGCACTCTCTTAGGGAAGAGTTCCAGCGCTGGGAGGGTGAAACCACTGCGCAATATTGCGGTGGCGAACCAGACGCGTCAAAAGCGATTGAAGAGCTTTGATCATAGACCACCCTTTTCACCGAAATGGGAACATGGGTGGACCTTCCAATCCCGAAGGAATCTCGCCCAGTGGGCAGAGAATTTCGAGCATTGTCAAAACTGCGGCCGGAGCGAGGTCCGATTAACTCCGGCAGCCCCAGCCGATCAAGCGCTAACATTGATCGGCCAGAATCTGATTTCTTCAGGCAGCGCTCCCCACCTGGTCGCTGTGACTTAACCTTCTGGGTGGTCTAGGGCTGCTATGACGGGATTATATCGCGTATTCATGGTCTGTCAACCATCTGTGAAAAAAAATTTCTCGTCCGTATTTCACAAATCATAGTACTGTGAAAACGAGTACTTTTTTCACAAGAACAACTGATTTTTAGTCGGTTCACAGTTTCCCGACAAGATGCTACAATGAGTGGCTTTGCTCCAATTTGCTGACAACAAGAGCTAATCGCACGAATGTCCCCATCGCCAAAGCGCTCGAAGGCCAAAATCAAGAAGCCGCGTGGAAATCCAGTTGTTAACGACGACATTGGCGCTTACCTGCTGCGCAAGCAACAAGAAACCGAGTTGGAGGCGGCTGTATGCAAGTTATTCTGCGAGGGAGTCTCGCCATCCGACATCCCCTTTGCCCTAGCCCATCGTTATCACGGGCGATTGCCACAATTGGGAAGAGAAGACCCTTATCGCATAATTGCCCGCGCAACTCTGTCTGGCAGGTTGGTGTACACCCCCGCGACCCAAATAACCCTAGAACAGGACATCAAAAACAAAAGGCCTAGTCTTAAAGAGGTTCGGGTAGTTGTCGCTGGTTCGAATGACGATGTCGCGTTTGTAGCGGCGACAGTAATGCTAGACTG
Organism: Pirellulaceae bacterium; assembly: GCA_046153945.1. GTDB lineage: Bacteria > Planctomycetota > Planctomycetia > Pirellulales > Pirellulaceae > SXOA01. The sequence goes on from JBJXFF010000209.1 coordinate 33,556, forward strand.
GCTAGCCAGTAAAGCTGAATTGGCGGAATCTACTGGCGATCATGCACCCTCCGTTGGAATTGGCTGGTCGGGTGGTCTAACATTAGCGAACACAGCGAAACATGTTAGTCAACTCATCAGAAGAGAGACCATCCGACGCCTCCCCAAGAAAATCGAATTGTCCAGCCTTATCGGCGCGTCATTCTCGCTTACCGGCAAAAACCCCAACTCCTTTTTGGGATGGAGCGCCTTAGACCAAGAACAGTGGAATCCGACCCCGGGCCACCAGCGCCACCCCGAGATCGTTTATCACGGACTACCCGTGCCGGAATTGGTACCCCGAAAGGACTTCGCTGCTTTAACTTCTTGCGCACCCATTCAGGAAGCGCTGCAAGCCGCGAGAAAAGTGCAGTTGTTATGCACCTCTGCGGGAGTGTGGAAGGACCCGGCAAATAGTTTGCGACAATTGTTAGAGTCGCGGTCGCCGAGGAAATTCGAGCGCCTCGAAAGGGAATGCGCAGGGGATGTATTTTGGCGGCCTCTCAATAATGAGGGAAGGCTCATTGATCTAACTGATGAAGAAATGGATCATAAGATCGTTACGCCTTTTGAAGATTTGGAGTCAATTGACCGATGCATTCGGTCTGGCCAGTGCGATTCCCTTGTGGTGATTGGGCCACGTAGTGACTTCAGGGAGGATCGTCGTGAAATTGTTCGCGCAATTTTCAATTCTCCTTATCAGCTATGCACCCATTTAGTAATTGACCATCACTCCGTTGCTGGAGTCATGGAGGCGCTCTGGAGTTCCAGCAAAGAATCCGAAGGGGCTCGGCGAAACTTCGTGATTTGAGATTCTTGTATGACTGGCCCAATGAAAGAGGATTGGCAGGGAAAAAGGGGGGAAAAGGTGTTAGGAACCCTTGTTGGGCTCACGATACAATAGCGTCGCCGGATTGTGCGAAAGGAAAGCTTCTCACAACCTCAAAAGCGAAAAAATGCTCCGACTCCATACGTTTCCCAGGACGTCCACGGGAGCAGAATGGGCGTCCGTCCTAAACTCCCCCGCAAGCGGCAAAGAGAGTGAGAGCTTCCTGGAGCGGGCGCACATCGTGGACCCGGATGATCTGGACGCCCTGAGTCGCCAGGGCGAGCGCTCCTCCGAGAGTGCCGAACAGGCGAGGCCCTTCTTTGTCCCCCAGCAATTTGCCGATGAACCCCTTCCGGGAATGGCCGACGAGGAGGGGCTGGCCGAGGTCGTGGAAGCGGTGGGAGTTGGCCATGAGGGTGACGTTGTGCTCGTGCGTCTTTCCAAAGCCAATGCCGGGGTCGAGGGAGATGCGCGTGCGCTCGATGCCAGCAGCGAGGAGAGCGTCGCGGCGCTGGCGGAGGTAGTCGTAAATCTCGGCGACGATGTCGGTGTAAGTGGGATTGTTCTGCATCGTCTGCGGCGTCCCTTGCATGTGCATCGCACAGACGCCGGCCTGACTCTCGCGAGCGACGGCAATCATCTCCGGGTCCCCTGTCAGCCCGGTGACGTCGTTAATGATCTCGGCTCCGGCGGCAATGGCGGCGCGGGCGACGGCGGCTTTGGAGGTGTCGATGGAGAGGATGGCTTCCGGGCGGTCGCGATGCAGGGCTTCGACCACGGGAATGACCCGGCTCCGTTCTTCTTCGGCATCGACGGGGGTGGAATAGGGGCGGGTGCTTTCGCCGCCAATGTCCAGAATAGCGGCACCTTCGCCCAGCAATTTCAATCCCTGCTCAATCGCCGCTGCGGGGCCAAAAAACTTCCCCCCGTCGGAAAAACTATCCGGCGTGACGTTCACAATCCCCATCAGCAGCGGCAGCGGGCCGAAGGTGAGCCGCTGGGTGCGGAGTTGCCAGTGGGTGACGCGAGCAGGGAGCATCACTCCATCTTAGATTCCCCCCGCAGGATGCGGCAGGGCTGCTGCTGCTCGTAGAGCTTCAGGCGGCTGGCGTACTCTGCGAGGACGTGCTCGGGGGCTTTCTGCAGTTTGGCATCCGCAATCGCCCGCTGCTCATGGTCCACGGCTTTGGCGAAGTCCCCCGTCTCGGCGAAGGCGGCTGCATACCGGTCGAGCAAATCGACGTCGGTCTTGTTCTTGAGCGGCTTGAGGGTTTTCAGGAGTCGCAAGGCTTCTTCCCCGTTGCGGAGCCTGGCATCAGCGGCCGTGGAGAGGACCCAGGCTCTGATCTTCCTTTCCTGGCGCGAGACGGGAGTCTTGAACCGGGCCAGTGCCTGGTCGCAGGCGTCCAACGCTTCCTGCATCTGGCCCGTTTTGGAGAGCACCAAAGCCACGTTGAGCAGCGGCAGTGCCTGGTCCGGACCGGCGACTGCCGCCTGGCGGAAGAGGGACAGTGCCCGGGCATAGTCCCGCTCGGCATAGTAGATGTTGCCGTACTCGACGAAGGTGACGTACGACTTGGGATCGAGTTCAATCGCCCGTTCGTAATTCTCAATGGCTAGGTCTCTTCGCCCCGCATGGTGGTGCAGGTGGGCAATGTTTTTGAAGGCGCGGGCATTCGCCGGCCGCTGGCGGGCGATGAGCTGCCACATCCCCATTTCGCTGGCGTAGTCCCGATTGCGGAGCATCGTTCGCCCGCCGAGCAGCACTGCCGGCAGGACGACAAGGGCGGTGCGGAGCATCGCCAGTTGCTGCGGCTGGAGATTCAGCCGCGATGTTAGTTGGAAGAGGCCGAGGACGAGCAGAATCAGCACGCAGGCGAGCGGCAGATACATCCGATGCTCAAACGCCAAGTCGGCGATGGGGACGATGCTGGAGGAGGGGGCGAGAATGAAGAAGAAACTGACGGCCACGAGGCCGAGGCGAGGGTGTTTCCAGAGGAGCCAGAAGGAGGTCAATAGTAAAGCCAGAATCGCGCCGCACTGCGGCCAGATGGCGAGCGGCTCTGTGGCTTTCGGCCAGACGTAGTCAAAACAAAGCACATCCGGCCAGATCACGAGCCGCAGGTAGTGCAGCAGGACCCCTCCCTGCGAACGAAGGTATTCCCAGCCGGTGATTTCGCGGAGACCGAACCCGGCGCTGGCGACTTCCTCACCGGCGATGGCCACATGCGTGAGCCAGGCGAGCCAGCCGAAGGAGAGGAGGGTTCCGGCATGGACCCACCAGCGGGGAGCGACGTTTTTCCACGAGCCAGCGAGGAAAATCCGGTCGTACAGCAAGAGGATGATCGGGCATGCCGTCATCGTTTGCTTGCAACCCATCCCCAGCCAGCAACTGACGATGGTGAGGAGATACCAGAGCGCGGGGCGAGCGGAGGATTTGCCGCGGACCAAGGCATACATCGACAGCAGGAACAGCAGCGAGCAGAGGGACTCCATCCGCTGAACGATGTAGGTCACGGCCTGCGTCTGCAGCGGGTGGACGAGCCAGAGGAGGGAGATGGCGAGGGCGATGCTGGACGCATGGGAACGAGCACTGGCTGTCAGGCCGACATCTGACTCGCGCGGAAAGCCAACCTTTTCGTCAGCCTGGCTGCCAGTGCCACCCTGAAGTAGCGTGCGGCGGACGAGACCATACAGCGTCAGTCCCGCAGCACAATGCACCAGCAGGTTGACGAGGTGATAGCTCCAGACAAAGTTTTTACTGACGGCGTAGTTGCCGGCGAACGTCAACATGGCCACCGGGCGGCCGTCGCTGGCCAACATTCCCTTGATCCCATTCCAACTCCGAATTTCTTCATTGTCCCGAATGTTCGGCTGGTCATCGAACAGAAATGGATAGCCCATCGTGCCGCCGTACAGGCACCAAGTTGCAGCAATCAGCAGAATGGCATGTTTCCACGACAAAGTGCCTGCGGCATTGGCAGCGGTCGGCGGGATGTCGAGTTCAGGGGAGTGAGACATGAGCAGGATACTGGTTTCAGAAGTCCTTCGATAACGGCATGGGCAATTGAACCGTTCCGCTCACCGATTCCGGCGAGACGCGAAAGGGTCGGCTTTTGTTGTAAAGATCAAGCCGAGCCGCAAATTCCTTTTGGAGGTAAGCGGGGGCCTTTTGAGCCATTCCAATCCTAATGGCTTGCTGTTCGAATTCGATCGCTCTGGGGAAGTCGCCGATTTCGGCATAAGCGGCAGCAAAGCGGTCGAGCAGATCGATGTCGGGACTTCCTTTCTGAGGTTGGAGCGCATGGAGCAACTCCAAAGCTTCCCGGCCGTTTCGCAAGGAAGCGTCGGCAGCGGTGGATAGCACCCAGGCTCGGACCTTATGCTCTTTGCGGGAAAGAGGCTTCCGCAATAGCGAGCGGGCTTTGGCGCACGATTCCAGGGCTGCTTTCATTTCGCCTCGCTGGGCCTGGACGTTGGCAATGCAAACCCAAGGATCGTACTCCGTGGGACATTCCTCGGTTGCCCGTCGATAGCGCTGCATGGCCGCAGCAAAGTCCCGCTCATTGAGAAAGACATTCCCATAATCAATCCAGGTGAGAAAGGCCGTCGGCTCCAGTCGAAGTGCCTCTTCATAGGCCTCCAGCATCTGCTGCCGACGGCCGGCCACTTTGTGAAAGTACGCCAGGTTCTTAAACGCCCGAGCGTTTTCTGGTCGCTGCCGCGCCACGAGTTGCCACATCCCCATTTCACTCGCGTAATCGCGGTTGCGAACGAGGGTGCGAGCGCCGAGGGCCACGACGGACAGGACAACCAATGCAAGTTGCAGCGAAGATAATTGCCGCGGTGAGAGATGCAGTCGGGTCGTGAGTTGATGCACAGCGAGCACGACGAGAATGATGACACATGCCAGTGGCAGATACATGCGTTGCTCAAAGGCCAGGTCCACAATGGGCATGAAGCTCGACGTCGGTGCCAAGATGAGGAAGAAGCTCATCGCCACCAGCCCCAGTCGCGGCTGCTTCCAGAGCAGCCAGAGGGCAGCGAACAGCAGCGTCAGGATGACGCCACACTGGGGATAGACGGCGAGCGACTGAGAGGCGACCGGCCACCCATAGTCGAGACAGAGAAAATCAGGCCAAAACGTCAGCCGCAGGTAATGGAGAATGACCCCTCCCTGCGAAGTCAGGTAACCCCAGGGGGTAATCCTGCCGACGCCAAAGCCGGCGGAAACTATTCGCTCCTTCCCTACCCCTAGCTGGGAGAGCCAGGCCAACCAACCCAGCGATAGAAAGGTGCCGGCATGCAGCCACGAGCGGACCCAGAGCTGTCGCCATGAATTGGCCAGAAAGATGCGGTCGTACAGGAGCAGAACGCAAGGGCAGGCAACCATGACCTGCTTGCAACCCATCCCCAACCAGCAGGATGTGATTGCCAGCAGATACCAGCCCGCGGGACGCGCGGAATCTTTCGCCCGCACCACGGCATAGAGTGTCAGCAGAAAGAAGAGCCCCATCAGTGACTCCATCCGCTGCACGATGTACGTGACGGACTGTGTTTGCAAAGGGTGGACGATAAACAGCAGGGAGATGGCGAGGGCCAGGCCAGAGGCGTGCGCAGAAGTGTAGGACGGGGTTCCTAGCCCGTCCGTTACTTTTTGGGGCGCGGTGTCGTTCTGGACGGCCTGGGAAGGCCGTCCTTCGTTGTGACTAAGCAGCAGTGTTCGCCGAACGAGTCCGTACAGCAAGAGTCCCACAATTGCATGAATGACGATGTTGGTGAGATGGTAGCTCCAAACGCGGTTTTCGCTGATGGCGTAATTTGCCGCGAAGGTCAGCATGGCAACGGGACGGCTATGGTCGGTGAGGATTTCCCGTATCCCGTCCCAGTCCTGGAACATGGGATTGCTATTGATATTCGGGTGATCATCAAACAGAAACGGATACCCGAGCGTGCCGCCATACAAGCACCACATCACCACGGCCACTGCGGCGGCATACTTCCAGAACTGTTCGCGGTGAACAGCCTGGGCTGGAGGTGCGGTGGTTGCGAGGGTGGAGGACATGGGGTCAGGAATCAGGGGTCAGGGGTCAGGAGGATGGTGTTGCATGAGAAGTCGCTTTAACTGACTCCTGACCCCTGTCTCCTGACTCCTCGGCTTTCTTCGCCGCTGTCAGCAATTCCTGCCACTCCTTGTCTTCCTGGCCGGGGAGCGGCGGATTTGCGAGGAGCAATTGGACAGCCTCGGCGGGATTTTTGAACTTGGGGTCCACAGCAGTGGCACGAACGCGGGCGATGAGCTTGGCCGCTTCGCGGGATGTGGGGTCGATTTGTTGCACTGTCGCGGCGGCGGCGAGTGTGCCGGCGTAGTCCTTTTTCTGGATGAGGAGCACTTTCGCCAGATGCAGGTGAGCCGTGACGTACCGGGGATGGATTTGGAGAGCTTCGCGATAAAGCTGGACGGCGGCGGTAGTGTCTCCTTGCTTGGCGAACATGTCGGCACGATAGCTGAAGGCCCGCGCGTACTTGGGCGTCTCCCGCATGGCGGCATTGAGGTGCTCGATGGCCTGAGCGTCTTTGCCCGCGGAATTCAAGAGAAACGCGAGGTTGGTGTGAGCCCGGGCGTTGTGCGGATTTTGCCGCGCGACCTTGGCCCACATGGCGTACGGATTGCTGTAGTCCAGATTTCGCACAACCGTTCGCACGGATAGAGCCGCCGCGCAGCAGCCGGTGATGACCAGAAACCACTTCCGCCGCGCCGCTTCATTGGGAAGATGTCGATTTAACATCCAGTTCAGCGCGAGCAGAAAGAGAATGACGACGGCGGCAAGCGGCAAGTACATGCGGTGCTCGAAAGCCAGGTCGGCAATCGGCATGAAGCTGGAAGTCGGAGCCAGAATGAGGAAAAAGCTCATTCCGAGAAATCCGAGTGCGGGCTGCTTCCACAGAGCCCAAGACGAGGCGAGGAGCAGGGTCAGAACAATCGCTCCCGGCAAGTAAATTGCGAGAGGCGACGTGGCAACCGGCCAGCCGTAATCGAGACAGAGCGAATCGGGCCAGAAGCTGAGTCGCAGATAATGCAGGATGACGCCTCCTTGCGAGCGCAAATATTCCCACGGCGTCACCCCCTCGTAACCAAAGCCGGCGTTGGTCCCGTCGTCACCGAGCGTGCCGCGCATCGTCATTGCCAGCCAGGCCAGAGGCGGCAGGAAGGCCAAATAGAGCGGCCATCGTTGTTTCAACGCGCCGCGCCAGCTTCCTGCCAGGAAAACCCGGTCAAACAGCAACACGACGAGCGGGCAGACAGCAGCAATTTCTTTGGACGCAATGCTGCCGCAGTAAGCGAGCCAAGCGATTGCATACCACATCCACCTAAAGTTTTGTCCTTCCGCCGTCGCTCCGCGGAGCACGCCATAGAGGCAGAGCAGCAAGCCGAGTCCCATCAAGGACTCGAACCTTTGAATGATGTAGGTGACGCTCGACGTTTGCAGCGGATGCACGGCCCACAGCAAAGCGACCGCGAAGGCAAACCATGTCGAACTAACGGCTGAGGTGGAAAAACGCCCCAATTTGAGCGTCTCGCGCACCAGCAAAAACAGCACCACGGCAGCGGCGGCGTGAATGGCGATGTTCACCGCGTGGTAGCCAAAGACGCCGTTCCCATGCACGGCGTAATCAAGTTGCAGGCTGTAGTAGCCGAGCGGCCGGCGAGCACTGGAAGGGGGCCAGAGTGTGCGAATGGCCGGGTTGTCCCGAATCCAGTAAACGTCGTCGAACATGTACGGCGTGGTCAGGCCGTTCGCGAAGACGCAGGCGACGACGATGGCCAAAATAATGGAGGCATCTCGCACGCCTAAGTTCAAAGTTCGAGGTTCCAGGTTCAAGGTTGAGGAAGCCATCATCGACTCCTAACTTTGAACTTTGAACTTGGAACCTTGAACCATCGCGGCTGCCGGGATTTCTCGTCTGGCGACATCGGCGTACGCTGGAGCGGCATCGCTGCGCGAAGTTGCTTCCGCTGTTTGTACCAAGGGCGAACTGTCGGCCACTGGCATGTCAGGCGCGAGCGGGCCGGAACAAAGCGGCACTTTCGGCACGTTTCGCAGGTCTTCCCCAATTGCCGAGAGCAGGATTTGAAAGCCCAGGATGATGAGCATGGCGGGGATGACCACCGTCCCCGTGGGCGCGGCGTCTCCCAGGCGCGCATACGCCAGCCAGTTCCAGCCGCCGTAGCCTATGCCGACGGCGAGGAACAGAAACGCGGCGATGAGATACAAGCTCTCCATCGAAAAGTCGTAGATGTAGTTCTTCAGCAGCATCCGCCGAACGAAGCTGTACGCCAGCTTCGGCGGAAACTCGAGCAGCACGCGGCTGATGGAGAGGCTGGAGTGCTCGCCGGCATAGCGGGCGGGCATTGGCACGTCCTTGACCGCCGCACCGAGCAAGTACAGCCGCGAGAGCATGGAGGTTTCGAAAAAGTACGAGCGATGGATCTTGTCGAGCGGCAAAGCCGCCAGGACTTCTCCCCGGATGGCCACGAAGCCGTTGCACGGGTCAAAGCAATTCCAGTAGCCGACCGCGGCTTTCGTGAGGAATGAGAGCCCCATATTTCCCGCCCGCCGCAGCGGAGGCATTTGGGAAAGTGCCCGGAAATCGTGAAAGCGGTTCCCTTTGGCATAATCCGCTTCGCCGGCAATCAGCGGCCGCAGCAGAGCCACCAAATGGTCGGGATTCATCTGCCCGTCCCCATCAAGCTTGACCACAATCTGAGCTTCCAGTTCCAGGGCCTTCTTGAAGCCCGTCACCATCGCGCCGCCGACTCCCTGGTTCTGCTCATGCCGGATCAAAATGATTCGCGGATCTTCCTTAGCCAGTTCTTCGACGACGTCGGCCGTCTTATCGCGGCCGCAGTCTTCCACCACGATAATATGCGCGAGCCACGGCGGCAGGGAGCGAAGTACGCGGGCGATATTCGCCTCTTCGTTATAGGCGGGAATCACGGCGGCGATGCGGTAATCGCGCAGCGATAGAGGCGAGCGGGCGAGCGCCTGCGAATAGAGATTGGGGGGGGAATCAAATGCCATCGGAAGCGGCTGCCAGAAAAGTCCCTGGGAGACGAGAATTCGCCTCGCAAATTTGAGACTAATTGCTGAACGTCTTGTTTCAATCCTGAAACAAGGACCGGGGCCGGGAAGAGGCGTTCCCCGCTAGGGCGAATGCGGATTGCAACGGACGGACGGATTGTTCCGAACACTTGCCTGAAGCGCCAGCGAAGGAAAGTGTCGATTGTCGGTGGATGCCTTTCCTTCGCTTGCGCTTCAGGCTGGTGTCGTAACCCCTACATCCACTCCTTGATCGGCTCACCTTCGATGAGCTGAATCGGCCGCCCGTCCTGAGCTTTGGCGATGAGATCAATCGGAATGCCCAGCTTGGCATAGACGGTGGCGGCCAAATTGCTCGAATTGTATTCGTCCTTGGTGACGAAGCCCCCTTCGTCGTCGGTCGCTCCCAGTACATGCCCGCCGGGGACTCCCGCACCGGCCATGATGGCAAAGCCGGTCGAGGCCCAGTGGTCGCGGCCGCTGGCGGAATTGATTTTCGGCGTTCGGCCGAAGTCGGTGAACCAGCAGACGAGCGTATTGGCCAAGAGGCCCCGCTGCTCAAGGTCGATGAGGAGTTGCGGCAGGGCTTTATCGACCGGCGGAATGCGTGACGACTTCAGCGACTTGAAGTTGTCGGCATGAGTATCCCAACCGCCGTCAGTAACGGTGACGAAGCGCACACCGGCTTCGATTAAGCGGCGGGCGAGAAGGCAGCTTTGACCGAACTTGTTGCGGCCATACCCTTCGCGAAGCTTGGCGTCTTCCTTTTCGATCTCAAAGGCTCCCTTGGTTTCCTTGGCCGTGATCATGTTGAGAGCCGTTTTGTAGTTTTCGTCGAGGGCGGCGAAGGCGGCTGGCTGAGTGTCGGCCTTCTTCTGCAAGTCGTCGATGACGGCGAGCATCTGCTTGCGGCGGTCGACTCGCTCCGAAGTGATACCGCTGGGGGGCGTGATGTCCCGCACGGTGAACTTGTCGGCGTTGGGGTCGCTCAGGATTTCAAATGGATTGTGAGCCAGGCCCAAGATACCCGAACTGCCGCCGCCGAAGCGCCTGTCCACCGAGTTGCCAAGCTGAATGAACGGCGGCATCGCCGATTTGAAGCCCTTGTAGTGACTGACGACCGAGCCATACGTGGGATACGGAACGGCGGGATTGAAGGCCCGGCCCGACATCACCCACTGGTCCGCCGTCCCGTGACTGCCGTTCTGCGGATTCCAGCCCCGCAAGAGGCCGTAGCGCTTGATTTCCTTGGCGAACGTCGGACAGATTTCGGTGAACTTGACGCCGGGAATCGCGGTATCAATGACGCTGAACTCCCCCTTCACGCTGACCGGAGCATTCGGCTTGGGATCGAAGGTGTCGTGATGGCTCGTCCCCCCCTGCGTCCAAATCAGGATGCAGTTCACGTCCTTCGCAGTTCCGCCGGCCGCCAGCGCGTTCTTCTTAGCCGCCAGCAGCATCGGCAAAGTCACGCACACGCCCGCCAGCGAGCCAATCTGCAAAAAGCTGCGGCGGGAGAGCCCTTCACAATCGCGAGAGAGGCCGGTGAGGAGGTTGAGCATGGCGGGAACCTTTGAAAAGGTAATCGGGAGGCAGGATTGGAGAGGCGGGATATTCAGGCAGGGAACGCATCAACCACTATCTATCCTAACCCTTCGGCTGTAGCGGATGCAATCTTGCTTTGCCAAAGCTCAGAAAATCGAAGAAGTGGGCAGAAACTGCTCGTTATTGCGATCGCTACCCCGGAATCTCGGCCTCGACGAGCATTGCGAGGAGGGTGAGCGATTCTTGCCAGCCGAGGGAGCAGGCCTCGGGGGGAATGACGTCCGGGATTCCTTCTTGCACGATGTTCAGCTCGGTCCCGCAGGAGACCTTCTTCAGGGTGATGGTCACCTGCATCTCGCCGGGCAAGTTCGGGTCGTCGAACTTGTCCGTGTGGCGAATCCGCTCGTGGGGGACCAGTTCGAGATAGCTTCCGCCGAAGGAGTGGCTGTGGCCGGAGCTGAAATTCGTGAACGACATCCGGTAGGTGCCGCCGACCTTCGCGTCCAGGTGGCGAACCTTCCCCGTGAATCCATGGGGCGGGAGCCACTTGACCATCGCCTCGGGGTCGAGGAACGCCCGATAAACCCGCTCGGGGCTGGCCCGCAGCACACGGTGAAATCGCACGGAATTTGGCATCAGTTTTTCCATTGGGTGGATCAGGGTGCCACTGGCAGATGAGCCGACGAACAACTCTGCTAACTCTACAGACTCACCATCGGCTCGTCAGCCAGTGCTGCGTCCGAGGGGAGCGACGATTCGCAATACTTTTGGCGATTGAGAGTCTCTCGCGATACAGCACTGGCTGTCAAAGGGCAAATGCATCCTCCCAAGTTCAAGATCACTCTGCCCTTCGACTGCCAGTGGCACGCTTAAGCACTCATCCTTGCCGCTTCACCATTTCGTTAATCCAGATTGGAGCGAAGGGGGAGGTGCAACCCTTGGAGCAGGGATAGTCACGGTAGATGCCGAGCTTCTCGCCGATCGCGAGGGCCCGCTTGCGGTGCTTGGGGAAGTGGATGCCGATTTCCGCCAGGCAGGCGTTCATCGTCCACTGCACCTCCGGAGCGGCTGTCCCCATTTCGCGCTCGATGCGATCGAGCAGGCTGGCGAGGTCGAGCCCTTCGGGGCTTTTTGCGACCCGCCCGGCTGTCAGTTGCCAGCCGGCGCGAGCCGTCCAGCGGTCAACCGAGGTCATCCATTTCTGGCGGAGGGTCTCTTTGCCCTCATGCACCTTTGTGACATAGGAGTGGAGCCAATCGGCCACCCACACCCAGGTGACCGACTTCACCAATCGCTCCAGGTCATCGGCCGACAAGAGATCGACTTTGATCAACAGCACCGCCAGGAACTGGGCGTCGATGTTCCCGGTCTTCCACAGAGCCAAGGCCAACTCGTGATTGGTCTTGATTTTGTCCGCCAATTTCCGCAGGTCGCCCCGTTTGACCCCGAACTGATTGTCCCCGGCACCGCTTCCCATCGGCCCGCTCTTGGCGTTTTGAGCCCGCACCCCCGCGTTGCCCAGCGACTTGAGCTGCCGCATGGCTTCTTCCAGAGTCATGGCCGTGCTCTTCGCCTTGGCGGGCGGCGATTTGGCTTTCGCTACTTTGGGTTTTGATGCCGTCTTGGATATTGATTTCTTTGCCATTGTTTTGGCTGCCATCTGTTTGCGGCCCAGATTGTGAAGAGGGATCACCAACGTCATCGAGAACAGGCTCGCATCGTATCGGGTGCCCTGTGGCTCGTCAAATTTGAGGTTCTATCAGGGATTTGCTTTTTCAAATTAACGCGTCTGCAAACGGCTGAGCGTCTTAGTCGGGCCGAGCGGCTGCTGGGCGCTGTTGTGTCACTAAAACGGCTCAAACCCTCTGGTCACTTCCTCTAGAAAGTGGCGGACATCCCGCCGAGTTGCATGACGTTCGAGCCTTGGGAATCCGGCCCATCGAAAGCATAGACGCAGGTAATCGACAAATGGCAGTACATGAACCTCGTTGGCGAAAACCGGATCGGCACCGAGAAAGGGAAGCTCGATGCCGTACGGGCCGCCGCCACTGATGTTGGCCTTGTGCAGGTAGTCCGGTGCCAAATCCAGACTGAACGGGTCCGCTAGCTCAGGGTCAACGCCTGAGCGCTGATCCTCCCACTCCTCGAACAAGTATGTCACTTCACCGGGAGCGCCCACGCAGAGAGGGTCCATCTCGTCCAGCGGAAGGTCGATCCCCAGGCCCGGCGCAGCTCCGCCATTGTAATCCCAGACGAAGTTAATGCCGCCGACGACTTCCCAGAAGGCCCTCAAGCTTACCGGGAGCGGCGCACCAGAGATTTCTTCAATCCGGCGCATCACCTCCTGGTCATCGGCTACCGGCTTCGCGCGCAGTTCGCTGTAAAGCGGCCGCCACCCCGAGGCCGCGAGCCGCTCGGCCAATCGATCCGCGTTTCGAGACACGCGCAGCATCGTTTCTTGTGCGACGGCACGTGCCTCCTCCAACAGTTCTCCCCCTAGCGCCTCGTGGGATCGCAACTCCGTCCAGACACCGACGTGGTCACCACGGCGGTAGCGGGCCAGTAGGTTTCCGATTGCTCGGGTCGCGGGTCGAACGATGCGTGGACCCTCGCGGGCCTCAGCCTCCTCCAGCACGGGGCCGACAAGAGTCTGGTCGGCATACCTTAGAACCGCGCGAGCGGTTTGACCCAGTTGCTTATCGTGCCGCCGCGCGACGCACAGTTCAATCCAGCGTGGATCCTTTTGCAACCAAGACGGTGCTCTCGATTCTGTCCATCGTGGGATCTCCTTTCCATTTCTCCCAACGGAAAATGAGCTCGGAACGAAATTAGCCAGGACCACATTAGGAATTACTGCTCCGTCCGGCTGCGCGACGCGATCTGGATCAAAGTAGTGGGAGAATCTCGCGAATGCTGTCGTTACGTCTTCGTCAAATACGGCTGCGACTGCCAAATACACTGAGAGGTCGTCCGAATCCTCAATGAGTTCCAATAGTGCCCGGCGCGCCTCGGTCGTTCCGATGTCGCGAAGCGCGTGGCCAGCCGCGTCGCGCACCGGCTGAAGCGCGCAGTCGGACCAAAGTTCGGCCAACAGCGGCACGGCAGCAGCATGCTTCGCTTTTCCAAGTTGACGTACAGCTTCTGCAAGAGCCTCAAAATTCTTTGCCCGGCCGATGGCGATGAGGCCGGGTTCGTGTAACCGCAACCGTTCGCCCTCGCTGAGCCCTATGTACTCTGCGTGTGTGTACCGGTTGCGTCTTGGAAAGTCTGCGGAAAGGAGTTCGGACTCATTGAGCGTATTGAGCAGGCTATCGAACCGATTTTTGCGCATTGACGCACCCGTGGGGTGGCACTGGCAGATGAGCCGATGAAGTACTCTGCTCACTCTACAGACTCACGATCGCCTCGTCACCCAGTGCTGCGTCCAAGTGTCGCGTGGCCCCCGCCGAGCTCGTCTCGGTGGAGCCATGATTTTGCACTAACGAGCACGAAAGACGAAAAAATACGTCCCCCCCGAGCTTGTCTCGGTGCAACGCATGATTCCCGTGCGTTAATCATTTGCTCCACCGACGCGAGGTCGGCGGGGGCATTCTTGTCTCATTCGTCCGGCTAGTGCAAAGTCATCTCACCAACCGGGACAAGCCCGGTGGGGTCTCCGTTTGGCGGTCGGGTATCGACCTCGCGGCAGCAGTTTTCTTCAGTTTTCTTGCTTGCTCTGGCATTGTCAGGATAAATTGACGATAATTGATGCGTGCCCGGCACCGCCGAGTATCCCGCCTGAATTCGCCCCCGCCCGGAGGGTCCTGCCTTATGCCTGCTCGCTGGATGGCATCTTGTTGCGCCACACTAGCAATCCTGCTGATGATCGCCGGCAGCGTTTTCGCGCAAGCCCAATCCCTGCTGGTGACGCCAGCCGAGGTGAAACTCGAAGGGAACTTCGCTCGCGTGCAGCTCGTGGTGACGGCAGCGGATGCGAGTGGGATGGTGAATGAGCGGAGCGAGGATTTGACGGGGCAGGCGACGTTTGCTTCGTCGGATGCGAAGGTCGTCAGTGTGAATGAGCGTGGCCAACTGCTCGCCGTTGCTGATGGCCAGGCCAAAATCACGGTGACTTCGGGGGCAATGACCAAAGAAGTCCCCGTCACCGTCAGTGGCATACTTCCCCAGCCCGCGGTCGGCTTCACCGAGCATATCCGCCCCATCCTCAACAAAGCTGGCTGCGCGATGGCCGCTTGTCATGCTTCGCAGCATGGCAAAGGAGGCTTCAAGCTCTCCGTCTTCGGCAGTGAGCCGAGCCAGGACTGGACGGCGATGGCCCGGGAGAGCGTCCAGCGGCGGACGGACTTCGTGCTGCCCGAAAGCAGCCTGATTCTGCTCAAGCCGACGATGCAAACTCCGCACTGTGGCGGCCGGCGGATTGAAAAGGGTTCGGTCGAGTATCAGACCATGCTCGCGTGGGTGAAGGCCCACACCCCACGGCCAGCACCAACCGATCCCGAAGTCGCGAAGCTTCACGTCTATCCTTCCCGCCGTGTCGGCCAGACCGGACTCAAACAACAGATTCGCGTCGAAGCCGAATACGCCAGTGGCAAACGGAAAGACGTCACGGCCTTAGCCCGGTTCGATTCGATGGATGATGGCGTGCTGGCCGTGAATCGCGACGGCCTGGTGACGACCGTCGGCAAAGGGCAAGGAGCCCTGATGGTCCGCTTCGAAGGGCAAGCCGAGATCGCCCAGTTCGTCGTCCCCTATGCCGACAAGGTTGAACTCGCCGGATGGCAGAACCACAACTTTGTCGATGAGCTGGCGGCAGCCAAGTTCCGCGAGCTCGGCATCGAGCCTTCGCCTCTCTGCGACGACTCCAGCTTCATCCGCCGGGCCTATGAAGACGCCCTCGGTACGCTCCCCACGCCGGAGGAGACGCTGGCGTTTCTGAATTCGCAGGAGCCGAACAAGCGGGCCAAGCTCGTCGATCGGCTGCTCGGCTTCGAGACCGGCGGGCCGCCGAACAACTACAACGACCTCTATGCCGCCTATTGGTCCCTCAAATGGTCCGACCTCATCCGCAACAGCAGCCGCGAGCTGGGGGACCAGGGGATGTGGTCGCTGCACAACTGGATCAAGGAATCGTTCCGCACGAACAAGGGCTTTGACAAGTTCGTCCGCGAGCTGATCACCGGCAAGGGCTCGATCTACAAAAACGGCCCGGCCAACTATTTTCGCATCAACAACTCGCCGCCGGAGATGGCGGAAAGCACCTCCATGCTGTTCCTCGGCGTGCGGCTGGAGTGTGCCAAGTGCCACCATCACCCGCTGGAGAAATACAGCCAGGACGACTACTACGGCCTGGCCGCGTTCTTCGCCCGCGTCAGCCTGAAGGGGAGCGAGGAGTTCGGCATTTTCGGCGGCGAGCAGGTGGTCTGGATGAGCGACCGCGGCGAGGTCAGTAACCCCCGCAGCGGCAAAAAGATGGACCCCAAACCGCTCGATGCCCCTGCCGTGGATCACCCGCTGGACCGCCGCCTGCCGCTGGCCGACTGGATGACCGGCAAAAAGAACCCGCTGTTCGCCCGCGCGGTCGTCAACCGGTACATGAGCTACCTGATGGGGCGCGGCCTCGTCGAGCCGGTGGACGACATGCGGAGCACCAACCCGCCCAGCAACCCGGCCCTGATGGACGCTCTCGCCAAGCAATTCACCGACAGCGGCTTCAATCTCAAGGAGCTGATGCGGACCGTGATGACCAGCCGGCTCTACCAGCTCGATTCGCAGCCGACGCCGGGGAACATCGGCGACCGGCGGTTCTTCAGCTACTACCAGGTGAAGCGCCTGAAAGCGGAGCCGCTGGCGGACGCGATCGACCGGATCACCGGCACCCAAACGAAGTACAAATCAATGCCGCTGGGAACGCTCGCCATCGAGCTCCCCGACGCGGAATACCCGGACTACTTCCTGAACACCTTCGCTAAACCGCGGCGGGCCAGCGTCTGCGAATGCGAGCGGTCCCCCGACGAAAACCTGGCCCAGGCCCTCCACACCCTCAACGGCGACACCCTCTCCGGAAAAATCGCCGACAAAACGGGCCGCATCGCCAAACTCCTCGCCGCGAAAACCCCGCACGACGAAATCGTCACGCAGCTTTACGTTGCATCGTTGAGCCGATTGCCGAGCGATGCTGAACGAGCCGCTGCCGCCCGGTTCTTATGCGAGAGCGAATCGGCAGAGGAGTGTTACCAGGATTTGCTTTGGGCGCTGGTGAATAGCAAGCAGTTTTTGTTTGTGAGGTAGTCAAATCGGAGGCCGTTCGAGGGAATTGTTTCATGCCACGCGCAATCATTGCCCTCGCGGTCATCCTCGGCGTCATCGCCTTGTGCTTGGCTGCGCCAGTCACGGTGATTGAGCAAATTGGTCCGGCATTCGAATGGGCGGAGTGCGAGGACGAAAATGAAGCAGAGATGGTGCTCGACTTTGAGATTACAAGGGAGAGAAAAGTTTTCGACAAATTCACGTTTCCGTTGCGACGATTTCCCCAGCCGCCCGCCACAATTTCGCGCGGATGGTTCGGCAGGAGCATGGAGATGACAGTCTCCGTCAATTCAGACGCCGTTTTTGGTCACATAGGCCGTGCCTGCGGGCAGCGTGGGTGGCGCGGAACATCTTACGACGTGCGAATTTCAGAAGAAGATGAAGTGAAAGTGAATTATAGCGCCTCATGGCAACACGACGGAGCGCCTGTCGATGAGTTCAACCATCAGTTCATCATGCCGCTCGGTCGCTCTCAAGACTTTGCTCTCAACGAAGGCTATGCCGCGCGAGCATCGTTTCGCAGCCCTCAGAAATGGGTGAAAGAGTAAATAGCAGGCAGTTTTTGTTTGTGAGGTAGCCGGGAATCTCGTAAACTACAGGTATGAGCCTCAAAGAAATTGAAACCGAGATTGCCCGCCTTCCGGCGACGGAAGTTGCCGAGCTCTTAAGCTGGTTAGCGGAGCATCATGCCCGACTGTGGGACGAGCAAATTGAACGGGACTTGGGGGCGGGACGACTGGACGGGCTGCTTGATGACGTGGCGGATGGGATGGCGTGTCCACTGTAGCCCCCCGCTCACTTCTTCCCCGTCACCTCAAACACCTTCTTCCCTTCCGCGTCGTAGACGGCGGCGAGGGGGGCGTTGAGTTCGTTGGTGGCAAGGCGGATGCGGTTGCCGATGCGGTCGTTGAAGTGGAGGACGGGGCCGGTTTGCGTCATGGCGAGTTCCGCGTCGGTCGATTCCGTCGGGTCGGTCAGATAGAGGGCCGCCTTGTCCGGCACTTTGGGAACTTGCAGGCGGATCACTCCCTTTCCCCGGCTGTCGGTGAGGACCAGGGCTGGTCCGCCGTTCTCCATCGCGAGCGTGCCGCGGGACATTCCCTGCTCGTCCACCAGCGTGAACTTCGCTGCCTTCACTTCCACCGGCTGCGGCTTCGCCTGTCCCGCAAACAGACAAAGCCCCAGGGCAATGGCTGTCAGCAGTGCCAGGGCCCGCCAGCGGCCCAATTCCCGTTCCAGACGAGTGAGACGATCGATTGTGTCCATGATGAATACTCCCTGCGGGTTTGGCGGATATAATGGCGAGCATCGCGTTGCCCACTCCTTTATAGCCAACTTCCGCTGCCGGAGACTCCTCATGAATCGGTCACTCACCATTTTGCTGCTCGCGCTGGTCGCGTCCGTGCTCGTCCCTGCTTCCCGCGCCGACGACACCAAGAAGGACGGCGACAAAGCGGAGAAGCCGACGCAGGAACAGCTCATCAAGGATTTGGAAAAGACGCTGACCGGGGCAAAGATGACCGGCCAGTTCACGGTGACGGGCGGAGGGGACCGCCCGCCGGCCAAAGAAGAATACACCATCACTTCCGCTCAGAAACTGCCGGACGGGGATGTGTGGCTGATCAAAGCCCACATCAAGTACGGCAAGACCGATACGACGGTCCCGATTCCGCTCGAGATCAAGTGGGCCGGAGATACGCCGGTCATCACGATGACCAATTTGAACATCCCCGGCCTGGGCACCTTCAGCTCCCGCGTCGTGATCTACGAGGGCCGCTACGCCGGCACCTGGCAGCACGACAAAGTCGGCGGGCATTTGTTTGGGACGATTGAGAAGGCTGAAGAGAAGAAGGAAGAGCCGAAATAAGCTGGTCCGCCTTTCACAGCCGCTGATGTCCAGTCGAGATTGCCTTGGGATGGACAGCCATAGAGCCTGTCCGAAAACCCTCACCCCGACCCTCTCCCAAGGGGAGAGGGGGAGGAAGGGACAGGCTCTTGGTCAAATCAGTTCCTTAATCGCCTCGCGGTCATCCAGCAGATGGACCGGCCGGCCTTGATAGTCGGGAAAGGCCCTCCCCGGGTCGATTCCCAGGACGTGATAGATCGTCGCCAGTACATTCTGCGGGGTATGAGGTTTTCCTTTCGCCCGCTCTCCACGCGCATCGGTCTCGCCGACGACCTGACCCATCCGCAGGCCTCCTCCCGCCACGACGGCGAAACCCGCGTCCCACCAGTGACCGCGGCCGTCCGCGTAGCGGCTGCCGAGGACGCGGGCCTCGTCGCCGATGCGGGGTGAGCGGCCGAATTCCCCCCAGATCACCACGGCCACCTGCTGGTCGAGGCCCCGTTCATAGAGATCGGTGAGCAGCGTGTAGATCGCCCGGTCATAATCGGGGAGCAGCTTCCGCATGTGCGGAAAATTCTGGGTGTGGGTGTCCCAAGTCCCAAACACGGGAAGTCCCGGGCCCCGTTGAACACCCCCTTGGGCGACCGTGACCACCGAGACCCCCGCTTCCACCAGCCGCCGGGCCAGCAGCAAATCGGTGCAGCCCTGAAAGCGGTCCCGCACGCGGGCTTCTTCCCGGTTCAGGTCGAGCGCTTGATAGACTGCCCCGGATGTGACCATCCCCAGCGCCCGGCGCTGGAATTCGTCCATCGCACCAATTCCTTCGGACGCTTCCGCTTCGCGGCGGACCTGGTCGAACTGGGCGAGCAAAGTTTTGCGCTCGCCAAGACGTTCCGACGTCACCCCCGCGGGGAGTTGCAAGTTCGCGAGGCCCGGTCCGGTCGGCCGAAAGGGACCATGCTGGAGCCCCAGATACCGCGGCACTTCCGGATCGTCGGTTTCGGGAACCACCCGCAAGTCGTTGAGATTCACATAGGGGGGCATCGCCTGCCGCTGCTCGCTCCGGACGCGGCTCACGACGGACCCGAAGACCGGCCATTTCTCCGCGGCCCGGATTTCCCCCGTCCGTTCCGAAGGATAGCCGCTGAGCAGCTCATAGGGATCGTGCCTGCCCAGGAATTTGATTCCCTGGATCACGGAGAACTTGTCGGCGATTTGCGCTTGCAGCGGCATCAGCTCACTGAAGTTCAGCCCGGGGACCTTGGTCTTGATCGTGGCGAATTCCCCCCGGAACTCCACGGGGGCGTCCGGCTTGGGGTCGTACATGTCGATATGACTCGGCCCCCCCGGCAGGCAAACCATGATGACCGACTTGGCCTTCGCCGGCCCCTTCGCTCCCCGGGCGTCTCCCCGCAGCACATCCGCGAGCGTCAATCCCCCCAGCCCCAAAGCGCCGATTTGCAGAAACTGGCGGCGGTCAAAGTGAGCAGACATGCGGGCGCTAGGTGGGCAAAACTGACGTCAAGAACAAATCCATCCCTCAGATAGCCTCGTAGAAACGGAAGGGGCTGTCAACTGTCACCGGGTTCAACTCGCGGTTACGCCAAATATGCCGGGCTTCCCGCACGGCCCCAGTTCACAACCGCAAGTCTGCTTGAACCGCGCAATGGTCTTGGCGATAATGGCGAACATCAATGAGCCTCCGTGGAAATGAGTTTGTGAACATCACTCCTTTCTACCGGAGGCTCGGCTTTGCGCGTAATTTATGACTATCTCATAATCAACATGCTAGCACTTGTTTGTTTTTATGCCACAAGTAGTTGCGACTAACTTAACGCCATTCAGGCCTGACCCCTTTTTCCCTCCGGGACCTACAGAACACAATTTGATGCGCCGGCCCTGGCTTCTGGTGCCTTTTCCTTCCTTCAGTTTAATTTCCCCCGGTCGGTCTTGAAACCGCGAAGACACAATGAAAAATGCAGGCCAACCAGAATCATTGGAGGGTCGCGAAGGTAGTGGCACAACGGATCCGTATGCGACCGAAGCTGCACTTTGCGGTACAAGTGCGGAAAATGTGCCACCGAGTTTGGCGAATCGCTTCATTAAAGTGCAGTTTCATGCAAAGGGCGGATTAGGCAGTGTGTTCATCGCGATGGACACCGAATTAAATCGTAAAGTTGCTCTTAAGGAAATACAGCCATCGAAGGCCGACAATGAGTCCCTCCAGTCGCGATTCGTTCTCGAAGCAGAAATTACCGGCCAACTTGAGCATCCTGGGATTGTGCCTATTTATGGACTCGGCGTGTATCCTGATGGACGGCCGTACTATGCCATGCGTTTCATCGAAGGCGAGAGCCTCAAAACTGCAATAGCGCGTTTTCATCAGGAGAAACAGCCGACCTCAAAATCGAGCGATAGTTCGGTGGCATTTCGGAAGTTGCTGGGCTGTTTCGTTGACGTCTGCCAAGCTGTCCATTTTGCGCATTCACGCCGGGTTCTGCACCGCGATTTGAAGCCAGACAACATCATGCTTGGAAAGTACGGCGAGACGCTTGTCGTAGATTGGGGACTCGCAAAAACAATTCCAGATTCTTTGGGGGAAGCGAGCGGCTCTCCGATTGCGCCCCAACAAGGCGAGTCAACAGCGGATCAGTCCCTAACGTCGACAGTCATCCTGGATGCGCCAAGTGACCGAACACCCCCACTCGACCAAGAAATGCCCGTGCCGGCACTTCCGCGGGCCCGACTCCCCGATGTGACACTGCAAGGACAAGTTTTAGGAACCCCGGCCTACATGAGTCCTGAACAGGCTGCGGGATTGGTAGACCAACTAGGACCGGCAACCGATGTGTTCTCTCTTGGTGCAACGCTGTTTCATATTATGCATGGCGTTCCTCCGGCGAAGCGCGCAGAATCCAAGTCGGTCAGCATTCCCATCGCATTAGCCGCCATCGCCCGCAAAGCAATGCAGAAGCGAACGGAGGACCGTTACCCGACGGCATTAGCAATTGCTGAGGACGTAGAACGATATTTGGCTGACGAGCCCACGACAGCACATCGCGAATCCTGGCGAGAACGCCTGGCCCGTTACTTAAGGCGTCACCGCACTTCGGTGCAAGTAGCGGCGGTAGCGCTCATTGTCCTTTCTATTTCGCTTGCAATCGGGTCGGTTTACATTAATCAGGCGCGCAGCGCGGCCGTCACACTGGCCAACTCCAATGAGCAGCTTGCTAACGACAATGAAGTGGCGTTGCGCGAAGCAGAGTTGGGAACCGCGGAGATCCTATTCAAAGACGCGATGACCTTGTTGAATGATCAACAACTCTCCGCCGCCATCGTCTACTTCGTAGAGGCCCTGCGAGTCTGCGAGAGTGGTAACGCCAAGGTTCACCACCAAGACTCTCGGCGATTACGAATCGAGGAACAAAGAACTGCCCTAGCTCAAACCATCCGGCGTCAGGTGGGAATCATTGCACCACGAATGCCAATTGTTGAGGCAATGGCCGAATTGCCTTTTCGCGGTGACATTGTTAGCAGTGACGATGGCTCCTTGGTCCTGGAACACCACTTCGAAGATGATGGCTCGTTCCGTGCGACCGTGCTCGATGGATCGACGTTCGCCCCACGTAGTCCTACCGTTCAAGGCGGAAAGGAACTGGGGTCCCTTCGCTACTTTACGGCCGGGAAACGGAATCTACTGGCGATCACGAACGGGGGCGCTCTGCGGCTGTACGGTGCTCGCACACTTCAGATCATCCATGAAACACCCGAGCTATTTCCGAGTTCCAAAGGTTATCTCGGTCCTTTCGCGATTTCGCCAAACGGCCAGTTTTTTGTATTGTGTGGTAATCAGGGCTTAAATTCACCGAATTTCAACTTGCTGTTCGATCTCGAATCCTTGGACCTCGAACCGAAAAAACTACCGACCGCTGCTGGCATTCGAGGGGTTGTCTTTGGCCCTAAGTCCGATATTTTTGCAGTTGGAGAAGTGGACGGTTCTGTTCTTGTTTATTCACTACCAGAAATCAAGCTTCTCGCCCGTTGTCCCGGAAAAAAGGGAGTTACCGCTGCACCTACCTCATTCTCACCGGACGAACGCCTGTTGTCGGTTCAGTCCAACGAGGGGAGAATCTGCATTTGGGACCTAACGAAGGTTGATTCAATCTCACTCTCTCCACATAACATTTTTGAGTATGACGGATTCGCTTATTTTGGAAAATTCAGCCCGGACGGAAAGGCGTTTGTCGCAGGTGTTGCCGAGACTACGTACATTTGGCCAACTAGTCAAATACGTCCCAATTCATTCAAGCTTGCCAAGGGCCCGTATTTTAACTTTTCGGTTTCCTTTCTTGAGGAGGATGGAATTTTCTTGCAGGTTGGAAAAAGTGTTTTGCAGTGGACAGACGCAAACTGCGCGGAATCAGTTGCTAAATACGATTTTTTCGACACGACGCCCATCAGGCTTGCTGGGACCACGCCGAATGCCGCCCTGGTGCTTTGTAATGGGCGATTAGTGAGAATTCGCGGTCCTCACCTTGGCCGCACCGATTTCACTCTTCTGGAAAAGGGAGGGACTCCGCAGGTTTCAAAACGCGGGCGACTCGCCGTCCAGGTTGACCGCCAAGCGAAGCAACTCTTATGCGTAGATTTGCAAACGAATCAGCAGCTGCTGAAAATGACGAACGAGCGTGTTCAGTTCGTGGCGCTTTGCGAATTTGATGACATTTTCTGTTATGAGAGATTCGCCCCGAAGGGAGAAAGCCGAGTTCTGCGTGTGATTGATCCGCGTGGCCCAAAGGGAGAATGGGAATTGCCTCTGGAGATTGGAGCGCAAATCCACGGATTCGCGTTTCGGTCGGCTGACGAAGTCGTCGTGGTTTTCGAGAGCGGTGAGATGCTCCTCTGGGATTTTCGCAACGAAAAGCAGGGGCGGAGGCAATTTTGGGCGCCTCCAGATTCTCGGCGAGAATTCGGTCAAAAGGGTGTTGCCCAGAGGATCTCGTTCGACGGCCATTCGTTGCGAATTGCCTGTGCTTACGCTAAACGCCAGCCGGGCAGCAAAACAGGATTTGCCACGGCAAGCCTGATCCTCGCTGACGGTGTTTCCGGCGTTCAAAATCACTTCCAGCTTGAGCGGTTTCCCAACTCTCTCCTACTTTCCCAAGAGCAGCGGCTGGTGGCGATACTAGCTCCGACAGGTTCGAAAAAAGTGAACCTTCGCATGCTGGACTTTGAAACCGGACTAGAACTTTGGAAAACCGAATTTCACGACCCGCCGGATATAAAATTCATCGGAGGCGGCAAGCATCTTCTCGCCACATCGCGTCTTGAAAGCGCCAGGATTTGGGCGGCAGAAACAGGACAACCACTTCCCGGCCTTTCCACGGGCCCTTCGCCGTACGTATGCACCGTCTCTGGATCGGGAATGCTTTATCCGTATCTCGGACAAACTCCGTCGTTCCATAATTATCTGCAGCTTTGGGACCTGCAATCGGCAAGAGCTGCCAGCCCCAGGTTCTTTTTGCCGTCTAATTTTCTCGTCTATGAGATTGTAGTCCGCGACGATTGTCTCCAAGCCGCTTTTTTCGATAGCGGTGTTTCCGCTTGTGCCTTAGGTCCTCCGACAAAGGAATCTCCTGAGAATCTGCAACTGTGGTCGAGGGTGGTAACCGGGATGAAAATCGGACCGACGAAAGAACTACAGTCGCTTGAGGCACCGGAATGGAACGCCAACTTAGAAGAAATCATGCGACGCCGCGCGGAGTTTTCAGCTTTACCGCTTCCGCGATGAAAGTATCAGAAGTTACAACGGACCTGTTTTGGTATCAAGGCTCGAAAGCGGGGGTACGAACGACGTTGGGAACAAGTACAACTCTGGTCGAGCGGGACAAAGAGGGACAGGTCCAAATAAGCCGCTCGGTCTGTTTC
Source organism: Pirellulaceae bacterium (assembly GCA_046153945.1). GTDB lineage: Bacteria > Planctomycetota > Planctomycetia > Pirellulales > Pirellulaceae > SXOA01. Next base: position 58,130 of record JBJXFF010000209.1, read on the forward strand.
CCATCCGAAGAAAAGTAGGCCGCCAGTCCTCTGGCGAGCCCCGAGGGTGGACGATCTATCCTGAATGACGCTCTGCGGCAGAGGCCGGTTGCCTCGGCGATTGCGACAGGGGTCGGGAGTCATTGGCGAGCGCGACTAGGCTATTTGCAACACGCCTCATTCGCCAATGACTCCCGTCCCCCTCGCGCCGCGCCGAAGTTCGGCCGGCTACCCAGTTCGACCCGGACTCTCGCGGCGGGGCGGTCTTCTGGACATGAGAAGTCAAGGGGTAGGCCACGTCAGGGGGACGGGAATCTTTGGCGAAGGAGAGTCTTGCCCGATGGAAAGTTTATTCTCG